>NZ_JBHVPX010000011.1:0-147268 GCF_042887155.1 Streptomyces sp. NPDC057963
CCGGAGGAGTACGTCCGCATCGGCAGGGTGATGAAGTCGCCCTTCTCGTTGATGCCGGAGAAGTCCACGATCCCCTGGTAGCGCTCGCGGATCTCGGCCCGTGTCATTCCCATCGCGAGGCCGCCGAGCACGATGTTGCGCTCGCCGGTCAGATCGCTCATCAGCGCCGCGTTCACCCCGAGCAGCGAGGGCTGGCCCTGGGTGTGCACCCGGCCCTTCGTCGCGGGCAGCAGCCCGGCGACGGCCTTCAGCAGCGTCGACTTCCCCGAGCCGTTGGAACCGATCAGGCCGATGGCCTCGCCCTTGTACGCGGCGAAGCTCACCCCCTTCACGGCGTGCACCTCGCGCACCCCGGGGGTCTGCCGGCGCGAGACGATCCGGCTGAGCGCCGAGGTGGCGCTGCCCTTTCCGGTACGGGCGCCGTTGACCTTGTACGTGATGTGCACGTCGTCCACGACGACGGTCGGTACCCGCTCGTCGTTGCCGGCCGGGTTGCCGGCCAGGTTGTCAGCCACGTCCGTACCGCTCCTCCGCCTGCCAGAAGTACACGAAGCCGCCCACTCCGCACACGAGTGCCCAGCCCGCGGCGATCGCCCACGCATGCGGCGGCAGATGGGACGCGCCGAAGCTGTCGATGAGCGCGAACCGCATCAGGTCGATGAAGACGGCGGCCGGATTGCACTCCAGCATCACCATCACGTAGTGCGGGACCCGGTCCCCCTTGAGCATCGTGTCGACGCTCCACATGACGCCGGAGGCGTACATCCAGGTGCGCAGGATGAACGGCATCAGCTGGGCGATGTCCGGCGTCCGGGCGGCGAGCCGCGCCACCACCATGGAGAGACCGGTGTTGAACACGGCCTGGAGGAGCAGTGCCGGAACCGCCAGCAGCCAGGACGGCTTGGGGAACTGCCCGAACCCCACCAGGATCAGCACCAGGGCGGCCAGCGAGAACAGCAGCTGCTGGAGCTGCTGGAGGGCCAGCGCGACGGGCAGCGAGGCACGCGGGAAGTGCAGGGCCCGGACCAGGCCCAGGTTGCCGCTGATCGCACGGGTCCCCGCGGTGATCGAGCTGGCGGTGAAGGTCCAGATGAAGACGCCCGTGACGAGGAACGGAACGAAGTCCTCGACGTTGCGCTTGGTGTTCATCAGGACGCCGAAGATGAAGTAATAGACCGTCGCGTTCAGCAGCGGCGTCATGATCTGCCAGATCTGGCCGAGCTTCGCCTGGCTGTACTGCGCGGTCAGCTTGGCGGTGGCGAACGCCGTGATGAAGTGCCGCCGCCCCCACAGCTGCCGGATGTACGCGCCGAGCGTGGGCCGGGCCCCGCTCATGGTCAGTCCGTGCCGGGCGGCGAGCGCGGCGAGCTCACCCGGCGCGTACACCGGGAAGGGTGTCGCGGCAGGGGTGTCGGCCGGGGCCGCTGGGGTTGTTGTCTGGCTCACCACGATCGCTTTCGACGGGAGGGCGGGATCACGACGGCCGACGGGACGGGACCGTATCGTCGCAACGCTGAGAGTAGGGCGCATCCGCGTCGCAACGCAACCGTTTCGTCGCTACGGACTATGATTCGGCCATGACCACCGACCCGGGAACCCGCCGCCGCGTCCCCGCCGGAGCCGCCGTGCTGCGCGAGGACGTCACCGACGCGATTCGCAGCGCCGTCTTCGAGGAACTGGCCGCGGTGGGCTTCGCCCGGATGTCGATCGAGGGCATCGCCCGGCGGGCGGGCGTGGGCAAGACCGCGGTCTACCGCCGCTGGAAGTCCAAGCTGGCCCTGGTCCTCGACCTGGTCTCCGCCGTCGCCGTCCAGGGCATGCCGGCTCCGGCCACCGGTTCGCTGTACGGGGACGTGCGCGCCGTACTGGAACTCGCCTCCTACGCCCTGCGCCACCCCGTCGCCTCGCAGGTCATCCCGGACCTGCTGGTCGAGGCGGCCCGCAGTCCGGAGATCTCCGACACGATCAAGGCCGCCCTGCTGGACCCGCAGCAGGGCATCGCCGCCGTCGTCGTACGGGACGCCGTGGCACGCGGCGAACTGCCCGAGGGCAGCGACCCGGACCGTGCGCTGGACCTGATCGTCGGGCCGCTCTACTGGCGGCTCGCCGTCGTCCGCGCCCCGCTGCCCAAGGGCTACCTCGACGACCTGGCCGCGGCCGCCGTCGCCGCGCTCAGGAGCTGAGCGCCCTCGCGGGCCGGGGAGGTCTCACCCCTCGGCCAGCAGCCGGTCCGCGACCCGCGCCGCCGCGCCGCCGTCGTCCAGGTCGCAGAAGTCCCGGCGGAAACTCTCGTACGCCTGCGCGTGCCGGGCCGCCGACGCGGTCAGGGCGCCGGCGTCGCGCAGGACCCCGGCGACCTCGTCCGTGCCGGTGAGCAGCGGCCCCGGCGCCCGGGTCTCGAAGTCCAGGCAGAATCCGCGCGCCGTGTCGCGGTAGTGCTCCAGGTCGTAGGTGTGGAAGAGCATCGGGCGGCCCGTGTGCGCGTAGTCGAACACCAGCCCCGCGTAGTCCGTGACCAGCACGTCGGCGATGAGCAGCAGCTGAGCGGTGTCCGGGTGCGAGGACACGTCGCGTACGCCGTGCCCCTCGGGCACGCTCCCGGTCACCCGGGGATGACGCCGCACCAGCAGGGTGTGGCCGTCGCCGAGGGACCGCGCCAGGGCGGCCGGGTCGAGCGCCGGATCCCAGCGGTAGCGGGGCCGCTCGCCGCCCGTACCGGGCGGGTGGGCCAGCTGGTCGCGGTAGGTCGGCGCGTACAGCACGACCCGGCGGCCGTCCGGAATGCCGAGCCGGTGCCGGACCCGCTCGGCGGTCTTGGCCCGGTCGGCCGAGAAGAGCAGGTCGTTGGCCGGGGAACCGGCCTCCAGGACCTCGCCCCGGTAGGCGAGCGCACGGCGCAGCAGCGGGGTGGAGTGGCGGCTCGGGGAGACCAGCACGGACCACTGCGCCGCCCGGTGCGGCAGCGAGGCGAGCTCGTGGTGGTCGGCGTACAGGGTGCCGCCCAGGTCCGCGCCGAAGCGGCCGAGCGGGGTGCCGTGCCAGGTCTGCACGACGATCTGGCCGGGCCGCCGCTCGAACCACTCGGGCAGCTGCTCGGCGGTGACGATCCGGCGGGACCGCGCCAGCGCCTCGTGCCAGGCGGCACTGTGCTCGACGACCGGGGCGGCGGTGGTCGGGACGTGGCCGTGGAGCCCGTCGGTGACCCAGAGGTGCTCCGACTCCACTCCCCGGCGCAGGAGTTCGGCGTGGACGGCGCGCGGTGAGTCGCCGCCCGTGTAGAGGACGGCGTCCCGCAGCGGCAGCGCGCGCCGGGCCGGATAGTACGTGCCGCGCAGTTCGGCCCGGTGGTACGCGCCCTGCTCGGAGACCGCGAGGACCGGCCCGGCCTGCACGGTCAGCCGGTCGCCGAACCGGCGGTCCAGGGCGAACTCCCGGCCGGGGGCGGGGGCGTGGGCCGCGGTGGGCGCGCCGGTGCGGCGGAGCGGCAGCCGGGTGCCGAGGGCGGCCAGCACCCGGACCGGCCGGCCGCCCAGCCAGGCGTCCCAGCGGCCCTCGTGCAGCCCCGCGGCCACGGAGGGTGCGAGGAACGCGGTGAAGCGGTGCCCCGCGTACGCCGGCTCGGCTCCCTCGCCCGCCTCCGTCTGCGGCCCCTCGGGCGCTCTCTCGCGCCCCCCTTCGGGCTTTCCCGCGCACGCCTCCTCGTACGCCGTCGCGCGCGGCTCCTCGTGGTGCGTGACGGGGACCGTCACCGTCTCCCGCAGCGTCTCGTGCCGCAGGACGAGGTGGGCCGGCCCCCCGTCCTGCCGTACGCCCGCCCCGGCGCCGGTCACCCCCTCCATCCGCAGGGCCCCGTCCGAGGTCCACACGGCCCCGTCCACGAACGGCTGCCCGCTCAGGTCCAGCACCAGCTCGCCCGCCGCATCGGCCACGACCGGCGGCGCCAGCTCCGGGGCCGCCGCCAGCGGCACCCGCGCCCCGTCCGCCAGCACCAGCCGCGCCCGCCACCGCCCGTCGGGCTCCGGCTCGACCTCGCGCGGCGCCCGGTGCGGCGCCCGGGGCGCGGCCGCCATCCCGGCGAGGTCGGCGAGCGGAATCCGTACCGTGAAACGACCGTCCGCCCGGCACTCGACCGGGTGGCCGAACTCCTGGTCCGCCACCCCGTCGCAGGTCAGCACCAGGGCCTTCGGCCGGTCGCCCCCGTACAGCCGGCCGGTCAGCTCCAGCTCCGCGCCGATGCGCCGGTCCTCGCAGCGGGCCGGCAGCTGCGCCAGGGTCAGCCGGAGCCGCCCGCCCAGGTAGTCGAGCACCGCGCGCCGCCCGTCACCCAGGTCGCGTACGTGGGGCTGGACCGCCCCCGACTCCACGGCGCGCACGGCCACCCGGCGGACCGTGCCGTGGGCGGCCACCATCATGCCCACCAGCCAGCCACCGGGCCGCAGCCGGCGCGGGTCGAGGGTCAGCTCGAAGCCCGAGTGGTCGTAACGGTGCGACTGCTGACCGGAGTTGATGGTCGCCTCGGGCGCGGGAACGTTCCGTACCGGCACCGTCCGCAACTGCTGGCCGCGGATCGCGCGCACCATGCCCACCTTCAGCGAGTGGCGCGGCGAGGTGGTCGGCAGATTGCGGATGTACGCGTATCCGCGCAGCCGCAGCTTGCCGTCGTCGCCCCACTGCGCCTCCAGCAGCCGTGCCACCGCCGGGAGATCGGTACGGGCGAGGCGGGTGGTGTCCGGGATGCCGGGAAAGTCGGCCTGCCGCCGCCCCGGCACACCGCCGACCAGGAACGTTCCGGCGCCGTTGGCCCGTTCGAAGGCGAGCACGGCCAGCAGCTCCGTGAGCCGGCGCTCCTTCACCAGCCGCCACTTGATCCGCAGCTCCGCCGGCAGCTCATGGGCCACGGCCCGGCTCGATCTGGCCGCGCCGTCCATCCGCTCCATCCGGTCCAGGAACGCCCCCGCGCCCGCCATGAACGCCGCCCGGTACTCGGGCCCGCCCATCGTGAGCCCCTCCAGGAAGTACACGAAGTCGTCCCGCAGGCACGAGAGGTCGTAGCGGCGCCGCGCCCCGCTGTTCGCCCCCCCGCCCCGGCCCGCCAGGAACGCGCTGACCTGCTCGCACGCCGAGATGCGGTCCTGTACGCCCCGCACATCCGTACGGCGCCGGGTGATCGACCCCTCGCGCACCCGCCAGTAGTAGACGTGCTCGTGCAGCACATCGACCGCGCCGGCGAGGAAGTGCGCCGGGATCATCACCGGGGTGTCCTCGTAGAGCCTGCCCTCCGGGAAGGCGAAGGCGTGCCGGTCCCAGAAGGAGCGCCGGAACACCTTGTTCCAGGCGACCCGGTCGGCGAGCAGCCGCGGATCGCGGCTGATGTGGGTGCGCGTCCGGGTGGCGGTCAGCCAGCGGTACTGCCAGGCCTGCTGCCGCCCCTGCTCGTTCAGCCGCCACACATTGCCGGTCGCGAGGTCGGAGCCGGTCGACTCCAGCGAGGCCAGCATCCGCGCGAAGGCGTCGTGGACGACGATGTCGTCGCTGTCGACGAACGCCAGGTACGGCACGCCCGCCCTGGTGTGCCGCACGCCGGTGTTGCGGGCCGCGCTCAGCCCCGCGTTGGGCTGGCGGACATAGCGGAAGCGGCGGTCGCGGGCGGCGAACGTCTGGGCGACGGCCGTGCTGCCGTCCGTCGAACCGTCGTCGACGAGGACCACCTCGATGTCGGTGGCCGACTGTTCGGCCACCGAGCGCAGGCAGTCCTCCAGATACTCCTCGACGTTGTAGACCGGGACGACGACACTGAGGCGCGGCTTCATGCCCGCTCAACCGGGGCGGACGCCCCGGGTCACCGACACTGCCCCGAACGGGTGAACACGCGATTCGGTGCGCGGTGGATGCGCGATTACGCTCGGCTGCCATGCTCCTCAGTGTTGTCGTGCCCGTCCACCGCGTTCAGGGATATCTCAGGGCGACCCTGGAGTCCGTGCTCGGCCGGGCCCCCGGCGGACTGGAACTGCTCGTCGTCGACGACGGGTCGCGGGACGGCAGCGCCCGGATCGCCGCCGAGTTCGCGGCGCGCGACCCGAGGGTCAGGGTGCTCACCCTCCCCGAGCACCGCGGCGCGGGTCCGGCCCGCAACGCCGGGGCGGACGGGGCGCGCGGCCGCTACCTGCTCTTCCTCGACGGCGACGACCTGCTGCGCCCCGGCGCGCTCGAAGCGATCGGCGACCGGCTGGCGGGGAGCGAACCGGACGTACTCCTCCTCGGCCACGACCACATCGACTGGTGGGGCGACGTCCCGCCGCCGGCACCCGCGCCCCCGGCACCCGCATCCGGCGCCGACGGCCTCCGTGCCGGCGCCTTCTCCGTCGGCACCCCGCGCCTCTTCCGCCGCGCCTTCTGGACCGCACACGGCCTCCGCTTCACCGACGGCCCCTACGAGGACGTCCTCCCCGTCCTGCGCGCCACCCTCCTCGCCTCCGACGCCGGCACCCTCGACGCCCTCGACCGGATCTGCGTCCGCCACCGCATCCGCCGCTCCGGCACCTTCGCCACCACCCCAGGGCGCCACCACTTCGCGATCCTCGAAGCGTACGAACGGCTGCTCGCCGCGACCGGCCACGACCCGCGGATCCGGGCGGCCCGCACCCGCCACCTGCGCGCCGTCCTCGCCGACCCCGGCCGGATCGCCCCCGGGGACCGCGCCGCCTTCCACCGCGCCGCGGCCCTCCCCGGCAGCCATCCCGTCCACCGCGCCCGGGAGGCCGCCCGCACCGGCCGCGTCCGGGCCCGGACCGCCCTGCGCCGCGGCAAGAAGACGGTCCGGGCCCGCGTGATGCGCGCCGCCTACCGCGCCGACCTGCACCGCCCCCTGGACCCCGACCTCGCGGTGTACGGCGCCTACTGGAACCGGGGCGTCGCCTGCAACCCGGCGGCGATCCACGCCAAGGCCCTCGAACTCGCCCCGCACATCCGGGGCGTCTGGGCCGTCTCGTCCCGTCACCGCGACCGCGTGCCGCCCGGCATCCCGTACGTCATCGAGGGCTCCCGCGCCTACTGGCGGGCGATGGCCACCGCCACGTACCTGATCAACAACTCCAGCTTCCCCGGCGGCTTCACCAAACGTCCGGGCCAGCGCTATCTCCAGACCCACCACGGCACCCCGCTGAAGACCATGGGCCTGGACCAGCGCGCCTACCCGGCCCTCACCAACGGCATCAGCTTCGAGCGGATCGTCGCCCACGCCGACCAGTGGGACTTCTCCCTCTCCGCCAACCCGCACACCACCGAGATCTGGGACCGGGTCTACCCGTCCCGGTACGAGCATCTGAACCTCGGCTACCCGCGCAACGACATCTTCTTCACCGCCACCCCCGAGCAGGTCGCGGCGATCCGGCAGCGCCTCTCCCTCGCCCCCGGCCGGACCGTGCTGCTGTACGCGCCCACCCACCGCGACTACCGCAAGGGCTTCGTCCCCCACCTCGACCTGGACCGGCTGACCCGTGAACTCGGGCCGCAGTACGTCGTACTGGTCCGCGCGCACTACTTCTACGGCCGCTCGGCGGGGCTGGACAGCCCCCGGGTGGTGGACGTGACGGCACATCCGTCCGTCGAGGAACTCTGCCTGGTCTCCGACGCGTTGATCACCGACTACTCGTCGCTGATGTTCGACTACGCCTGCCTGGACCGCCCGATCATCAGCCACACCCCGGACTGGGCCGCCTACCGGGCCTCGCGCGGCACCTACTTCGACCTGCTCTCGGGGCGCCCCGGCGACACCCCGGGCGCGGTCGCCACCACCGAGGACGAGCTGCTGGAACTGTTCAGGACGGGCGAGTGGCGCTCGGCGCGGACGGCGGAGCTGCGGGCGGCGTTCCGCGAACGCTTCTGCCCGTACGACGACGGGCGCGCGGCCGAACGCGTGGTGCGGCGGCTCTTCCTGAGCGACGGAACGTAACGGCCTCCCCCGCGGCCTCCCGGGGGAGACCGTAAGCCCGGCGCAGCCGATGTCACCCGTTCGGGAGAGACCGCGACCGGTGACCCCCGGCCCGTCACGGGGTTGAGCCGTACGGACAACCAGGCCCCCCGATGAACGGACGTGCTCAACATGCCGCCACGGCTCAGTGTCGTCGTACCCGTCCACAACGTCGAGCTCTATCTGACGGACTGCCTGAAGTCCCTCGCGGAGCAGACCATGGCCGACCTGGAGGTGGTGATGGTCGACGACGGGTCCACCGACAGCAGTGCCGACCTGGCCGCCGGGTTCGCCGCGCAGGACGGCCGGTTCCGGCTGGTGAGCCAGGAGAACGGCGGCCTCGGGCACGCCCGCAACACCGGGGTCCGCCACTGCGACCCGGGCGCCCGCCATCTCGCCTTCGTCGACAGCGACGACGTGCTGCCGCCCCGCGCGTACGAACTCCTCGTCGGCGCCCTGGACGAGACCGGTTCGGACCTCGCGTCCGGCAACGTGCTGCGGCTGCGGGCCTCCGGCAAGCTGGAGCAGTCGCCCAACTTCCGCAAACCGATGGCGACGACCCGGCTGCGCACCCACATCTCCCGCGACTGGGACCTCGCGGCCGACCGGATCGCCTGCAACAAGGTCTTCCGCCGGTCCTTCTGGGACGAGCACGCCTTCGCCTTCCCGGTCGGCGCCCTCTACGAGGACATCCCGGTGGTCCTGCCCGCCCACTTCCTGGCCCGCTCCGTCGACGTGCTGAAGGACGCCGTCTACCACTGGCGCGACCGCGCGGGCTCGATCACCACCCGCCGTGCCGTCGTCCGCGGTGTCCAGGACCGGGCCTCGCACGTGCTGGGCGTCTCCACCTTCCTCGACGAGCACCGCGGCGCCGCCGACAAGCGGCGCTACGAGGCCCACGTCCTCGCCCATGACCTCTGGTACTTCATGGAGGCGCTGCCCGACGGCGACGAGGAGTACCGGCGTGCCTTCCTCACGTACGCCAACGAGTTCACCGACCAGGTCGACCCCGCCGTCCTCGACGCGCTCCCGCTGCGGCTGCGGCTGATGTGGCACCTCGTGCGCGAGCGGCGGACCGGCGAACTGCTGGCGCTGCTCGCCGCCGACAAGGCCGAGCCCGGAGCGTTCGCGGTACGGGGCGTGCGCCGCCGCAGCGCCTCCTTCCCGGCCCTCACCCGGCCGGTGCCGCGCCCGGTGCTGCGGGTCACCGACCGGGACCTGCCGCTCACCGCCCGCCTGCGGGACGCCCACTGGCAGGGCGGCAGGCTGCACCTCAAGGGGTACGCCTACATCCGGAACCTGCCCGCCACCTCGCGCGGCAGCGAGTTCCGGGCCGGCTGGCTGCGGGCGGGGCGACGGCACGTGGTGCCGCTCCGGCTGCGTACGGTCGCCGAGCCCGAGGCCACCGTCCGGTCCCGGCAGAGTCTGCACGACTACGACCGCTCCGGCTTCGAGACCGTCATCGACCCGGCCAGGCTCCGCATCGGCGCCGACGGCGGCGTCGAGCGGCTCACCTGGCGCCTGGAGATCGGCATCGCCGGACACGGCATGCTGCGCCGCTCCGGCCTCTCGACGAACGAGGCGGCCGCACCGCCGCCCGCGCACCGCCCCGACGGCGACCACCGGATCGTGCCCGCCTTCGAGAACGGCAGGCTGGTGCTGCACGCCGAGCGGATCGACGCCCGCTTCGAGACGCACCGCGCGGGCGACACGGGCGACGGCGCCGCCACCGTGGTGATCGACGGCATGATCCGCGACCGCCTCGGCACGGGGCCGCTGCGCCTCGCCCTCACCCACCGGGCCTCCGGCACCTCCTTCGACTGCCCGGTGGCCGTGCACGAGGGGGCCGTGCCCTCGGCGGCGGGATGGCGCCGCTTCACCACCGACGTCCCGCTCGCCGCCTTCGCCGACGCCCGCGAGGGCGCGGGGGAGGGAGCGGATGCCGCGCAGGTCCCGTACAGCCTGCACCTCGTGGGCCCGGACGGGCGCAGGACGCCGATCGACGTCCCGGGGCCCGTACCGCCGGGCCGCTACCCGCTGGGCGGGGGCGGCGGCCGGCGGCGCGAGCTCGGTCTCACCGCGAGCTCGCGAGGCAACCTGCTGATCAGCGACCGCACCGTGCAGCCCGCCGTCGACCTGGCGACCTGGACGGAGGACGGACAACTCCTCCTGGAGGGCACCTTCCCCGACGACCCGCAGCGGCCCGTCGAACTGGTGGCCCGGCACAGCGGACACGGCGAGGAGGCCGTCTTCCCCCTGACCCTCTCCGGGGCCGTCGGCGCACGCCGGTTCAGAGTCGCGCTCCGGCCGGACGCCGTCGCGGGACCGGGCGGGAAGGTGCCGCTGGGCGAGGGCCACTGGTACCTCTTCCTCCACGAGAAGGGCGCCCGGGACGACGCGTACGACGCCCCGCTGCGCATCCCGGCCGCCGCCCACCGCGCCCTGCCGGCCGCCCGCACCCTCAGCGGCCGGACGTACCTCGTCGAACGGCGCTACCACGACCAGCTGCTGATCGACAGCGCGTCGGTGCTCACCCCCGCCGAACGCGGCGCGCGCGGCAAGCGGCTGCTGCGCGAGGCGTACCGGGGCCGACGCACCGCACCCCTGCGCGACACCGTGCTGTACAGCAGCTTCGACGGCCGCCAGTACTCCGACTCGCCCCGCGCCATCCATGAGGAAATGACCCGCAGGGGCGTCGAGTCGGAGCACCTGTGGGTGGTGAGCGACCAGCAGGCCCGCGTCCCGGCCGGGGCCACGGCCGTCGAGCACGGCTCCACCGCCTGGCACGAGGCGCTGGCCACCAGCCGCCACCTCGTCACCAACACCCAGCTGCCGGAGTGGTTCGAGCGGCGCGAGGGCCAGTGCGTCGTCCAGACCTGGCACGGCACCCCCCTCAAGCGCATCGGCCTCGACCTCGCGGGCACCGCCCACGCCAACGCCGCCTACCTCGCCTCCATCGAGCAGCGCGCCCGGCAGTGGAGCATCCTGGTCTCCCCGAACCGCTTCTCCACCCCCGTCCTGCGCCGCTCGTTCGGCTACCGGGGCGAGGTCCTGGAGTGCGGCTGTCCCCGCAACGACCTGTTCCACGCCTCCGACCGGGCCAAGGTCGCCGCGTCGGTCCGGGAGCGGCTCGGCATCCCCGAGGCCAAGCGGGTCGTGCTGTACGCGCCGACCTGGCGCGAGGACCGGCCGCAGGGCGGTGGCCGCTACGCCCTCGACCTGCGGCTCGACCTGGCCGCCGCCGAACGCGAACTGGGCGCGGACACCGTCCTGCTGGTGCGCCGCCACTACCTGGTGACCGACCGCCTGCCGGACAGCGGCAGCGGCTTCGTCCGTGATGTCTCGCGCTACGGGGACGTCGGCGAGCTGATGCTGGTCAGCGACGCACTGGTCACCGACTACTCCTCGCTGATGTTCGACTTCGCCCAGACCGGACGCCCGATGCTCTTCCACACCTACGACCTGGCGCACTACCGCGACACCCTGCGCGGGTTCTGCTTCGACTTCGAGGCCCGCGCCCCCGGCCCGCTGATCCCCGGCTCCGACGGACTGATCGAGGCGCTGCGCGACCCGGAGCGCGCCACCGCAGGACACGCGCAGGCGTACGAGGCGTTTCGCCGGGACTTCTGCGACCTGGACGACGGACACGCGGCGGCGGGGGTGGTCGACCGGATGCTCCAGGACCGCGCCCGGCCCTGACCGGCCGGGCGGCGGCCCGGGGGCGTCACGCGCCGCCTGAACCGTTCGAGTGATTCGAGAATTCGGACGTCTGCGCACATGGACGGGGCATCGAAGTCGCGGTCCCCATAAGTATGGCCGACGGTGCGTTGCTCAGCGTCCTCCGGTTGCTACGTTCTGTTTTCATGGGTATCCGAATGCGATGCGAAAACTGGGACGTACGACGGGCAAGAACGGTGGTGCTCATCGCCGCGGCCGTCGGACTCCTGATCCGAATGTTGATCGCGGCGAATATGCCGGGCCCGGCCGACGTGCGGATCTTTCATGGATTCGCGCAGGCCGTCGTGCGCTACGGCCCCATTCGGATTTACGAACAGCCGTTGCCGGGACTGCCCGTCTACAATCATCCGCCGCTGGCCGGCTGGATGCTCCTCGGACTGGACAGGCTCTCCGAGCTCGGAATCCCGTTCGGAACGCTGATCAGATCACCTGCCTCGATCGCCGACTTCTGCTGTGCGCTCATCGTGTTCGAGATCGTGCGGCGGCGAGGCTCCCTCGGCGCGGCGGTCGCCTGCGGGGCGGGCGTGGCCCTCAGCCCCGTGCTGATCGCCACGTCCGGCTACCACGGCAACACCGACGCGGTCGCGATCACGTTCGCCCTGGCCGCCGCCCATCTGCTCGTGGACCGGAAGGCACCGCTGGCCGCCGGGGTGGCCGCGGCGCTCTCCATCAGCGTCAAGTTCGTCCCGGTGGTGGTGATCCCGGCGCTCTTCGTCGTCGCGCTGCGGGCCGGCCGGCCCGCACTCGTCCGGTTCACCGCCGGGTTCACCGCCCTGATCGCCCTCGTCTGGGGGCCGGTCCTGGTGACCGTGCCGCAGAACCTCAAGGAGAACGTCCTGGAGTACGCGGGCGGCAGCTACCGCCTGTGGGGTCTCGTCCGGTTCGCCGACGCGCTCGGCCTGCCGCAGTCCTTCATCACCTTCGTCCAGGGCCAGGGCCACTTCCTCTTCGTGCTGGTCTGCGTGGCGGCCGGGGTCTGGCTCGCCTGGCTGCGGCCCGCGCAGCTGCCCGGCGTCGTCGGCGTCACGATGGGCCTCCTGCTGCTGCTCTCCACCGCGTCCGCCCTGCAGTACCTGACCTGGGCGGCCGCCGGGCTGTTCGTCATCGGGTTCTGGGAAGGCGCCGCGTACGGCTGCCTGCTCGGCCTGACGGCGGTCCTCGGCTACCAGGGGCGCTCGGCCGTGCGCTGGAGCGAAACGGTGCTGCACTTCGGCGAGGCCGGCTGGTTCGTCCTTGCCGCGGGCCTCCTCAGCGGAATCCGCAAGATCCTCGCCGCGCCGGCGGCCGTGCCCCCGCAATCCTGCGCCGAGCGGCCCCTGGTCAAGGCGCCCCGCACCGCGCAGCCCACCGGCTCCGCCGTCAACTGACCGCTCCCCGCCAAGCCCTGAGCACACTGGAGAACGTCCCGTGAAGGAAAGCCCGAGCCCCAGGATCGGCATCCTGGTGGTCGCGTACAACGCCGAGACGACGCTGGAGAGGACCCTCGACCGCATTCCGGAAGACTTCCGGTCCAAGGTCGCCGAGGTCCTCATCCTCGACGACGCGAGCCACGACGCGACCTTCACCGCGGGCTGCCGCTGGTCGCAGACGGAGGGAATGCCGCGGACCGTGGTGATACGGCACACCAAGAACCTCGGCTACGGCGGAAACCAGAAGGCCGGATACGCGCTGGCCGCCGAACACGGACTCGACATCGTCGTCCTGCTGCACGGCGACGGGCAGTACGCCCCCGAATTCCTTCCCGAGATGGTGGCGCCGATCGAACGCGGCGAATGCGAGGCCGTGTTCGGCTCACGGATGATGAAATCCGGATCCGCGCTGAAGGGCGGCATGCCGCTGTACAAATGGCTCGGCAACCGCATTCTCACCCGTGTGGAGAACACCCTCCTCGGCTCGCGGCTCACCGAATTCCACTCCGGTTACCGCGCCTACAGCGTCGCGGCACTCAAGAAACTGCCCATCCACCGGAACACCGATGCGTTCGACTTCGACACCCAGATCATCGTCCAGCTGCTCAACGAAGGGATGCGGATCAAGGAGATCCCCGTTCCCACCTATTACGGCGACGAGATCTGCTACGTCAACGGCATGAAGTACGCGAAGGACGTCGTCAAGGACGTCCTCGAATACCGGCTCGCCGTCAAGGGTTTCGGCACCTGCGCCTGGATCCCCAAACCCGTCGAGTACGCGTTCAAGGAGGGCGACGGCTCCTCGCACGCCGTCATCCTGGAGAAGATGCGCGCCCTCCCGCCCGGCCGGGTCCTCGATCTCGGCTGCTCCGGCGGCCTGTTCGCCGAGCGCCTCGAAGCCCTCGGCCACGAGGTGACGGGCGTGGACTACGTCGAGGTCCCCGGCGTACGCGAGAAGTGCACCCGCTTCCACCTCGCCGACCTGGAGGAGGGGCTGCCCGTGGAGATCGGCGCCGACTACGACTACGTGGTCGCCGGCGATGTCATCGAGCACCTCTCGCGCCCCGAGCGGGTGCTCGCCGAGGTCGCCACCGTGCTGCGCCCCGGCGGCCATGTGCTGCTCTCCGTACCGAACTTCAGCCACTGGTACTCCAGGCTGCGGGTCGCGCTCGGGGTCTTCGACTACGACCGGCGCGGCATCCTCGACGAAACGCATCTGCGCTTCTTCACCCGGGCTAGCCTGCGCCGTACGGTCAGGAGCGCGGGCTACGACGTCCTCCACATCGCCTCCACCGGGGCCCCGTTCTGGGCGCTGCTCGGCGGCGGACCGCTCCCCGCGGTCCTCGGCGGGATGTCGAAGCTGCTCACCCGGATCCGGCCGACGCTGTTCGGCTATCAGCACGTCGCCCTGCTCACCCCGCACGCGGCCGAGACGATCATCGCTGGAGAGCACGTCGATGTACAGGACATCCTCAACCGACAGCACGCCCCTGCCGACCGGGTCGGCGTCTGAGGAGGCCGTCCCCCGTCCCATCCCCGCCCCGGCGTCCGGAACCCCGGGCGCCGCAGTCAGGAGCAAGGTCTTGACCCTCCCCAGTCTGATGCTGCTGCTGTTCGCCGTGTTCTCGTCGGCGGGCGGCCAGATCATGCTCAAGCACGGGATGAAGGGCGCCGCGACCGCCGCCGCGCAGGGCGGGGGGTCCGTCGCCCTGCGTGCCGCGGCCAGCCCGTGGGTCGTCCTCGGCCTGCTGGTCTTCGCGGTGTCCGCCCTCGCCTGGATGACCACCCTGGCCAAGGTGCCGCTGTCCATCGCCTACCCGTTCAACGCCCTCGGGTATCTGCTGATCGTGCTGGCCGGTGCGACCGTGCTGCACGAGCGGACCTCGATGTGGACCTGGGGCGGCTCGCTGCTCGTGGTCGTCGGCCTCGCCACGGTGATGGCCGGCCAGCAGCGCTGAGCGTCCGCCGCCGGACGGGCCCCGTCCTCAGACCCGTCCGCCGGCCGGCGCCACCTGACCCAGCAGCACCCTGCGCACCACCCGTTCCGCGGCCCGCCCGTCGCCGTACGGACAGAACCGGGCCCGGAACGCGGCCCGGAGCGCCTCGTTCGCCGGGCTTCGCCAGCTGCCGTCGAGGAAGATCCGGGCCAGCTCCTCGGTGTCGGTGGAGACCGCACCGGGGGTGTCACCGGGCTTGCCGGACAGCAGATCGAAGCAGACCCCCCGCACCGTGCGGTACGTCTCCCAGTCGGGGGCGTGCACCACGATCGGGCGGTCCAGATGGGCGTAGTCGAACATCACCGACGAGTAGTCCGTCACCAGCGCGTCCGCGGCCAGGCAGAGCTCCTCGATCCGCGGATGGCCGCAGACGTCGAGGAGCGAAGGGTGCTCCGGCAGCCCGGCACCCTCGTAGAAGTAGTGGGCACGGACCATCACCACGGTGTCCGGGCCGAGCGCCTCGCAGAGCCGGACGGGATCGAGCCGGCTGGCGAAGCCCGCCTCGTAGTCGCGGTGCGTCGGCGCGTACAGGATGGCGCGCCGGCCGGGCCGGATGCCGAGGCTCTCGCGGATCCGGGCGATCTGCCCGTCCGTCGCCGTCGCGAAGACGTCATTGCGCGGGTAGCCCGATTCCAGGGACCGCGCGGCGCCCGGATAGGCGCGGGCCCACACCTCGGTGGAGTGCGGATTGGCGGAGACGCTCCAGTCCCACCGGTCGACGCGCTGGAGCAGCCGGTCGAAGTTCAGCCCCTGGGCCGCGGCCGGGTAGTCCTGCTGGTCGAGCCCCATGATCTTCAGCGGGGTGCCGTGATGGGTCATCACATGCACCTGGCCGGGGCGTTTGACCAGATGGTCGGGGAAGTTGACGTTGTTGAAGAAGTACGTCGCACGGGCCAGCAGCCGCCAGTAGCGGCGGGTTCCCGGCACCACGTGGTCGATGTCCCCGTCCACCGCGTCCACCTGGTTCTTCGACACCACCCACACCCCGCGCACCTGCGGGGCCAGCTCCCGGGCCTTGCGGAAGACGGCCTCCGGATTGCAGCTCACCCCGCGGTTCCAGTACGCGGCGTAGACGGCGAGCCCCGGGTCCAGCGGAAGCCTGCGCTGCCACCAGTAGTAGCGCGCGGCCAGGGTGCGCCCGGCCCGCGCCCGGACCGCGCCGGGCGCCGCCCGCAGGCTCCGGCGCAGGGCCAGGACTGTGTCGAGGGCGCCGAGGGCGATGTACCGGCCGCCGCCCATCAGCCGCGGCCGCAGCCCCTTGGCGCCGCCCGGGAAGCGCTGCCCCCCGGGCCGGTGCGCGCGGTGGAACGCCGCCACGGACCGGACGTAGCGTCTGCGCCGCCGTCTCACCGCCGGGTACCCGGCGAGGAGTTCCCAGGCCGCCCGTTCGAAGAGCGGGGTGCGTACGGGGTCCAGGCGCGGCCGCTCCCGTACGAACTCCAGCAGACCGGCGTACGCGTCGACGAGCTCGTGCGGGGTCGAGCCGTCCGCCGGCTCCGCCGCGTCGGCCGCGGCGGGCGGATGGCGCCGGCTGCGGTGTTCGACGCAGGCGGTGGGGAGTACGGCGACGGACTCGGCCGCGGCCAGGGTCTGGAGCGCGTACATCCGCTCCCCGTGCTGCCCCGGCCCGAAGGCCAGCTTCTCGCCCTCGTGGAGGGTGCGGCGCACGGCGCGGTTCCAGGAGACCGGTGCGATGTCCAGGAGCCCCGGGTGGCCGGCGAGGGTGAGCCGGCCGCCGGGCAGCTCACCGAGCAGTTCCAGCGAGCGGGTCGGCCGGGGGCGGCCCCGGAACGGGCGCCGGTGATGGCCGAACAGCAGCAGTTCGGGGTCGCCGGTGGCGTCCAGCCGGTCGGCCACGGCCCGCAGGGCGCCCGGCAGGTGGACGAAGGTGCCCTCCAGGAAGAGGAGGTAGTCGCCGACGGCCCGCTCCGCCCCGGCGTTGCGCCGGCCGTCGGCGCCCGCCCCCGGCGGCAGATGAATGGCCTGCACCCGGCTGTCCCGTGCGGCGAACTCGTCGAGGAGCAGCCCCGAACCGTCCGGCGAGCCGTCGTCGACCCCGATCACCTCGACGTCCGTGAACGACTGCGTGAGCACCGACTCCAGGCACTCGCGCAGCTGCCCTCGGGCGCGGCGGACGGGGACGACGACACTCAGCCGGGGCATACGGGCTCTTTCTCGGACTCGGGATTCTCGGGTGCGCGGGGAGAGGAGGCCGCGGTCAGGGGCGGTTGGCGGGCCGGGCGGCGGCGAGGCCGAGGCCGGCGGGCGCCTGCGGTTCCGCGGGGGCCGCGGCGGGGGCCGGGATCTGCGCCGGACGGCCCGCCGCCGGTGCCGGCCGCCGCTCGGCGGGCGGGATCACGCGCGGCTGTGCGGCCGTGTCGCCCAGGAAGACCCGGCGCACCACCCGCTCCGCCGCGTGCCCGTCGTCGTACGGGCAGAAGCGCTCCCGGAACGCCTCCCGCAGCCGGGCGGAGCGGGCGCCGCGCCAGTGGCCGGTCGCGAAGACGTCGACGAGCTCGTCCTCGCTGTGCGCGATCGCGCCGGGCGGGCAGGAGTGCAGGTCGAAGTAGGTGCCGCGGGCCGCTTCGTACGCCTCGCGGTCGCCGCAGTGGATGACGACGGGCCGGTCCAGATTGGCGTAGTCGAACATCAGCGACGAGTAGTCCGTGATCAGCGCGTCCGAGGCGAGCGCGAGCGCCTCGACGCAGGGGTGGCCGCTGACGTCGATGATCCGCGGGTGCGGTTCGCCGGCCGGCACGGCCCCGTACGAATAGTGCGCGCGGGTCAGGACCACGGCGCCGGGTCCGAGGACCCGCAGGACGCGTGCCAGGTCGGGCCCGGGGCGCTGGTCGCGCCGGTAGTCGCGGTGCGTGGGCGCGTACAGCAGGGCCAGGGCGCCCTCGGGGATGCCGAGCGACGCGCGCAGCCGCGCCACGTCCTCGGCGGTGGCCCGCTGGTAGATGTCGTTGCGGGGGTACCCGTACTCCAGCATCGCGCAGTGCGCGGAGGCGGACGGATAGGCCCTCTCCCAGACGAGGGTGGAGTGCCGGTTCGCGGAGAGGGAGAAGTCCCATTTGTCGACGTTGGCCAGCAGCTGCCCGAAGTCCGTCCCGCGGGCCGCGGCCGGCCGGTCCTGAAGGTCGAGGCCCATGGTCTTGAGCGGGGTGCCGTGGTGGGTCTGGAGCAGCACCTGGCCGCGCCGCTTGACCAGCCGCCGGTCGAAGTTGACGTTGTTCACCAGATACCCGGAGCGGGCCAGCGCCCGCCAGTAGCCGTACGTCCCGGGGGTGATCCGGCGCGTCGCGGCGGGCACGGTGTGCGCGTCCTCGGGGCGGCAGATCCAGGCCGTCCGCAGACCGGGGACCAGCTCACGGGCCTTGGCCTCGATCGCCGCCGGATTGCAGGCGTAGCCGCGGTGCCAGTACGCGGCGAACACCGCCCGGTCCGCCTGGACGGGCAGCCGCAACTGGACGCGGTAGTACGCCTGGAGGGCGGCGGCCCGCAGCACCCGGCGGACGGCCGCGCCGGCCCTCCGCAGCCGGCTGTGCAGCGACTGCGCGGCCCACAGCGCACGGTAGGTGCGGTGCGCGCCCAGCCGGATCAGGCCGTGGCGCAGCCGGGCGCGGCGCGGGGCGGGGGCGCCGGGGGCGCGGTAGCGGCCGCAGTGGGCGCGGGCCCGGCGGAAGAACTCGGCCCGGCTGTCGCGCGGCAGCCGGCCCCGGGCGGTGAACAGCGTGCAGAAGTGGTCGAGCATCCTGCGGTAGATCACCGGTCGCCAGGGCGCGAGTCCGGGGCGGGCGTCGATGAACGCGAAGACCCGGTCGTACTGTTCGAAGATGTCGAAGTGCTTGCGGCTGGTGGTGGCCAGGATGTTGCCCTGGCGCCGCTGCCGGTAGCCGACGCACACCCGGTCGAGGACCGCGATCGAGCGGGCGGCCATCAGCACCGGGTACGTCCACGGGGTGTCCTCGTAGTAGCCGGGCGGGAAGGCGAACCCCTCGGCCTCGACGAACGCGCGGCGGTACGCCTTGTTCCAGACGACCATCAGCACCTTCAGCAGCCCGGGGCGGCCGGTCAGCGTGAAGGTGGCGGGGCCGGTCTCGGCGAGGTGCTCGGCGAAGGTGTTGCGTACGCTCTCGCCGGTCCAGAACGTGCGGGCGTAGTCGTAGACCAGGACGTCCGGCTCCCCGGTCGCCCGGATCCGGTCGGCGACGGCCCGCAGGGCGCCGGGGGCGAGGGTGTCGTCGCTGTCCAGGAAGATCAGGTAGTCGCCGGTGGCCTGCGCGATCCCGGCGTTGCGGGCCCGGCCCAGGCCCACGTTCTCCGGCAGGTGCAGGGCCCGTACCCGCTGGTCGCGGGCGGCGAACTCGTCGATGACGGCGCCGCAGGCGTCGGGGGAGCAGTCGTCGACCGCGATGAGCTCGAAGTCCTCGAAGGACTGGGCCAGCACCGAGTCCAGGCTCTCGTGCAGATACGCCTGAACCCGGTACGCGGGCACGATGACACTGAACCGGGGCACAACACATCCATGGGTCGTTCGCAGCGCGGGCGGGCGGTCCGCAAACGTCCGTGGGAGTGACAGGGTTACGTCAAAATGTGGCAAATCCGCAAAACAGCAGGTGGGGCGGCCCTGTTGTGAGCAACAGGACCGCCCCGTGTTGACGTACGGCTGTGCGTACCGGCTCCGCTCGGCCTACTTCACCGCGCCCGCCATCACGCCGGAGACGAACTGGCGCTGGAAGGCGAAGAACACCGCCAGCGGAATCACCATCGACACGAAGGCGCCGGGCGCCAGCACGTCGATGTTGTTGCCGAACTGCCGTACCTGCTGCTGCAGGGCCACCGTGATCGGCGGGGAATCGGAGTCCGCGAAGATCAGCGCGACCAGCATGTCGTTCCACACCCAGAGGAACTGGAAGATCCCGAGCGAGGCGATCGCCGGTCCGCCCAGCGGCATCACGACCCGGGTGAAGAGCCGGATCTCGCCCGCGCCGTCGAGCCGGGCCGCCTCCAGCAGCTCCCTCGGGATCTCCGCGAAGAAGTTCCGCAGCAGGAAGATCGCGAAGGGCAGTCCGAAGGCCGTGTGGAAGATGACCACACCGAAGGTCGTCTCGAAGATCCCGACCGCGCCGAAGAGCTTGGAGACCGGGACCAGCGCGACCTGCACCGGCACCACCAGCAGCCCCACGACCACCAGGAACCACCAGTCGCGACCGGGGAACTCCATCCAGGCGAAGGCGTATCCGGCCAGGGAACCGATCACGACGACCAGAACGGTCGCCGGGACGGTGATCATGACCGTGCTGAGGAGGGAGTGCGTGATGGTCGGATTGTCCAGCAGCCGGGAGTAGTTGTCGAAGGTGAGCTGGGACGGGGCCGTGAAGACCTTCCACCAGCCGGTCGAGGCGATGTCGTCCGCGCCGCGCAGCGAGGAGAGCAGCAGCCCGATGGTCGGCATCAGCCAGAACAGGCCCACCAGGACGAGGAAGACCCGCATCGCGCCGCCGCCGGTACGGGCGGCGATCCGCGCGCCGAGGGACCGCTCGGCCTTCACCGGTCCGGCTCCGGCTGTCGTGGTCGCGGCGGCCGGGCCCGGTGCCGCGGCCGTGTTCGGCGTCGTCATCGGCGCCCCTCCTTCCGGATCCGGCGGATGTTGATGTACATCACCGGAAGTACGAGCAGCAGCAGGAGTACGGCGATGGCGCTGCCGATCCCCAGGTCCGCGTCCGTGCCGAACGAGGAGCGGTAGAGCTGGAGCGCGAGCACATTCGCGTCGTCCTGCGAGGAGCCGGGCGCGATGATGAAGACCAGGTCGAAGATCTTCAGCACGTTGATCATCAGCGTGACCAGCACGACCGCGAGGACGGGCGCCAGCATCGGCACCGTGATCCGGCGGAACACCTGCCACTCGTTCGCGCCGTCCACCCGGGCCGCTTCGAGGAGTTCACGCGGCAGGCCCGCCAGGCCCGCCGCGATCAGCACCATGGCGAATCCGGCCCACATCCACACGTAGGAACCGATGATCCCCGGGGTGACGAGGGTCGGGCCGAGCCATTGGACGCCGTTGTACGGTTCCTTGAAGTTCGAGGCGGGGAGCCGGAGTTCGGCACCGTCGGCCGCGGCGGGCAGGGTGAACGTACCGTCCGCGCCCGCTGTCGCCGAGGCCACCACCTCGCCCTTCTTGACGGCCTCGACCTTGATGCCCTTGAGCCCCAGCTCCTTGACGTCGATGACGTTCGGCCGGCCGCCGCCGCCCCTGGTGAAGTCCAGCCAGGCGGTCCCGGTGACCTCCCCGGAACCGGCCTTCGCCGCCTTCGCGGGCTCGGCGTCCTTCGGCATCTTCGCCGGTGCCACACCGACCAGCGGCAGCAGTACCGGCTGTCCGGCCCGCACCGGCGCCTTGGTGACGAACGAGCCGCCGCCGCCCGCCCTGAGCGGGTGGACGGGCAGCGGATGCGCCTTCGGGTAGCCCGCCGACTCGGTGAACGTGTCGTGCACACCCACCCATACGGCGTTGGCGATCCCGCGCTCCGGGGCCGCGTCGTACACCAGCCGGAAGATGATGCCGGCCGCGAGCATGGAGATCGCCATCGGCATGAAGACGACCAGCTTGAACGCCGTACCCCAGCGGATCCGTTCCGTCAGCACCGCGAAGATCAGCCCGAGAGCCGTGGAGACCGTCGGTGCGAGGACGACCCAGATCGCGTTGTTCTTGACCGCCGTACGGATGGTGTCGTCCGTGAACAGCGCCTTGTAGTTGTCGAGTCCGGCGAAGCCCGTCCCGGCCTGGTCGAGGAACGACCGGTAGACGGAGTACACGATCGGGTAGACCACGAGCGCGCCCAGCAGTACCAGCGCGGGCGCCAGGAACAGCGCCGCGATGAACCGCCGGGTGCCGGTCACGCTTCGGCGACTGCGCCCGGGGCCGCCGGCCGGACCGTCGGACGGCGTCCTGGGCCCGGGTACCGGCGGCCGGCCGGACGGATGCTTGTCGGCGGGGGGCACCGCGTCGGCGCCCCCCGCTGCGGCTGTCGTCATCGCGTCAGCTCTTGTATGCCTTGGCCGCGTCGGACTCCAGCTTCGCTTGAGTCCCCGCGATGTCCTTCGGGTTCTTCAGGAAGTCCTGGAGGGTCTTCCACTCGCCCTTCCCGGGCGTCCCGCCGAACGACTGCGGGGCCTGGTCGGACATGTCGAACCGGACCGCGTCACCCGCCGCGATCAGCGCCTTCGCCATCGTGCGCTGCACCTCGTTCGGGTACGCGGCGGTGTCCAGGGCCTTGTTCGGCGAGATGAACCCGCCCTGCTCGGCCATGATCTTCGCCGCGTCGGTCGAGCCCAGCCAGGTCAGCAGGGCCTGGGCGCCCTTGCCGTCCTTCAGGGCCACCGCCGCGTCGCCACCCGTCACGACGGGGGACTCGGCGCCGACCGCCGGGAACGGGAACACCTTGGCGTCGGTCCCGATCTTCGCCTTCGTCTGCGCGATGTTGACGCTCACGAAGTCGCCCTCGAAGACCATCGCGGCCTTGGGCTGGTCGCCGCCGGTGAAGGTCTGGGTGACCGAGGCCGGGAATTCGGTCTGCAGCGCGCCGTCGGCGCCGCCCGCGATCAGTGACGGCTTGCCGAAGAGCTGCGCGAGCGTGGTCAGCGCGTCCTTGACGGACGGATCCGTCCACTTGATCTTGTGCTGGGCCAGCTGGTCGTACTTCTCCGGGCCCGCCTGGGAGAGGTAGATGTTCTCGAACCAGTCGGTGAGCGTCCAGCCGTCCGCGCCACCGACGGAGACCGGGGTGACACCGGAGGCGGAGACCGTCTCGGCCGTCGCCAGGAAGTCCTTCCAGGTCTTCGGCTCGGACGCGCCCGCGTTCTCGAACGCCTTGGCGTTGTACCAGACCAGGGACTTGTTGGCGGCCTTGAAGTAGACGCCGTACTGGGTGCCGTCCACCGCGCCGAGATCCTGCCAGACCTTCGCGTAGTTCTTGGCCAGCTGGGCCTTGGCCTCAGCGCCGACCGGCTTGGCCCACTTCTTCCGCGCGGCCTGCTGGACCGCGCCGACCTGCGGGATCATCGCGACGTCCGGCGGCTGGCCACCCGCGATCTTCGTACCGAGGAAGTTGACGATCGGGTCCTGCGCCGGGACGAAGGTGACCTTCGCACCCGTGCGGTTCTCGAACTCCTTGAGGACCTTGACGAAGTTGGCCTGCTCGGCCCCGGTCCAGACCGCCGCGACCGAGAGCTTCTCACCGTCCAGCTTCGGTAGTACGACGCTCGACGAGCTCTCCTTGCCGCCCTCGGAGTCCTTGTCCGACGTGCCTTTTCCGCCGCCGCCGTCGTCGCTGCAGCCGGTGAGGGCCAGTGCGCCGATGGCGGTGAACACCATGGCGGCCCTGCTGATCCGAAGGGTTGTGCGCATCGCTGCCCCGTCTCTCACATCGTCGTATGCGCACAGTCCTACGCCGGGTGTACGGGCGCCGCAATACCGCTCCCGGCCTCAACTCCTTGATCGTGATGGGCTCGTGACGTGATGTCAGTACGTGTTCGGGGCCGTGGTTCAGGAAGGGACGGGCCCGAACGGGGCTATCGGTTCGGCGTTCACCGACCGGGCCGCCCGCTCCAGCGCACTGGCCAGCAGCGCCAGGTCCGTCGGGCCGTTGCCCAGCTCGCGCACCGGGCGCCGGGTCGGCGGATCGCCCATCCGCTCCCACTCCAGCGGGACGACGGTGGGGCGCAGGGTCGCCGTACGCGGAATGCGTCCTGTCACCCTGCCGCCCTGGAACGGGGTCACCCGCCCGTCCGGATGCCCCAGCCGGCCGCGTCCGGGCGCCGGATCCTCCGGTGACGGCGGGACGACCGGGGCGTCGAGCACGATGCGCAGCCGGGCCCCGTGGGCCAGGTCCGTGTCTTCCGTGCGGTCGGGGCGGGCGGACGTCGCGACCAGGTGCACGCCGAGCCGGCCGCCCTCCCTGGCCACGGCCTCCAGGGCCCGCACGACCGAACCGGCGGCGGGGCGGCCGGGGCTGCCGAGCGCCGGGGCGACCAGGGCGTCGAAGTCGTCGACCAGGACGACGAGCCGGGGCAGCGGGGACGGGCCGGACTCCGCGGACCGCGCGGCGGCGGGGCGCAGCCGGAGTGTCCCGCTCGTCGCGGAGTCCACGTCACCGCGCTGCTCCGCGGCGGTCGGCGGGCGCTGACCGACCATCCGCTGCGCCACCTCGCGCCGGTGGTGCCACTCGGTGAAGTCGTACGGGCCGAGCAGCTCGGCGCGCCGCTTCAGCTCGCCGCCCAGCGCCTGCGCGAACTCCCGCATCCGTACCGGGTCGCAGGCCACCAGATGCGCGAACGCGTGCGGGAGCTCGGTGCACGGGCGCAGGCTCTCGCCGCGCTCCCCACCAGCGCCGTCGACCAGGAGTATGCCCAGCAGGTCGGGGCGGGCGGCCGCGGCCAGCGAGGCGGCGACGGCCCGCAGCAACTCCGTACGTCCGCTGCCGGCCGGACCCTCGATGAGGAGATGCGGGCCCTCCTCCGACAGATCCACGCTGACCGCGCCCCGGGGCCCGGCCCCGAGCACCACGACGGGCCGCCCGGCGGCCACGAGGACGGTGCCCTCGGCGGGGGCGGAGGCGGGCGCGGGGGTGCCCGTACCCGGGTCCACGGCGGCCCGCGCCGCGATCTGGGGCGTGTCGTCGCCGCGCGGCCCGCTGACCCGGTTCGCGCTCCGGCCGGACCCGGCCGGACGGAGGCCGTCGGCGCCCTGGCCGTCACCGCCGCCCCAGGAACCGGACCCGGGAACGGTGCGGGAGCTCGGGGTGTCCCCGGGCGAGCCGCCGTAACGCCCGCCGCTGACACGGGGCGCGGCGGCGCCGGGGTACGGGGTGCGCCCGGAGCCGCGGGTGCCCTGGCCCTCGTCGCGCGCGAGGCCGTGGCTCACCGTGCCGACGTGCGTGGTGGTATCGCTGCCGGGGTACGGGGTGCGCCCCGGTCCCGGGGCGTCCGGTCCCGGGCCGCCGCCCGTGCGCTGGGCGCCCACGCGGGAGCTCGCGCCGCGCGGGTACTCCGTACGGCCCGAACCGCGGGCAGCCCCGTCGGCCGGTCCCGGGCCGCCGGCGGCGCTCCCCGCCCCGCCCGCCCAGCGGCCCGGACCGCGGACCGTGGCGCCGGGCTGGTCGTCGGCGGTGGAGGCCCAGCGGGCCATCAGGGAGGCCGGGGTGGCGCGGGCCAGGCCCAGTTCGTCCAGCAGGCGGGCCGTCCTCGGGAGCGCGGCCGAGGCCGGCCGGCCGTGGGCCGTCACCGAACCCTCCGTACGCAGCGGGGCCAGCGCCCGGCCGAACCGCTCGGCCCAGTGCGCCGACACGGCGTCCACGGTCGCGACCGTGCCGCGGCCCGCGGCCCGCCCGTCCGCCGTGCGCAGCAGCCGCAGGGCCGTCGCCACATCGCCGCTCAGCATCGCCACGGCCCCGCACTCGCGGAACGCGATCGAGGCGTGGCAGGCGGCCTCGTACGTCGCCGCGACCGGCGAGGTGGGTGTGGCGGCCGGGGTCTCGGCCAGGCAGATCAGATGGATTCCGGCGGCGGAGCCGGCCGAGGCCAGCCGGGCGGTGTTCTCGCGCAGCACGGCCGAGCCGGGGTCGCCGTCGACGACCACCACGGTGTACGGCCCCGCGTACCGCGCGGCGGCCTCGGCGACCGTGTCCCGGTCCAGGCTCGGCCAGCCGGGCCCGAGCGGCCCCTCGTCCAGCCGGCGCACCAGCTCCGACGTACGGGCGAGGGCCTGCTCGCGGTCGTACGCGAGGAGCAGCCGGCAGTCCTGGCCGTGCATCGGGCGCAGGTGGGGCAGCCAGCCGAGCCAGGCCCACTCGCGCCTGCGCTCGTCCGCGGCGCGGCCGCGGTCCGTACTGATCAGCACGATCTCCAGATCGGCGGGGGAGTGCAGCGCGGCGAGCTGCGCGACCGTCGAGCGGGCGAGTCCGGCCAGCCGGGTCCGCGGCCCGGCGAGCCCGAGGGAACCGGTCTCCCGGAGCCCCACGGTCACCGGGACGGCGGGCAGCTCGGCCCGGTCCGTCGTCCCCAGGCGCACCACGAGCGCCTCCGGGTGCGCGGCGTCGCGCTCCCAGAGCCGGGGGCCGGGGCCGAGCGCGGTCAGCAGCACGGCCGCGGGATCGGGCCAGGTGCTCTCCCCGGCGCCCCTCGCGGGCGCCTCGGGGACGCCGCCCGTGAAGGGCTGTGCGGCCGCGCCCGTCTCGTCGGGCGCCGCCTCGTGGACCGGTTCGCCCTTGTTGCCCGCGAGTCTGCGCGCCCAGGCGCCTATCCCGCCGCGCCGGGGCGCCTCTTCCTCCGGGGCGCGGGCCGGAAGCCCGGGGACGGACGGGCGGCGGGTGCCGGCAGGCCCGTCCTCGCCGCTCCCGTACGCCCGGCGGTCGCCGGGCCCCGCGTGCGCGTCGGGCCCGGAGCCGGGGGCGGCGGCCGGGGCGTACCCGTGGCCCGAGCCGCCCCCCTCGGCGGCGCCCGCCGTACCGGACACCCGGAGATGCCCCTCGCCGTCCGGGGCGGTCGGCAGTGTCGGCGTACGCGCGCCGGAGGCCAGGCGGAGCGTCGATTCGCCGAGCCGCAGCAGATCACCGGGCCGCAGGCGGACCGGGCGGTCGCGTACCTCCGTGCCGTCGAGCGAGGTGCCGTTGGTGGAGCCCAGGTCGGCCACCGAGACCAGGCCGTCCGCGGAGACCGTCACCGCGCAGTGCAGCCGGGACACATCGGGGTCGTCGAGCGGGACGTCCGCGTCGGCGGAGCGGCCGATCCGGATCCGGCCGCCGTGCAGCAGATGGACCCCGCCCGCGTCGGGCCCCGCGACCACGTGCAGCTGCGCCGGGACGGCGTCGTCCGCCGCCTCGTCCTCGCCCGGGACCTGGAGCGAGAGCACCGCTCCGTCGACCAGCGGGGGCTCACCCAGCGCGCACCGCTGCGCGTCGAGCCGCTCGCGCCCGGCGAACAGCACCACCGCGCCGCCGCCGAGCGAGCCGTCGGGTCCGGAGACGGCCGCGGCCAGATGGGACGCCACGGTGGCGAGCGCCGTCCCCGACGGGGCGGTGACCAGCACGTCGCAGGCGCGCGCCGGGGTCTGGCCGCTGCGCGGCGCGAGGACGGTCAGCCGGATCTGCATCGCCGTCAGCGGTCCCTTCTGCGCGGGGCGCCGGGCAGGGGAAACGCCCTGTGATTCCCCCCACCCGACACGGACGCGTCGTCCGGTACAGGTTCGTCACGTGCCGCGGGGCTCCCTACCCCACAGTCCGTGCTGGAGGCATCCTCGCACCTGCCACTGACAACACGCCCGGGGGCCACCGCTAAGTGATCATGAAAGGTCGGCTGTGCGCCCATACGTGCCTGCTTGCAACCTTCTCCCGTGCCTGCTGGGAAGCTCTTCCGCCACGGCGGGACCGTCCGAGGAGCGCGTCCGGCACAGTTCGTCGCACGGGTGTGCGGCAACCATTCGTCCGGTGTGAGCGTCTTGTTCCGCAACCGGCCACTACCTCCCGCGCGAGGTACTCGGGCACGGCGGACAGGACGGGTGACGGCAACCGGACGGAGCGGCCCGACCCCGCCGGTCACCCCACTAGAGTGGGCCGGAACTCCCGGGTGTGTCCGGGAGCACCGCAAGCACCACGATCGCAGGGAGCGCATGACGTGCGGCCGGTAGGCAGCAAGTACCTGCTCGAGGAGCCGCTGGGACGCGGCGCCACGGGCACCGTCTGGCGTGCCCGCCAGCGGGAGACCGCAGGTGCCGAGGCGGCCGTCGCCGGTCAGCCCGGCGAGACCGTGGCGATCAAGGTCCTGAAGGAGGAGCTCGCCAACGACGCGGACATCGTGATGCGGTTCCTGCGCGAGCGCTCGGTGCTGCTCCGGCTCACCCACGAGAACATCGTGCGCACCCGCGACCTGGTCGTCGAGGGCGACCTCCTGGCCCTCGTCATGGACCTGGTCGACGGCCCGGACCTGCACCGCTACCTCCGCGAGAACGGCCCGCTCACCCCGGTCGCCGCCGCGCTGCTCACCGCGCAGATCGCGGACGCGCTCGCCGCCAGCCACGCCGACGGCGTCGTCCACCGCGACCTGAAGCCCGCCAACGTCCTGCTCGACGAGCGCGACGGCCAGATGCACCCGATGCTCACCGACTTCGGCATCGCGCGCCTGGCGGACTCCCCGGGACTCACCCGGACCCACGAGTTCGTCGGCACGCCCGCCTATGTGGCGCCCGAGTCCGCCGAGGGCCGCCCGCAGACCTCCGCCGTCGACATCTACGGCGCGGGCATCCTGCTGTACGAGCTGGTCACCGGCCGCCCGCCGTTCGCCGGCGGCACCGCCCTCGAAGTCCTGCACCGGCACCTCAGCGAGGAGCCCAGCCGCCCCGCCACCGTCCCGGCGCCGCTGTGGACGGTGATAGAGCGCTGCCTGAGCAAGGACCCGGACCGGCGCCCCAGCGCCGAGAACCTGGCCCGCGGACTGCGCACCGTCGCGGCCGGTATCGGCGTGCACGCCAACTCCGCCCAGATCGCGGCGGCCGACGGCGTGGGCGCCCTGCTCGCGCCCGACCCGGCGCCCGCGGCCGTGCCGGAGACCCCCGGTGCCGCCGACCCGACACAGGTGCTGCCGAGCAACGCGGGCTCGTACGACCCGAACGCCGCGACCAGCGTCATGCAGCACGCCCCCGGCCCGGGTGCGGGCGGGCACGCCGACCCGACCTCGGTCATGCCGCCCGTGCCGCCGCACCCCGACGGCCCCCCGCAGCCCGAGGGGCCGCACCCCTGGCAGTCCCAGCTCCAGGCGGCCCGCGACCGCAACGAGCCGACGCAGGTCCAGTACCTCGGCCCGGACCAGGACCCGCTGCGCCGCCGCCCCCAGCGGCCCCAGCCGCAGCAGCAGCCGCGGCAGCCCCAGCGACAGCAGCAGCCGCCGCAGTACCAGCAGCCGCAGCAGTACCCCCAGCCCCGGCAACAGCAGTACCAGCCGCAACCCCAGCACCAGCCCCAACAGCAGTACCAGCGCCAGCAGTACGCGCCGCAGCAGCAGCCACCGCAGCAGCCGCAGCAGCCGGCCCCGCGGCAGCCCCGCGAGCCGCGGCAGCGCAGTGCCAACCCGATGAGGATTCCCGGCCTCGGCTGCCTCAAGGGCTGCCTGTTCACCCTGGTGCTGCTGTTCGTCGCGGGCTGGCTGATCTGGGAACTGACGCCGCTGCAGGACTGGATCGGCCAGGGCAAGAGCTTCTGGCGGGCGATCAGCGACGCCGTCTCCAGCGTGACCGACTGGGTCTCCGAACTGGGTGGCGGCAGCGGCTCCTGAGCCGCCGGCACATCATCAACTCTGTAGCTATATCGACTTCCGCGGGCCAGTTTCCCCCGCAATTCGCCCGCGGAAGTGAGGGTTGGCCCCATCCCGGGCACTCAACCCCCCGATCGACGCGTAACTTTGTCGACCGGGGGTCATGAGCGACGGTCCATCGCCAGCCGCTGAGGGAGCAGTCTTGGCACGGAATATCGGCAGCCGGTACACCGCCCACCAGATCCTGGGGCGCGGCAGCGCCGGCACGGTGTGGCTCGGCGACGGGCCCGAGGGCCCGGTGGCCATCAAGCTGCTCCGCGAGGACCTGGCGTCCGACCAGGAGCTCGTGGGCCGCTTCGTCCAGGAGCGCACCGCTCTGCTCGGCCTGGACCACCCCCATGTGGTCGCCGTCCGCGACCTCGTGGTGGACGGCAACGACCTGGCACTGGTCATGAACCTGGTCCGCGGCACGGACCTGCGCACCCGCCTCGACCGCGAACGCCGTCTCGCGCCCGAGGCCGCCGTCGCGATCATCGCGGACGTCGCCGACGGCCTGGCCGCCGCCCACGCCGCCGGAGTGGTCCACCGCGACGTCAAGCCGGAGAACATCCTGCTCGACATGGAGGGACCGCTCGGCCCCGGCGGCTCGCACCCGGCGCTGCTCACCGACTTCGGGGTGGCCAAGCTGATCGACACCCCGCGCCGCACCAAGGCAAGCAAGATCATCGGCACGCCGGACTACCTGGCCCCCGAGATAGTCGAGGGGCTGCCGCCGCGCGCCGCGGTGGACATCTACGCCCTCGCCACAGTCCTGTACGAACTCCTCGCCGGCTTCACACCCTTCGGCGGCGGACACCCCGGCGCCGTCCTGCGCCGGCACGTCACGGAGACGGTCGTCCCCCTCCCGGGCATCCCCGAGGAACTCTGGCAGCTCCTGATCCAGTGCCTGGCCAAGGCCCCGGCCTCCCGGCTGCGCGCCTCCGAGCTCGCGGCCCGGCTGCGCGAGCAGCTCCCGCAGCTGGCCGGCATCCCGCCGCTGGACGTGGACGAGCCGGAGACCGAACCGGAGCCGCGGACGTACGACGAGCAGCAGTACACCCCCGCGCCCGAGGAACCCCGCCGCCGCGGCGCGGTGCCCCTGGTCCCCGGCTCGTCCACCGACTCCAACCGCGACACCCACACGAGCATGCGCGTCCCGGCCCCCGACGAGCTCTCCGGCGGCCCCCGGGGCACCGCGCGGGCCCCCCGCTCCCCGGGCCGGCCCCGGCCCGGCTCGGCCCGCAACAAGTCCGCGGCCGTCCGCAAGCGCCGGCTGACGCTGGGCGCCGCGGCGCTGGTGCTGGTGGTGGCCCTCGGCGTGGGCGGCTGGCTCGCACTGGGCGGCGACAGTACGGACGCGCCCGCGCAGGACACGAAGAACTCGGCACCCGGAGCACCCTGAGCCGGGGCCCGCGGGCGGTCCCCGGCGGCTTTCGGCGGTGTGCGGGGCCGGAGGGGGAAACCGGCGGGCACCCCCGCCGCCGTACGGCCCGCGGGGGTCTCGCGCGCACGGTCACCGAGTCGTGATCATGCGGCCCGAGGAATGTCCGCGCCGACAGCCGTTACGCTGGACCCGTGGCAGTCGTCGATATTTCCGAAGAGCTGAAGTCCCTCTCCTCCACCATGGGGTCGATCGAGGCCGTCCTGGACCTGGATGCGCTGAGGGCGGACATCGCCGCGCTCGAGGAGCAGGCGGCCGCGCCTTCCCTCTGGGACGACCCGGAGGCGGCGCAGAAGATCACCAGCAAGCTTTCGCACCTCCAGGCCGAGGTCCGCAAGACCGAGGCCCTCCGCGGCCGGATCGACGATCTCGAAGTCCTCTTCGAGCTCGCCCACGACGAGGGCGACGCCGACGCCCTGGCCGAGGCCGAGTCCGAGCTGGAGTCCGTCAAGAAGGCGCTGGACGAGATGGAGGTCCGTACGCTCCTCTCCGGCGAGTACGACTCCCGCGAGGCCCTGGTCAACATCCGTGCCGAGGCCGGCGGCGTCGACGCCGCGGACTTCGCCGAGAAGCTCCAGCGCATGTACATCCGCTGGGCCGAGCGGCACGGATACAAGACCGAGGTCTACGAGACGTCGTACGCGGAAGAGGCCGGCATCAAGTCGACCACCTTCGCCGTCCAGGTGCCGTACGCCTACGGCACGCTCTCCGTCGAGCAGGGCACGCACCGGCTCGTCCGGATCTCGCCCTTCGACAACCAGGGCCGCCGCCAGACGTCCTTCGCGGGCGTGGAGGTGCTGCCCGTGGTCGAGCAGACCGACCACATCGAGATCGACGAGTCCGAGCTGCGCGTCGACGTGTACCGCTCGTCGGGCCCCGGCGGCCAGGGCGTCAACACCACGGACTCCGCGGTGCGCCTGACCCACCTCCCGACCGGCATCGTCGTCTCCTGCCAGAACGAGCGCTCGCAGATCCAGAACAAGGCGTCCGCGATGAACGTCCTCCAGGCGAAGCTCCTTGAGCGGCGCCGTCAGGAGGAGCAGGCCAAGATGGACGCCCTCAAGGGCGACGGCGGCAACTCCTGGGGCAACCAGATGCGGTCGTACGTCCTGCACCCGTACCAGATGGTCAAGGACCTGCGTACGGAGTTCGAGATGGGCAATCCGGAGGCGGTCTTCAACGGCGAGATCGACGGCTTCCTGGAGGCGGGCATCCGCTGGCGCAAGCAGCGGGAGAAGTAGGCGGCAGGCCGCAGCGACGGCCTGTTTCCCGGATGTTCGAACGGCGGTGCCGGAAAACCCACGGGTTTCCGGCACCGCCGTTCTCGTCGCGGACGCGTACGAGCTGCCGCTGATGGGGAGTTGGGGTTCCGAGTTGCGCGGGCGCCGTGGTGAGTGCGTCACAGTCGTGATTCTGAATGAAGGTCAACTGCCACTAAATCGGTGCAGATTCGACGGAACGGCCTTGACGTAGTCCTTAACTGTGGACAGGGTGCTAGGGCAGCATGCGTATGTCTGGGACGGGTGTGAACGGGGGCGGGCGGCATGACCACGGCTCCATGTGGCGCCGTTCGGAGCAAACTCCGCAGAGCCGGGGCCCGCATATGGCTGCTCCATGACGAGAACAGCTACTGGGGGTAGCAGCAGATGACCAAGAAGACGCGTGTACGCGTCGCGCGGATAGCCGCAGGTGCGGTGATTGCCGCGGGTGCTTCGCTCACCGCTGCTGGTGCGGCGTCGGCCGTCGGCATCGGCGTCGACGTCGGCGGTCTCTCCGCGAAGGCTCACGCCGACGAAGGCGGTCTGGGTGTCGACGCCGATCTCGGCGAGTCCGGCGGCGATGCGGCCGGCGGCGGCGACAACGGTGGCCAGGGCGGTACGACCACCGATGGTGGCGCGGCCGACAATGGCGGTGCTGCGGACAGCGGTGGCGCTGCGGACAACGGTGGCGCTGCGGACAACGGTGGCGCTGCCGATAACGGAGGCGCTGCGGACAACGGTGGCGCTGCCGACAATGGCGGCGCTGCGGACAACGGAGGCGCTGCGGACAACGGTGGCGCTGCCGACAATGGCGGCTCCGGCAACAATGGCGGCGCGTCCGACAACGGCGGCTCCGGCAACAACGGCGGCTCCGGCAACAACGGTGGCGCGTCGAACAACGGCGGCTCCGGCAACAATGGCGGCGCGTCCGACAACGGCGGCTCCGGCAACAATGGCGGCTCCGGCAACAACGGTGGCGCGTCGGACAACGGTGGCTCCGGCAACAACGGCGGCACCAGCGCCAACGGCGGCAGCTCCGGCAATGGCGGCAGCTCCGGCAACGGTGGTACCACCGGTAACGGCGGCACCACCGGTAGTGCCTCCTCGGGCTCCGCGACCGGTGGCGACGGCTGCACCGTCGACCTCGACGGCGCGAAGTGCGCGGACAACACCACCCCCGACTCGGCCGGCAACCAGCCGGTCGAGCAGGGCAAGGGCAAGGACGAGCTCGCCGAGACCGGTGCCGCCGAGACCACGTTCCTGCTGGTCGGCGCCGCGACGATGATTGCCGGAGGCATCGGCTTCCGGATCCTGCCGCGCCTGATGAACGGCCGTACGGTCGCCTAAGGGCCACCTGTGCACAGAGGGGCCCGGGACGCCAGTCGGCATCCCGGGCCCCTCCGCGTACACGTACACGCTTTCGCAGGCGGGCGGACGGCCTCGGCTGCGCGGTCCGGTGCTACACGGTCTGATGCGCCAGCAGTGCCAGCGCGCCCAGCAGCACCACCAGCAGGGCCACCAGCGTCACGGGGCTCAGCCCCGCGAAGATCCCCTGCTCCTGTTCCTGCTGCAGCCGCTCACGGCTTGCCCGGCACACGGGGCAGCGGCCCTCGTTCACGGGCGCCGCGCAGTTTGCGCACACCAGTCGGTCATAGGTCATGCGCTTTCCTCCTCCCGCGCGGCGGGGCCGCAGACGTCCTCGCTCCGCACAACGCTCATGGGAACGCAACCGTTCCCCCTACCACTGTGCCAGCTCGCGCGGATTTCGGCGCGGCCCGCCGGAGATCGCCCGTTCCGTAGCACTTCGGCCGCGCTCCCGGCCCGTGCCGTTCCGCCATAAATCACCCATGCCGGGACGTGCGCCTGCACGCCCCAGGCCGGTTCGCGTATGGTCACGCACACCTACTCCCGGCCGACCGTGGTGCATCCGTGATCCGATTCGACAACGTCTCCAAGACCTACCCGAAGCAGAGCCGTCCCGCTCTCCGGGATGTGTCGCTCGATATCGAGAAGGGCGAGTTCGTCTTCCTGGTGGGCTCCTCCGGCTCCGGCAAGTCCACCTTCATGAGACTCATCCTCCGCGAGGAACGCGCCAGCACGGGCTCGGTGCACGTCCTGGGCAAGGACCTCGCCCGCCTGTCCAACTGGAAGGTGCCGCACATGCGCCGCCAGCTGGGCACGGTCTTCCAGGACTTCAGGCTCCTCCCCAACAAGACCGTCGCGGAGAACGTGGCGTTCGCGCAGGAGGTCATCGGCAAGCCGCGCGGTGAGATCCGCAAGGCGGTGCCGCAGGTCCTCGACCTGGTCGGCCTCGGCGGCAAGGAGGACCGGATGCCCGGTGAGCTCTCCGGCGGTGAGCAGCAGCGCGTGGCGATCGCGCGGGCGTTCGTGAACCGCCCCATGCTGCTCATCGCGGACGAGCCGACCGGCAACCTCGACCCGCAGACCTCCGTCGGCATCATGAAGCTGCTGGACCGGATCAACCGGACCGGCACCACTGTGATCATGGCGACCCACGACCAGAACATCGTCGACCAGATGCGCAAGCGCGTCATCGAGCTGGAGCAGGGCCGTCTCGTACGTGACCAGGCCCGCGGCGTCTACGGCTACCAGCACTGAGCATCGAGCACTGAAAGGACGCCATGCGCGCCCAGTTCGTCCTGTCGGAGATCGGCGTCGGCCTCCGTCGGAACCTCACGATGACCTTCGCCGTCGTCGTCTCCGTCGCCCTCTCGCTCGCCCTGTTCGGCGGCGCGCTGCTCATGCGCGAGCAGGTCAGCACGATGAAGGACTACTGGTACGACAAGGTCAACGTCTCGATCTTCCTCTGCAGCAAGAGCGATGTGACCTCGACGCCCAAGTGCGCCAAGGGGGCGGTCACCGCCGACCAGAAGAAGGAGATCGAGGCCGACCTCAAGAAGATGGACGCCGTCCAGACGGTCACGTACGAGTCGGCCGATCAGGCGTACAAGCACTACCAGGAGCAGTTCGGCGACTCGCCCATGGCGGGCGACATCACGCCGGACCAGATGCAGGAGTCGTTCCGGGTCAAACTCCACGACCCGAAGAAGTACAAGGTCGTCGCCACCGCCTTCGCCGGGCGTGACGGGGTGCAGTCCGTCCAGGACCAGAGATCGATCCTGGACAACCTCTTCCAGCTGATGAACGGCATGAATGTGGCCGCGCTCTTCGTGATGGCGCTGATGCTGGTCATCGCGCTGATGCTGATCGTGAACACCGTGCGGGTGTCCGCGTTCAGCCGGCGGCGCGAAACCGGCATCATGCGGCTCGTCGGCGCCTCCGGGTTCTACATCCAGATGCCGTTCATCATGGAGGCCGCGTTCGCCGGCCTCATCGGTGGCGTCCTCGCCTGTGTGATGCTGCTGGCCGGCCGGTACTTCCTGATCGACGGCGGGCTGGCGTTGCAGAGCAAGCTGAACCTGATCGACTTCATCGGCTGGGACGCGGTCTTCACCAAGCTGCCCCTGGTCCTGGCGATCGGTCTGCTGATGCCCGCCGTTGCCGCTCTCTTCGCGCTGCGCAAGTACCTGAAGGTGTGACAAGCGCCCTGGTGGCACATGGTCAACCGGCCGTGTGCCGCAAGGGCGTTGTCCTAGACTCATCGCCATGTCGGGTCCCGCGCAGTGTTTCGGGCCCCGCGGCGTACGCCGCGGGGCGGCCCTGACCTTGGTCTTCGCGAGCGTGCTGGCCACCGCGGCGGCCACCGGCTCGTTGCCGCGCGGCGGCTCGAAGTCCCCGGACCCGGCGACCCGTTACGTCGCCTCCGCGGTCGACGGCGACGAGGTGGCCGACGCCGCCGCACGGGCCGTGGCCGACGGCAAGTCGGGCAAGGAGGCGGCCGAGGAGGCCGTCAGCCGCAGCGGGGACCGCTGGGGCGCGGTGTACGACGAGCGGCAGTACGAGGAGTTCGAGCAGGCTCTCGGCGGCTCGTACACCGGCGTCGGGATCTCCGCCAGGCGCTCCGCCGAGGGGCTGGTCGAGGTGGCCCGGGTCCAGCCCGGCGGCCCCGCCGACCGGGCCGGCGTCGAGCCGGGCGATCTGCTCCGCACGGTCGACGGCCACCGGATCGACAGGCGCCCCGTCGCCGAGGTCGTCGCCCTGCTGCGCGGGGACCGCACGGAGGCGTCCGCGGGCACCGCCGTCGTCCTGGGCGTCCAGCGGGGCGCCGTGCTGCGCACCGAGACACTGCGCCGGGCCACGCTCACCACTGAGCCCGTCACCGTCCGGAGGATCGGACCGAAGCCTTCCGATCCCTCCGAGGCCGTGCTGATCGAGGTCGACTCGTTCACCAAGGGCTCGGGCGACCGGGTCCGCCACGCGGTCCGGGACGCACCGGCGGGCGCCGGGGTGCTCCTCGATCTGCGCGGCAACTCCGGCGGCCTGGTCACCGAGGCCGTCACCGCGGCTTCCGCCTTCCTGGACGGCGGCCTGGTCGCCACGTACGACGTGCACGGAGAGCAGCGCGCCCTCTACGCGCAGCCGGGCGGTGACACCGCCCGGCCCCTCGTCGTCCTCGTCGACGGCGGCACGATGAGCGCCGCCGAGCTCCTCACCGGCGCGCTCCAGGACCGGGGCCGCGCCGTCACCGTCGGCTCGCGCACCTTCGGCAAGGGTTCGGTCCAGATGCCCAGCAAGCTCCCGGGCGGCTCGGTGGCCGAGCTGACCGTCGGCCACTACCGCACCCCGGCGGGCCGCGGAGTCGACGGCCGCGGCATCACCCCGGACCTCGCGGTGAGCTCCGGGGCCGAGCAGCGGGCCGAGACGGTATTGAGTGGCCTCGGGGGTGGGTCGTAGTGCGAAAATGGCTGCACTATGGCTAAGGAAAAGGACACCGGGCGCAAGCTCATCGCGCAGAACAAGAAGGCGCGACACGACTACCACATCCTCGACACCTACGAGTGCGGTCTCGTACTCATGGGTACCGAGGTCAAATCGCTGCGGCTGGGCAGGGCCTCGCTCGTGGACGGCTTCGTCCAGATCGACGGCGGCGAGGCTTGGCTGCACAACATCCACGTCCCGGAGTACGTGCAGGGGACCTGGACCAACCACTCGGCCAAGCGGAAGCGCAAGCTGCTGATGCACCGGGCGGAGATCGACAAGCTGGAGTCGAAGTCGGGCGAGACGGGCCACACCATCGTGCCGCTCGCGCTGTACTTCAAGGACGGCCGGGTCAAGGTCGAGATCGCGCTCGCCAAGGGCAAGAAGGAGTACGACAAGCGGCAGACCCTGCGCGAGAAGCAGGACACGCGGGAGACCAACCGGGCCATCTCGGCGGCGCGCCGGCGCCAGCGGAGCGCCTAGCCGGGAAGCGGGCGGGCCGGCCGGCAGGAATAGGCTGGCACTGTCGCTCGTTGGTCACGTACGATGGCACTGCACCTCACAACGGGTGCACGCATGGAGCGGTTGACAATTAAATACACCAGCATGGGGATGATCGGTTTCGACAGCGGATGTCGAAGCAGGGGAAGCGTGTCGAGGAAGCGACAATGATCTCGTAAACCATATGTCGCAACCAATAATCGCCAATTCCAAGCGCGATTCCTTCGCCCTCGCTGCCTAAGTAGCGACTTGCGAAGTGTCAGCCCGGGGGTGATCCCGACCCGGATCCTGGCATCATCAAGGGATCTAAACTTCTAGACCCGGTCACGGGGCCTGGAAGGAAATCAAACAGTGGCTGGGCCTGTCGGTAGCTTGTTCGCGTGACTACCGGGGCCGAGAAAAGCACAGCGAACTGCACACGGAGAAGCCCTGATTCTGCACCGTTGGACGCGGGTTCGATTCCCGCCATCTCCACAATTCCCATGTGAAACGAGAACCCCGTTGCCGACCGGCAGCGGGGTTCTCGTCGTTCTGCGCGGAGCCCCGCGTCCGGGTATCACGCCCGGGGGACCCGGACCCCGGCTGCCGCGATCGCCAGTGCCAGTCCTGCCGCGCACACCGGTACGGCATAGCCGGTCGTCTGCCCGGTGTGCTCGACCATCCAGCCGCCGGTCGCCGAACCGGCGGCGATCCCGCCCAGCATCGCGGTCACGGCCAGGGTCATGCCCTCGTTCAACCGGCCCTCCGGGGTGAGGCGTTGCACCAGGGTCATGCCGGTCACCATCGTCGGTGCCGTCGCGGCGCCCGCCAGCAGCAGCGCGCCCGCGAGGGCGAGCAGCGAATCGGTCGCGGAGGTGGCGAGCAGCGGCAGGGACATCAGCGCCGTCATCCCCGCCAGGCAGCCCAGCAGTCGGCGCCGGACGTCCGCGGCCGGGCGCAGCGATCCGTACAGCAGTCCCGCCACGCACGAACCGGCCGCCTGGAGGGCCAGGACGGCGCCCCCGGCGTGGGCGATCGTGACGACCTCCATCGCGCCGAAGACCGCGCCGGTGGCGAGGAAGGCGGCGAGCAGGGCCGGCATTCCGGGGGTGCGGAACGGGGAGCCGGTGCGGGCGGTGCGGGGTGCCACCGGCGGTTCGGTGGCGCGCTGGGCGGCGAAGATCAGCACGCCGGTCATCAGCAGGACCGCTCCGACGAGTGTTCCGGCCTCCGGGAAGAGCGCCGCGCAGAGCAGCGCGGCGAGGGCCGGGCCGAGCATGAAGCAGAGTTCGTCGGCGGCCTGTTCGAAGGAGTTCGCGGTGTGCAGGGCGGCGGGATCGCCCCGGTGCAGGTGCGCCCAGCGGGCCCGGGACATCCCGCCCGTGTTGGGGGTGGTGGCGGTCGCGGCGTAGGAGGCGAAGAGCGTCCAGGCCGGGGCGCCGTAGTGCACGCAGAGCAGCAGCGCGAGCGATCCGAGCGCGGCGATCGCGGTGGCGGGCACGGCGACCCGGGCCTGTCCGTACCGGTCGACCAGCCGGGCCGTCCAGGGCGCGACCACCGCCGTGGCGGCGAGGCCGGTCGCGGTGACGGCCCCGGCCAGGGCGTACGAGCCGCGCGCCCCGGCGATCATGATCACGGCGCTGACGCTGAACATGCCCATGGGGAGCCGGGCGAGGAGATTGCCCGCGGTGAAGGCGCGGGCACCTGGGGTGGCGAGCAGCCGGCGGTACGGGTTGGTGGGGGCCGGCCGTGCGGGGGCGGGGGCGCGCGGGGCGATGATCAGCAGGTCCCCGGAGACGGTGAGCATGGGGTCGGTGGGCGGCGTTCTGTCGTACGGCATGGATCAACCCTCGGGGCGCACGGCCCATGGGGTCCAACACCTTCTCCGTACCGATTAACGCATCTGTGTTGTAAATTCTTGGTGTGTCCTCCTCCGCTGCCGACCCGGGCACCCCCCGGACGCACCCCCATCCCCGTACCCCCACCGACCCCCGGCTGCTCCGCGCCTTCGCCGCCGTCGCCGAGGAGCTGCACTTCACCCGTGCCGCCGCCCGGCTCTACGTCGCCCAGCAGGCGCTGAGCCGGGACATCCGAAGGCTGGAGCGCGAACTGGGTGCGGAACTCTTCGTGCGCACCACCCGGCAGGTCTCCCTCACCGCCGACGGCGAACGGCTCCTGCCGTACGCCCGGCGGGTGCTGGAGGCGCACGACGATCTTGCCGCGGCTTTCGCCGACCCCGCCGCCCGGCCGCTCTTCGTCGACCTCAACACCGACGGCATGGCGGCCGCCCGGGTGCTGGCCCGCGCCCGGGAGCTGGCTCCCGCCTGCGAGCTGATGGCGCGCTTCGAGAGCGGGCTCACCTGGGCCGCGGGCGAGATCCTCGCCGGGCGGCTCGACGTCTCCTTCGGCCGCGCCGCCGGACTCGACCCCGCGGTGCGGGCGCGGCTCGGTGTGCAGCCGGTGCGGTACGAGCCGATGGCCGTGCTGCTCCCGGCCGCTCACCCGCTCGCCGCGCACGAGAGCGTCGCCCTGGCCGACCTGGCCGGTGAGACCGTGTACGCGGGCGCCGGGAACCCGCGCACCGGGGAATGGACGGACCTCGCCCGGCTGCTTTTCGCCGAGTGGGGCATCGAACTGGCACCGCCCGTTCCGCTCGCGGTCGGCGTGGCCGAATTCCAGCGGGTCATGGCGAAGTCGCGCCGACCTGTTCTGTGTGTCGTCGACTTCCCTCCGATACCGGGCACCGTGGTGCGTCCGCTGGTACGCCCCGTACCGGTCTCCCCGCTCCTGCTGGTCTGGCGCAGGGGGCTGCGCCACCCCGGCCTCGACGCCCTGCGCGAAGCCGCGGCCCGGCTCGGCTCCGAGGAGGGCTGGCTGGTGCGGCCCGGCGGGAGCTGGCTGCCCCGGCCCGACGCGGCGCTCATGCTGGGCACCGACTGACCGGTGGACCGGGGGCGGTATACCTTCGCCGGGCCGGGACCACCGCACCCGGACCCGCCGAGCCGCGGACCGGCCGAGCCGCGGACTGGCGGTGCCGCGCGTGAGTCACGACGGTTCGGTGCCCTCGGACGTAACGTGCGGGACATACGGATGAACCAGATCCGTCACGTGCCGTTGGCAGGCTCGGCCGTCGGCACCATCGGGCAGCAGCGGGACGAGAGCCGGGTAGACCACATGCACGAGGACGAACACCACGGGCCGCTCGCGGGCTTCACCGTCGGGGTCACCGCCGCGCGGCGCGCGGCGGAGTTCGGCGCGCTGCTGGAGCGGCGCGGCGCCGCCGTCGTGCACGCGCCCGCCCTGCGCACCGTGCCGCTCGCCGACGACACCGAACTCCTCGCAGCCACCCGGGGAATCGTCGACTCCGCCCCCGACGTGGTCGTCGCCACCACCGCCGTCGGCTTCCGGGGCTGGATCGAGGCCGCCGACGGCTGGGGTCTCGGCGACCGGCTGACGGCGGTCCTGCGCGGTGTCGAGCTGCTGGCCCGCGGCCCCAAGGCCAAGGGCGCCGTCCGGGCCGCCGGGCTGACCGAGGCGTGGTCACCCGCCTCCGAGTCCATGGCCGAGGTGCTGGACCGGCTCCTGGGCGAGGGCGTGGAGGGCCGCCGTATCGCCGTCCAGCTGCACGGCGAACCGATTCCCGGCTTCATCGAGTCGCTCCGCGGCGCGGGAGCCGAGGTGATCGCCGTACCCGTCTACCGCTGGGAGGCCCCCGAGGACATCGCGCCGCTCGACCGGCTGCTCGACACCGTCCTGGCCCGGGACCTGGACGCCCTCACCTTCACCAGTGCCCCGGCCGCCGCGTCACTGCTGGGCCGGGCCGAGAGGCGAGGGCTGCTCCCGGAGCTTCTGAGCGCCCTGCGGGACGACGTCCTCGTGGCCTGCGTCGGACCGGTCACCGCCCTCCCGCTGCGGGCCCGCGGGATCGGCACCGTCCAGCCGGAACGCTTCCGGCTCGCCCCGCTCGTCCAGCTGCTGTGCCGCGAACTCCCCGCCAGGGCATACACGTTGCCGCTCGCCGGGCACCGGGTCCAGATCCGCGGCCACGCCGTGGTCGTCGACGGCGTACTGCGCCCGGTGCCGCCCGCGGGAATGGCCCTGCTGCGCACCTTGACCCGCCGGCCGGGCTGGGTGGTGTCCCGCGCCGACCTGCTGCGCGTGCTGCCCGGCGGCGGCGCGGACGAACACGCGGTGGAGACGGCCGTGGCGAGGCTGCGTACGGCACTGGGCGCGCCCGGCCTCGTCCAGACGGTCGTCAAGCGCGGCTACCGGCTGGCGCTGGACCCGGCGCCGGACAGCGAGTACGACGATTCCTGAGGGTGCCGCGGACGCTGCCGTGCCGTCAGGAACGCGGCACGCAGGAGAAGGGCGAGAGCGGCGGTGCACAGGACTGCCCGGACGGCGTTCCAGACCACCCACGTGTCCTCGAACCTCTCGCGCACGGCTGAGGGATCGGCGATCCGCGCCGGATCCCCGGCGTGTGCAAGGGCGTTGTTCAGCGGGACGTTGACGCCCGAGGTGAGCAGGAAGGCGACGGTGTACGCGGCGAGGGCGGCGAGGACCCACCGCCGCGGACCCGGGGACCGGCGCTGCTGCCAGGCGGCGACAGCCGTGAGGACCAGCGCGCCGAAGAAACCGGCGAAGAAGACCGGATTCTCGATGACGTCGTTGATGTTCTGCATGACCTCGACGAAGGTCCGGTCGTCGCTGCGCCCGAGGGCCGGCATGACGGCGCAGGAGAACACATAGAACGCGCCCGCGATCAGGCCGGTGGTGACGGACGCGCCGCCGAGCACGAGGTGGTCCAGGGTGCGGGAGGGGTGTGTGGGCCGGGTGGTTGTCATGCCTCCCAGTGAAGCGGCAGGGGCGGTCGCGCTCCATGGCCCGGACGCGCAGTTTCCTACGCGAGCGTCCAGAGGGAGCGCGGCACTCGGTCCGCCCGCTGGTGTCAGTGCGGCTTGCTAGAACAGTCATAGGCAAAGGGCGGCGAGTGGAGGGGGACCTGTGGGTACCTGGGGCAGTGGGAATTTCGACAGCGACACGGCGGCGGATCACCTGTCGGACATCACCGGGCGGCTCCTCTCGGAGATCGAGGAGGCGATGGCCGGTGACCCGGTGGGCCTGGAGCCCGACGACTACTGGGGCGTCGCGGTGCCGTGCAACATCGAGCTGCTGTGCCTGATCGCCGAGCAGCACCACGTCGGTGCGGTGGTACCCGGTGCGGTGGTGGTCGAGGGCTGGAAAAAGACCTTCATGGACGTGTGGGAGCGGACCATCGACGATCTTGAACCCAAGCCGGAGTACAAGGAGAAGAGACGGGCGGAGCTGATCCGCACCTTCGACCGGCTGGCAGGGCTGGCCTCGGCGGAGGCGGCGTGAGGAGGCCGGGATAGCGTGAAGGGGTGATCGACGACATACACCGGATCGACGCGGAGGTACGACTCCGCCCCGCCACCCCGGCCGACGCCGCCTCCCTCGCCGCGGCCCTGACCCGCAGCCGCGCGTACATGCGGCCCTGGGAGCCCGAGCGGCCCGACGCCTTCTACACCGAGCGGGGACAGCAGGAGCGGCTGGCCGGGATGCTCGCGGACCGGGAGGCGGGACGGGCGATGCCGTGGGTGCTCGCCGACGAACAGGACCGCGCGGTGGGTGGGTTCAACCTCACCGCCATGGTGCTCGGGCCGTCCCGCAGCGCGATTCTCGGCTACTGGATCGATGTCGAGTACGCGGGCCGCGGCCTGGCCACGGCCGCCGTGCAGCGGGTCTGCGAGGTGGCCAGGGACGGGCTCGGCCTGCACCGGGTCGAGGCGGGGACGATGCTGGACAACGTGGCGTCGCAGCGGGTGCTCGCCAAGTGCGGCTTCGAGCAGTACGGACTGGCCCCGCGCTTCCTGCACATCAACGGCGACTGGCGCGACCACCGGATGTTCCAGCGGATCCTGCACGACGGTTCGTCGTTGATGGGGTGACGGGCCCGGACGGGCCTCATCTCGCCGGGCGGACGTGAAGGCCGGGGCCGACCGGAGGCGGGCGAGAAACGGCTACCGGACGTCCCCGGAACGCAACCGCACATGCCGGTGCCCGTCCAGCGGCCACGGCGCCTGCGCCGGAAGCACCTCCGCGAAGCCGTAACCGCTCTTCTCCGCGACCCGGCAGGACGCGTCGTTGTCCACCTGGTGCAGCAGGTCCAGCCTCACGAGGCCGTCCCCGGCGAACGCCTCGAACGCCCAGTCGGTGAGCGCCCCGAGCGCCCGCGGTGCGACCCCGCGCCCGCGCGCCCGTGCCGCCGTCCAGTAGCCGACCTCGCCGCTTTCGGAGCCCGGCGCGGGGTATTTGAGCACCACATTGCCGACCGGTTCGCCGTCGAGATCGCGATCGATCACCGCGAAGCCGAAGCGGCTGCCGGCTTCCCGGCCCTCCTGCTCCACCCGCAGCCAGTGCCGCGCCTCCGCCTCGTCCTCGACCAGCCTCACCAGCATGGCGCGCATCGCGGGATCGCGGTACGCCTCGATGAGGGTCGGTATGTCCTCGGGCAGCCAGGGCCGGAGCAGGAGTGGTCCGGCCGCGAGAGTGGCGGTACGCAGATCGTCGTCCATGGGGACACCGTACGAGTTCCCGCCGGTGCCGGGCCGCGCGGCAGCAGGGGTTCCGGGGTGGCGCCCCGAGGAGCACTCTGGGGGAGACCTCGACCGGAGACCCCGAGGCGGTGACTCACGCATGGCGGCGGGCAAGCGCTCGTACGACTGGCGGTTCGACTCCGGGCGCCCCTGCCTGGACCTGGTGGCCACGGGTACCGGCACCTCCGGCGCCTGCGAGCTGCTCGACGGCGCCGAGCGTCTCGCGGAGTGGCTGGTCGCCTCCGGACTCGTGCCGGGCGGCACCCGCCTCGACGCCGTGGACGACACCTGGGTGGTGCGCTTCCGGCAGCTGAGGACCGGCGTCGAGCGTCTGCTGGCCGCCGAGCTCGGCGGCCGCGGGGCCGAAGGCGCCCTGGAGGGGGTCAACGCGCTCGCCGCGGCCGCCCCGCCGGGGCTGCGGGCCGTGCGCGGCAGGAGCGGCACGCTGGTACGGGCGCTGAGCGCCGATCCCGAATGCGGGGCGCTGCTGGCCGCCGTCGCCCGTGATGTCGTCGAGCTCCTGACCGATCCTGTGGCGCGGGCCGGACTGCGCCGCTGCGAGGCCGACAACTGCCGGCGCCTCTACCTGGACACCTCGCGGGGTCGCCGGCGCCGCTGGTGCTCCAGCGAGGTGTGCGGGAACCGGGAGCGGGTGGCCCGGCACCGGCGCAGGGCGGCGGTGGCGGCCGTGGACGCGGCCGTGGTCGCGGTGGAGGGGGCGGACGCGGGAGCGGCGTACCGGAGCGAATCCTGAAACGGGTCCGAACGGACCGCGGCCCTTCTCCGTACGCCCGATCGAGACCGTGCCGTGTCATTTCGATACGCGCGGCAGGTGCGCGGCGGGCCCCCCTTCGCATAAGGTTGACGGCTGCCCAATGCACGTCAGAAGGGGGCCTCGGTGGCCGCGCAGGATGCCGCTGTCGATTCGTTGCGGGACCGGGAAATCGGTGTCGAGCAGGAACATCTCGACCGCGTCTATCACCGCCTCGAAGAGAAGATCCACGAGGCGGAATTTCTCATGGACGACGCCGTCAAGCGCGGCCAGGTCGGTACCCCGGGGGCGCTCGCCGAGCGCGACGCCCAGGTGTTCCGGGCCGGAGTCCACCTCAACCGGCTGAACAGCGAGTTCGAGGACTTCCTCTTCGGAAGGATCGACCTGCTGCTCGGCAAGGACGGTGAACGCGGCCCGGACGGCGCGTACACCTCCGTAGAACCGGCCGACGACGCCGTGCGCGACGACCGGTCCGCCGACATCGCGGAGACGCTGCACATCGGCCGGATCGGAGTCCTCGACTCCGACTACGCGCCGCTGGTCATCGACTGGCGCGCACCGGCCGCCGCCCCGTTCTACCGGTCGACGCCGAAGGAACCGGGCCGGGTGGTACGCCGCCGGGTCGTCCGCTCCAAGGGCCGCAGGGTCCTCGGTGTCGAGGACGACCTGATGCGCCCCGAGCTGACCGCCTATCTGGGCGGCGACAGGCTCCCCGTCATCGGCGACGGCGCCCTGATGGCGGCGCTCGGTCAGGCCCGCAGCCACACCATGCGGGACATCGTCTCCTCCATCCAGGCCGAACAGGACCTGGTGATCCGGGCCCCCGCCGCCTCCGTCACCGAGGTCTCCGGCGGCCCCGGCACCGGCAAGACGGCCGTCGCCCTGCACCGTGCCGCGTACCTCCTCTACCAGGACCGGCGGCGTTACGCGGGCGGCATCCTCGTCGTCTCGCCGACCCCGCTCCTCGTCGCGTACACCGAAGGCGTGCTGCCCTCGCTGGGCGAGGAGGGGCAGGTGGCGATCCGCGCGGTCGGCTCGCTCTCCGACGAGGCGGCCGGCGTCCAGGGCGCCACCACGTACGACGAGCCCGCCGTCGCCCGGATCAAGGGCTCCTCCCGGATGCTCCAGGTGCTGCGCAAGGCGTCACGCGGTGCCCTGGAACAGCCCGGCACCCGCCGCAGGGCGGCGGCGGACCGGAACGGCCAGCTGTCCTTCGGTGACGAAGCGGAGGGAGCAGCCGGAGCAGAGGGAGCGGACGACGGAACCGGCGGGGCCCCGGCCACCCCCACCCGGCTGCGGGTCGTCGCCTTCGGCGCCCGGGTCGAACTGAACGCCGACGAACTGCACCGCATCCGGCACTCCGTCCTCGGCGGCACCGCCCCGGTCAACCTGCTGCGCCCGCGCGCCCGCAGAATGCTCCTGGACGCCCTGTGGAACAAATCCTCCGGCCGGGGCCGCTACACCGACCCCGAACTGGCCGCCGAACTGCGCTCCTCCTTCGACGAGGACGTCGCCACCGAGGCCCCCTTCCTGGACTTCCTGAACGCCTGGTGGCCCGAGCTCACCCCCCGCGGGGTGCTCGCCGCGATGGCCGACGAGAAGCGGCTCGGGCGCTGGGCGCGCCGGGTGCTCAACCAGGGCGAGGTGCGCCGCTTGGCCCGATCCCTGAAGCGGCTCGACAAGGAGGGCAACGGGCCGCTCTCCGTGCACGACGTGGCGATCCTCGACGAGCTGCAGACACTGCTGGGCACCCCGCACCGGCCGAAGAAGAAGCGCGAACTCGACCCGCTGGACCAGCTCTCCGGTCTGGAGGAGCTCATGCCGCAGCGTGAGGAGACCCAGCGCGAGCGGGCCGAGCGGCTGGCCGCGGAGCGTACGGAGTACGCGCATGTCATCGTCGACGAGGCGCAGGACCTCACGCCCATGCAGTGGCGCATGGTCGGCCGCCGCGGCCGGCACGCCACCTGGACGATCGTCGGAGACCCGGCGCAGTCCTCCTGGTCCGATCCGGACGAGGCCGCCCGCGCGCGCGACGAGGCGCTGGGCAACCGGCCGCGCCGCCACTTCACCCTCACGGTCAACTACCGCAACCCGGCGGAGATCGCCGAGCTGGCCTCGAAGGTCCTGGCGCTCGCGATGCCCGGAATGGAGTCACCGGCCGCGGTCCGCTCCACGGGCGTGAAGCCGCGCTTCGAGACCGTGCGGGACGGCGATCTGGCCGCCTCGGTGCGCGAGGAGGCGCGGCGGCTGCTGGCCGAGGTGGACGGCACGGTCGGGGTGGTCGTCGCGATGAACCGCCGGGCACAGGCCCGCGACTGGCTGGCCGACCTCGGCGAGCGGGTGGTGGCCCTGGGCAGCCTGGAGGCGAAGGGCCTGGAGTACGACGCCACGGTGGTCGTCTCGCCCGCGGAGATCGCGGACGAGTCCCCGGCCGGCCTGCGGGTGCTGTACGTGGCGCTGACACGGGCGACGCAGCAGCTCACGGTGGTCTCGGGGGAGCGGGACCTGCCCGACGAGGACGGCGTCCCGGACCTGCTGAGGGACTGAGGCGGGCCGGGCCGGAGCGGAGGCACCGCCGGGCGGACGGATTTCCGAACCGATCCGTCCCACGGGAATCACTTCTGCGGGGTCTTTGTTAGCCTGGTGTCGGCACCGGCTCGATCCAAGCCCCCGGGCCCAACCTTCGTCGCTTCGAGCGACCACTTGCCGCGAGGCGAGCATGGCGGGTCGGTGCCGCTTGACCAAGAAGACAGACCCGCGTCACCTTCCGGTGGCGCGGGTCTGTTCTTGTTTACGGGGCCTGTTGTCTACGGGTCCGGCGCGGCCCGACGGGGCCTGGTGGGCCGGTGCGGGCCTTGCGAAACCGGTTCGGCCGGAGGCGGCGGGGGTTCCGTCGAAGCGGTCATATCTCGTATGGTGGAAATCACTTTCCGAAACGTGGCAGTCATTACCGGCTACCGACCAGTAGGTGCGACGATCGGGAAGCGTGACCGAGGTGAGCGCCCCGGCCGCGCGGCAATGAAGCTAAGGAAAGCGAAGGACTCGGCCATGGCAACGGCGCCCAGCGTCTCGTACTCGATGACGGTCAGGCTGGAGGTGCCCGCGAGCGGCACAGCGGTCTCCCAGCTCACCACGGCCGTGGAGTCCTCCGGCGGTTCGGTCACCGGCCTCGATGTGACCGCCTCCGGCCACGAGAAGCTGCGGATCGACGTCACCATCGCGGCCACCTCCACCGCGCACGCCGACGAGATCGTCGAGAACCTGCGCGGCATCGAGGGCGTCGTGCTGGGCAAGGTCTCCGACCGTACGTTCCTGATGCACCTCGGCGGCAAGATCGAGATGGCGTCCAAGCACCCCATCCGCAACCGCGACGACCTCTCGATGATCTACACCCCGGGTGTGGCCCGGGTCTGCATGGCGATCGCCGAGAACCCCGAGGACGCCCGCCGCCTCACCATCAAGCGCAACTCCGTCGCAGTTGTGACGGACGGCTCCGCGGTGCTCGGCCTCGGCAACATCGGCCCGATGGCCGCCCTTCCGGTGATGGAGGGCAAGGCGGCCCTCTTCAAGCGGTTCGCCGGCATCGACGCCTGGCCGATCTGCCTGGACACCCAGGACACCGACGCCATCGTCGAGATCGTCAAGGCGATCGCCCCCGGCTTCGCGGGCATCAACCTGGAGGACATCTCCGCACCCCGCTGCTTCGAGATCGAGGCACGGCTGCGCGAGGCCCTCGACATCCCCGTCTTCCACGACGACCAGCACGGCACCGCGATCGTGGTCCTGGCCGCGCTGACCAACGCGCTGCGCGTGGTGGACAAGGGAATCGGGGACGTACGGGTCGTCATGTCCGGCGCCGGGGCGGCCGGTACGGCCATCCTGAAGCTCCTCATCGCCGCGGGCGTCAAGCACGCCGTCGTCGCCGACATCCACGGCGTGGTGCACGCGGGCCGCGAGGACCTGGTCTCCGCCGACGCCGACTCGCCGCTGCGCTGGATCGCCGACAACACCAACCCCGAGTCCGTCACCGGCACGCTCAAGGAGGCCGTCGTGGGCGCCGACGTCTTCATCGGCGTCTCCGCCCCGAACGTGCTGGACGGCACCGATGTCGCCGCCATGGCCGACGGTGCGATCGTGTTCGCGCTCGCGAACCCGGACCCCGAGGTGGACCCGGCAATCGCCCGCCGGTCGGCGGCAGTTGTCGCCACCGGCCGCTCCGACTTCCCGAACCAGATCAACAACGTGCTGGTCTTCCCGGGTGTCTTCCGCGGTCTGCTGGACGCCCAGTCCCGCACCGTCAACACGGAGATGATGCTCGCCGCGGCGGGCGCCCTCGCCGAGACCGTTGCCGAGGACGAGCTGAACGCGAACTACATCATCCCGTCGGTCTTCAACGACAGGGTCGCGGGAGCGGTCGCCGGTGCCGTCCGCGACGCGGCCAAGACGGTGGGCGGCGCCGCGCCGTCCCCGGGCGGCCTCGGCTGAGACCGCCCGCGCGCCGACCCCGGCACGGCCCCGGTCGGCGGCGCGCACGGCGGTGGTGCCGCGCACGTTGGTCCGACGTACGGCGCGTCGCGGGTCGCGGTGCCCCAAACGCCCCTTTAGGGTGGGCGGGCGGCGCGTCCCGCAGAGCCCCGCATCCGCTGCGGACCGCTTTCGGGGAGTCGACGGAACGTCACCACGACGAGGCGAGGGTGCCTTTCGTGCGACTCCGGAGGGTGCCGGATTGGCTTTCCCGCCGCAGGTGGGGGCAGGATGCGTAATCGGGCGCGAGGGTCTGGAGACAGACCCGGGTCCGGGGACTGTCCGAGGGCCCTGGCAGCATCGGCTTCGATCTCACGCCTCACAGGCAAGAAGAACACGGGAGTAACAACATGAACCGCAGTGAGCTGGTGGCCGCCCTGGCCGACCGCGCCGAGGTGACTCGCAAGGACGCCGACGCCGTGCTGGCCGCCCTCGCCGAGACCGTCGGTGAGATCGTCGCCAAGGGCGACGAGAAGGTCACCATCCCCGGCTTCCTGACCTTCGAGCGCACCCACCGTGCCGCTCGCACCGCTCGTAACCCGCAGACCGGCGACCCGATCAACATCCCGGCCGGCTACAGCGTGAAGGTCTCCGCGGGCTCCAAGCTCAAGGAAGCCGCCAAGGGCAAGTAAGCCCCACAGGCGCAATGAAGGGCGGTCACCCGACCAGGGTGACCGCCCTTCCGCGCACCGGCCCGAGAGGGCCCGTTCTGGCCCTCTGCCGCCCTTGTCGAGCGGGCCTCCGCGCCCCGGGCCGGGCCCGGGACGGGAAACGGGGGCCCGGGGCAGCGCCCCGAACCCCCGTCAGCAGCCCTGCGGCCGCTCTTCTCAGACCAGCGCGCCGCCCGGCAGTTCCACCTTCGCGCCGAGCTTCTCCAGCTTCTCCATGAAGTTCTCGTAGCCGCGGTTGATCAGGTCGATGCCGTGCACCCGCGACGTGCCCTGTGCCGCCAGGGCGGCGATCAGGTACGAGAAACCACCGCGCAGGTCCGGGATGACCAGATCCGCACCCTGCAGTCTCGTGGGTCCGGACACGACCGCCGAGTGCAGGAAGTTGCGCTGCCCGAAGCGGCAGTCGGAGCCGCCCAGGCACTCGCGGTAGAGCTGGATGTGTGCGCCCATCTGGTTGAGGGCGGAGGTGAAGCCGAGCCGGGACTCGTACACCGTCTCGTGGACGATGGACAGGCCCGAGGCCTGGGTCAGGGCCACGACCAGCGGCTGCTGCCAGTCGGTCTGGAAACCCGGGTGCACGTCCGTCTCCAGGGCGATGGCGTTCAGTGCGCCGCCCGGGTGCCAGAAGCGGATGCCCTCGTCGTCGATCTCGAACGCGCCGCCGACCCGGCGGAAGGTGTTCAGGAACGTCATCATCGAGCGCTGCTGTGCGCCCCGCACGTAGATGTTGCCCTCGGTGGCCAGTGCCGCGGACGCCCAGGAGGCCGCCTCCAGGCGGTCCGGGATCGCCCGGTGCGTATAGCCGTCCAGCCGGTCGACACCGGTGATCCGGATCGTCCGGTCGGTGTCCATCGAGATGATCGCGCCCATCTTCTGCAGTACGCAGATGAGGTCCTCGATCTCCGGCTCCACGGCCGCGTTGGACAGTTCGGTGACGCCCTCGGCGAGCACCGCCGTCAGCAGTACCTGCTCGGTGGAGCCCACCGACGGGTACGGCAGCCGGATCTTCGTGCCGCGCAGCCGCTGCGGCGCCTCCAGGTACTGGCCGTCCGCCCGCTTCTCGATGGTCGCGCCGAACTGCCGCAGCACGTCGAAGTGGAAGTCGATCGGCCGGCCGCCGATGTCGCAGCCGCCGAGTCCCGGAATGAACGCGTGACCCAGCCGGTGCAGCAGCGGGCCGCAGAAGAGGATCGGGATGCGCGACGAGCCCGCGTGGGCGTCGATGTCGGCGACGTTGGCGCTCTCGACATGGGTCGGGTCCAGGATCAGCTCGCCCGGTTCGTCACCCGGCCGGACCGTCACACCGTGCAGCTGCAGCAGTCCTCGCACCACCCGCACGTCGCGGATGTCGGGCACATTGCGCAGCCGGCTGGGCCCGCTGCCGAGCAGCGCGGCGACCATTGCCTTCGGCACCAGGTTCTTGGCGCCTCTGACGCGGATCTCGCCCTCCAGCGGGGTTCCGCCGTGGACAAGCAGGACATCGTCTGTGCCGGTCATGAATCTCGCGTTCCGGAGTGGTCGGGCAGGGGGCCAACCGAAAGGGTAATGGCCCGCGGCCCCCCTTCCGTAAGGGGACGGGGGGTGCGCGAACGTCATGAATTCGCCACAACACGCTCTGCTCCCCCACTCTTGCGGAGGGTTACCATCCGCAAACGCCTCCCAGGGGTGCGCTCCCCATGCGTCCGTGCGCCCTGAGCTGCGCCCTGAGCCGGGCTCGGCTCTCCCCGGTGGCCGGTCGGCCCACTTGGTGCCCGCGGAGACCGAAGATGCGGGATCATTTCTGCCATGACCGAGGTGTCCTCGCTCACAGGGCGACTGCTCGTGGCCACACCCGCGCTCGCGGATCCGAATTTCGACCGCGCGGTGGTGCTGCTCCTCGACCACGACGAGGAGGGCTCACTCGGCGTGGTCCTGAACCGGCCGACCCCGGTCGGCGTGGGCGACATCCTCACATCGTGGGCCGGTCTGACCGGTGAACCGGGCGTCGTCTTCCAGGGCGGCCCGGTCTCGCTCGACTCGGCACTCGGTGTGGCCGTCATCCCCGGCGACGAGGGCCCCTCCCCGAGCGCGCGGCCCCGATCGAACCGGGCGGACCCCGTCGGCTTCCGCCGGGTGCACGGGGCGATCGGCCTGGTGGACCTGGAGGCCCCGCCGGAGCTGCTGGCCGCGGCGCTCGGCTCGCTGCGGATCTTCGCCGGGTACGCCGGCTGGGGCCCCGGGCAGCTGGAGACGGAACTGTCCGAGGGGGCCTGGTACGTCGTCGAGTCCGAGCCCGGAGACGTCTCCTCCCCGCGTCCGGAGCACCTCTGGCGGGCGGTCCTGCGCCGCCAGCGCAGCGAACTGGCGATGATCGCCACCTATCCGGACGACCCTTCGCTGAACTGATCCGCCGGGCTTTCAGTACCCTTGGCGGTTATGAGCACTCTTGAGCCCGAGCGCGGGGCAGGTACGGGCACCCTCGTAGAGCCGACGCCGCAGGTGTCGAACGGCGACGGCGACCACGAGCGCTACGCCCATTACGTCCAGAAGGACAAGATCATGGCGAGTGCCCTGGAGGGCACACCCGTGGTCGCACTGTGCGGAAAGGTCTGGGTACCGGGCCGCGACCCGAAGAAGTATCCGGTCTGTCCCATGTGCAAGGAGATCTACGAGTCCATGGGCGCCGGCGGCGACAAGGACAAGGGCAAGGGCGGCAAGGACAAGAAGTAGTCCGGGGCCGTTCGGCCACTCTTGCTTCGGGCCCCCGGGACGCGCGTCACGCGTGCCCCGGGGGCTTTTCGCGTTGCACGGGCTGCTTCACCGGGTCACAGAGTGGTTGAGACCACTTGTCGGCGTCTGCGCGCGCACCTACTCTCCTGCCAGTTGTGCAGAACGAAATGCACGTTGCGCATGTTGCAACGCCTACCGGTAGGGGTTCCGCATGAAGCTGTCTGCCCGAACTGCCGCCCCGGCCGCGGCGCTTGTGCTGGCGGGTCTCGCCGCCACCGCCTGTGCGCCGCAGACCTCCGGCACCGGGGCCGAGGGGGACGAGAAGACCGGCACGCTGCGCGTCTGGCTGTTCCAGGAGGTCGGGAACAAGCCCAAGGAGCAGGTCGTCGACGCGGCGGTCGCGGAGTTCGAGAAGGCCCACAAGGGCGCGAAGGCCGAGGTCGAGTACATACCGGTCGAGACCCGGGCCCAGCGCATCAAGGCGGCGTTCAACGACCCGAAGAGCGCCCCGGACCTCATCGAGTACGGCAACACGGACACCGCCGGATACGTCAAGGACGGGGGACTCGCCGAGGTGGGCGCCGAGTTCGCCGCCTGGGACGAGGCCAAGGACACCGACCCGGCGGCCCGGCAGTCCGTGACGGTCGGCGGCAAGGTCTACGGGGCGCCGCTCTTCGTCGGCGTACGCGCGCTGTACTACCGCACCGACGTCTTCGTGGACCTGGGGATCGAGGCCCCCAAGTCCCAGGCCGAGCTGATCTCCACCGCGAAGAAGATCCACAGGAAGAAGCCGGACCTGTACGGGCTGGCGGTCGGCGGCGCCTACACCTACGGCGCCATGCCGTTCATCTGGGCCGGCGGCGGCGAACTGGCCGACGAGAGCGGTGGCACGTACAAGGCGGCCATCAACAGCGACGAGGCCCGCAAGGGCATCGAGGCGTACACCTCGCTCTTCGGCGACGACAACTGCCCGGCCGCCAAGTGCGCGGCCATGGGCGGCAACGCGACCGTCACCGCCTTCGCCTCCGGCAAGGCCGCCATGGCGATCGGCGGCGACTTCAGCCACGCCGCCGTCGAGGCGGGCGCGGTGAAGGGCAGGTACGCGGTGGTGCCGCTGCCCGGCGTCGCGGAGGGCTCCATCGCCCCCGCGTTCGCGGGCGGCAACAACATCGGCGTACTCAGGAGCAGCTCGCACCGCACCCTCGCCGTCGGGCTGATGAAGTCCCTGACCGGCAAGCAGACCCAGGCGGAGATGTTCGACGCGATGGGCTTCCTGCCCACGTACACGGACGTGCGGGCCGAGGTCGCGAAGAAGGAACCGTTCGCCGAACCGTTCGTCAGGACGCTCGACGCGGGCGCCAAGTCCGTCCCGGCCTCGCCCGGCTGGGGCCGGATCGACTCCTCGCTGGTCCTGCCGACGATGTTCCAGGAGATCGTCAGCGGCCGCAAGGACGTGGCGAGGGCCTCGGACGACGCGGCGAAGAAGATGGACGCGGCGTTCTCCGAAGCGGGCTGACGATGACCGCGAACAGCACGGCGTACAAGACGCCCGGCACCCCGGGGGCGGGCGGCACGTCCCCCCGGGCGCCCCGCCGCCCGGCCCCGTCCGCGCGCCACCCCGGCTGGACCCCCTGGCTCTACCTCCTGCCCGCGCTCGTCCTCCTCGGCGGGCTGCTCGTCTACCCGATCTTTCAGCTCGGCCTGATCTCCTTCCTGGAGTACACCCAGGCCCAGGTCAGCGGCGGTGAACCGACCACCTTCCAAGGGTTCGGGAACTACGCGACGCTCTTCGCCGACAGCCAGTTCCGGCAGGTGCTCCTGGCGACCGTGGTCTTCGCCGCGGTCTGCGTACTGGCCACCCTGCTGGTCGGCTGCGCGCTCGCCGTCCTGCTCACCCGGGTCCGGGCCGTGCCGCGCCTCGCGCTGATGATGGCCGCGCTCGGCGCCTGGGCGACCCCCGCGATCACCGGTTCCACCGTCTGGGTGTTCCTCTTCGACCCGGACTTCGGCCCCGTCGACCGGGTGCTGGGGCTCGGTGACTTCTCCTGGACGTACGGGCGCTACAGCGCCTTCGCCCTGGTGCTCCTCGAAGTCCTGTGGTGCTCGTTCCCGTTCGTGATGGTGACCGTGTACGCGGGCATCCGGGCGATCCCCACCGAGGTGCTGGAAGCGGCCGCGCTGGACGGGGCCTCGCAGTGGCGGATCTGGCGGTCGGTCATGGCCCCGATGCTGCGGCCGATCCTCGTCGTCGTCACGATCCAGTCGATCATCTGGGACTTCAAGATCTTCACCCAGATCTACGTCATGACGAACGGCGGCGGCATCGCCGGCCAGAACCTGGTGCTCAACGTGTACGCGTACCAGAAGGCGTTCGCGTCCTCGCAGTACAGCCTCGGCTCGGCGATCGGCGTCGTGATGCTGGTGATCCTGCTGGCCGTCACGCTCGTCCATCTGCGCCTGGTGCGGCGTCAGGGGGAGGAACTGTGAGCGCACGGAGCGTGCCGCGTATCCGCCGTCCCGGCCGGCTGGCCGCCGAGGCCGCGACCCTGCTGATCGCCGCCGCCGTCGCCTTCCCGCTGTACTGGATGGTTCTCTCCGCCCTCAAACCGGCCGGCGAGATCCAGTCGGCGAACCCCCGCCCGTGGACGCTGTCACCGTCCCTGGACTCGTTCCGCCGGGTCTTCGAGCAGCACGACTTCGGGCGGTACTTCCTCAACAGCCTGCTCGTCGCCGGCACGGTCGTCATCGTCTCCGCGCTGATCGCCTTCCTGGCGGCGACGGCTGTGACCCGGTTCAGATTCCGCTTCCGCACCACGCTGCTGATCATGTTCCTGGTCGCGCAGATGGTGCCGGTCGAGGCGCTGACCATCCCGCTGTTCTTCCTGATGCGGGACTTCGGCCAGCTGAACACGCTCGGCTCGCTGATCCTGCCGCACCTCGCCTTCTCGCTGCCGTTCGCGATCTGGATGCTGCGCGGCTTCGTCAAGGCCGTCCCGGAAGCACTGGAGGAAGCCGCCTGCGTCGACGGCGCGAGCCGCACGCGCTTCCTGTGGCAGATCCTCTTCCCGCTGGTCTTCCCCGGCCTGGTGGCGACCAGCGTCTTCTCCTTCATCTCGACCTGGAACGACTTCCTGTTCGCGAAGTCGTTCATCATCAGCGACATCTCCCAGTCGACGCTCCCGATGGCGTTGCTGGTCTTCTTCAAGCCCGAGGAGAACGACTGGGGAGGGATCATGGCAGCCTCGACGGTGATGACCATTCCCGTGCTGGTCTTCTTCGTACTCGTACAGCGCCGCCTGGTCTCGGGACTGGGCGGAGCGGTAAAGGACTGACCCCATGGACATGGAACTGATTCCGGCCCCCGTGCACATCGGCGGCTGCGCCGACACCGGTGACGAGGGGCGGGCCGGATTCGTGCTGGACCCGTCCACCACCCTCACGGCGGCCCCGGGCACCGAGAGCACCGAACGCTGGCTGCGCTCCACGCTCGGAGCCGCCTTCGGCCTGCCGCTCGCACCGGGCGGCAGGGACGCCGGGGGCGCCGCGAACACCGTCCGGCTGCGCCTGGACCCGGCCCTGGAACCCGAGGGCTACCGGCTGTGCGCGGGACCGGCCACCGGCGTCGAGATCACCGGAGGGAGCGCCGCCGGAGTCTTCTGGGGCGCGCAGACCCTCCGTCAGCTCCTCGGGCCCGAAGCCTTCCGCCGCGCACCCGTCAGCCCCGGCAGCGGGCCCGTCGTCCCCGTCACGGACATCGAGGACGGCCCCCGCTTCGCCTGGCGCGGCATGATGCTCGACGTGGCGCGGCACTTCCTGCCCAAGGACGACGTCCTGCGCTATCTCGACCTCCTCGCCGCGCACAAGCTGAACGTCTTCCACTTCCACCTCACCGACGACCAGGGCTGGCGCATCGAGATCAGGCGCTACCCCCGGCTCACCGAGGTCGGCTCCTGGCGGTCCCGTACCAAGCACGGACACCGGGCCTCCGAGCTCTGGGACGAGACCCCGCACGGCGGTTACTACACACAGGACGACATCCGCGAGATCGTCGCGTACGCGGCCGAGCGGCACATCCGGGTCGTCCCCGAGATCGACATCCCGGGCCACTCGCAGGCCGCCATCGCCGCCTACCCCGAACTGGGCAACGCCGACGTCGTCGACACCACCGCCCTCTCCGTCTGGGACACCTGGGGCATCAACGCGAATGTACTCGCCCCCACCGACAACACCCTGCGCTTCTTCGAGGGCGTCCTCGAAGAGGTCCTGGCTCTTTTCCCCGCCGCCACCTCGCCGTTCATCCACATCGGCGGCGACGAGTGCCGCAAGGACCAGTGGAAGGAGTCCCCGGCCGCCCAGGCCCGGATCGACGAATTCGGCCTGGCCAACGAGGACGAGCTGCAGTCCTGGATCATCCGGCACTTCGACACCTGGCTCACCGCCCGCGGCCGCCGGCTCATCGGCTGGGACGAGATCCTCGAAGGCGGCCTCCCGGCGGGCGCCGCCGTGTCGTCCTGGCGGGGTTACGGCGGAGGCATCACGGCCGCCGAGGCAGGCCACGACGTGGTGATGTGCCCGGAACAGCACGTCTACCTGGACCACCGTCAGGACGGCGGCCCCGACGAGCCGATGCCCATCGGCTTCGTCCGCACCCTGGAGGACGTCTACCGCTTCGAACCCGTACCCCCGGGCCTCTCCGAGGCGGCGGCCCGTCACATCCTCGGCACCCAGGTCAATGTCTGGACCGAGGTCATGCAGAACCGGTCCCGCGTCGACTACCAGGTCTTCCCGCGCCTCGCGGCGTTCGCCGAGGTCGCCTGGTCCCCCCTGCGCGCCTCCGCCGACCGCGACTTCGCGGACTTCGAACGGCGCATGACCACGCACTACGCCCGGCTCGACGCCCTCGGCGTCGACTACCGGCCGCCGAGCGGGCCGTTGCCCCGGCAGCAGCGCCCCGGTGTCCTCGGACGCCCCCTTGAGGGACCGCCCCCGAACGTGTGATTCCGGCTGCGCCCCGGGTCCGGCCGTCACGCTCACGGGAGCGTGGCGGCCGGCGGTCATTGTCCGGAACGCGCCCCTGGAGCGCACCCCCACCGGAACGGAAGAACCCGCACAAGGATCGCTGAACAGTGGCAATTCACGCTCTGTGCCGAAGCGGGGCGAATCGGGACCATCATCCTGCTCGGGGACGGATACGCCCTTCGTGGACCCTCGCGTCGGTCCGATCGGAAGATGTGCCAGAGTTGCCACGTCCAGGCTGTGAGCACGTACCGTACGGCGAAACGAGCCGGACAGCCGGGACACCGGGAAGGGGCAGCTGGGTTGACCACGCACGCACCGCAGGCGACGCAGTCCGTGACGCTGCCGGCCTCGCTCGACGAGGCCGTGGCGGCACTCGGCGCCATGCCTGCCGCCGTTCCTGTGGCAGGCGGGACAGACCTGATGTCGGCCGTCAACAAGGGGCTGCTGCGCCCCTCGGGGCTGGTCGGCCTCGGCCGGATCAGCGAGCTCCGCGGCTGGCACTACCAGGACGGCCACGCCCTGCTCGGCGCCGGACTCACCCACGCACGCATGGGGCGGCCCGACTTCGCCGCCCTCATCCCCGCCCTCGCCGCGTCCGCGCGCGCCGCGGGCCCGCCCCAGATCCGCAACGCCGGCACGCTGGGCGGCAACATCGCCACCGCCGCCCCGACCGGCGATGCCCTGCCGGTGCTCGCCGCCCTGGAGGCCGAACTCGTCATCGCGGGTCCGGGCGGCGCCCGCCGAGAGATCCCGGTCTCGCACCTGCTGGCCGGCCGCGACATGCTCGAACCCGCCGAACTGATCGGCTTCGTCCGGGTACCGCTGCTGCACGCCCCCCAGGTCTTCCTGAAGGCCACCGGCCGCACCGGTCCCGGCCGCGCCACCGCGTCCGTGGCGATCGTCCTCGACCCGGCCCGGCGCGGGGTGCGCTGCGCGGTCGGCGCCATCGCGCCGATGCCGCTGCGGCCGCTGGAGGCCGAACGCTGGATCGCCTCACTGATCGACTGGGACGGTGAACGGGGCCTGGCACCGGACGCGCTGGCCGCTTTCGGCGAGTACGTCGCCGCGGCCTGCATCCCGGACCAGGCGCCGCCCGCCGACGGGGGAGAGGCGCCACCGCTGCCCCCCGCCGTACTGCATCTGCGGCGCACCGTTGCCGCGCTGGCCCGACGCGCGCTGGGGAGGGCACTGTCGTGAGCAACGAGGACCGCAACGAACAGCACGGGCAGCGGGAGCAGCCGCAGCACGGGCACTGGCAACCGACGCCGCAGGGCGGCGAGTACGACGCCGAGGCGACCGCCTTCGTCCACCTGCCGCCGGAGGACCTGGCGAACATCCCGCTGGCCGCGCCCGGTCAGGGCTACGTACCGCCGATGATCCTGCCGCTGACCCCCGCGGCCGGCCTCGACCCGGCGGCCACGGCCAGCTGGGCCGTACCGACGCAGAACCAGCAGGAACAGGCCACGGGGCCGGAGCAGCCGGCACCGGGCGCGGTGCACTGGCCGGACCCGAACCAGCAGCAGACGCAGTACGGGTACGAGTACCCGTATCAGGAGCAGTACCGGGAGACGTCGGCCGCGACGGGCCAGTGGAACTTCACGGAGTCCACCGAGTTCACCGGTCACGTCGACCACACCGGTCACACCGGTCACACCGACTACGGCGTTCAGCCCGGTCACGTCGACCACACCGCTCACGTCGACCACACCGGTTACGGTGTTCAGCCCGGTCACACCGACCACGACGGTCAGCTCGGCCACACCGACCACACCGACCACGGCGGTCATGTCGACCACGGTGTTCAGCCCGGTCACACCGGCCACGTCGACCACGGCGGTCATGTCGACCACGGTGTTCAGCCTGGTCACACCGGCCACGTCGACCACGGTGACCAGGGTGTCCAGCCGGGCCGGACCGACCACGGTGGTCACGCCGGCAACGTCGACCACGTCGGCAATGTCGACCACGCCGTTCAGCCCGGCCACACCGGTCAGTGGACGATCCCCGTCGCCGACGGTGACCTCCCGGAGGAGTCCGGCGAGTTCGCGGCCTCGGCGCTGGCCGCCCAGTGGTACGCGGACCGGACTCCACCGGCCACGCTGCCGGGCGGTGCCCCCGCGCCGTGGGCGACCCAGCAGCCGGTCGCGGAGCCCGAGCCCGCGGTGGGGCCGGAGCCCGCACCCGGTGCGGACATCGAGCCGGAGCACGCGCCGGGAGCCGATTTCGCACCTGCCGCGGAGTCCGCGGCGGAGCCCTCCGAGACGCCCTCGACGCCGCACCCCGTGGCCCACGAGGACGCTCTCCGGGACTCCGAGGCAGCCACACCGGAGACGGCCGGCGAGGACGCCCCCGTACCCGCGGCCGGAGACACGGGAGACGCCCCCGTGCTCGCTGCCGGAGACACGGGAGACATCCCCGTGCTCGGAGCGGACCTCGCGCAAACCCCGGCCCCCGACGCCGCCGTGGCGGCGGACGCCCCTGCCGAACACCCGGTGGAGGCCGGGTCCGAGGACCTCCCGGCCGAGCCGTCGCCCGACGCGCCACCACTGGACACCTCGCCGGACACCCCGTCGGACGCCCCACCGCTCGAAGCAGAGCTCGCTGAGGACCGGCTTCCCGAAGCGCAACTCCCCGAAGGACAGCGTGCCGAGGGGCAGGATTCCGAGGGCCGGCTCTCCGAGGAACAGCTTCCCGACGGGCAACTCCCCGAGTCCCAGCCCCTCGAAGCGCAGGCACTCGAAGCCCAGCTTCCCGAGGCCCAACACCCCGAGGCTGGGCTCCCCGAAGTCCAACTCCCCGAGGCCCAGGCTGCCTTCGATGTCCCCAGCGAGCACCCGGCCGCCTCCTACGTCCTGCATGTGAACGGTGCCGACCGCCCCGTCACCGATGCCTGGATCGGCGAGTCGCTCCTCTACGTGCTGCGCGAGCGCCTCGGCCTCGCGGGGGCCAAGGACGGCTGCTCACAGGGTGAGTGCGGGGCCTGCAACGTCCAGGTGGACGGCCGTCTGGTCGCCTCCTGCCTGGTCCCCGCGGCGACCGTGGCCGGCAGCGAGGTCCGTACGGTCGAGGGCCTGGCCGTGGACGGCGAGCCGTCCGACGTCCAGCGCGCCCTCGCCAAGTGCGGGGCCGTCCAGTGCGGCTTCTGCATCCCCGGCATGGCGATGACCGTCCACGACCTGCTGGAGGGCAACCACGCCCCCAGCGAACTGGAGACGCGTCAGGCGCTCTGCGGCAACCTCTGCCGCTGCTCCGGCTACCGGGGCGTCCTCGACGCCGTGAACGAGGTCATCGCGGGCCGCGAGGCAAGTGCCGACCCCGCCGCCTCGTCGGACTCCCCGTCCCCGGAGTCCGACGAGGTCCGCATCCCCCACCAGGCGGCCCCGGACGCCCGTAGCGTCCAGCCGCACCCGCAGGACGGAGGCATGGCGTGAGCAACGACGCAGCCACCGCTGCCAACGCGACCAGCACACGGATCACCACCCCGCCGGCAGAAGGACCCGACGCCGAGCCGTCGGCGCTCGGCCTCGGCGTCTCCCTCCCGCCCGCCGACGCGCGTGCGAAGACCGAGGGCACCTTCCCGTACGCCGCCGACCTCTGGGCCGAGGGCCTGCTGTGGGCGGCCGTACTCCGCTCCCCGCACCCGCACGCCCGCATCCTGTCCATCGACACCTCGGGTGCCGTCGAGATGCCCGGGGTCCGGGCCGTCATCACGCACGAGGACATCCCCGGGGAGAAGGCGTACGGGCGCAGGGTCGTCGACCGCCCGGTCTTCGCGTCCGACCTGGTCCGCCACCACGGCGAGCCGATCGCCGCAGTCGCCGCCGACCACCCCGACACGGCCCGGCTCGCCGCCGCGGCCATCACCGTCGAGTACGAGGTCCTCGAACCGGTCACCGACCCGGAGAAGGCCTTCGCCGCCGAACCGCTGCACCCCGACGGCAATCTGATCCGCCACATCCCGCTGTGCTACGGCGACCCGGAGGTCACCGGCGAGGTCGTCGTCGAAGGCCTGTACCGCATCGGCCGCCAGGACCCCGCCCCGATCGGCGCCGAGGCCGGACTCGCCGTGCCCCGTCCCGATGGCGGCGTGGAGATCTACACCGCCTCCACCGACCCGCACACCGACCGCGATCTCGCCGCCGCCTGCTTCGGCCTCGAACCGGACCGGGTGAAGGTCGTCGTCACCGGCGTTCCCGGCGCGACCGGCGACCGCGAGGACCCCGGCTTCCAGCTCCCGCTCGGCCTGCTCGCGCTGCGCACCGGCTGCCCGGTCAAACTGGCCGCCACCCGCGAGGAGTCCTTCCTCGGCCATGCCCACCGCCACCCGACGCTGCTGCGCTACCGCCACCACGCGGACGCGGAGGGCCGGCTGGTGAAGGTCGAGGCGCAGATCCTGCTCGACGCGGGTGCGTACGCCGACGCCTCGTCCGAGTCGCTGGCCGCGGCGGTCGCGTTCGCCTGTGGCCCGTACGTCGTCCCGCACGCCTTCATCGAGGGCTGGGCGGTCCGGACGAACAACCCGCCGTCGGGCCATGTGCGCGGCGAAGGCGCCATGCAGGTCTGCGCGGCGTACGAGGGCCAGATGGACAAGCTGGCCGCCAAGCTCGGCATCGAGCCGGCCGAGCTGCGTCTGCGCAACGTCCTGTCCACCGGCGACATCCTCCCTACCGGCCAGACGGTGACCTGTCCGGCACCGGTGTCCGAACTCCTCACCGCAGTACGGGACTTCCCTCTCCCCGCCCTCCCCAAGGACGTCCCGGAGGACGACTGGCTGCTCCCCGGCGGCCCGGAGGGCGCGGGCGAACCCGGCGCGGTGCGCCGAGGGGTCGGCTACGCGATCGGCATGGTCCACATGCTCGGCGCGGAGGGCGCCGACGAGGTCTCCACGGCCACGGTCCGGGTCCACGACGGCATCGCCACGGTCATCTGCGCCGCGGTCGAGACGGGCCAGGGCTTCTCGACCCTCGCCCGCCAGGTGGTCCAGGAGACGCTCGGGATCGAAGAGGTCCACGTGGCGTCCGTCGACACCGACCAGCCCCCGGCGGGCCCGGCGACGCACGGCCGCCACACCTGGGTCTCGGCCGGAGCGGTGGAACGCGCCGCCAAGATGGTCCGTACGCAGCTGCTCCAGCCGCTGGCCCACAAGTTCGGCATGTCCACGGAGCTGCTGCAGATCGCCGACGGCAAGATCACCTCGTACGACGGGGTGCTGTCCACGACGGTCATGGAGGCGATGGACGGCAAGGAACTCTGGGCCACCGCCCAGTGCCGCCCCCACCCGACCGAGCCCCTGGACGCGGCGGGCCAGGGCGACGCCTTCGTCGGCCTCGCCTTCTGCGCGATCCGCGCAGTGGTGGACGTCGACATCGAACTCGGCTCCGTTCGGGTCGTGGAGATGGCGGTCGCCCAGGACGTCGGCCGGGTCCTCAACCCGTCCCAGCTGGCGACCCGTATCGAGGCGGGCGTCACCCAGGGCATCGGCGCCGCCCTCACCGAGAACCTCCGCAGCGCCCGCGGCCTGATCCGCCACCCCGACCTCACCGGCTACGCGCTCCCGACCGCCCTGGACGCACCGGACATCCGCATCGTCAAACTCGTCGAAGAGCGCGACGTGGTGGCCCCCTTCGGAGCCAAGCCCGCCTCGGCGGTCCCCGTGGTGACGTCCCCCGCAGCAGTGGCCGCAGCGGTACGGTCCGCCACCGGCCGCCCGATCAACCGCCTCCCCATCCGACCCCAGGCGGCGGTGGCGGCCCCCAAGTCCTGAGGCCCGCACTGATGATGTGATCCGGCATCGAACGGCCTGCACACCGCGGCCGTCGAAGGGTCGCTTGTCCACGACCTCGCACACGCCCCGGCCGGGCGGAATGGGTCCGGTCGTGCCGCCTCGTGCCGGCTCGGGTGGGCTCGGTCCAGCGGCAGACCGCAGGGCGGGGGCAGGTCACCCCCTTGCGGCGTCGCGTGGCATCACATGGCATCACATGGCGTCGGGTGGCACGGCTTGGCGCCATCCAGTGCCATTCGGTGCCGTACGGCGTCACCCGGCGCCATCCGGGGCCCTTCCGTGCTCCGTCAGGCGCTGGCGCGTGCGTGGTGTCACGGTCAAGGAGATAGATGCCAAGACGTTTTCGCAGGTCAGCGCAGTTGTGCCGGATGTCGGCCCAAGAATGTTCCCTCACGCCTTGCGGGTGACGCCATTGTGGTGCCATCATGGCGTCATGGACCTCACCCCGTATGTCGACACCCTCCGCCGCGAACTCGCGGTGGCCGCCGAGGCCGGCGGCGAGGAAGCCCGCGAGCTGGCGGCGAGGCTCACCGCTCCGCTGGAGTCGGCGGCCCGGCTGACCATGCTCAACGTGCTCTCCGCCGCGACGGACGAGATCACCCGCGAACTCGCCCCCGGCTCGGTCGATGTACGGCTGCGTGGGCTCGACCCCGACTTCGTGGTGACGCCGCCGCCCACCGACGGCGGCGCCCCTGCGGGGCCGGCCGTGCCCGTCGAGCCGCTCAAGGCCCCGGCCCCGGCCGACGGCGACGAGGGCGGCACCGCCCGCGTCAACCTGCGCCTGCCGGCCCATCTCAAGACCCGCGCCGAGGAGGCCGCGAGCCGCGAGGGCCTGTCGGTCAACGCGTGGCTGGTGCGGGCCGTGTCGGCCGCGGTCGACGGCGGCGCCCGGCCGCGTACGACGGAGAAGGCCCGGACCGTCGGACAGGGCTTCACGGGCTGGGTGCGCTGACGGGACAGCCCTTGGTCGCGCCCCCACCCCACCACTTCACCCAGACCGCGTCCCACCAGCGGGGACGTCCTGAAGACCCAAGAGGACGGGACAGCCATGCCTTCTTTCGACACTCCTGAACCGATCTCGGCCACGGCGCACGTGGATGCCGGTTCCATCCAGTTCACCGCGGGTGACCGCCTCGACACCGTCGTTGAGGTGCGGCCCCGCGACCCGAAGCGGGACCAGGACGTACGGGCGGCCGGCCAGACCGAGGTCACGTACGCGAGTGGCGTACTGACCGTCAGGACGCCCAAGTCCAATCTGTTCGGCCGCACCGGCACCGTCGACGTGACGGTCGAACTGCCCACGGGCTCGCGCATCGACATGACCGGCGCCTGGGCCCAGGTGCTCGGCGAGGGCCGGTTCGGCGAGGTCCGCGTGAAGACCTCGGCCGGCGACGTCCGCCTCGACACGACCGGCCCGCTGAGGCTGACCGCGTCGCACGGCTCGATCACCGTGGACCGGGTCGAGGGCATGGCCGAGATCACCACCAGCTCCGGCAGCCTGCGCGTCGGTGTCGTCGACGGCCCCGCCGTCCTGAAGAACTCGCACGGCACCACGACCGTCGGCGCCGCGACCGGCGAGCTGCGGGTGAGCGGCGCCAACGGCGACATCGAGATCCGGCGCGCCGAGGGCTCGGTCACCGCCACCACCGCCCACGGCACTCTGCGCGTGGGTGAAGTGGCCCGCGGCACCGTCCAGTTGGAGACCTCCTACGGTGCCATCGAGGTCGGCGTCCGCGAGGGCACGGCCGCCTGGCTCGACGTCCGCTCGGGCTCCGGGCAGGTGCGCAACACGCTCGCCGCGTCCGAGACCCCGGGGGAGAGCGAGGACACCGTCGAGGTCCGCGCCCGCACCCGGTACGGCAACATCGACGTCCGCCGCGCCAAGGTCTGACCCCGGAAGAACCGGCCCCGACTCACTCACTCGACTCACTCCCCAACCACTTCAGCCTTCGATTGGGAGGGCCCCATGCCTTCTTCTGTCATGCCCGCATCAAGGCAGGGTGACGGTCACCCGTCGCCGGCCGCCGTCTCCGCCGTCGGTCTGCGCAAGTCGTACGGCGACAAGACCGTGCTCGACGGCATCGATCTGCACATCCCGGCCGGGTCCGTGTTCGCGCTGCTCGGGCCGAACGGCGCCGGCAAGACCACCGCCGTGAAGATCCTGTCCACGCTCATCACCGCCGACGGCGGGCAGGTCCGGGTCGCGGGCCACGACGTCGCCACGTCACCGGACGGGGTACGGGCCGCGATCGGTGTCACCGGCCAGTTCTCTGCCGTCGACGGGCTGATCACCGGCGAGGAGAACATGCTCCTATTGGCGGACCTGCACCATCTCTCCAAGCGCGAGGGGCGGCGGGTCGCCGCCGAACTCCTGGAGCGGTTCGACCTCGTCGACGCCGCCAAGAAGCCCGCCCAGAGCTACTCCGGCGGCATGAAGCGCCGCCTCGACATCGCCATGACCCTCGTCGGCAACCCGCGGATCATCTTCCTCGACGAGCCGACCACCGGCCTCGACCCGCGCAGCCGCCACAACATGTGGCAGATCATCCGCGCGCTCGTCTCCGACGGCGTCACCGTCTTCCTCACCACCCAGTACCTGGACGAGGCCGACGAGCTCGCCGACCGCATCGCGGTGCTGAACGACGGCAAGATCGTCGCAGAGGGGAGCGCCGAGGAGCTGAAGCGGCTCATCCCGGGCGGGCACGTGCGGCTGCGGTTCACCGACCCGGCCGCGTACCAGAGCGCCGCCGTCGCGCTGCGCGACGTCACCCGGGACGACGAGGCGCTCGCGCTGCAGATTCCCAGCGACGGCAGCCAGCGCGAGCTGCGCTCCCTCCTGGACTGGCTGGACTCGGCCGGCATTGAGGCGGACGAGCTGACCGTGCACACCCCCGACCTCGACGACGTGTTCTTCGCCCTGACCGGCTCCACCGTGCCCAGCCAGCGCAGCCAGACCGACCAGACCGGCCAGATCAGCCAGCCCCGCCAGTCCAAGGAGGATGTCCGATGAGCTCCCTCTCCCTCGCCGTGCGCGACTCGTCCACGATGCTGCGGCGGAATCTGCTGCACGCGCGGCGCTACCCGTCCATGACGCTGAATCTGCTGCTCACGCCGGTCATGCTGCTGCTGCTCTTCGTCTACGTCTTCGGCGACGTGATGAGCGCGGGCATCGGCGGCGGCGGCGCCGATCGCTCCGAGTACATCGCCTACCTCGTGCCGGGGCTCCTGCTGATGACCATCGGCAGCACCACGATCGGCACCGCGGTCTCCGTCTCCAACGACATGACCGAGGGCATCATCGCCCGCTTCCGCACGATGGCGATCCACCGCAGCTCCGTGCTCACCGGGCACGTCATCGGCAGCGTGCTGCAGTCGATCGCCAGCGTGGTCCTCGTGGGTGCCGTCGGCGTGGCCATCGGCTTCCGCTCCACCGACGCCACCGTCCTGGAGTGGATCGCGGCATTCGGGCTGCTCACACTGTTCGCCCTGGCGCTCACCTGGATCGCGGTCGGGATGGGCATGGTCAGCCCGAACGCCGAGGCGGCCAGCAACAACGCGATGCCGCTGATCTTCCTCCCGCTCATCTCCAGCGCCTTCGTCCCGGTCGACGCGATGCCGGGCTGGTTCCAGCCGATCGCCGAGTACCAGCCGTTCACCCCGGCCATCGAGACCCTGCGCGGGCTGCTGCTGGGCAGCGAGATCGGCCACAACGGGTGGCTCGCCGTCGCCTGGTGCCTGGGCCTCACCGTGCTCGGCTACTTCTGGTCGAAGGCGGTTTTCAACCGCGATCCGAAGTAGCAGGAAAAGCCGCCCGCCCCGGAAATTCCCCGGGGCGGGCGGCTTCGTCTACGAGGCCGTGACCGGATTCGAACCGGTGTAACTCGAGTTGCAGTCGAGCCCCTGAACCACTCGGGCACACGGCCGTGTGTTCCTCGTCGTGGTCCGACCGTAGGGCCGGGTGTCCTCGCCGCTCAAGAGTGCGGGGCGGGCCGCAACGTGACTGCCACACCGCGTTCACGATCGGGTCCTGCCGCCGCCGCCGCCGCCGCCGCCGCCGCTGCCGCCGCCGGCCGGCGCGGCGCGGTCCTACGACCAACAGACGAGCGAGGGACCGTCTCGCGACAGGGGCCATAGGAGATCTTGCCCCTTACTCTTGGGCTCATGAGTGCCCTGGAACCACGAGACGCCGGTACCGATGCCGGCACCGCCGCCGATGCGGTGATACCGACCCCGTCCGCCGAAACCGGAGGGGTGCTCGGGCGGACGTACCGGGCGCTCAGCGTCGGCATCGTCTCCGTCGTGTTCCTGATCGCCTTCGAGGCGACGGCCGTGGGGACCGCGATGCCGGTTGCCGCCCGTGAGCTGCACGGCGTACCGCTCTACGCGTTCGCGTTCTCGGCGTACTTCACCACCAGTCTGTTCGCCATGGTCCTCTCCGGGCAGTGGGCGGACCGGCGCGGGCCACTGGGGCCGCTGGCCACCGGGATCAGCGCGTTCGGGGCGGGGCTGCTGCTGTCCGGGACCGCCGGGACGATGTGGATGTTCGTCGCGGGGCGGGCCGTCCAGGGGCTCGGTGGCGGGCTGGTGATCGTGGCGCTGTACGTGGTGATCAGCCGCGCGTATCCGGAGCGTCTGCGGCCGTCGATCATGGCCGCGTTCGCCGCGAGCTGGGTGATCCCGTCCGTCGTGGGGCCGCTCGCCTCCGGGAGCGTGACCGAGCACCTGGGATGGCGGTGGGTCTTCGTCGGCATCCCCGTCCTCGTGGTGTTCCCGCTGGCGCTCGCGCTGCCCGCGATCCGCCGCCGGGCGTCCGGGCCGGCCGATCCGGCGGCGCCCGTCGAACCGTACGACCGGCGCCGCATCCTGCTCGCGCTCGGGATCTCGCTGGGCGCGGGGCTGCTCCAGTACGCCGGGCAGGAGCGGAACTGGTTCGCGCTGCTTCCGGCCGTCGCGGGGGTTGCCCTGCTCGTCCCCGCCGTGCGCGGACTGCTGCCCCCGGGCACGGGCCGGGCGGCGCGCGGGCTGCCCTCGGTGGTGCTGCTGCGCGGGGTGGCGGCCGGGTCGTTCATCGCCGCCGAGTCGTTCGTACCGCTGATGCTGGTGACCCAGCGCGGGCTGAGCCCGACGATGGCCGGGCTCTCGCTCGCGGCCGGGGGAGCGACCTGGGCGCTCGGCTCGTACGTGCAGTCCCGGCCGCGCCTTGAGCCGTACCGGGAACGGCTGATGGTGGGCGGCATGGTGCTGGTCGCCGCGGCGATAGCGGCCGCGCCGTCCGTGCTGATCGACTCGGTGCCGGTCTGGACCGTGGCCGTGGCCTGGGCCTTCGGCTGCTTCGGCATGGGCATGGTGATCGCGTCGACGAGCGTGCTGCTGCTGAAGCTGTCGGCGCCGGAGGAGGCGGGCGCGAACTCGGCCGCCCTCCAGATCTCCGACGGGCTGTCGAACGTCCTGCTGCTGGCCGCGGGCGGTGCGGCCTTCGCCGCGCTCGGCGGCGGTGCGGTGGGGGCCGTGCACGGGGCGGTGGAGGCGGGGGCCTCCGGGTCGCATCCGGGGGCGTTCGCGGTGGTCTTCCTGCCGATGGCGGGGGTGGCGCTGATGGGGGCGTGGGTGGCGGCCCGGGTGCGGGCATGGTAGCTGGTACCAATTTGGCCCCACTCGGTGGTACCGTTTTGGTATGGCTATGAACCTGCGTCTTCGTGACGATCAGACCGAAGCCCTCAAGCAGCGCGCGGAGCAGGAGGGGACCAGCATGCACGCCATACTGCTGCAGGCCGTCGACGACTACCTGGCCAGAACCGCTCAGCAAGCCATCGTCCGCAAGACGGCCAAGGAGCAGGCAGCCAAGTGGAGCGAACTCATGGAGCGGCTCAAGTGAGCTGTGTCTACCTGACCTCCGAGGACATCCTCGTCATCGCCGAGCACGCCTGCGCGGACATGCACATCGTCGTGCGCGATGCCGGGCTCCTCGAATCGGCGGCACACCGCCCCTCCGCGGCCATGTTCGGCGAGGAGGCCTACCCGGACCCGATCGACAAGGCTGCCGCGCTCCTGCAGTCCTTGGCGATCAACCGTCCGCTTTTCGATGGCAACAAACGCATGGCCTGGCTGTCGTGCGTGACCTTCCTGGCGATGAACGGGGTCGATCTTCGCCCGGACATCGATGCCGCGGAACGCCTGGTGATCGCGGTGGCCACCGGGGAAATGGACGAGGTGAAAGCCATCTCTCAAGGACTGCGCGAGCTGGTCGTCGACGTCGTGTGACGGCCATCGCAATTCCGTGCGGGGCGGCGTAGTTCGAGGCGGTTCACGCCTGGCCCCCCGGTAAGGTGGCCCGGTTGTCGTATCGCGTACCGGTCCGTCCCGGCCCGTACGGACAGCGCCCCACGTACCCGAGAGACCCGAACCGGAGACCGTGACTACTACCGCCTCCCACCACCTCTCACCCGCCTTCCCCGGCCGCGCCCCCTGGGGCACGGCCGGAAAGCTGCGAGCCTGGCAGCAGGGCGCCATGGAGAAGTACATCCAGGAGCAGCCGCGCGACTTCCTCGCGGTCGCCACCCCCGGCGCGGGGAAGACCACCTTCGCGCTGACCCTCGCGTCATGGCTGCTGCACCACCACGTGGTGCAGCAGATCACCGTCGTCGCGCCGACCGAGCACCTGAAGAAGCAGTGGGCCGAGGCCGCGGCCCGGATAGGGATCAAGCTCGACCCCGAGTACAGCGCGGGCCCCGTCAGCAAGGAGTACCACGGGGTCGCGATCACCTACGCGGGTGTCGGCGTCCGGCCGATGCTGCACCGCAACCGGTGCGAGCAGCGCAAGACCCTCGTGATCCTCGACGAGATCCACCACGCCGGTGACTCGAAGTCCTGGGGCGAGGCCTGCCAGGAAGCGTTCGACCCGGCCACCCGGCGCCTCGCGCTCACCGGTACGCCGTTCCGGTCCGACACCAACCCGATCCCCTTCGTCGTGTACGAGGAGGGGAACGACGGCATCCGGCGCTCCTCGGCCGACTACACCTACGGCTACGGCAACGCGCTCGCCGACGGCGTCGTGCGGCCCGTGATCTTCCTCAGCTACAGCGGCAACATGCGCTGGCGCACCAAGGCCGGTGACGAGATCGCCGCCCGGCTCGGCGAGCCGATGACCAAGGACGCCATCGGGCAGGCCTGGCGTACCGCCCTCTCGCCCACCGGGGACTGGATCCCCAATGTGCTGAGCGCCGCCGACAAGCGGCTGACCGAGGTGCGCAAGGGCATTCCGGACGCCGGCGGGCTCGTCATCGCCACCGATCAGGAGTCGGCGCGCGAGTACGCCAAGATCCTCAAGAGGGTCACGGGTGAGAAGGCCACCGTGGTCCTCTCCGACGAGAAGGCCGCGTCCAAGAAGATCGACCGGTTCAGCGAGGACGAATCGCGCTGGATGGTCGCGGTCCGCATGGTGTCGGAGGGCGTCGACGTGCCGCGCCTCGCCGTGGGCGTGTACGCCACCACCATCTCCACACCGCTCTTCTTCGCGCAGGCCGTCGGCCGTTTCGTACGGTCGCGCAGGCGCGGCGAGACCGCCTCCGTCTTCGTCCCGACCATTCCGATGCTGCTCGACTTCGCCAACGAGATGGAGGTCGAGCGGGACCACGTCCTCGACAAGCCCAAGAAGGGCAGCGACGAGGAGAACCCGTTCGCGGAGGAGGACAGGCTCCTCGCCGACGCCGAGAAGCTGGAGGACGAGGAGACCGAGGAGCAGCTGCCCTTCGAGGCCCTCGAATCCGACGCGGTCTTCGACCGGGTGCTGTACGACGGTGCCGAATTCGGCATGCAGGCACACCCCGGGAGCGAGGAGGAGCAGGACTACCTGGGGATTCCGGGGCTGCTGGAACCCGACCAGGTGCAGCTGCTGCTCCAGAAGCGGCAGACCCGGCAGATCGCGCACAGCCGCCAGAAGCCGGCCGGGGAGGCCGACCTGCTGGAGAAGCCGGCCGAGGCGCGGCCGGTGGTCACCCACAAGCAGCTGCTGGGACTGCGCAAGCAGCTCAACACGATGGTGTCGGCGTACACGCACCAGAGCGGCAAGCCGCACGGAGTGATCCACACCGAGCTGCGGCGGGTGTGCGGGGGGCCGCCGAGTGCGGAGGCCACGGCCGGGCAGATCCAGCAGCGGATCGAGAAGGTCCAGGAGTGGGCCACCCGGATGAGGTGAGCCGGTGCCTACGGCCCCCGGTGCGCGGGCGGAGCGATCCGCCCGCGCACCGGGGGCCTCGCGGTTATCCGGGCAGGGCGTCGGGTACTTCGGCGGGCAGCTTCGCCTGGGCGGCGCAGCCGAGTTCCTTGGCCAGGGCGCGGGACATGTCGTTGAGGATCGTCATGCGGTCCTTGCCGGTGCTGTCGGCGTTCATTTTGTTCTTCGCCGAGTACATTTCGGCCTTCACGTAAGGGGTGCCGCCTTCGGGTCGCTTGGTGGGGCATTCGAAGAATAGGGAAGTGGCCTCGTACCCCGTCGCGGAGGCGTACACCCCGAGCGGGTAGAACAACTGGTCGTGGTCCTTTTCCTTTGCCGCCTCCATCGGGTCCGGGTGGCTCTGCCGCGCCATGAACCCGATGGTCAACAAAGGACGTCCGCTCTTGTCGCCCTCCGGATACAGGCTGCACTCGTAGCGGGAGATCGCGGATTCCTGAAGGCCCTTCGCGGCCGACTCCAGCGACCACCTCCCGGGATCTTCCGGCTCGGTGTATCCGTCCTTGCCCCCGATGTGCTTGAGTGCGGCCGCACCCGCCGACGTCAGCGTTCCGTCACAGACCTGCGATGTGGAGAGCACGTCCGGCTTGTCGGTCCCGGTGTCGTCCTTGCTGCATGCGGTGGCCCCACCTGCGACGAGGGCCGCGCACACGGCCCAGCGGACCGGCGCCCACATGAACGCTCCGCTCCTGGTGCGGGTGATTGTCTGTCTCATGGTGGTCAGTCCTTGTACGGGGCGCGCCCGCGGTAGTCGTCCTGAAGCGACCCCGTCCCGAGGTAACTGCTCTTGATGTCCTGGGTCCAGTTCTGGTCGTCGCCGACTTTCTCCATTCGGGGGTTCGCCTCGACATAGTTGTTGTAGGCGTCTCCCAGTTGGGCCACACCCGCGCCGTAGAACTTCTGACTTGTCATCTGCGACTTCTCGGTGGCGTCCTGCTCGGAGCCGTCGATGCTCTTGTCGACCTCGTGGCCGATGAATGTATTCACCATGTCCCCGACGGTGTCCGCCGCCATGGGAGCGACCACCAGGGCCGCGGCGGTGGAGCCGGGCAGCGGGATCGCCGCGATTCCGCCTCCCACCACCACGCCGGCGCCCAGCTTGACCCAGTCCCCGGAGCGGCCGAGAGACTTGTTGGCCTGATCGGCGTCGTCCTTGTACGTGGTCTCCGCCTGCTGCACGCGCGAGTGGTCCAGGATGCCGCGGGCCTCGGCGCCCGTGGTGAGCGCGTCGTGCGCGTTGCCGACGTTCGCCTCGCTCGTGGCCGGGTAGGCGTCCAGCGCACTGAGCGTGTACAGGTGCTGCGCGGACGTGACCACTCCGTGCGAGGTCTCATCCTGGCCCAGCACGCTGAGAAAATTGATGGCGCCGTCGTTACCGAAATTGGCTCGCCCCTGGTACTTCGCCGGGAACGTACCGTCGTCCTTCGCCTCATCGCCGATACCCGACAGGCTGTAGTCGATGTCGTCGATGTACGCGGCGCCCATCTTCCCCAGGCTGTCGGCCAGTTGTGACTGCTCGTGCAGCATTTTGGGGCCGTCCTCGCTCCCGTACAGGAACGCCACCTGCTCCATGACGCCTGCCGTCGCAGCTGTTCGGTGGTCTCTGCTGCCGGGGACCATGGGGTCCTTGCCGGACATCGGGTCGGCGTCGTACGCGTATCCCGTGGTGGCGGCTTCCAGGGCGTGACCGAGCGAGTCATGGCCGGAGACGACCTTGCTGTCGCCGCCGAAGGTGGCGTCCGGGAGCCAGATGCGGTCCTTGGTCAGGTACTTGAGGTGATCGTTCACCTCGCTCTCCTTGTCGACCGTCGCCCCCGCGCCGTCGGGCTGTGCGAAGAACTGGGTCGAGGCGTCGGGGTTGTGGCCCAGGGCTTCCATGAAGCCGGTCATCGGGTCCCGGCCGCGGTCGTTCTCCCCGTAGAAGTTGAGGTCTCCCTGATTCCAGTTGTTGATCCAGGGGCTCATGTTCTTGACGTTGTGTTCCTTGTCGTAGGCGATGAGTTTGTCGCCGTAGTCGTTGAGGAACTGGTCGTCGTAGTCGCCGAAGCGCATGAGGTTGCTCATGACGCCGAAGCCCGTCGGGTCGGTGGCGTCGTCGATGCCGAGCCGGTCCGGGCCCAGCTGCACCATCTGCCGCTCCCAGCGCTCCATCGCGTCGCTGTCGGAGAGCGTGGCCGTGCCCAGCGTGATGCCGAGATTCTTCTGGAGCTTTTTCGCCTGCTCGATCCGGGCCCGGTCGGTCCCGTAGCCCTGGTACGGGTCGGCGATCCCGGCATAGAACTCCAGGACCTTCTTCGGTTCCACCTGCGTGGCGAAGCGCTCGGCGAAGAGCGGGTCGTTCTTGTAGGCGGCCAGGGTGGTGTTGAGCGTGTCGAGCTCGGTCAGCGTGACGTCGTGCGGGTCCTTCTTGAGGATCTTCGCCATCCTCTCCGCCTCCGCCACTGCCTTGGCCGCGGAGTCGCGGTCCGAGTAACTGGCGTCGGAGAAGCCGTACTTGGCCTGGTCGACGATGAGGGTGAGTACCTTCGCCGCCGAGGTGTCGCTCTCCGTGGCCTTTTTCAGGATGCTCTGGATCTCGTCCCGGAACGTGTCGACGTCCTGCTGGGTGTGCTCGGGCAGTGTGGTGCCCTTCGCCGCCCGGTCGGGGTGGATGTTCATCGTGACGGTGAAGGATCCCTCGCCCAGGTCCTGGACGGTGAGGTTCTTCTGCGCCCCGCGGTGGATCGCGTCGTTGAGCTGTGTGCGGTAGCCGACGAGTTCCCCACGGGTGTCGGTGAGGATCTTCGTGACGGTTTCGGCCTGGGTGTGGGCGTCAGCGAACTCTCCGGCCGTCTTGTCCACGAAAGCGCGGGTCACGGTGGCGTTTTCACCGGCCCAGTTCGCCTTGTCCGACTTGGCCTTGAGATCGTCCTTGGCGTCCCCCTGGAGGGCTTTGAGCTTGGCGACCATCTGCCCCCAGTCGGTGATGGCGGCGTCCAGGTCGGTGAAGTTCGCGAAGCGCAGGGAATCCAGGTCCATCAGTGGCCCGGCCTCTCGCTGAAGCCCTTGTCGAGCGTGTCGATGTTGCTGATGGTCGTGCCGATGTAGACCTCGTCGCCGGCGTGGGCGCCCTTGGTGTAATCGAGGTGGTTCGAGATGTGGGCGCAGGCATCCAGCAGGGAGCGGACCTGGTCGATCCACCGTGACGCCACGTGATCGAGCGCCGCGCCCATGGCGAAGGTCTCCGTCTTGAGGCCCCCGGCGGCCTTCTGGGTGGCGGCGCGGGCGTGGTCACCGGCCTTCTCAAGATCTCCGTACATCCGGTACGCGGTATTGCCGATAGCCGCCAGGTCCTGCTGATCGACCTTCAGGTCGCCCTGGGGAACCGGCCCTCCGCCGCCCGGTTCGACCGGTAATTTGTTCAATTGCATCTGAGTCGAGTGTCTCTCCGCCGCCTCGGATTTCAGCTGCTCCCATTCGTCCCATGCCACTGGTGATTACCTTCCCCGCAGTCCCAATGATTCCCGTATGTCGCTCTTGCGGGCGGTATACGGTGCGTCACTTTATCAATGGGGCGGTGCAGTTGCCGTAAGAGTTGACCACGAATGGAAATGATCAACGGCAAGCGAGGCAGGTCCGGCAGGGCGTCGGGAAGGTGCGGGAGCGGGCCACCCGCAGGGCGTGCCGTGACGCGGCAGAGGCGTGCGGGTGCCGGCCCGGGGCGGGGGTGGTGGCCTCCGTCCCGGGCCGGCGTCGTTCGTGCGGATCGAATGCGGCTGCCGGACGAACGGCTACCAGACGAACGCCGCGGACTGGTTGACCGTGGCCACGCACGGAACCGTGGCCGACGTCGGGGACGAGGCCACGATCTGCAGGGACCAGTTCGTGGCGCTCGGCGGGCCGGACAGCACCACGGAGTCGGTGCGGTCACCCGCCGCCAGGGTGCCTGAGGTGAGCTTCAGCGGTCCCAGGGTGATCGGGTTGGGGCTGGTCATGCCGGGGTTGGTCTTTCCGGAGAACTGCACCTGACTGGTGACGCCGCCCGAGGTCTTGGTGAGCTTGAGCGTCGTCGTGATGCTGTTCGGGTCGGCACTGGTGCCCAGCGGCATCGTGATCGCCGTGGACGTGATCTTGATGGTCTTGGCCGTGCCCGAGTCGACGGCGGTCAGGGTGGCGAGACCGCTGCCCCAGGTCCCGCAGTCGTACGTGGCCGTCGCGGTCAGCGGGGTCACCGCCTGGGCCGTCGGCGCCAGGGCGAGCGCGGCGGCCGCGGAACAGGCCGCGGCCAGCACCAGCGGGACACGGACGCGTCTTCGGTTCTGCGGCCGTACCGTCGACGACCGTACTGAAGTGATGGACATGACGGGGGACTCCTTCCGGTTGAATTCCGCAGATTCGCAGGATTCGCAGGATTCGCGAGATCCACAGGATTCGTGGGAATCGCGGGGACCGTGGGAATCGTGTGAACCCTTGGGAATCGCAGTCGATCTTTCTTGCGGAGCTGCGTGCCGGGCCCGGCATGTCGGGTGCAGTGAAACTGTGGCCTTCGAAGATGTCAAGAGATGCCAACAGGTGCACTTAAAGTGCCCGTGGAAATGCTTTTCGGGCATTTCAGATAAAGATCAGTCAGTTCTCTCTTGACTTCTCCGCACGTGACCTCCTCAATGTGCGCAATCAATGGGTCATGGAGGGGTGTCTGGTGATTCGACGACGAAGATCCGGCGTGACCGGTCTGCTCGCTGCCTGCTTCGTACTGTCACTGGGCTGCGCCGGGGCCACCGCCCAGGCCGCGCCGCCGGATGCGCGGCAGGCGGGGCAGCGGGCCGCCGGTACGGTCACCCCGACCGTCCACTGCGTCCTGCCGGCCGGCCAGGGCGAGGCCACCGGGCCGCAGGAGATGACCGTCGAACTCTCTCCCGCGGTCGTCGCCCCGGGCGGCAAGGTCCACGCCAAGGTCACGCTCGGCCCGTCCCCCGCCACCAGTGCGCTCGCGCTGGAGGACGTGCCGACCATCCCCAGCCTCGACCTCGCCATGTCCGGTGGGGCGACCGGTACCGTCACCGTGCGGGGCGCCGAGTTCACGATGGACGTCCCGGCCGGGAAGCCCATCGAACTCCCGCCGTACGAGGGCGACTTCCTGGTCCCTGCGGGCGCCTCGGGGGAGATCTCCTTCGCCCCGGTCCGCACACTGACGCAGACCAAGGTGCTCGGCTCCGTCTTCGAGACACCCTGTGACGTGGTCGGCGGGGGCGGCTCCATCGGTACCGTCACCGCCGAGGGCACCGGCTCCGAGCCCGCCACCCTGACCGCCCCGGCCGATCCCGTACGCCCCAACACCCCCGTGACGCTGGGTGGTTCGGACTGGACGCCGGGTGGTGCCCCCGTGCCCTCGCTCTGCGCGACGGGCGGGGGCGGCTGCGACCCGCTGAAGTTCAAGAGCCACACCCTCACCATCGACAGCTACGGAACGCTGCACGGCACGGCCACCCTCGCGGAGGCCGGGGCGGTGCCGGACGGCGCGTACGAGGTGAAGGTCAACGACGGTACGAAGGAGGCCACCGCCCCCCTCACCGTCAAGGCCGTCGCGGCCGGCGACCGCGAGATCTCCCTCTCGCGGAGCAGCGGACCGGTCGGCAGCGTGATCACGGTCGGCGGAAAGAACTACAACCCGGACCGCTGGATCAACGTCATCGGCCTCGACGCGGCGGGCACCGGGCTCGACGACAGCGCGGTCTACGTCAAGAGCGGCCCGGACGGGACCTTCGCCGTCGAGTTCACCGTGATCTCCGATGCCGTCGCCGCCGTCCAGGCCGACGAGGGCAACGACCCGGCCACCGTACGGACCGCCCCGTTCACCGTCACCACGGACGGGGGAGGGGACGGCGGCACCGCCGACCAGAAGCTGAACACCTCGGTCCGGGCCGGGACACTGTCCATGGTCCAGGACGGCGACACCGTCGACTTCGGTACGACGGTCCTGGGCACCGGCAGCGGTGTGCAGCGCTCCCGGCTCAACCGGGTCGAGGTGGAGGACGCCCGCGGCGTCGACAGCGGCTGGTCGCTGACCGCCACCCTCACCGGCTTCACCAGCACCGACGGGGGCACCATCCCGGCGGACGCCGTCCGGTGGACACCCACGTGCACGGCGCAGGACGGGAGCGTGGGCGTGCCGGTGGCAGGATCGCCCGCCTCGCTCGGGAGCGAGGCGGCCAGCCTCTGCCGGATGGATCCGGACGGCTCGCGCCCCTTCACCGGCGGCCGGTTCGACGCCGACGCCGATCTCACGCTGACGGTTCCCTCGTTCACCCGGCCCGGAGATTACAGCGCCACCCTGACCCTCACTCTTCTCTGAGATCCGTCAGGGGAGAGTCCCGGAGACGCCCGCCTGCTCCGTATCGCGAAGGAGCAGGCGGGCGTCGCCCTTTCCGAATTCGCGGGATTCCCGCAGTCATGGAGGAACCACATGTTCGCCCGACCGAGATCGAGAAGGACGGAAGGACCCGGTGCGGCGCTGCGTCGTGCCATGGCCCTCACCGCAGGGGCCGTGCTCGTCTGGACCGGCGGAACCGTCGCGCTCGCCCCCGTCGCCCACGCGGGCACCGTCACCCCGACCGTCCACTGCACCCTGCCGGCCGGTCAGGGCGAGGCCACCGGGCCGCAGCAGATGAGCGTCGACCTCTCGCCGGCCATCGTCGACCCGGGCGGCAAGGTCCACGCCAAAGTCACCCTCGGCCCGTCGCCCGCCACCAGCGGACTCAGCCTGAGCGACGTGCCCACCACGCCCAGCATCGACTTCGCCATGTCGGGCGGGGCGACCGGCACGGTCACCGTCACCGGACCCCAGATCAACCTCGACATCCCGTCCGGGAAGCCCATCGAGATCCCGCCGTACGAAGGGGACTTCCTCATCCCCGCCGACGCGAGCGGACCGATCTCCTTCACACCGGTGCGCAATCTGACGCGTACGAAGGTGCTCGGCTCCACCTATGAGACCCCGTGCGACGTGACCGGTGGCGGCGGCTCCATCGGCACCGTCACCGCCGAGGGCACCGCGGGGCATCCGGCCACCCTGACCGCGCCCACCGCCGCAGTCCGGCCGTCCACCGGGGTCGCCCTGTCCGGCAGCCTGTGGACCGCCGGCGCCACCCCCGTCCCGTCGCTGTGCGCGGCGGACGGCGGCGGCTGCGACACCGGCAAGTTCGTCTCCAGCACCCTCGCGATCAGCGGCTCGGGCGAGCTGACCGGGAGCGCGGTGCTCGCCGCGGCGGGCACGGTGCCCGACGGCTCGTACCTGGTGAAGGTCGGTGACGGTACGAAGGAGGCGACCGCGCCCCTGACCGTCAAGGCGTTCCTGCCCACCGGGCCCCGGGCCATCGCGCTCTCCCGCGCCGGCGCACCGGTCGGCAGCGTCGTCAGGGTCACCGGCAGCAACTACTTCCAGGACCGGTGGATCAACACCGTCGGCCTGGACGCGAGCGGGGCGACGCTCGACGACACCGCCGTCTATGTGAAGAGCACCCCCGACGGCACGTTCGGCGTCGACTTCACCGTCTCCGACCCGGCCATCGCCTCGATCCAGGTCGACGAGGGCAACGACCCGGCCACCGTACTGACCACCCCGTTCACCGTGACCGATGCCTCCGCGACGCTCTCCGCGGGCGCCGCGAAGGTCAAACCCGGCGGAGCGATCACCCTCTCCGGCGGCGACTGGCCGACCGGCACGACGCCCGCCGCCGCGCTCTGCGCCGCCGACGGCACCGCCTGCGACAGCGCGCGGATCAGCGGCTCCACCCTCCGGATCAACGCCGACGGAACCCTCGCCGGTACGGTCACCGTGGCCGGATCCACCCCGCGCGCCGTGTACGCGCTCCAGGTCACCGCCGGGGGAGCGCAGGCCCTCACCCCGCTGACCGTCGCCCCGTCCTTCGTCGTCCTCACCCCGTCGGCCGGGCCGAAGGGGACCGCCGTCACCGTTCTCGGCCAGGGCTTCGCGAAGGTTGCCACCGTGTCCCTCGTCGGGCTGCGGGCCGACGGATCGCAGACGTCCGACCCGGTGCGGACGAAGGTCGTCGGGCTGGACGGAGCGTTCTCGCAGACCTTCACGGTCAACGCCACCGACACCGTCGCGATCCGGGTCCGGGAGGTCCTCGTCAACCCGCGTACCGAGACGGCGGCGTTCACCGTCCAGGACGGGACCGTCCCGGCCGGGCCGGCCTTCGCGCTCTCGCCGCCCGAGGGGCCCGTGGGCACGGCGGTCCAGGTGACCGGCCGGGGCTTCGCCCCCGTCGCCACGGTGTCGGTGACCGGCCGCACCGCCGACGGGAAGCAGACCGCGGACACGTATGTCACCCGGATCGTCGGACTCGACGGCACGTTCGCCCTCAACTTCACCGTCCGCGATCCGGCGACGAGGGCGATCAGGGCCTGCGAGGTGCTCGTGAACGGAAAGATTGTGCAACAGTCGTTCACGGTGAGTTAACGCCCGTTCACGTCCGGTATACGGAGCGTCGCCGAGGCGTCGGTCGACCTGGACGCGCGTAGACATCCAGGTTTCGGCCGACGCCTCACTGACCGGCGCTTATGCTTCTTCACCGCAACTCCACTTCCACCGGCGCCCGGATTCTGGACGAGGTCTTCCGCTGAGCGGACTGGCTCGCTACTGTCCAAAAAAATGAACGCCCCGTGGCAACGCCGCCGCGGAGCGCAGCCGGTGCCTTGGCCAGGCCGGCGGCCTCTCCGTGCGTCGCCGCTGGGACCGGCGGCGCACATTCCGTGGGAACCAGCCGCCGCCGCTCACCACCAGAGGAGAGGGCGTCGTGACCGCGGAGACCTCCCAGACGCTCGACCGGGGACTACGGGTCCTCAAGCTGCTCGCCGACACCGACCACGGTCTGACCGTCACCGAGTTGTCCAACAAACTCGGCGTCAACCGCACCGTCGTCTACCGCCTCCTCGCCACCCTGGAGCAACACGCCCTGGTGCGCCGTGATCTGGGGGGCCGGGCCAGGGTGGGCCTGGGCGTGCTGCGCCTGGGCCGCCAGGTGCATCCGCTCGTACGGGAAGCCGCGCTGCCCGCGCTGCGGTCCCTCGCCGAGGACATCGGGGCCACCGCCCACCTCACGCTGGTCGACGGCAGTGACGCGCTGGCGGTCGCGGTCGTCGAGCCGACCTGGACCGACTACCACGTGGCCTACCGGGCCGGGTTCCGCCACCCGCTGGACCGGGGTGCCGCGGGCCGTGCGATCCTCGCCGCCCGCCAGAAGCCGGTGGGCGAGACCGCCTTCACCCTCACCCACGGCGAGCTGGAAGCCGGGGCGAGCGGGGCGGCGGCCGCGCTGGTGGGGGTGACCGGGGTCGAGGGCAGCGTCGGCGTGGTGATGCTCGCCGATTCCGTACCCGAGCGGGTCGGTCCCCGGGTCGTGGACGCGGCCCGCGAGGTGGCGGACGCGCTGAGGTAGGGCCGGGCCGGGGCGGGGCACGGCCCGCACCACCCGCCCCGGTGGTTAGATTGGGCGGGTGCTCACTCGTCTCTCGCGCCCCCGCACCCTCGCCCTGTGCGCCCTGCCCGTAGTCGCCCTGTTCGGTGTGGCCGCCTTCGCGCCGCTGCCGTTCACGCTGGCGCAGCCCGGCACGACCGCGAACGTGCTCGGGAGCGATCACGGCACCCCTGTGATCAGCATCAAGGGCGCGCCCACCCGCACCACCCGGGGCGAGCTGCGGATGACGACGATCGTCGCGACCGGGCCCACCGCCGACGTCGGTGCCGGCGATGTGATCGACAGCTGGTTCCGGACGGACCGGGCGGTCCTGCCCCGCGAATCCGTCTACCCGACCGGCGGCTCCGAGAAGGAGATCGAGCAGCACAACCTCGACGACATGCGGAAGTCGCAGAACTCCGCCGTCGACGCGGCGCTGAACTATCTCGGCAAGCCCAAGGGCTCGGTCGACGTCACCCTGCACCTCGCCGATGTGGGCGGCCCCAGCGCGGGCCTGTTCTTCGCGCTCGGCATCGTCGACAAGCTCGACGGCGACGGCTCCGGCGGCGACCTCACCGGTGGCCGGACCGTCGCGGGCACCGGCACGATCCAGGCGAACGGCGAGGTCGGGGCGGTCGGCGGGGTGTCGCTGAAGACTCAGGCCGCGCGCCGTGACGGTGCGACCGTCTTCCTCGTCCCGAAGGCCGAGTGCACGGAGGCGGGCGCCGAGCTGCCCAAGGGGCTCCAGCTGATCCCCGTCACGACCCTGAAGAGCGCGGTGTCCTCGCTCCAGGCACTGGAGCAGGGGCGCAAGGTCCCGAGCTGCTGACCTCGCGGGCCGGTGACGGCACGGCAGCAGCCGCCACCGAGCCCTCGGCCCCGGCCCCGGTCCCGGCTTCGGCCCCGGTCCCGGCTTCGGCCTCGGTCCCAGCCCCGGCTTCGGCCTCGCTCCCCACCCCGTCCATCGTGCGCCAGACCGGGAACACCAGCGGGCTCAGTGTCGCCAGCAGGTACACCCCGCCCATCGCCAGCAGCGCACCCCGCGCGCCCGCGCTCTCCACCAGCAGGCCGGCCGCGAGACCGCCCACCGGCATGGCGAGTTCGCCGCCCGCCGTGAGGACCCCGGAGACCCGGCTGCGGAGCTCGTCGGGCACGCTTCCGTAGATCACCGTCGTCAGGATCGGGTTCAGCATCCCGCCCGCGATGCCGCTCAGCGCCATGGTCACGGCCAGCGGCAGTGTCGTCCCGGTCAGCGCCGCAACCGCGTACCTGGGCGCACCGCACAGCAGCACGCACACCGTGAACACGGCCCGCCGCGAGAAGCGGTGGCCGAACCACCCGTACAGCAGCGCCCCGGTCAGCCCGCCCGCGCCGAACAGTGCGGTGAGCAGTCCGATGTCCCTGGCCCCGCCCAGTTCGGCGGAGGCGTGCACCGGCAGCAGGACGGCGTTCCAGCCCTGGTCGGTGCCGTTCATGAAGAGGACCATCACCACGACCGCGAGCAGCAGCCGGTTGCCCAGCAAGTAGGTGTATCCCTCGCGCAGTTCGGTGCGGTACGCCCGCAGCGTGACCGGCTCGGCGGCCTTGCGCGGTTCGGCCGCGCGGACCCCTCGCACCCCGGACGCGATCAGCAGTGCGGACGTCAGGAACGTCGCGGCGTCCAGCAGCAGGACGGTCTCCGCGCCGACCAGGGCGATCAGTACGCCGGCCAGCGCCGCCCCGACCATCCGGGCGCCGCGCGAGACTGCGTCGAAGAGGCTGGCGGCGCGGGCGAGGGTGGTCCCGGCGTGCTCGGCGAGATCCGGTACGAGGACGTAGCGCGCCGTGTTGCCGGGAGTGTGCAGGAGTCCGCCGACCGCCATCAGCGCGCACAGCATCCAGAACGCCAGTGCGTCCGCGTAGTGCAGTACCGGTATGGCGGCGACGGAGACGCCGCACACCAGATCGGAGGTGACGGAGACCCGCCGGCGTCCGATCCGGTCGATGACGGGCCCGCCGATCAGTGCCGAGACGACGATCGGCAGTGTCGCGCAGAAGGCGACGACACCGGCCCTTCCCGCACTGCCCGTGGTCTCCAGGACGAACCACGGCACCCCGATCAGGGTGAGTGAAGTCCCGGCGGTGGATATGGAGTTGGCTGCCAGCACGGATGCGAGCGGCCTGCGGTCACGCATGCCCGCGGGTGTGGTGTCCCGCGCGTTCTTCCCCCCGTCCATCGTGCTAGGCCGTACGGGGCGAGTGGAATGCCGGTGTGGGCCGGTTCGGTATCAGGCGCAGGCCCAACTCGACCATGGTCCAGCCCAGTCGGGTCCGCAGGTTCCTTCGGGGGACGCGGAGTGAGAAGCGGAACTCGTCGGCCTGGTGGCGCAGTTCGGCGGAGCGGACGGCGTGCAGCTGCAGGTGCGTGTCGGGGTGCATGGTGGGTTCCTCTCAGTCTGTGGGGCGCGGGAACGCGTGCAGATGGGTACGGACGAGGGCCGAACCCTCGGTGCCTTCCGGCACCCGGTCCTGGTAGCTCTCGAAGAGGGCGTGGACCTTCTCGATCAGCTCCGCGGAGAGGTCGGGGGTGAGGCGCATCTTGAAATCGCTGACGTCCCAGCCGCGCCGCCACTCCTCGGGCCATTCGTGCATCGTGCCGAGCCAGGTGTTCAGCTCCTGGGCGTGCGAGGTGGCGATCTCGTGGAGTACGACGCCGACGGCGCCGCGCACCTCGGGGTCCGGATGGCTCAGGAACCGGCCGGTGTTGAAGGCGGTGCCCGCGTGGACGGCCCGCCACCAGCGTTCGCGGCCCTTGCCGCGCTCCGGGTCGTCCTCGACGAAGCCGTACGCCGCCAGCTGCCGGAGGTGGTAGCTGGTGGCGCCGCTGGACTCGCCGAGCCGGTCCGCGAGGCCGGAGGCGGTGGCGGGGCCGAACTCCCGCAGCGCGCTCAGCAGCCGCAGGCGCAGGGGGTGGGCGAGCCCGCGCAGGGTGCGGGCGTCGACCAGGTGGACGTTCTCTTCGTCGGCGGGGCTGTCGCCGCCATCTTCTGTTGCGGGCATGGCTCAACTGTAGAGTTACAAAGCAGTCTTTGCAACAGGGTCTTTGCAACCACTTCTTTGCGACATCCGCCGGAGGACTCACGGAGGGCGGCGGAGCTCCGGAGGGGGTCACCCCTTCCTGATGAACCCCTCCCGGAGCAGCCAGTCCTTCGCCACCTCGTGCGGGTCCTGCCCTTCGACATCCACCTTCGCGTTGAGCTCCTGCGCGACCTCCGTCGTCAGCTTCCTGCTGAGCGGGTCGAGCAGCCCCGCGATCTCCGGGTACTTCTCGAAGGTCCTGGTGTGGACGACCGGTGCGGCGTTGTAGTTGGGGAAGAAGTGCTTGTCGTCCACGAGCACGTCGAGATCCATGGCCCTGATCCGGCCGTCCGTGGTGAACACCTCGCCCAGCAGGCAGGAGTTGGGCTTCGAGACCTGGGTGTAGATGATCCCGCCGTCCATCTTCTTGATGTTGCCGGCCGGGATCGACATCCCGTACGCCTTCTCCATCCCCGGCAGCCCGTCGTCGCGCGAGGCGAACTCGTTCTCCACGCAGATCGTCACCGCCGACGGGTTCCTCCTCGCCAGTGCGGCGACGTCGGAGAGCGTCCGCAGGTGGTACTTCGCGTTCTTCTTCCTGCTGACGGCGAGCGCGTAGGTGTTGTTGAGGGTGGACTGCGGCAGCCACGTCACCCCGTTCTTCCGGTCCGCGTCCCGGACCGCCTCCCACTGCTTCAACGGGTCGGCGATCGGCTTCGCGTGGCCCAGGTAGGTGATCCAGCCGGTGCCCGTGTACTCGTACATCGCGTCCGCGCCGCCCTTGACGATCGCCTCGCGCGCACTGATCGAACCGGGCAGGTTCGTCCGGTCCAGGACCTCCGCCCCGGCCGCCTTGAAGACCAGGCCGATCATCTGGCCGAGGATGATGTTCTCGCTGAAGTTCTTCGACGTGACGGTCAGCGAGGCACCGTCCAGCGGCTTCCCCCGGCCGACGGAGCCCGGCACCACGTCGTCCACCATCGGTGAACCGCTCTTCAGCCCGCACCCGGAGAGTGCCAGCGCCAGAGCCACCGCCCCCACGAGCCCGGCACGCACCTTCCGCCGTCCCCCCGCACCCGGCCTCTTCGGCCACCGGCTCCGCGGGCCCATCTCACCCCACCTCCAGCCCGCGCGGGGTCAGCGCCACCTCGACCAGCGAGGCCAGCCAGTCCACCAGCAGCGCCAGCACCACCGTCAGTACGGAACCGAGCACCAGCACCGGCATCCGCTGGGTCTGGATGCCCGAGGTGATCAGGTCCCCGAGACCGCCGCCACCGACGAAGGTGGCCAGGGTCGCGGTGCCGACGTTGAGCACCAGCGCCGTCCGCACACCGGCCAGGATCAGCGGGACGGCGAGCGGCAGTTCGACCTTGGTGAGTGTGCCCAGCGCCGACATGCCGATCCCGCGCGAGGCCTCGACCAGGTTCGGTTCGATCGCCTTGAGGCCGGCCACCGTGTTGGAGAACACCGGCAGCACCGCGTAGATCACCATGCCGATGATCGCCGTCGACGGTCCGATGCCCAGCCAGATCACCAGCAGCGCCAGCAGGCCGATCGCCGGGGTCGCCTGCCCGACGTTGGCGAGCGCGGTGACCAGCGGAGCGCCCCTGCGCAGCCTGCGCCGGGTCAGTGCGATGCCCAGCGGGACGGCGATGATCAGCACCCAGAACGTCGAGATCGCGGTCAGCCTCACATGCTGCCACCAGCGCAGCTGCACATTGCCGCCGGTGAGCGAGTTCCTCGCGATCGAGTCGAGGTGGACGCCGGTGATCCACAGATAGGTGACGGCCAGGACGATCACGAGCGCGGCCGGCAGCAGGACCAGCTTGCGCCAGGTGATCCGGCGTCCGGGCCGCGCCGGTGGCGGCGGGGGTTCCTCCTCCTCGTCGCGGAAGGCATGGCCCTTGACGTCGTGCTCGCCAGGCGGACGGTCCTTGTCGGACGCGGGCACCCGGCGGGGGGAGCGCGCTGTACGCCCCGGCCCGGGGTCGAACGGAGATGTGGGATTCATGCGCCCGCGCCGCCCTCCAGTTCCTGTTCGGTCCGATGGGTGCGGAGTTCCTCCAGGTCGTGCTGGTGCTCGATGGCGGTGAGCCGGTCGGCCTCCAGCAGTTCGTGGACGGAGTTCATCAACGTGTGCATGTCGACGACCCCGATGAACTCGCCGCGCCGCCCGGTCACCGCGACCCGTCCACCGCTGTCGGTCAGCACCGCCTCCAGCGCGTCGTGCAGCGTCGCGTCCCGCGTCACCGTGTCGTGGACCAGCTGCCCGGCACGCGCCAGCGAACCCCGGGCCCGCATCAGGTCGCCGCGCCGCAGCCACTTGTACGGGCGGTTCCTGCGGTCCAGCATCAGGAGCTCGTTGTGCAGGCTGCTGCGCAGCGTGTTGAAGATCGACTGGAGCGGGTCGTCGACCGTCACCGTCGGGAACTGGGCGATCTCCACGTCCCGTACGCGCGTGAGATTGAGCCGCTTCAGCGCCGCCCCGGCACCGACGAACCCCGAGACGAAGTCGTCCGTCGGATTGGTGAGGATCGCCTCCGGAGTGTCGAACTGCGCGATGTGCGACCGCTCCCGCAGCACGGCGATCCGGTCGCCCAGCTTGATCGCCTCGTCGAAGTCGTGGGTGACGAAGACGATCGTCTTGTGCAGCTCGTGCTGGAGCCGGATCAGCTCGTCCTGGAGGTGGTCGCGGGTGATCGGGTCGACCGCGCCGAACGGTTCGTCCATCAGCAGCACCGGTGGATCGGCCGCCAGGGCCCGAGCCACGCCCACCCGCTGCTGCTGTCCGCCGGAGAGCGCGCGCGGGTAGCGCCCGTGGAACTCCCGGGGGTCCAGGCCGACGAGATCGAGCATCTCCTCGACGCGGTCCCGCACCTTCGCCTTCGACCAGCCGACCATCTTCGGTACGAGGGCGATGTTCTCCGCGACCGTCATGTGGGGGAAGAGCCCGGACGACTGGATCGCGTAACCGATCTTGCGGCGCAGTCGTACCGGGTCGATGTCGGTGACGTCCTCGTCGTCGATCCTGATCCGCCCGGACGTCGGCTCGATCAGCCGGTTGATCATCTTCAGGGTGGTGGACTTCCCGCAGCCGGACGGGCCGACGAAGACCACGGTCTCGCCCGCCTTGATGTCCATCGTGACGTTGTCCACCGCCGGGTTCGGATTGCCCGGATAGCGCTTGGTCAGGTTGTCCAGATGGATGGTCGCGCCGGAGGTGGTCCTCGTCGTCCCGGCACGGCCGGCGGCGGTGCTCCCGGCGGCGGAGCCGGTGCTCCCGGATCCGGTCGTCGCGGAGTCGGCGTTCTCAGGCACGGATCCCCCTGGGAATGGTGAGCCGCCCGAGCAGGACGTACGCGGCGTCGAACAGCAGGGCGAGGACGACGATGCCGAGCGTGCCGGCGAGCACCTGATTGATCGCGTTGGCGCTGCCCAGCGAGGCGATGCCGCGGAAGATCTCATTGCCCAGACCGGGGCCCGACGCATACGCGGCGATGGCGGCGATGCCCATCAGCATCTGGGTCGAGACCCGGATGCCGGTGAGGATCGGCGGCCAGGCGAGCGGCAGCTCCACCCGGAACAGCCGGGCCGGCCGCGACATCCCGATGCCCTTCGCCGCGTCGACGAGCGCCGGATCGACCCCGCGCAGCCCCACGATGGCGTTGCGGACGACGGGCAGCAGCCCGTACAGGGTCAGGGTGATCACCGTGGGCGGGACGCCCAGCCCGACCAGCGGGATGAGCAGCCCGATCGCGGCCAGGGACGGGATGGTGAGGATCGTCGCCGTCGACATGATGGCCAGCGACCCCGCCCATCCGCTGCGATAGGTGACGGCCCCGATCAGGATGCCCAGCGCGGTGGCGATGACCATGCACTGGAACACGGCGCTGACGTGCTGGAACGCGTCGGTGAGCAGCTGTTGGTGCCGATTGCCCAGGTACTCCCAGAAGCTCACACGCTCCTCCTCGGCTCAGTCGTCGTCCCCTGCGGCCTGCTCGACGAGCGGGATGACGCGCAGCGGGACCGGGTTCTCCATGACGATGGCCGTGGAGGCCCGGACGATGCCATCAAAACCGACAACCCGGTCGATCACCCGCTGGAGATCGGCGTTGGAACGCGCGACGAGACGGCAGAGCATGTCGCCGTGGCCGGTGGTGGTGTGCAGCTCCAGCACTTCCGGGACACCGGCCAAATGGGCCCGTACATCGGCCCCTTGGCCCTGCTTGATCTCCAGCGTGGCGAACGCCGTGACGGGATAGCCGAGCGCCGCCGGATCGACCGTCGGGCCGAATCCGCGGATGACTCCATTCGACTGAAGCCGGTCGAGGCGCGCCTGCACCGTCCCGCGCGCCACGCCGAGCCGGCGCGATGCCTCCAGGACGCCGATACGGGGCTCACGGGCCAGCAGTACGATGAGCCGGCCGTCCAGTCGATCGATCGCCACGGTGCGCCTCCGGGGGGTCTCTGTGATGGTCATCATGTACAGATAGCCCGGCCATCATCCCGATCCGCTAGGCAGATTGCCCAGGGGATTCGCGAACTGTTGCGCACCTTGCGAAGCGGCGAGAGCCTTCGGACATGACTGAGACTCTGCACACCACCCCCGACACTGCCCGGCAGGCCGACCCCTTCCCGGTGAAGGGAATGGACGCGGTCGTCTTCGCCGTCGGCAACGCCAAGCAGGCCGCGCACTATTACTCGACGGCCTTCGGCATGAAGCTGGTCGCCTACTCCGGGCCGGAGAACGGCAGCCGTGAGACGGCGAGTTACGTCCTGACCAACGGCTCCGCCCGCTTCGTCTTCACCTCCGTCATCAAGGCGTCCACCGACCACGGCCGCTTCCTCGCCGACCATGTGGCCGAGCACGGCGACGGCGTCGTCGACCTGGCCATCGAGGTCCCGGACGCCCGCGCGGCCTACGCCTACGCGGTCGAGCACGGCGCCCTCGGCCTCACCGAGCCGCACGAGGCCAAGGACGAGCACGGCACGGTCGTGCTCGCCGCCATCGCCACGTACGGCAAGACCCGCCACACCCTCGTCGAGCGCACCGGCTACGAGGGCCCCTACCTGCCCGGCTTCGTCGCCGCCGCCCCGATCGTCGAGCCGCCCGCCAAGCGCTTCTTCCAGGCCGTCGACCACTGCGTTGGCAACGTGGAACTCGGCCGGATGAACGAGTGGGTCGGCTTCTACAACTCCGTCATGGGCTTCACCAACATGAAGGAGTTCGTGGGCGACGACATCGCCACCGAGTACTCCGCCCTCATGTCCAAGGTCGTCGCCGACGGCACGCTCAAGGTCAAGTTCCCGATCAACGAACCGGCCATCGCCAAGAAGAAGTCGCAGATCGACGAGTACCTGGAGTTCTACGGCGGCGCGGGCGTCCAGCACATCGCGCTCGCCACGAACGACATCGTCGCCTCGGTGCGCGCGATGCGGGCGGCCGGCGTCCAGTTCCTGGACACCCCCGACTCGTACTACGACACCCTCGGCGAGTGGGCGGGCGAGACCCGCGTCCCCGTGGAGATCCTGCGCGAGCTCAAGATCCTCGTCGACCGGGACGAGGACGGCTACCTGCTGCAGATCTTCACCAAGCCGGTCCAGGACCGCCCGACCGTCTTCTTCGAGATGATCGAGCGCCATGGCTCGATGGGCTTCGGCAAGGGCAACTTCAAGGCCCTGTTCGAGGCGATCGAGCGCGAGCAGGAGAAGCGCGGCAACCTCTGACCTTCAGGCGTACGGGCGGGGCCTCCGGCGAATCCGGGGGCCCCGCCCGCATGTCCCGTTCCTGTCGGCGGGCGTCGGCGGGCACACCTCCGGCACACGACGCGCAGGCCGATCGGCTCCTTGACCACACTGAACGATGAGGCGGCCGGGAAGCAGCCGACCGCCGCAGGCCCTCGACGGGACCCCTCGGTCCGCGGGGTGGCAGGGCATCCTTCGCGCGACGTGACACCTCGACCGGCCGATGTCACTTCAGCCCCGGCACGAGGGCGTTCCGGACGGCGGTCGCGTGCCCGGTGATGAGGCGAATCACATACTGCTTGTCCTGTTTCGTGTGAGTAATGTGCCGACTACCTCTAGTTATTCACATGGTCTCTACATAGGGTCCCTGCAAGATCCTATTTCTCAGGGGATCTTCATCTTCTTGGGGGAGTCGGGGTGGGTTCTGTGTGGAGACGTGTGCGTTCCCGGGGCGGAGCGGGGGTCGTAGCCGCCGCGGTGAGCCTTGCCGCGGTGGCGGCTCTGGCACCGCAAGCTGCTGCTGCTGCCTCACCCGAGGCACCAACGGCATCCGAGTCCGAACCCGCCCCCGAGGCGAGCGTCGCCGCCGCGCAGGACACTGCGAAGCGCACCGGCAAGCCTGTCGAGGTGATGTCGCTGCGTGGGGAAAGCCGGGATGTCTTCGCGACGGCCGACGGGAATCTGGAGGCTCGGGAGTATCTGCGTCCGGTGAGAGTCCGGGTCGGTGGAGAGTGGAAGCCGGTCGACACCGATCTGACCCGGCCCGACGGGGGTGGCGTCGCGCCGAAGGCAAGCACCGTCGGCCTGACATTCTCCGGGGGCGGCAGCGCCCCGTTGGTGCGCATGAAGAAGGCGGGTCGTGAGCTGGCCCTGTCGTGGCCCGGGGAGCTGCCCGCGCCGGAGTTGGACGGCGCGACCGCCACGTACAGCAATGTCCTCCCGGATGTGGATCTGCGCATGGAGGCGCAGGAGGACGGATTCACCCAGCTGTTGGTGGTGAAGTCGGCAGAGGCCGCGGAGAGCAAGGAGCTCGCCGAACTGCGTCTGAAGCTCGACGCCCAGGGCATGGACGTGAACAAGACGGCCGACGGGGGGCTCCAGGCCGTCGACCGAGGTGCGCAGGGGACGGTGTTCGAGGCGCCGAAGCCGATGATGTGGGACTCCAGCACCACTGCACCCGGAAATCGGGAGAAGGTTTCCGCCGCGGCCGGTTCGCCCATGTCGGCGGATGCGGCCGGACCGATGGCGGCGGGGGAGGAGCCGGCGCCGACGGAGTCGGGACGGCTTGCCCCGGTGGGTGTGAAGATCGCGGCGGGTGGCGACGAGCTCGTACTGACACCGGACGCCGATGTGCTGAGGGGCGCAGACACCACATATCCGGTCTTCATCGATCCGCAGTGGTATTCGCCGCGGGCCTCGGCGTGGACGATGGCCTCCAAGTACTGGGCCTCTTCCCCGCAATGGAAGTTCAACGGTGAGTCCACGGCAGGCATGGGGTACTGCAACTGGAGCTACTGCGCCCCGAATGACACCAAGCGGTTGTTCTACCGGATTCCCACCTCGACGTTCGCGGGCAAGTCGGTCCTGTCGGCGGAGTTCGTGGTGCGGAACACCTGGTCGGCCTCGTGTTCTGCGCGCAGCGTTCAGCTGTGGCGGACGAAGGACATCTCGTCGTCGACGACATGGAACTCGCAGAACGCGTCAGGGTTCTGGATCAAGGAGCTGGCGTCGAAGTCCTTCGCATACGGGTCCGACGGCTGTGCGGCGAAGGATGCGGAGTTCGACGTGAAGTCCGCTGTGCAGGAGGCCGCGAACGGCAAGTGGGCCACGATGACCTTCGGTCTGCAGGCGGCCAGCGAGGTGGACGGATACGGCTGGAAGCGATTCTCGGACAAGGCGTTTCTTCGGGTGAAGTACAACCGCCCGCCGGCGCAGGTGAAGATGTCGCAGCTGTCGATGGAGTACGGCGGAACGTGCAAGCGCCCGGACAGCGCAGCCCGGGTCCGTACCCTGGGGAAGATATACGCGAACAATGTGACAGATCCCGACGGCGACAGTGTTTCGGTGCAGTTCCAGGCTTCCTGGGACACGGGGGACGGCAAGGGGGCTGTTGCGCGGTGGAGTCCGGCGAGGACCACGTCGAAGCCGTCCGGTTCAAGCTTCGCGATCAGCCTGCCGACCTCGATACCGCCGAACAAACAGATCGCCTGGTACGTCCGCTCCTATGACGGAGCTCAGTACTCCCCCTGGTCGACCGCAGGCGATCCCACGGGTTGCTATTTCACCTACGACACCTCGGTGCCGAAGGCCCCGGCCGTGACCTCGGGCGACTACCCGGCTTCTGATCCCGGGAACCCGGAGGACCCATGGTTCGACGGGGTGGGTAAATACGGCGCGTTCGAACTGAAGGCCGCCAACAGCGATGTGACGAAATACTGGTACGGGATAAACAGTGATCCGTCGTCGAAGAACACGGTGGCGACATCAGGAGGTGTGGCGAAGACCGTCAGGATTCTGCCCTCCGAACCCGGGCTGAATTTCGTCACCGCTCAGGCATTCGACGCGGCCGGAAACGGCAGTGAGATCCGTACATACCAGTACCGGGTCAAGGCCGGCCAACCGGAGAAGGCCGCCTGGAGCATGAACGACGCGGCCGGGGCGACCGAAGCGAAGGGCACCGCGGGGGCCCAGGTCGCCACGCTGCGAGGTGGAGCCACCCCCGGTGTTCCCGGGGTCATCGGGACGGCGGTGTCGTTCGACGGTGTCGACGATTTCGCCGAGACGGATATCCCCGCCGTCTCCACCGAGACCGGATTCTCGGTATCGGCGTGGGCGAATCTGTCAAAGATGCCGGAAACGGCGGCGATCATCGCCGCGCAGCCCGGAAACCACAGTCCGAGTTTCGAGCTGTACTACTCCAAGGCATATGATCGTTGGGTTTTCAACCAATACACGTCCGACTCGGCAACCGCGGGTGCCGTACGTGCGATGGCGGATGCCCCTGGCGGTGTGACCGCCGGGAAGTGGACCCACCTGGTCGGCACCTACAGCTCGGCCTCGAAAGAGCTGAAGCTCTACGTCCAAGGGGTACTGGTCGGCACAGCCCTGCACAGCACGCCCTGGGATGCCCGGCGTGGACTCCAGATCGGTGCGGGCTCGTACAGCGGTCGGCCGGGCTCGTTCTTCCCCGGCGCCATCGACGACGTACGGATCTTTGACAAGCCGGTCTCCGCAGCGGAGGTGACGAGCCTCTACAACAAGCAGCCCATCGGCTCCGGCAGGCCGGCCCGCGCGGTGTTTCCCATGGACGAGGCGGCCGACGCCACGAAGATCACGGGCCGTGCGGATGTCTTCCCGGCCGTCCTCAAGGGAGGCGCCGTCACCGGCAAGCCCGGTATGGACGGCAACGCGCTCACGCTCGACGGCACGGACGACTACGCCACCGCCGGGGCGCCTCATCTGAACAATCAGCGCAGCTTCACCGTGTCCGCGTGGGCGAAGCTTCCTGAGACCAAGCCGAATCATGCGGGCATCATCGCCACTCAGACCGGCGTCCACCGACCTGCGTTCGAGCTGTATTACTCAAGCGCGTACGACCGTTGGGTCTTCAATCAGTTCGTCTCCGACACCTCCGGTTCGAGTGCCATCCGTGCCATCCAGGCCGAGGGCACGACGGCCCGGGGCGGAGAATGGGTACATCTCGTCGGAGTGCTCGACACCGTGGTGGACCAACTGATCCTGTACGTCAACGGAGTCGAGGCCGGCCGTGCCAACGCGTCCACGACCTGGTACGCGGGTGGACCGGTACAGATCGGGGCCGGCTCCTACGACGGCCGGCCGGACTCGTTCTTCCCCGGCCAGATCGACGACGTCCGATTCTTCGACCGGCCGGTGTCCGCCGATGAGGTTCAGCAACTGTTCCGCCAGAGCCCGGTGCTCAAGGGCCGCTGGAACTTCGAGGAGAAGAGCACGGGTTCACCCGCCACTACTCCGGACTCGACCGGCCGGAACCAGCCCATGAGTCTGTACGGGGGTGCGGAGCTCGGGCCGGGAATGATCGACCTCAACGGCCTTCAGCTCAATGGGGTCGACGCCTATGCGGCGATCCCGGCCGTGCCTGTCGATACGAGTTCGAGCTTCACCGTGACCGCCTGGGCACAGGCAGCCGCTCAGCCAGACCATTCGATGTCGGTGGTCAGCGCCGCGGGCAGCGCGCGCAGCGCCTTCGACGTGCGCTTCCAGCCCGATCCCGCGGATGTCACCGGACTGGGCCGCTGGGAGCTGACGCTTCCCGATGCGGACACCTCAGGTGCTCCGGCCAAGCAGGTCAGCAGCACGGAGTTCTACGACGTGCGCGACTGGAACCACCTTGCCGTGGTCTACGACGGCTTCGCCAAGGAGGCCCGCCTCTACGTCAATGGGGTGCTCCAGGAAGTCGCCTGTGGCGACAACGACGGAGACGGCGCCGCCGATGACAGTGCCTGCCAGGATCTGGTCGCCTGGGCAGATGACGTACTGACGTTCAAGGCCGGCAAGACGTTGCGGGTGGGACACGCGATGTCGGACACGACCAGCGGATACTTCGCCGGGTCGATCGACGATGTCTGGGCGTTCCAGGGGGCGTTGAGCGAGAAACAGGTCAGCCAGCTCGCCAACACCTGGTTCGACATTCCGACCGAAGTTCCGTCCGGCAGTTGACATAGCCGCAGAGCAGGGGCGCCGGACCGCGATCAACGTCCGGACCGGCGCCCGCCCGCCCCTCACGAGCGTGCCCCTTCAGTTTCGCGTCGTGCCCGTTCCCAACGGCATACGGCGCCCGGCAGTGATGGACACACCACGCATGAGACACACAACAAGGTTCACCTTCAGAAGCAGAGCGCTCCGCCGCACGTCGCTGGCGGTTTCCGCAGTGTTGGTGGCCACTCTCCTGCAGGCCGTGGCAGCTCCGGTGTCAACGGCTGCGGTCTCGAATCTGCCCGGTCTCCCGAAGGCGGAGGAGCCGGTCGCGGGAAGCAAGGGAGTCGAGGTCAAGCCGCGTAGGCGGACCCCGGGGCCCAAGGTCCCGTCGAGGGCCCCGAGGGCGCAGCTGCCGCAGGCGACCGAGGCGACGGTCGCGATGCCGGAAGCCGGTGCGAAGGGGGCGAAGCGGTTCGCCGTGCCCAAGGGGCAGCCGATCGGGATCGGCCGGGCCCAGGACAAGGCATCGGCCGAGGCCCGGAGCGCCACCGGCCCCCGTACGCCGAGCGGTGTGACTTCGCGCGTCCTCAGTCGTGAGCAGGCCGAGCGAGCCGGTGTGAGTGGTGCTTTGTTCAGCCTTGCTCCGAAGGCCGCGGGCTCCGGAGCGGAGCGGACGTCCATCGCGTTGACTGTCGACTACGCCTCCTACGCGGAGCTGTTCGGCGGATCCTTCGCGTCGCGCCTGCGACTGGTCGAGCTGCCGGCGTGCGCGCTCACGACCCCTGACAAGAAGCAATGCCGTTCCGGCGAACCCGTTGCTGCCACCAACAACACGGCAGAGCACACGCTGACAGCGGAGTCGGTCAGCCTGCGGGCCGGAGGGCCCACGGTTCTCGCCGCGACGGCCTCGGCCGCAGGTGACAAGGGGGACTACAAGGCCACGCCGCTCGCCCCCTCTTCCACCTGGCGAACCAACCTCAACACCGGCGACTTCACCTGGTCGTACGACATCGACACGCCTGATGTCCCGGGAGGACTGAAGCCGGGTGTCGGCCTTTCGTATTCCTCCGGCTCCATAGACGGCCGGACCGGTGGGACGAACAACCAGGGCTCGTGGGTGGGTGACGGTTTCGACCTGTGGCCCGGGTTCATCGAGCGCCGCTACAAGCCGTGCGCGGATGACGGTGTGAAGAACGCCGACGGCAGCAAGCCGGGCGACATGTGCTGGGCCTATGACAACGCGTTCATCTCCTTCAACGGCTCAGGCGGAGAGCTCGTCCCGGCGGGCAACGACGAGTTCAAGCTGAAGCACGACGACGGGACCCGGATCAAGCGCTTGGAGTCGGCCGACCGCGGCAACGGCGACAACGACGGTGAGTACTGGCGTCTGACCGCTCCGGACGGCACCCAGTACTACTTCGGCTACAACCGACTGCCCGGCTGGAGCACGGGCAAGGACACCACGGATTCCACCTGGACGCTGCCGGTCTACGGCAACGACACCGGTGAGAAGTGCCACGCCGCGACGTTCGCGGACTCCTGGTGCCAGCAGGCCTGGCGATGGAACCTCGACTACGTCGTCGACACCCATGGCAACGCGATCAGCTACCACTACACCAAGGAAACCAACTCCTACGGTCGCAACCTCAAGGCGGACGACGACACCGCGTACACCCGTGGCGGCTATCTGGAGCGCATCGACTACGGACAGAAGTCGAACGATCTGTACGCGACGAAGCCACTGGCGCAGGTCGTCTTCGACAACGCCGAGCGGTGTCTGCCGGAGTCCGGTGTCACCTGCGCGGCGGACACCATCGATACCAAGTCCTTCTACTGGTACGACACGCCCTGGGACCTGAACTGCAAGGCCGGCACCAGCTGTGACAAGGGCAGACTGTCGCCCTCTTTCTGGACGCGTAAGCGTCTGACCGACATCACGACCCAGGCGCTCAACTCCGGCGGCACGTACGACAAGGCCGACTCCTGGAAGCTCGACCACCGCTGGGGCATGGCCGACACCGACTACCAGTTGCTGCTGGACAGCATTCAGCACACCGGCCGGTCCGCGACACCGGCCATCACCCTGCCGAAGACGACATTCGCCTACGAGCAGCTGGCGAACCGTCTGGACAAGACGGGCGACGGGTTCGCACCGTTCATCAAGTCGCGGCTGTCCGGTGTGGCGGACGAGTCCGGCGGTCAGATCAGCGCCAACTACTCCGCCGCGGTGTGTGACTGGAACGCTCTGCCGACCCCGGAGACGAACACCACGCGCTGTTTCCCCCAGTACATCGGCGGCAGCGATTCCGACCCGGCTGAGCAGCACTGGTTCAACAAGTACGTGACCACGTCCGTCACGGCGACGGACCGTATCGGCGGTGCACCCGACCAGGTCACGCGTTATGACTACCTGGGAGACGCCGCCTGGCATTTCGATGACGACGACGGCCTGACCAAGGAGAAGGAGAAGACCTGGGCCCAGTGGCGGGGCTATGGCCAGGTCCGGGTCCGGACCGGTGGCCAGGGCGGCGACGCGGCCATGAAGACGCAGCAGGACTCTTACTTCCTGCGCGGCATGGACGGCGACCGGAAGAACAAGGCCGGCGGCACGAAGACAGTTTCGGTGACTCTCGGCGCGGGCGAGGGCGACCCGATCACGGACCACGAGTCCGCTGCGGGGTTCCGCTACATGTCCGTCATGTTCGACAAGCCGGGCGGCAAGGTCCTGAGCAAGTCGGTCAGCAGGCCCTGGCACTACGAGACGGCGAAGAAGGTCCGTGACTGGGGCACGGTGACGGCCGATTTCACCGGTACCTCCAGCACCAAGGACTGGGTCTCGCTCGACAACGGTGCGGGTAGCAAGTGGCGCACCACGTCGACGGCTGTCAAGCAGGACACCGTCGCGGGGCGGGTCATCCAGGTCGACGACTTCGGAGACGACGCCACCGCGGCCGACGACCGGTGCACCCGCACCACGTACCCGGAGGTCACCGGCGCCAACATACTAAGCCTCCCCGCTCGGGTGGAGACGGTCACGAAGGCGTGCGACGCCACGACCGACCGTGCCAAGGACGTGCTCTCGGACGTCCGTACCGCCTACGACGGGGGTGCGTACGGGGCCGCCCCCACCAAGGGCGACGCGTCGGCGACCGCCACGCTGAAGGTCCACGACGGCAGCAAGGCCACCTACCTGGAGGCGGGTGCCACCTACGACGGCTACGGCCGACAGCTGAAGACCACGGACCTGGTTGCCGACGTCACCGTCAAGGGAACCGACGTCCCGGTCCGTACCGTTCGCAGCGACGGACGCACGACGACCACCACGTACACCCCGGCAACCGGACTGGCCACCGAGATCAAGGTGACCACGCCGCCCGCGAATGCCGCTGACACGGCCTCGGCACAGACGACGGTCACCACGGTCGATCCCGTGCGCGGCGTCGTGGTGAAGAAGACCGACACCAACAGCAACGTCACCGAACTGGCCTACGACGCCCTGGGCCGGTCCACGAAGGTGTGGCTGCCGGACCGGCGCAACACCCAGGTTCCCAGCCAGGAGTTCGTCTACACGGTTGCCGACAAGACGGTCGCTGTCGCGACCAAGAGCCTGAACAACAGCGGCGGCCAGGTCACCTCCTACGCGCTCTACGACGGGTTCCTGCGCGACCGGCAGACCCAGACCCCGGGTCCGGCCGGCGGCAGCGTCATCTCGGATGTCTTCTACGACGAACGTGGGCTCGCCGCCAAGGCGTTCGCCCCGTACTACACGACAGGCAAGCCGAGCACCCAGATCTTCAAGCCGGCTGACGCGTTGTCCGTCGAGACCCAGACCCGCACCACGTTCGACGGCCTGAACCGGGCCGTGGAAACCCAGCAGATCGCGGGCAACGGCGACGGCGGAACGGTCCTCAACACCACCAGGACCACGTACGGCGGCGACCGCACCGTCGTCATCCCGCCGGTCGGCGGCACCGCGACCACCACCCTCACGGACGCCCGCGGCAACACCACCGAGTTGCGTCAGCACCACAGCCGCTCGGCCGACGCCGCCTACGACACCACCACCTACCAGCACACGCCGCGCGGCGAGCTGGAGAAGGTCACCGACCCGGCAGGCAACAGCTGGAGCTACGAGTACGACCAGCTCGGCCGTCAGACCGTCGCGAAGGACCCGGACAAGGGGACCACGAACAGCACGTACGACGACCGTGGGCAGCTGACCTTCGCCAAGGGCTCGCGGACCGATGTGCCCGGTCTGGCCCACCTCTACGACAACCTCGGCCGGCAGACCGAGGTACGCGAAGGCTCGGCCACGGGCCTCCTGCGGACCAAGCAGGTGTACGACACCGTCACCGGTGCGAAGGGGCAGCTCGCCGAGTCCACGCGGTACGTCGAGGGCCAGGCGTACACCACCAGGGTCACCGCTTACGACCGGCTCTACCGTGCCACCAAGACAGCCGTTGTCATCCCGGCCGCCGAAGGAAAACTGCAGGGCACCTATCAGGCGGGTACGTCCTACCTGCCTTCGGGGCTGACCGGTGGTGTCAGCTACTCCGCCGCCGGATCGCTGCCCGGGGGCTCGTCCAACTACACCTATGAGGACGAGACCCTCCGGCCGATCACGGTCTACGGCGAGGGCATGACGTCCAGTGTTTCCTACAGCCTGACGGGCAAGCCCCTGCAGTACACGATGGGGCTGACCACCGGGGGCAGGAAGACCCAGGTCACCAACACCTACGAGTGGGGCACCCAGCGGCTCGCGACCTCACGCGTCGACCGCCAGGACCAGCCCGGTGTGGACCGCAACGTCACCTACCGCTACGACGAGGCCGGCAGCGTCCGATCGATGGCGGACGTCTCACGCACCGGCACGGACAACCAGTGCTTCATCAACGACTACCTCGGCCGCGTCACCGAAGCCTGGACCCAGCCCGTCACCACCTGCGCCGAGGTGCCGTCCGGCAACCAGATCGGCGGGCCCGCCCCGTACTGGCAGAGCTTCACGTACGACAAGTCCGGCAACCGCTCCACCGAAATCCAGCACAGCACCGCCGGTGACGCCACCAAGGACACCAAGCGGACCTACAACTACCCCGACCCGGGCAAGCCGAAGGCCCACTCCCTCACCTCCGTCACCACTACGGCACCCACGGGAACCACGACCAACGACTACGTCTACGACCCGAGCGGCAACACCACGACCCGCCCCGGCCAGGACCTGACCTGGGACGCCGAAGGCCACCTCGCCACGGTCACCGAGAACGGCAAGACCACCACCTATCTCTACGACGCGGCCGGCAACCGGCTCATCAGCCGGACCAGCACCGAGGCCACGCTCTACCTGGGCAACACCGAGGTCACGCTCCCCACCGGAGCCGACAAGGCCAAGGCCACCCGCTACTTCGACCTCGGCGGCGGCCAGACAGCCATCCGCCAGGACGACGGCACCTTCTCCTTCACCATTGCCGACCACCACGGAACCGGCGAACTCGCGGTCCAGGCCGCAGATTTGGCCCTCACCCAGCGCCGCACACTCCCCTTCGGCGCCATACGCGGCCAGACCCCCACGGCCTGGCCCAGCACCAAGGGCTTCGTCGGCGGCACCGACGACACCAGGACCACCGGCCTCACCCACCTCGGCGCCCGCGAATACGACCCCGGCCTCGGTCGCTTCATCTCCATCGACCCGGTCCTCGACCTGGCCGACCCCCAGCAGATGAACGGCTACACCTATTCCAACAACAACCCGGTCGCATACAGCGACCCGAGCGGCTTGTGGCTCGACGACGGAACCGGTCACAGCGAGCCCAGGCGCGACGGAGGCCCCAGCGGACCGGCGAGTCCCACTCCGGGCAGGTCCGGAAACGCAAGTGGAACGCATAGCAGTGGCGGCGGACCGGGCAGCGGCGGCGGAGGTGGCGGCGACAGCCACGGCGGCGGTTCCACGCAATGCGACGCGGCCTGTCAGCTCACCTTGAACGCGTGGAGGAAGGGCATGTCCGTCAACGTTGCATCGGTTGATTCGTATACCGTCCTCAACGCCTGGCTCGTGGGCGTGGCCCCTGCCTCCTGGTCCTTCGCCGAAGGTGACGAGTTCACCGATGAAGTAATGCGGCTGCGGTGGTTGGACGAAGTGCGAAAGAAATTGGGCACGGATCTCCGGGGGATGAAGCCCGGTCAGAGCAAGGGCTACGACCGCCGTATGTCGGATCTGAGCCAGACGGAGAGGCTGGGCCAGATCGCCGAGGACGGACTGGCTGTCTTGCTCGACAATAAGTGGACAAGCCCTGAAGACAAGGGGCGCTCCTATAACAAGTCGAGTGCCGTCCTTGGTTCCTTCGCCCTCACGGCAAAGGTGTCGAAGACTGATGCAAAGGGCACCAAGGCGCGGGTGGAGTTCACCGTGACTGATACCATGACGCGCGAGTCAGGTATGCGTAACCCCACCAGCGGTGGATATAAGTCGGGTCAATCGAATGGGCTGCTGAAGAAGGTGTTCGACCGAGCTCTCAAGTCTTTCCCGGAGGGGCAGAAGCCAATGAAGATAAATGTCGCATGGAGTGAGTGGATTGAAGTCCGTTAGGCGGACCGGGCTTGGCGTCTTGGCGTTCGTGTCGCTCCTCGGCGTCCACGCTTGCTCCATCGGGCAGGGGGGTGGATCCGGACAGTCTCCAGTGTCCAAGGTTGCCCTTTACGGCTCGTGGAAGGGGGGCGGTGGAGAGGTCGTGGAATTCGAGCGAAACGACGTTGTCCGGCTTTCCGGTTTCTCGTGCACCGATTTGTTTCCCGACGGTTCCGGTGAGGAGAAAGAGGGCTCTGAGGGAAAATGGAGTATTAAGCGCCCCTCTATGGGGGGTGAGCCTTGGGTCGACGTCGTCATTTCCCGGGCGACGTGCGGAAACGCGAGCGGCTCGGAGACGGGTTTCTACATCCGCGAGGAAGAAGGAGAAGTCGTTCTGCATCTCCGTGATCCCGGGATGGTCGAAAGGCGACTCGACTTCTCCAAGGTGACGGAATGAGACTGTCGCGCCACCCATCCGCAGCGGCAGACAACCGTCTCCGCCTCGGCTTGGTGATCAGGACGACAAGAGCCGTGTAACGGGAAACTGCTACGCACGGTTCTGTGAGGGCCGAGGGGTGAAATTCCCCTCGGCTACTCGGCGGTGTCGCGGGGTGTGGACACCCGTGGGGACGAAGGACTCCCTGACCGCCAGCGCCGAACTGCCCGGGGCTGTGGTCCGCTCCGGAGGACCGGGGTCGAGGCCCACGCCACCCTGCACCGGTAGACGACCGACGTTCCGGGTGGCCCGCACAGCGCGAGCCACCCGGCGACCGAACCGGCGACCGAACCGGTGACCGAACCGGCACTCGACCGACGTGGCCCGGGCGGACCGACGTGGATCGACGCGGACCGGGGCGGAAGGACCGCAGCCCCGTCAGCGGACACCCGGCGCGGGCGGTGCCGCCCCGGCCGGAGCATGGGCGCCGCGGTCGGGGACGGACGCTCCCGCCGCCGTCCGCGGATCCGGCGTCCGCGGCTCCGGCCTCGCGTCCGGCGCACTCGATCCCGCCACCGAGGCCGGGGCCGGGGCCGAGGCCCTGGTGGGCGCCTGCTGCTGCGGTGCCGGGGATTGCGGGGCGGCCGCAGCCGGTTCGGGTTCCCGGGCGGGCTCCATGTCCCGGGGGCCGCCCGCCGGTAGGCTCCCCAGGGAGTCCAGCGCCTCCTTGGCCGCCGGGCCCTCCAGCGGCGAGAAGTGCGGGTTGGTGCGCAGGGCCTTCTCCAGATTGCGGCGCGCCGGACCGTAGTCCCCCAACGCCTGCTGGATCGCGCCCAGGTGGGACGCGTACGAGGCGATCCGCCCGCCCGCGTCGACCGCGCGCGTCGCGTACGCGAGAGCGGCGGACGAATCGCCGGACAGGTGCAGCGCCCAGCCCAGCGCGTCCGCCACCGCCGCGCTGCGGTGCGACCGGGCCCACTCCGCCTTCAGCAGCTTCACCGCCACCGCCGGGTCCCCGTGGGCGGCCTCGAAACGGCCGCGCAGGAGCGCGTTGTCCACGCCCTGGCCGTCGCCACGCGCGAGAGCCTCGCGCAGCCGGGCGTACATGTCCTGGGCATCCTCGTCCCGGCCCAGCGACTCGTACAACTCGCCCAGCTCCAGCATGTACGCGGGCCGGGGCAGGCCGGCCAGCGCCGCCTTGTAGTCGCGCAGCGCCTCGTCGGTACGGCCGAGCGCCACCAGCGCCGCGGCCCGGCCCGCGAGCGACGCGCGGTGGGCGCGGTCGGTCCGCAGCGCCGCGCTGTACTGCGCCACCGCCTCCTCGGGCTCACCGCGCTCCCAGGCCAGTTCGCCCAGCAGATGCAGGCACTGCGCCTTCTGCGCCGGTGTGGTGGCCCGGTCCGCCGCGTCCTGCGCGCTCGCCAGCGCGTCCTCGCGCCAGCCGCGGTCCCGGTACATCCGCGCCGTCCGCAGGAGCGCCGCGGCGCCGGGGCGGAGCGCCGCGAACCTCGCCACCGCCGCGCGCGAAGCCTTGTAGTCGCCGAGGCCGTCGTAGGCCTCGATCAGCGCCGGGTACACCGTCCACTGCTTCGGCTGCCGCGCCCGTACCGTCTCGCCCCACTTCTTCGCCACGGTGAAATCGCGCCGGGCGTTGGCGAGCGTCGCCAGTCCCACCCAGGCCGCCGTGTTCCCGCTCTCACCCGGCTCGACGTTCAGGGAGCGCTTCAACGCCCCCTCGGCCCGGCCGAAGTACACCTCGTCCGCGAAACGCTGCCCCCATTCCGCGTAGGCCGTACCGAGCAGCGCCCACGACTTCGCGTCGGCGGGATGCGTACCCACCCACTGCTGCCGGTCCCCGATCAGCGCCGTCAGATCGGAGAGCGAGGCGGGATAGCCCATGTCCGCCGCCTTCAGAGCACGGGAAACCGGGCCCGGCGCGGGCGGCGGCGCGGATTCCTCCCCCTCATCCGGCACGGCCACCACCGCACCCGTCACCAGCACCGCACCCGCCACCACACCCATGGCCGCCCTGCGCAGCGTCGTGCGCAGGGAGACGGGCGGCAGATCGGCCGACGACGCCGGGTCCAGTGCCGCGAGGTCGTTTCCGGGCGGTTCGAGGGGAGGCTTCGGCGAAGCGGCGGACTCCGGAGGCTGCTGCGGCATGACATCCATGCTGATCACTCTGCGTCAGTACGAAGAGCACACCGCGTCTTGCGAAGGCCGCCGCAGACGGGTTCACACCAATGGGCCCCGGTGCCACGCTTGGATCATGAACGGACTTCTGGAACAACTGCGTGCGGGTCTGCCGGCCGAGGCCGTGATCACCGATCCGGACGTCACCGCCTCCTACGCCCACGACATGGCGAGCTTCTGCGACGCCGGCACGCCCGCCGTCGTCGTGCTCCCGCGCACGGTCGAGCAGGTCCAGCACGTCATGCGCACGGCCACGGCCCTGCGCGTCCCGGTCGTCCCGCAGGGAGCCCGCACCGGCCTGTCGGGCGCGGCCAACGCCTGCGACGGCTGCATCGTGCTGTCCCTGGTGAAGATGGACCGGATCCTGGAGATCAGCCCGGTCGACCGGATCGCCGTCGTCGAACCGGGCGTCGTCAACGCCGTGCTGTCCCGGGCGGTCGACGAGTACGGCCTCTGCTACCCGCCGGACCCCTCCAGCTGGGAGACGTGCACCATCGGCGGCAACATCGGCACCGCGTCCGGCGGCCTGTGCTGCGTGAAGTACGGGGTCACCGCCGAGTACGTACTGGGCCTGGAGGTCGTCCTCGCCGACGGGCGCCTGCTCACCACCGGCCGCCGCACCGCGAAGGGCGTCGCGGGATACGACCTCACCCGGCTCTTCGTCGGCTCGGAGGGAAGCCTCGGCATCGTCGTCAAGGCCGTGCTCGCGCTGAAGCCCCGGCCACCGCGGCAGCTGGTGCTGGCCGCCGAGTTCCCGAGCGCGGCCGCCGCGTGCGACGCGGTCTGCCGGATCATGGAGCGCGGTCACACGCCGTCACTCCTCGAACTGATGGACCGTACGACGATCCGTGCCGTCAACAAGATGGCCGCCATGGGGCTGCCCGACACCACCGAGGCGCTCCTGCTCGCCGCCTTCGACACCCCGGACCCGTCGGCCGACCTGGCCGCCGTCGCCGAGCTGTGCACCGGGGCGGGCGCCACCGAGGTGGTCCCCGCCCAGGACGCGGCCGAGTCCGACATGCTGCTCCAGGCCCGGCGGATGGCGCTCACCGCACTGGAGACCGTCCGGCCGGCCACGATGATCGACGACGTCTGCGTACCGCGTTCGAAGCTCGGCGCGATGCTCGAAGGCACCGCCGCCATCGCTGGGAAGTACGGCCTGACCATCGGCGTCTGCGCGCACGCGGGCGACGGCAACACCCACCCCGTCGTCTGCTTCGACCACACCGACGCCGACGAGTCCCGGCGGGCCCGCGAGTCCTTCGACGAGATCATGGCGCTCGGGCTGGAACTCGGCGGCACGATCACCGGCGAGCACGGTGTCGGCGTCCTGAAGAAGGAGTGGCTCGCGCGCGAACTCGGCGAGGTGGGCGTCGAACTGCACCGGGGCATCAAGCAGACCTTCGACCCGCTGGGACTGCTCAACCCCGGCAAGGTGTTCTGACGGCCGGACAGGAGCGCGTCCACGCCCGCGTCGGCCGGGCCCGCGCTCGTGCCTGCTCATGCGTCGCCGTCCTGCGACTCGTCCGACCCCCACGGGTCGCTCAGCCACAGATCGTCGGCCGGCAGCGGCGCGAGCAGCTCGGCGAGACCTTCGTCGATACCGAGCCGCTCGGTCTCCGTGCCCGGCGGAACCAGCCGCAGAGTCCGCTCCACCCAGGCGGCCACGGCGGCGGACGGCACCTCCAGAAGGGCGTCGCCGTCGGGCGAGGTCAGCGCCACGAAGATGACATTGCGCCGGTCGACCTTGGTCGGCCAGATCCGCACGTCCCCGTGGCCGCACGGCCGGAAGACGCCCTCGACCAGCAGATCGCGGGCGAACGTCCAGTGGACGGGGAAGTCGGAGCCGATGTGAAAGGCGACGTGCACGGCGTACGGGTCCTCCGTGCGGTACGTCAGCCGGGCAGGGACGGGGATGCTGCGTTCGGGCGACAGAACCAGCTTGAGCTCCAGATCGCGTTCCACGACGGTGTGCATGAGTACGTCCTCTCGGTGCCTGTGGGCCGGTCCCGCGACCGGTCCGCACAGGGAGAGAGCGCCCTCCCCGCCGACTATGACGCGACTTCTGGAAAAAATTTCCGGGAGACCGGAAAGTGGCCCAAACCCCTGGACCGGCCCAGGGGCGTGCGGCTGTCTGATAGATGTGGACCCGTTGTATTGAGGCCTCGAAGAGATACGGGACCACGGTGATGAGCGCCCCAACCCCGGCACCCGGTGACGAAAGCCCCCGTGAGGGGTATTACCCCGACCCGTCCATTCCCGGATACGTCCGGTACTGGAACGGCGCTTCATGGGTGCCCGGCACGAGCCGGGCCGCCCCTCAGCAGGGCGAGTCGATGCCCTCGGCGCCCGCCGGAGCGGCGGCCGAACCGCAGCCGCAGCCGCAGCCGTCGTCCGCGGCGGCCGACGCGCCGATCGACGAGACCGGTCCGGTCTTCCTCGACGAGGCGCTGTCCACGGACAACCGCCCGGAACCGGCCACCGCTTGGCAGGCCGACGCCTCCCGGCAGACCGGCTTCGGCGGGGAACGCGACCGACGGATCTCCTGGGGCGGCGCCGGGCAGCCCGGCGGGCAGGACGGCGAGGGACCGCAGGGCGATCAGGGCGGCCCGTCGGCGCCGGACCCCGGACAGGATCCGCGTACGCCCGCGGACCGGGCTCCGGCCGGCCAGGTCCCGGCCGGCCGCCTCCCCGCGGTCCGGCCACCGGCGGACCTCGCTCCGGCGGTCCGGACACCGGCCGACCGCGCTCCCGCGGACCCGCGTCGGCCCGCGTCCCCGGAGCCGGCGGGCGGTGCGCTGCCGGGCATGCGTGACGGCGGCGGCCGTACCCCCGAGAACACTCCTGAGAACACCGTCGCGATCCGGGCCGACCGTCCGGGCCGCGCCACCACCGCCCGGTCGACGGAACAGGCGTCCGCGGACGGGACGATGCAGATCCGCGCCGTCACCCCCAGGGCAGCGGGGCGGACATCGCCGCAGACAGCGCGCCGGCCCCCCGCGCAAACCCCCGCCCCCGCCCCGGCCCCGAACCCCGCTCAGGCCCCCGGCCCCGGCGGCGGTGTCACCCCCTGGGCGCAGCAGGCCCACCAGCTCGCCCAGCCCGCCCCGGCGGCTCACCAGCAGCCTCGGGCCCAGCAGCCCCAGCAGCCCCAGCAGCCCCGGCCCCAAGTCCAGCAGCCTCAGCCTCAGCAGCCCCACCTCCCGTACCAGTCCCAGCAGCCCCACCCGCAGTTCGGCGCGCAGGGCGGACAGCCGGACCAGCCCGTCGTGCCCTGGAAGCCCCCGGTCGACGACCCGTTCGCGCAGCTCGTGCAGGCACAGGCGTCGGCCAGGCCCGCCGGTCTCGGCAAGCGGTTCGCCGCCCGGCTCGTCGACACGGTGGTGCTGGGCGCGCTCGTCGGCGCGATCGGTTTCCCACTCCTCACGCGGGCGATGGACCACATCGACGAGAAGATCAGCGCGGCGAAGCTGTCCGGTGAGACGGTCACCGTATGGCTGGTGGACTCCACCACGGCCGGTCTGTTCGGAGCGGTGCTCGGCGCGTTCCTCGTGCTCGGCGTGGTGCTGGAGGCGCTGCCGACCGCGAAGTGGGGCCGTACGCTCGGCAAGAAGCTCTGCGGACTCGAAGTGCGGGACATCGAGTCCCACGGGGCCCCGTCCTTCGGCGCCGCGCTGCGCCGCTGGCTGGTCTACGGCGTGCTGGGCGTCCTGGTGGTCGGGGTCGCCAACGTGCTGTGGTGCCTGTTCGACCGGCCGTGGCGCCAGTGCTGGCACGACAAGGCGGCGCACACCTTCGTCGCCGGCTGACGCCGCACCCGGTCCGCGGCGCCCACTCCTGCGGCTGACGGCCCATCGGGTGAGGGCCGGGGGGACGGCCCGTTCCCCCGAACGCACCTGAGCCGTTGCGGGTGCCCGTGGGCCGGGGTGCACTGCCCCCATGAGCAACGATCAGCCGACGTCCGGTCAGCCGCCCGAGGACGACCCGTTCCTCAAGAAGCCGCAGGGGTCTCAGGGGCCGCAAGAGCCGCAGGGCCCTCATGGACCCCAAGGGCCGCAGGGGCCGTCGTCGGGCTCGCCCTACGGCGGCACTCCGCCGCCCCCGCCGCCCGGTCCTCCACCGCCGTACGGTCCCGGTCCCTACGGCGGTGGCGGCCCGTACGGGGGCGCGGACCCGTTGGCCGGCATGCCGCCGCTCGGCGAGCCCGGCAAGCGGATTCTGGCCCGGCTGATCGACTTCCTGATCATCTCGATCCCGCTGTACCTGATCTCGTTGCCGTGGGGCGGCGCGGTCGAGGTGAACAACAACGGCAGCAGCACCAACGGTGTCGGCGATGTCTTCAGCCAGACGTACAGCGCGCACCAGCTGCTCTGGTCGCTGATCGGTCTGGTGGTCTACGTCGCGTACGACACGTACTTCACCCACAAGGACGGCCGGACCCTCGGCAAGCGGCTGCTGAAGCTGCGGGTCGCGATGCTCAACGACGGCCGGGTGCCGGACACCGGGACGGCGTTCCTGCGGGCCGTGGTGCTGTGGCTGCCGGCGCTGCTGTGCTGTCCCTGCCTGTGGTGGCTGATCAACATCGTGCTCATGTTCACGGACAAGCCGTACCGCCAGGGCCTCCAGGACAAGGCGGCGAAGACGGTGGTCGTCCAGACCGACTGAGAACCTCCGGCGCCGGGGACCTCGCGTCCGAGGTCCCCCCGCGCCTGACGCCCCTTCATGCCCGTACGGCCCCGGTCTGCGTACCGGCCCGGTCAGTGAGCCGGTACGCAGACCGGGGCCGTATGCGTCAGTTCCGGGAGCGCTCGCCCAGGAGTTCGTCCACCCGCGCCGCCGCGCGCTGTTCGGCCGTGCGGACCGGCGGGATCGGGGCCCGGACGGCGTCGTGGGCGAGACCTTCGGCCTCGACGGCGGCGGAGACCGGATCCTGGTTCGTACGCGCCGCGGCCCCGGCCTTCGCTGTTTTCGCCCGGGACGGGTGGGGTACGGTCACGGCCACCAGCAGGCCGAGCGCGAGTGCCGCGGTCCCGATGACGGCGATGCCGAGGCCCGAGCCGGTACGGGAGAGCAGCAGCATGGCGAGGGTCGAGAAGACGACGGTGACCGAACCGTAGGAGAGCTGTGCGGCAGTGATACGCGGCATGGCGGTATCCCCCTCGGGGCATCGGATGGGCAGTCTCTCGACGCGGTCGCACTGTCAATCGACTGTACGACGGTGGATGCCCGAGAGGAACCGGTAGTAAGCACGGCCTAACCCGCGGTGCCGGTGCACGGGGGGCGCACGGAGTCATTCCGCACTCCAACTATGAGGCGTGACGCGCCGGTTGCCTGTCCGCAGGGTGAACGTCCGGATAACGGAAGAGCGCTCCTGCATAGTGCACTTGGCCTGTGCAAGTCAAGATCTGTCTTTTCTCACGTAACTCCGGTCGAATGTCGTCACTTGTGACGCGTATCCGCGCACGGCCGTTCCACACCACCCCGGGCCGTAGCCGCGGACGCCGGGGAGGACTGCATCAAGTGACCACTAACAGACGGGCGCTTCGCGCTGCAGCGGTTGTCGTGGCCATGGCCACTGCTGCCGCGACGGCGTCAGCTTTCGCCACGGCCCAGGCGGACGACCACACATCGGGGGCGAAGGCGCCCGTAGTCGAGCGCCGCGACCCGGGTTCGGCCAAGGGTGACCAGCACGACCTCCAGGGCCCCTTCAGCAAGCAGCAGGACGCCCAGCGTCAGGCCGCCCTGGAGCAGGTCCTGGCGGGCGACAAGAAGGTGTCGACGCGCAACGGCTCCAAGGTCGTCAAGCTCGACGACAAGAAGTACGTCGAGCTCGGCCGCGAGAAGACCGACAAGATCTTCACGGTCCTGGTGGAGTTCGGCGACCAGGTCGACAACACGACCATGTTCGACCCGGACGGCGACGGCCCCCTGCCGGCCGTCCCGAAGTACGGCGGCACGCCCGGCCCGCTGCACAACAAGATAGCCAAGCCGGACCCCAAGAAGGACAACAGCACCGCCTGGCAGGCCGACTACAACCAGGCGCACTTCCAGGACCTCTACTTCGGTACGGGCGCCGGCAAGGACTCGCTGAAGACGTACTACGAGAAGACGTCCTCCGGGCGCTACTCGGTCGACGGCGAGGTCTCCGACTGGGTCAAGGTGCCGTACAACGAGGCCCGTTACGGGTCCAACTTCTGCGGCTCGTCCAACTGCGCCAACGCCTGGGACATGGTCAAGGACGGCGTGAACGCCTGGGCCGCCGACCAGAAGGCCAAGGGCCGTACGCCCGAGCAGATCAAGGCGGACCTCGCACAGTACGACCAGTGGGACCGCTACGACTACGACAACGACGGCAACTTCAACGAGCCCGACGGCTACATCGACCACTTCCAGATCGTCCACGCGGGTGAGGACGAGTCCGCGGGTGGCGGCGTCGAGGGCGAGAACGCCATCTGGGCGCACCGCTGGTACGCGTACGGCACCAACGCCGGTGCGACCGGCCCGGCCGGCAACAAGGCGGGCGGCACCGAGATCGGTGACACCGGCATCTGGGTCGGTGACTACACCGCGCAGCCCGAGAACGGCGGCCTGGGCGTCTTCGCCCACGAGTACGGCCACGACCTGGGCCTGCCCGACCTGTACGACACCACCAACACCGCCGAGAACTCGGTCGGTTTCTGGTCCCTGATGTCGGCCGGTTCCTGGCTCGGCACCGGCAAGAACCAGATCGGTGACCTGCCCGGCGACATGACCGCCTGGGACAAGCTCCAGCTGGGCTGGCTCAACTACGCCGAGGCCAAGGCCGCGACGAACTCCACGCACAAGCTGGGCGTGTCCGAGTACAACACCAAGGACAAGCAGGCGCTCGTCGTCACGCTGCCCGACAAGCCGGTCACCACGGCTGTCACCAAGCCCGCCGAGGGCTCCAAGCAGTGGTGGAGCGACGCGGGCGACAACCTGAACAACACCCTGTCCCGCTCGGTCGACCTGACCGGCAAGTCCAAGGCATCCCTGGACCTCGCCGGCTGGTGGGACATCGAGAAGGACTACGACTTCCTCTACACCGAGGTGTCGGAGAACGGCGGCACCAGCTGGACCGCGATCGACGGCACGGCCGACGGCAAGGCGATCCCGCGCGACGCCAGTGACAAGCCGGCCCTGACCGATGTCTCCGGCGCGTACCGGAAGCTCTCCTACCCGCTGGACGCCTACGCGGGCAAGAAGATCGACATCCGCTTCCGCTACACCACCGACGGTGGCGCGGGCGGCGTCGGCTTCGCCGCCGACACCATCTCGGTCAACGCCGACGGTGCCGCGCTGTTCACGGACAACGCCGAGGGCGACGACAACGGCTGGACCGCCAAGGGCTTCTCCCGCGTCGGTGAGTCGTTCTCCAAGGAGTACCCGCAGTTCTACATCGCGGAGAACCGCCAGTACGTCAGCTACGACAAGACCCTCAAGGTCGGCCCGTACAACTTCGGCTTCTCCAAGAGCCGTCCGGACTGGGTCGAGCACTACCCGTACCAGAACGGTCTGCTCATCTGGCTCTGGGACCGGTCCCAGAAGGACAACAACGTCTCGGCCCACCCGGGCAAGGGCCTGATCCTGCCGATCGACGCCCACGCCAAGCCGCTGAAGTGGGCCAACGGCACGATCATGCGCAACAAGATCCAGCCCTTCGACGCGCCCTTCAGCCGGTACGCGACCGACGGCTTCACGCTGCACAACGCCGACGTGCCGGTGAAGATCAAGCCGCAGCTGGGCATCCCGGTCTTCGACGACCACAAGGGAACCTACTGGTACAAGGAGAACAAGACCGGAAGTGTTCAGGTCACTGACACGAACACCCGGATCACCATCGTCAGCGAGCCGCGCGATGGCTCGACGATGATCGTCAAGGTCGGGGCCTCGCACAAGTAGCCTCGTATCTCCGCAGGTCAGAGCTTGATCGGCCGTCGCCCTCTAGCGGGCGGCGGCCGATCGTGTTTAGGTGCGTCTTGTTCAGATCCTTATTGACACGATGTCTCACGGGGGAGCGCGGACCATGGCAGGCGGAGGATTCAGCAAGTTGCCGAACGGCAGTGTGGTGGTGGCGATCACCCTGCCCAGTCCCACGGACGGAACGGGTCCGGGCACCCCGATCAGGGTCCTGGTGCACGCGGCCAACCGGGCCCGCGCGCTGACCCGGCTGCGCAATCTGGGGCTGCGCGCCGTCTACCTCCGAGGCAACGCCGAGCCGCCCACCCCGGACGAGATCACCGCTGTGCTGCACCACCCGGACGGGGTGCTCTGGCGGGCGAGACCGGAGCGGGCCCAGGAACTCTGGCACCCGATCCGCGCCCTGCTCCGCCCGGCCGTACCCACGCGCCGCCCGGCCTGACGCGCGGGGGCGGCGGGGCGGGTCCGGTGCGCGGGGCCGGACGGGCCGGGGGCGCCGCAGGGGGTGCGGCCGGGGACGGCCGCCTACACCACCGGCTTGCCGGAAAGCCTCACACCCGCCCTGCGGAGCTCCTCCAGCGCCCGGTCCGTGGTCGCCTCGGCGACCCCCGCGGTCAGGTCGAGCAGCACATGCGTCGTGAAGCCCGCCCGGACCGCGTCCAGCGCCGTCGCCCGCACGCAGTGGTCGGTCGCGATGCCGACCACGTCGACCTCGGTCACCCCGCGGTCCCGCAGCCAGTCCGCCGGTCCCACACCGTTCTCGTCGAGGCCCTCGAAGCCGCTGTACGCCGCCGCGTAGGCGCCCTTGTCGAACACCGCGTCGATCGCCCCCGAGGCGACCGCAGGGGCGAAGTTCGGGTGGAAGCCCACCCCCTCCGTGCCGGCGACGCAGTGCGGCGGCCAGGAGTCCTCGAAGTCCGGCTGCGCGGAGAAGTGGTTGCCCGGGTCGATGTGGTGGTCACGGGTGGCCACCACGTGGCGGTACCCGGCCTGGGCCTCGCCGATCAGGTCGGTGATGGCGGCGGCGACGTCGGAGCCCCCCGCCACGGCGAGGCTGCCGCCCTCGCAGAAGTCGTTCTGGACGTCCACGACGATCAAGGCGCGGTGCATGGCGGGTGTCCTTCGGTGGGGGACGGTCGGCGGTCATGGGGGGCGTATTCGAGCCTAGAGACTCGGAAGCGGCTTCGGGAGGGGACGTGATCGAGCCTGCCCGGTGATTCCGGTGATTCCGGTGATTCCGGTGATTCCGGTGAATCAGGTGAATCAGGCGATCGGGGGTGAACCGGCCGCCGAACGGCTCCGGTGGCCTCTGTCCCTCCCGTCCCCTCCCCGCTCCCCGCTCCCGGCTCCGTCACAGGTACTCCGTGGGAATCACCGGTTCCCCGCGGGACAGCTGCATCGCCGACATCGGCAGCCCCGCCCGCGCGGCCATGTGCCGCTCACGCGCCGCGTCCAAGGGCTCGCGGGCGATCACCTCGCCGCCCTTGACCAGCTCGACCAGCAGCTGCCGGTCGGCCAGCTCCGCCGGTACGGGACCGGTGCCGATCACCTCCGCCTCGGCCACCCCGTTCTCGTCCAGCCTGCGTGCGGCCCACTTGCGACCGCCCATCGACGCCTTCGAGCCGAGCGACTTCTTGGCGACCGCGCGCAGTGGCTCCGCGGGGTCGGCGGATCCGGCGCGGGCGACCAGTTTGTAGACCATCGAGCAGGTCGGCTGCCCGCTGCCGGTCACCAGCTGCGTGCCCACTCCGTACGCGTCGACCGGGGCGGCGGCCAGCGAGGCGATCGCGTACTCGTCCAGATCCGACGTCACCACGATCTTGGTGCCGGTGGCGCCCAGTTCGTCCAGCTGCTGCCGCACCCGGTGCGCGACCAGCAGCAGGTCCCCGGAGTCGATCCGTACCGCACCCAGCTCGGTCCCGGCGATCTCGACCGCCGTACGGACCGCCTCGGCGACGTCGTACGTGTCGACCAGCAGCGTCGTGCCCCGGCCCAGCGAGTCGACCTGCGCCCGGAACGCGTCGCGCTCGGTGTCGTGGAGCAGTGTGAAGGCGTGGGCGCTCGTCCCGACGGTCGGGATGTTGTAGCGGAAGCCCGCGGCCAGGTCGGAGGTGGTGTCGAAGCCGCCGATGTACGCGGCGCGCGCCGACGCCACCGCCGACAGTTCATGGGTGCGGCGTGCACCCATCTCGATCAGTCCCCGTCCGCCAGCGGCGGCGGACATCCGCGAGGCCGCGGCGGCGATCGCCGAGTCGTGGTTGAGGATCGACAGGATCACCGTCTCCAGCAGCACGCACTCGGCGAAGGAGCCCTCGACCCGCAGGACGGGCGAGCCGGGGAAGTACACCTCGCCCTCCGGGTAGCCCCAGATGTCACCGCTGAAGCGGTAGTCGGCCAGCCAGTCGAGCGTGGGTCCGTCGACGACGTCCTGTTCGCGCAGGAAGGTGAGCATCTCGTCGTCGAAGTGGAAGTTCTCCACCGCGTCCAGCACCCGTCCGATGCCCGCGACGACACCGTAGCGCCGCCCTTCCGGCAGCCGGCGGGTGAAGGCTTCGAAGACCGAGTGCCGCTCGGCGGTGCCAGCTTTCAGTGCGGCCTGCACCATCGTGAGCTCGTACTGGTCGGTGAAGAGCGCGGTCGACGGCACACCGACCCGTCGCCCAAGGTCCGCAGAGTTCATGTTCCGGATGCTACCCCTATTTCGTCAGAGTGACGAGATCTCGGGTCGTTTGTGCGATGACCCCTCCCGGGTGGCAGCATGGGGTGGGTGAGCGTCGCCCCCACAGAGATCGAGCGTCCCGAATCGGCCGAGGACAGTCGCGTCGTCCCCGAGCCCGACGTCCCCTGGGTGACGCTGGTCCACAACGACCCGGTCAATCTCATGAGCTACGTGGCCTATGTCTTCCAGGCCTACTTCGGCTACTCCAAGGACAAGGCCCACAAGCTGATGCTGGACGTCCACCACAAGGGCCGCGCCGTCGTCTCCAGCGGCAGCCGCGAGGAGATGGAGCGCGACGTCCAGGCCATGCACGGCTACGGACTGTGGGCCACCCTCACCCAGGACCGCAACTAGACCGGCGGACCGGTCGGGTCGCCCGCCCGATCCGCCCGCCGCCCCGCCCGACCCGTCCTGCCCCGCCCGACCCACCATCGGAGAAAACCCATGGCCGGCCACTTCGAGGCCACCCCCGACGGCGGCGCGGCCGTCGCGCTCGACGAGGTGGAGATCGCGATCCTGCGCTCCCTCGCCGTCCAGCTGCTGGAACTGATCGGCCCCGGCGACGAACCCGCCGAGGGTCAGGACCCGCTCGCCGCCCTCTTCGCCGAGGGGCCCAGCGAACCGCCCACCGACCCCGCCCTGGCCCGTCTCTTCCCCGAGGCGTACGGCGACGAGGACAGCGAACTGCGCGCGGCCTCCGCCGAGTTCCGCCGCTTCACCGAGAACGATCTGCGCACCCGCAAGCGCGATGACGCCCTCGCTGTCGTACGCACTCTGGACGCCCTTTCCCCCGCCGACGACGGCGGTGCCGTCCTCACCCTCTCGGCCGACGAATGCCGCAACTGGCTCGGCGCCCTCAACGACCTCCGGCTGACCATCGGCACCCGTCTGGAGGTCTCCGACGACGACGAGGGCGAGGCGGGCTCGCTCTACCGGCTTCCCGACAGCGATCCGCGCAAGCCGATGGTCATGGCCTATCTCTGGCTCGGCGCGCTCCAGGAAACCCTTGTGGAAACCCTGATGCCGTAATTCCCGGGTATGAAGTTCCCCGTACGCAGTTCCCGCGTACGGGGTACCCCGGTCCGCCTTTCCCGGGGGCGGAGTTCCCGTGTGCTCACCGCCGGCCGGCCACCCGCGCAACGGGGTCGCTCAATAGATGCTCAAATCCCCATAACGATCCCATCACCTGAATGGTCTTTTTTGCACCGACTGGGAACGCTTGTCCGCTTCTTCCTGTGTTGTGCGCCACATAATGTCCGGTGAATCGCCCATGTGTCCGTGATAAATCTTCACGACCACTCGGGGACGCCATCCCTGTTCCCGAGGGCGCTACAGGCCGGCGACCGCCGGCGGCACTCCATCCGTATCCGGGGGGATCAGGATCCGATCCGCAGCCTCAGTGCCGCGGATCGGTGTGGAGAAAGGCGCAGCACATGACATCGGCGCAGGTCGACGAGGGACAGGACGGCCGGCGGGCCGCAACGGCCGCGGATGCCGACCCGACGGGCGAGGGCTATCGGCGGGCCCTCGGGGCCCGTCAGATCCAGATGATCGCCATCGGCGGGGCCATCGGCACCGGCCTCTTCCTCGGCGCGGGAAAGGCGATCTCCAAGGCCGGGCCCAGTCTCGTCCTGGCTTATGCCGTCGCGGGCCTGGTGATCTTCTTCATCATGCGCGCACTGGGCGAACTCCTCATGTACCGCCCGGTGTCGGGGTCCTTCTCGGAGTACGCACGCGAATTCATCGGCCCCTTCGCGGGCTTTGTCACCGGCTGGACCTACTGGCTGTTCTGGGTGGTCACCGGAATCACCGAAGTCACCGCGGCCGCCCAGTACATGACGTTCTGGTTCGACATTCCGCAATGGGTTTCGGCGCTCATCTTCACGATCATCCTGTACGGCGTGAACCTGATCTCCGTAAAGCTCTTCGGGGAACTCGAATTCTGGTTCTCGATGGTCAAGGTGACCGCCATCGTCGGCATGATCCTCATCTGCGCCGGGATTCTCACCCTCGGCTTCTCCGACGCCGGGGACACTGCGTCCGTCACCCACCTCTGGGACCACGGCGGCTTCTTCCCGAACGGCATCAAGGGCACCCTGATGACCCTGCAGATCGTGATGTTCGCCTTCCTCGCCGTCGAACTCGTCGGCGTCACCGCGGGCGAGTCCAAGGACCCGAAGACCGTTCTGCCCAAGGCCATCAACACCGTGCCGTGGCGCATCGCCGTCTTCTACGTCGGCGCCCTCGTCATGATCCTCTCCGTGGTCCCGTGGACCGAGTTCCGGCCCGGCGTCTCACCGTTCGTCGCCGCCTTCCGGGAAATGGGCCTCGGCATCGGCGCCGGCATCGTCAACTTCGTCGTGCTGACCGCGGCCCTGTCCTCCTGCAACTCCGGCATGTACTCCACCGGCCGCATGCTGCGCGACCTCGCGCTCAACGGCCAGGGCCCGCGGTTCTTCACCCGGCTCACCAGGAGCGGCACCCCGCTCGCCGGCACCACCTTCTCCGCCGCCCTGATGCTCGTCGGCGTCTGGATCAATTACCAGTGGCCCGGCGACGCCTTCACCTACGTCGTCTCCTTCGCCACGATCTCCGGCATGTGGGCCTGGATCATGATCCTGGTCTGCCAGATCCGCTACCGCCGCCTCGCCGACCGCGGCGTGCTCCCGCAGTCCGCCTTCCGGGCCCCCGGCGCCCCGTACGCCGGCGTCTTCGCCCTGGTCTTCATCGGCGTGGTCGTCGTGATGATGGGCATCGACAAGGACACCAGGATCTCGCTGTACTGCGCCCCGCTCTGGGCGGCCCTTCTCGGCGTCTCGTACCTGGTGCTCAAGGCGCGCAACCCCGAGAACAAAGCCTTCACGAAGGGCTGAGCCCACCCGCGGGACGTGCCACCGGTCCACCGCCGCCCCGTCCCGCCCCACCCCGGTCCACCGGTCGCCCCACCGGCCGCGTCCGCCCTGCGGCCCCCCGCGCACCACGCCCCGGTGCACGGGGGGCCGCAGACGAAGGCGGGCCGGTGACCGGGGAGCGGCCCACCTATCCTGGCGCCATGCTGACCATCACCCAGGCGCTCCACGACCAGATCGTCGCGCACTCCCGTGCCGACCACCCCGACGAGGCGTGCGGCATGGTCGCGGGTCCGGCCGGAACCGGGCGCGCCGAACGGTTCATCCCCATGCTCAACGCCGCCCGCTCGCCCACCTTCTACGAGTTCGACTCGGGCGACCTCCTCAGGCTCTACCGCGAGCTGGACGACCGGGACGAGGAGCCGGTGATCATCTACCACTCCCACACCGCGACCGAGGCCTACCCCTCCCGCACCGACGTCACGTACGCCAACGAGCCCGGCGCCCACTACGTCCTCGTCTCCACCGCGGACGCCGACGACGCGGGGCCCTTCCAGTTCCGCTCCTACCGCATCGTGGACGGCGAGATCACCGAGGAGACGGTCGAGGTCGTCGAGGCGTACGAGCCCGCCTGACCTTGCCGCACCGCCCGGCCCCGGCGTTCCACAGGCCGGACGGGACCGGGGCCACCGAGGTCCCGTCCGCCGGGTTCTGTCCACCTGTCGAACACCGGGCATCCATCAGGTGAGATCACATTCCTGATCGCGGACCGGGAATCGATACGATGACCGCATGGTTCCCCATGACGTGAGCGACAAGACGCCGGGCACACTGCTCGTCGCGCGGCTGCACGTCGACCTGTGCAGGCTCTCCAGCGCGATCTGTACGTGCTGCCTGCCCGCCGGCCGCACGGCCTAGGCAGGGCTCGCGGCGCGAGCAACCCATACGTCATGCACCAACCCCTGCGCGGGGGCAGAGCCGCGCGCCCCATGCCACCTCCCCGCTTCCGACAGGAGCCCACGCCATGGCCATCGAGGTCCGCATCCCGACCATCCTCCGCACCTACACCGACGGCGCCAAGGCCGTCGAGGGCACCGGAGAGACCCTCGCCGACCTCTTCACGGACCTGGACACCCGCCACAACGGCATCCGTGAGCGCATCGTCGACGGGAACGAGCTCCGCCGCTTCGTGAACGTCTACCTCAACGACGAGGACGTCCGCTTCCTCGACGGCATCTCGACCAAGCTCAGCGACGGCGACAACGTCACCATCCTCCCGGCCGTCGCCGGCGGCATGAACTGATGCGGTACGACAGCCCGCTCGCCGCGGTGGGCAACACCCCGCTCGTCCGCCTGCCGCGGCTGTCACCGTCGGACGAGGTCCGCATCTGGGCCAAGCTGGAGGACCGCAACCCCACCGGCTCGATCAAGGACCGCCCCGCGCTCCACATGGTCGAACAGGCCGAGAAGGACGGCCGGTTGACCCCCGGCTGCACCATCCTGGAGCCCACCAGCGGCAACACCGGCATCTCGCTCGCCATGGCGGCCAAGCTCAAGGGCTACCGCATCGTGTGCGTCATGCCGGAGAACACCTCCCAGGAACGGCGCGACCTGCTCGCCATGTGGGGCGCCGAGATCATCTCCTCCCCGGCGGCGGGCGGCTCCAACACGGCCGTACGCGTCGCCAAGGAACTGGCCGCCGAGCACCCGGACTGGGTCATGCTCTACCAGTACGGCAACCCCGACAACGCGGGCGCCCACTACGCCACCACCGGCCCGGAGATCCTCACCGACCTCCCGTCCGTCACCCACTTCGTGGCGGGCCTCGGCACCACCGGCACGCTCATGGGCGTCGGCCGCTACCTGCGCGAGCACAAGCCGGACATCAAGATCGTCGCCGCCGAGCCGCGCTACGACGACCTCGTCTACGGGCTCCGCAACCTCGACGAGGGCTTCGTGCCCGAGCTCTACGACGCCTCCGTCCTCACCACCCGCTTCTCCGTGGGTTCGGCGGACGCCGTCACCCGTACCCGCGAACTCCTCCAACAGGAGGGCATCTTCGCGGGCGTCTCCACCGGCGCCGCACTCCACGCCGCCATCGGCGTGGGAAACAAGGCCGTCAAGGCGGGGGAGCCGGCCGACATCGTCTTCGTCGTCGCGGACGGCGGCTGGAAGTACCTGTCGACAGGCGTCTACACGGCCCCGACGACGGAAGCGGCCATCGAAACACTGCACGGCCAGCTCTGGGCGTAGCCACGTAGCCCGGCAGCCATGCAGTCCCGCACCACGTGGCCCCGCACCCGATCGCCGGACGAGCCGACCGACGAGCTGAACAGCCGGCGCGTCCGGCGGCCGAGGAGATCTCCCGGCCCGGCCGGCGTTCGAGGCGGGGGGTCCGGGACGGATCCCCGGCCAGGGAAGAGGCCAGCGGGGAAACAGGCCCCCGAGCCCGCGCCCCGACGGCGCCGCCGCCCCACCCTGCCTCACCCGAGCTTCCGCACCCGCTCCCAGACCTCCGCGTCCACCACACCCACACGCCGCCGGAAACCTCGCACGGCAACCTCCCGCAGCTCGTCCGTCTCCAGGAAACTCGCCCGCCCCTGCGGATCCCCCACCGTCCCCGCGGGCAGCGCGATCACCCCGGGCCGCTCCTCGTGATGCTTGCTGGTGATCTTCACGACGAGCGCCGAGCCGCCCCGTACCGACAGCACCAGGCAGGGCCGGTCCTTCGCCCCGGGCCCGTCCTCGTACGGCACCTCGGCCCACCAGATCTCACCCGGCCTCGGCCTCTGCTCCGGCCCCGGCCCACGCCCCGGCCCCGCGGGCGGACGTGTCCGCCCGCCCGGACGCCCGCCGGAGCGCGTCCCCGCCGGTCTTCCGGAACGTCCGCCCGGCCGTCGTCCGCCCCGCCCCCGCCCGTCGGCGACCGCCGCGACGAGAGCGAGCAGCACGACAACGGCGAACGCGATCCACCACCAGGACATGTCCATGTCCCGACCGTACCGGCGTCCCGGCCTCTTCCATCGAACCGGTGACAGAGCAGGTGAGTTCCCCCACAACGGACGGCCGTGGAGGAGCGACCGGCTGTTTCGCGCCTTAGGCTCGACAAACCGCTCAACAGACCGCACGAACCCTCCCCGTTCCCACGCCTCGGAGGTTCACGCTCCATGAAGCTCACCGTCGTCGGCTGCTCCGGCTCGTTCCCGTCCGCGGGATCGCCATGTTCGAGCTACCTCGTAGAGGCCGACGGCTTCAGGCTGCTCCTCGACATGGGCAACGGCGCCCTCGGCGAGCTGCAGCGCCATGTCGGTCTCTACGACCTCGACGCCATCTTCCTCAGCCACCTGCATGCCGATCACTGCATCGACATGTGTGCGTACTTCGTCGTCCGTTACTACCGGCACGACGGGGGCCGCCCCGGGCCCCTCCCGGTCTACGGCCCCGACGGCACCGAGCAGCGGCTGACCACCGCGCACGGCGACACCCCGTCCGAGCGGGCGATGAGCGAGGTCTTCGACTTCCACACGCTGAAGCCCGGCTCCTTCGAGATCGGCCCCTTCTCGGTCCGTACGGAGAAGGTCCTGCACCCCGTCGACTCCTTCGCCATCCGCATCGAGCACGGCGGCCGCTCGCTCACGTACTCCGGCGACACGGGTGCCTGCGAGGCCCTGGACGAGCTCGCCGAGGGCGTCGATCTGTTCCTCTGCGAAGCATCGTTCCTCCATGGCAAGGAGGACATCCCGGACCTCCATCTCAATGGCCGCGAGGCAGGCGAGATCGCCGCCCGCGCCGGAGTGGGACGGCTCGTCCTCACCCACATCCCGCCGTGGACCGACGCCGACCGCAACCTGGCCGATGCCCGTCTGCTCTACGGCGGACCGGTCGAGGTGGCGGCACCGGGCGCGGTCTACGAGATCTGACAGCCCGGCCGACGCCGCGGACACGACGGAGCCCTCACCTCCCGCCGGGAAGGTGAGGGCTCCGAGCCGTCGTGGGGGGAAGACCCGTGCGGAGGGCTACTTCGCCTCGGCCTTGAGGAGCTCGGCCAGCTCCTCGTCGGACTCGCGGCCCGGGGTCGGCAGATTGAACTTGGTGATCGCGAAGCGGAAGACCACGTAGTAGACCACCGCGAAGCAGAGGCCGACCAGCACCAGCAGCCATGGCTTGCTCGCGATGCCGAGGTTCAGGAAGAAGTCGACCGCTCCCGCGGAGAAGCCGAAGCCGTCCTTCATGCCGAGGGCCCAGGTGAGGGCCATCGAGACGCCGGTGAGCACCGCGTGGATCGCGTACAGCGCCGGGGCGATGAACATGAACGTGAACTCGATCGGCTCGGTCACACCGGTCACGAACGCGGTCAGCGCGAGGGAGAACATCATGCCGCCGACGACCTTGCGGCGCTCCGGACGGGCGCAGTGGACGATCGCGAGGCAGGCCGCCGGGAGGGCGAACATCATGATCGGGAAGAAGCCGGTCATGAACTGTCCGGCCGTCGGGTCGCCGGCCAGGAAGCGGTTGATGTCGCCGCTCTTGCCGTGGTACTCACCGGCCTGGAACCACGGGAACGAGTTCAGCAGGTGGTGCATGCCGACCGGGATCAGCGCACGGTTGGCGACACCGAAGACGCCCGCGCCGACCGCACCCGAACCGACCAGCCACTCACCGAAGTTGTGCAGAACGGTGCCGAGCACCGGCCAGATGTAACCGAACACGACGCCGATGACCAGGCCCGCGAAGGCGGAGAGGATCGGGACCAGGCGGCGGCCGCCGAAGAAGCCCGCCCAGGCCGGCAGCTTCGTCCGGTAGAACCGCTGGTAGAGCAGCGCCACGACGATGCCCATCACCACACCGCCGAGGACCTTCGCGTCCACGGGGGCGTCCGCCATGACTATCTTGCCGTCGACGACGGTCGCGACCTTCGGAAGGTTGCTGTCCGTGAAGGTGGCGAGCACCTTCTGGAAGACCAGGTAGCCCGTGACGGCGGCGAGCGCGGTCGAGCCGTCCGACTTCTTGGCGAAGCCGATCGCGATGCCGACGGCGAACAGCAGCGCCATGTTGTCGAGGATCGCGTTGCCACCCGCGGACATGAAGCTCGCGATCTTGGTGACGAAGTCCGGGAACGACGCCCTGCCGAGCATGTCGTCGTTGCCGAGACGGACCAGCAGCGCGGCCGCGGGCAGCACCGCGACCGGCAGCATGAGGCTGCGGCCGATGCGCTGCATGACAGCCATCGCGCCGGCGCCCTTCTTCTTGGTCGCCGCGGGTGCGGCGTCTGCCGTGGACATCAGCTTCCTCCATGGGGCAAGGCGCCGCCCGGGTCATCGATCGGGGGGAGGCGGCGACTCGAAGAACGCGGCAGAACGCCACGTGGTCTGAACCACTCAGTGGTGTAGACCAGTTGTAACACGGTGAGGGCGGGATAAGGAACCTGTGCATTCCGACTACTTCGCATGAGCTATCACCCATGCTCGGTGATACGGCGAAGACCCCCGGACGGAAGGGTCCGAGGGCCTTCTCCGGGTGGGCCGAAAGACCCGTCCGACCTGCTACTTCGTGAGGTCTCTCTCGATCTCCTCCTCCACCTCGTCGGGCTCTCGGCCCGGCGTCTGGAGGTTGAACCTGGTGATCGCGAACCGGAAGATCGCGTAGTACGCGGCGGCGAGGACCAGGCCGATCGGAATGATCAGCCATGGTTTCGTCGCGAGGCTCCAGTTGATGACGTAGTCGATCAGGCCCGCGGAGAAACTGAAGCCGTCCTTCACCCCGAGCGCCCATGTCACCGCCATCGAGACGCCGGTGAGCGCCGCGTGGATTGCGTACAGCAGCGGTGCGACGAAGAGGAACGAGTACTCGATCGGCTCGGTGATGCCCGTCACGAACGATGTCAGGCCGACCGAGAGCATCATGCCGCCGACCGCCTTCCGGCGATGCGGCTTGGCGCAGTGGTAGATCGCCAGTGCCGCCGCCGGGAGGGCGAACATCATGATCGGGAAGAAGCCCGAGGTGAACTGGCCGGCCGTCGGGTCACCCGCCAGGAACCGGTTGATGTCGCCGTGCACGACGGTGCCGTCCGGCTTGGTGAAGTCGCCGAACTGGAACCAGACGAACGTGTTCAGGAACTGGTGGAGTCCGATGACCAGCAGCGCGCGGTTGGCGACGCCGAAGATGCCGGAGCCCACCCAGTCCAGGTCCACCAGCCACTTGGAGAAGCCGGTCAGACCGTCGCCGACCGGCTGCCAGAGCCATGCGCACAGCGCCGCGAAGAGAAGGCCGACGAACGCCATGATGATCGGGACGAGCCGGCGGCCGTTGAAGAAGCCCAGCCAGTCCACCAGCCTGACCCGGTGGTACCGCTGCCAGAACCAGGCGGACAGCAGCCCCATCACGATGCCGCCGAACACCCCGGGGTTCTGGTACTCGGCCGCCGTGACCTTGGCACCGGCGGTGACGCAGGTGCCGAACCAGGTGCCGCCCGAAGTGAACGTCGAACCGGGGGCGCAGTCCACCGGGAAGGCGTGCAGCACCGCGTAGTAGACGAGGAAGCCGGCCACCGCGGCGAGTGCGGTCGAACCGTCCGACTTCTTCGCCATGCCGATCGCCACACCGATGCAGAACAGCAGCGGAAGACCGAGTCCCGAATCGAGCAGTGCGCCGCCCGCGGCCGCGAACACCTTGGCGACATGGCCCCAGCGCAGACCCTCGTCGCCGAATACGTCCGGCTGGCCCAGCCGGTTGAGAATGCCTGCCGCCGGCAGGACCGCGATCGGGAGCTGGAGGCTGCGGCCCATCTTCTGGAGGCCCTGGAAGAGGCCGTTCCACCACGTCTTCCGTGGTACCGCGGCGCTGCTCGAGCTCATCGGCGTCCTCCCGGAACAAGGTGCGGTCGGGGGTCGTTGCACACTGGTGTAGACCAGTTGAGGTACGGTGCGTAACCCGCCTGGAAGACAGGGCACCGATGATCGTCATCATTGAGGACGGTCCAGATGCTCGCTCGCGAAGCTGGGCCAAACGTGCGTTACGGTGACGAAACGGACCCAGGGTGGGCCGTCGCACGCATGTGAACAACCAGGGAGAAGGCCATGGCCAGCAAGGCTGAGAAGATCGTCGCCGGGCTCGGCGGTATCGAGAACATCGACGAGATCGAAGGCTGCATCACGCGCCTCCGCACCGAGGTCCACGACCCCAGCAAGGTCGACGAAGCCGCGCTCAAGGCCGCCGGAGCCCACGGCGTCGTCAAGATGGGCACCGCGATCCAGGTCGTCATCGGCACCGACGCCGACCCCATCGCCGCGGACATCGAAGACATGATGTGACCGGCCGCCCGACCCGCGCCCGACCCCGCGGCTGACCTCTCGGCCCGCACCACCGGCCGCCCGCCGGACCCCCACCGGGCCGGACGGACCACCCGGCACCGGCACCCCGCAGGCCCCGCTCCCCCCGGACGGGGCCTGCGCCGCACCCGAACGGGCGCCACCCCCGCACCCGATAGGGTCGATGCCATGTCTCGTATCGACGGCCGCACCCCCGAACAGCTCCGCCCCGTCACCATCGAACGCGGATGGAGCAAGCACGCCGAAGGCTCCGTACTCATCTCCTTCGGCGACACCAAGGTCTTCTGCACCGCCTCCGTCACCGAAGGCGTCCCCCGCTGGCGCAAGGGCAGCGGCGAAGGCTGGGTCACCGCCGAATACTCCATGCTGCCCCGCTCCACCAACACCCGCGGCGACCGCGAATCCGTACGCGGCAAGATCGGCGGCCGCACCCACGAGATCAGCCGGCTCGTCGGCCGCTCCCTGCGCGCCGTCGTCGACTACAAGGCCCTCGGCGAGAACACCATCGTCCTCGACTGCGACGTCCTCCAGGCCGACGGCGGCACCCGCACCGCCGCCATCACCGGCGCCTACGTCGCGCTCGCCGACGCCGTCGCCTGGGCCCAGCGCAAGAAGCTCGTCAAGCACGGCCGCAAGCCGCTGACCGACACCGTCTCCGCGATCAGCGTCGGCATCGTCGACGGCACCCCCCTCCTCGACCTCTGCTACGAGGAGGACGTCCGCGCCGAAACCGACATGAACGTCGTCTGCACCGGCGACGGCCGCTTCGTCGAAGTCCAGGGCACCGCCGAGGCCGCCCCCTTCGACCGCAAGGAACTGGGCGCCCTCCTCGACCTCGCCACCGCCGGCTGCGCAGACCTCACCCTCTTCCAGAACGAGGCCCTCGCCCGCACCCTGGGTGAGTGAAGAAGCAACCACATACGCACCGCGACGCGTCGTTACGGGCACGGGCGCACGGATCGAACCGTGCGCCCGTCCGCGTATCCGCACCCGGGGAGGACCCGCACCATGGCCCAGGCCGCCCGCCACCGACGCACCACCGTCGCGCTGACCCTGACCGCCCTCACCCTCACGCTCACCGCGACAGCCGGCTGCGGCGCCGTGGACAAGGCACTCGACTGCGTGCGTACCGCCGATGCCATCGCCACCAGCGTCGACAACCTCCAACAGGCCGTCTCCAACGCGTCCAGCGACCCCACCCAGGCGTCCGAAGCCCTCGACGACATCGAGAAGGAGCTCGGCAACCTCGGCGACAAGACCGACAACGCCGACCTCGGCAAGGCCGTCGACAAGCTCCAGGCAGGCGTGGGCAACGTCCGCGACTCCATCGACAAGGGCGACTCCACCCCCGACGTCACCCCGGTCACCGACGCCGCCAAGGAGATCGGCAAGGTCTGCACCCCCTGACCACCCCCGATACTGGGTGACATGACCCGCCTCATCCTCGCCACCCGCAACGCCGGGAAGATCACCGAACTCCACGCGATCCTCGCCGACGCAGACCTCGACCACGAACTCGTCGGCGCGGACGCGTACCCCGACATCCCCGACGTCAAGGAGACCGGCGTCACCTTCGCCGAGAACGCCCTGCTCAAGGCCCATGCCCTCGCCCGCGCCACCGGCCACCCGGCCGTCGCCGACGACTCCGGCCTCTGCGTGGACGTACTCGGCGGCGCCCCCGGCATCTTCTCCGCCCGCTGGTCCGGCACCCACGGCGACGACAAGGCCAACCTGGACCTGCTCCTGGCCCAGCTCTCCGACATCGACACCCCCCACCGCCGGGCCCACTTCGCCTGCGCCGCCGCGCTCGCCCTCCCCGACGGCACGGAACGCGTGGTCGAGGGCCGTCTGACGGGCACCCTGCGCCACACCCCGTCCGGCACGAACGGCTTCGGCTACGACCCGATCCTCCAGCCGGACGGCTCCACCCGCACCTGCGCCGAACTGACCCCCGCGGAGAAGAACGCGATCAGCCACCGCGGCAAGGCGTTCCGCGCGCTGGTACCCGTGGTGCGCGAGCTGCTGGGCCGGGCCTGACGGAAACAGGGGAACAGCCCGAGGGCATGAGAACGGCCTGCGTATCAAGTCCCTTGACGCGCAGGCCGTTTACTGTGCGGCGGAAGGGATTCGAACCCTCAAGCCGTTTCACGGGCCACAGATCCTAAGTCTGCTGTGTCGCCATTGCACCACCGCCGCCAGCCGTCAGCCATGCTACCGGGGCGTGCCCGAGGGCCGGCGGGTGCGGGGTCAGAACTTCGGGTCCGGTGTCTGGGACGCGACCAGTTCCGCCGCCTCCTGCGCGGTCTCCACCGACGGTGGGGAGCCGGCCAGGGGCTGCTGGGCGGTTTCCTTCATGCAGGCCACGGCGATCGCGCCGACCAGGGCCGCCGCCATCGCGTAGTAGGCCGGCATCAGCTCGGTGCCGCTCCAGCTGATCAGGGCCGTGATCACCAGCGGGGTCGTGCCGCCGAAGAGGGAGGCCGAGAGGTTGTAGCCCACCGAGAGGGAGCCGTAGCGGACGTGGGTGGGGAAGAGGGCCGGGAGGGCGGCGGACATGGTGCCGAGCATGCAGACGAGGGAGAGGCCCAGCATCAGCATGCCGATGGTGATGGCGGGGATGCCGCCCTGGCGGATGAGGAGGAAGGCGGGGAGGGAGAGGAGGAGGAAGCCGAGCATGCCGGTCATCAGGAGCGGCTTGCGGCCGAAGCGGTCGGAGAGCCTGCCGACCTGATTGATGATCAGCATCAGGAAGACCATGACGGCGAGCAGGATGAGCAGGCCGTGGGTCTCGCTGTAGCCGAGCTCGTCGGAGAGGTAGGTCGGCATGTACGACAGCAGCATGTAGTCGGTGATGTTGTACGCGCCGACCAGGCAGATGCAGAGGATCAGCGACGGCCAGTACTGCCGGAAGATCGTGGAGAGGTCGCCCTTGGCGGTGGTCTCGACGCCGTCGGCGGCCTCCGTCGCGTGGGCGGTGCCGCCCTCCAGTTTCTGGAACGCGGGGGTCTCGTCCAGGCGCAGTCGCAGATAGAGGCCGACCAGGCCGAGGGGGCCCGCGACGAGGAACGGGATGCGCCAGCCCCAGGTTTCCATCTGGCCGGAGTCGAGCATCGCGGTCAGCGCGGTGACGAGTCCGGCGGCGCCGACGTAGCCGGCCAGGGTGCCGAATTCGAGGAAGCTGCCGAAGTAGCCGCGGCGCTTGTCGGGGGCGTACTCGGCGATGAAGGTGGAGGCGCCGCCGTACTCGCCGCCGGTGGAGAAGCCCTGGACCAGGCGGAAGAAGATCAGCAGGACGGGGGCCCACAGCCCGATGGAGTCGTGGGAGGGGATGACGCCGATCGCGAAGGTGCCGACCGCCATCATGATCATGGTGAGGGCGAGGACCTTCTTGCGGCCGATCCGGTCGCCCATGGGGCCGAAGAACATCCCGCCGAGGGGACGGACGAGGAAGGCCACGGCGAAGGTGGCGAAGGAGGAGAGGAGCTGGGTGGTGTGGTTCCCGGACGGGAAGAACACATGGCCCAGGGTGGCGGCCAGGTAGGAGTAGATCCCGAAGTCGAACCACTCCATCGCGTTCCCGAGCGACGCCGCCCTCACCGCCCGCTTGACCGCCCGGTCGTCGGTGACGGTGATGTCCGTCCGGCGCAGCTTCGGGTTCTTCCGCTGCCGGATGGCGCGGAAGAGGGCGGGGTGGCGTTTGACCGCTTCCGGGTCGGCCGCCTGGTGGGGGTCGGGGGCCGCCATGGCCGAGTCCTCTCCTCGGGTGGGTGTTCCAGGAAAGGCTTCTGCGCGGTCATGGCGGTTGCAAACCCGACCGATGGCCGAATGGGATGTCCCTCACACCGTTCAGCCGTACGGGGCAGTGCCGGGGGCCGGGGTTCAGATGCCGAGATCCTTGATGATCTTGGCTACGTGGCCGGTGGCCCTGACGTTGTAGAGGGCCCGCTCGACCTTGCCGTTCTCGTCCACGACGATCGTGGAGCGGATGACGCCCGTCACCGTCTTGCCGTAGAGCTTCTTCTCGCCGAAGGCGCCGTATGCCTCAAGGGTCTCCTTGGAGGGGTCGCCGACCAGGGTGACCTTGAGGTCTTCCTTCTCGCGGAACTTGGCGAGCTTCTCGGGCTTGTCGGGGGAGACGCCGATGACGTCGTATCCGGCGCCGGCGAGCAGGTCCAGGTTGTCGGTGAAGTCGCAGGCCTGCTTGGTGCAGCCGGGGGTGAGGGCGGCCGGGTAGAAGTAGACGATGACCTTGCGGCCCTGGTGGTCGGCGAGCGAGATCTCGTTGCCGTCGGCGTCGGGGAGGGTGAAGGCGGGGGCGGTGTCGCCGGGCTGGAGTCGCTCGCTCATGGTTCTCCTCAGATGGACACGTGGGGTGTACGGGACCGAGCGTAATAGGGGTGCCGCCGGGTGCATGGACGGTCGAGCTGACAGACTGTCGATGAAGGTTTACCGGACGAGGACCACGGAGGCGGCGCAGTGTCGGATGCCAGGACCCCTGCGCAGATCGAGGCGGACATCATCAGCAGGCGTGAGCAGCTTGCGGTGGTGCTCGATGAGATCGGGGTGCGGGTGCACCCGCAGACGATCATGGGTGATGCGAAGGCCAGGGCCGCCGAGGCTGTGGACCGGACGGCCGGGCGGGCTTTCGTCGCGGTGAACCGGACGGTGTCGGACGTGAAGGCGCGGTTCGTGTCCGAGGACGGTGCTCCGCGTCTGGAGCGGGTGATTCCGGCGGCGCTGCTCGTGGTGGGCATCGTGGGTCTGCTCACGTCGAAGCGGCGCCGGAAGAAGTGAGGGCGCGGTCCGTGCACCCCGGAGGGGCGGGGGGCCGCGGCGGGCAGGTAGGTTGCGGGGCGTGAGCGAGAACACCGACGACAAGCTGCCCATCCGCATGCTGCACGACCGTGTGCTGGTCCGGTCCGATACGCCTGAGGGCGAGCGGCGTTCCGGCGGCGGCATCCTGATTCCGGCGACGGCTGCGGTCGGCCGCCGGCTGGCCTGGGCCGTGGTGGTCGCGGTGGGCCAGAACGTGCGGACGGTGGAGCCGGGGGACCGGGTGCTGTACGACCCCGAGGACCGTGCCGAGGTCGAGGTGCGCGGGGTGGCGTACGTGCTGATGCGCGAGCGGGATCTGCATGCGGTGGCGGCGGACCGGTTCGAGGGGTCGGTGGATTCCACCGGGTTGTACCTGTAGTCGGCGGCTGCCGTCCGCGGCAGTGGCGAGTGGGGCCTGGTGACCGGTGTCACCAGGCCCTTTGCGTGTTCTTTGCTACGGTGGAGCCACCCCGACGAGACGCGCCGTACCGGGTTTCGCAAAGACGACGCACCCCGTGTTGTTCGCGTGTTCTGTCTCGTCGGAGGTGCCGTCATGGCGTGGGTTCTGCTGATTGTCGCCGGTCTGCTCGAAGTGGCCTGGTCGATCGGGATGAAGTACACCGAGGGGTTCACCCGGCTGTGGCCGAGTGTGTTCACGGGTCTCGGGATCGTCGCGAGCATGCTGTTGCTGTCCCATGCGGCGAGGACGTTGCCGATCGGTACGGCGTACGGCGTGTGGGTCGGTATCGGTGCGGCCGGTGCGGCGGTTCTCGGCATGGTGGTGCTCAACGAGCCGGTGACCGCCGCTCGGATCTTCTTCGTCTGTCTGCTGCTGGTGGCCGTCGTGGGGCTGAAGGCGACCTCGGGTCACTGACGCGGGGCGGGCGGGGGCGCGGGGGTGCCCCGGGCGCCCGGGAGGAAGCCGTCGGCGTCTGTGCCGTTCCCGCCGCCGTTGGCGCCGCCGCGGGGGCCGCCGTTGTCCCCGCCGCCGTTTTCCGGCCCGCCGTTCTGCGTTCCGCCGTTCTCCGGCCCGCTGTTCTGGGTTCCGCCGGCCGTGGGGCTGCCGGTGCCCGTGCCGCCGGTGGCGGGTTCGCTGCTTCCCGGGTTCGACGGTGTGCCGGGCGCGGTGTTCCCGGAGCTGCCGGGCCGCATGCCGGAGGGGCGTCCGGACGGTGTCCGGGTGGTGCCGGGGCTGGTGTTCTCCCCGGTGGGCAGGGCGGTTTCGGCGGCCCCGCTTTCGAGGTCGAGGTCGAAGTCCTGGGCGGGGGTGCCGCGCAGCGCCGCCTCGGTGTACTGGGCCCAGGTCTGGGCGGGGGTGCCGCCGCCGTTGATGCGGGCCAGTCCGAGTGCTCCGTAGAGCGGTTTCTGTACGCCGGTGCCGGGGTCCTGGCCCATGACGGCGATGACGGTGGCGAGGTCGGGGGTGTAGCCGGCGAACCAGGCCGCCTTGTCCTCCTCGGCGGTGCCGGTCTTGCCCGCGGCGGGGCGGCCGGCGCCCTGGGCGGCGGTGCCGGTGCCGCCCTCGACGACGCTGCGGAGGATCGAGGTGGTGGTGTCGGCGGCTTCGCGGCCGACGGCCTGCTCGGTGTGTCGGCCGGGGAGTTCCAGGTCCTCGCCGCCCTTGCTGACCTTGTCGACGAGGACGTACGCGCCGTGTCTGCCGTGGTTGGCGAGGGTGGCGTACGCCTCGGCCATGTCGAGGACGCTGGCGGTCGCGACGCCGAGCGCGACGGACGGGTACGGGGCGAGGTCGGGGGTGTTTTTGGGGATGCCGAGGTCGATGGCGGTCTGCTTGACCTTGGCGGGGCCGACGTCCTCGGCCATCTGGGCGTAGACGGCGTTGACGGACTTGTCGGTGGCGGCGCGGACGGTGAGGAGTCCGTAGTCGGTGTCGTCCTCGTTGGCGGGGGCGTAGCCGGTGGGCCCGGCCTGGCCCTGGACCATGCGCTTGTTGGTGCCGTCGTACACGGTGTTGGGGGTGATGGGCCGGCCGTCCTGGGTGGTGGAGCCGTTGGCGACGGCGGAGGTGAAGACGAACGGCTTGAAGGTGGAGCCGACCTGGTAGTCGCGGCGGGTCGCGTTGTTCACGTACTGCTTGGTGTAGTCGACACCGCCGTACATGGCGACGACGCGGCCGGTGCGGGGGTCGATGGAGGCGCCGCCGACGCGGACGTCGCGGTCGGCCTTGCGGTCGGTGCTCGTCTGGGACATGACGTTGTCGTCCACGGCCTTGACGAGCGCGTTCTGTTTCTTCTTCTCCAGTGTGGTGGTGATCCGGTAGCCGCCGGTGGCCAGGGTGTTCTCGTCGATGACGTCATTGCTGGTGAGGTAGTCCTCGACGGCCTGGACGATGTAGCCGCGCTGCCCGGAGAGCCCGGTGGGTGGCCTGACCTTGCCGGGTACGGGGAATGCCATGGCCGCGCGTGGGCCGGCGCCGAGCCATTTCTCCTTGACCATGCCGTCGAGCACGTAGTTCCAGCGTGCGAGGGCGGCGGCCTTGTTCTCGGGGTGGACGACGACGTCGTACGCGCTGGGCGCGTTGAGCAGGGAGGCGAGGTAGGCGCCCTCGGCGCTGGTGATGCCGCCGACGTCCTTGCCGTAGTAGGCCTGTGCGGCGGCCTGGATGCCGTAGGCGTTGCGGCCGAAGTAGCTGGTGTTGAGGTAGCCCTCGAAGATCTGGCTCTTGGACTCCTCGCGGTTGAGTTTGACCGCGATGAAGAACTCCTTGGTCTTGCGGACGACGGTCTGTTCCTGGCCGAGGTAGTAGTTCTTGACGTACTGCTGGGTGATGGTCGAGCCGCCCTGTCTGCCCTTGCCGGTGAGGGTGTTCCAGGCGGCGCGGGCCATGGCTTTGACGTCGACCGCCCGTTCGGAGTAGAAGTCGCGGTCCTCCGCGGCGAGGACGGCGTGCTGAACGGTGAGCGGGACCTGGGCGAGTGCGACGTTCTCCCGGTTGACCTCGCCGGAGCGGGCGATGACGCTGCCGTCCTTGTAGAGGTAGAGGTTCGACTGCGCGGTCGCGCTGGCGTTGGCGGGCGGGATCTCGACGAGCTCGTACCCGGCGATGAATCCGCCGATCAGGAGCAGGGCGACGAGGAGTGCGGCGCCGAGGACCATCCGCCAGGTGGGGACGGCGCGGCGCCAGCCGGTGCGCCTGGGCCGCTTGGGCTTCTTCGCCGTGCCGGTTGCCTCGCTCGGTTCCCCGCTGTGGCTGCCGTGGGCGGCCGGGGTCCTGGGGTCCCGGCCCGGGGGTTCGTGTTCCCCGCCCGGCTGCTGTGGCTCGTCGCTCATGTCCGTGCAGACTCCTCGACCGCGGTCAGTTCCCCCATAGTGCCCTTTTCCACGGAATAAGCACCGGATCGACCCCTGAAAAGCGGTCGCGGCGGCCGGGCCGGCTGGACTAAGGTCGTGCGCTTTGGTGTCCAACGCCGTTGGGCGCCCGAGCGAAGGGGGTGAACATGGTGCGGCTGTATGCGGTGGTGGCGGCGGGAGGGTTCCGGCGCTATGCCACCTACCGGACGGCGACGGCGGCGGGAGTGTTCACCAACACCGTCTTCGGTTTCATCATGGCGTACACCTATGTGGCGCTGTGGGACGAGCGTCCGCGGCTCGGCGGCTACGACATGCCCCAGGCGCTCACTTATGTATGGCTGGGGCAGGCACTGCTGATGACCTGCGCCATGATGGGCGGCGGTTTCGAGGACGAGCTGATCGAGCGGATCCGCACCGGCGATGTCGCGGTCGATCTCTATCGCCCGGTGGACCTCCAACTCTGGTGGCTGGCCGGTGACTTGGGGCGGGCCGCGTTCCATCTGCTGGGCCGCGGCATCGTGCCGATGCTGCTGGGCTCGCTCGCCTTCGACCTGGCGCTTCCCACCTCGCCGGGGATCTGGCTGGCCTTCCTCGTCTCGGTGACGCTCGGCGTCGTGGTGAGCTTCGCGATCCGCTACCTGGTGGCGCTCTCCGCGTTCTGGCTGCTGGACGGGGCGGGGGCGTCGCAGATGACGGGGCTGGCCGGGATGTTCTTCTCCGGGATGCTGCTGCCGCTGACGCTGTTCCCGGGGGTGCTGGGCGACGTGGCGCGGGTACTGCCGTGGTCGTCGCTGCTCCAGGTGCCGGCCGATGTGCTGCTCGGCAGGAGCACCGGATGGGGGCTGGTGGAGGCGTACGCCTTCCAGGGCGGCTGGGCGCTGGTGCTGCTGCTGGCGGGACGGTTGGTGCAGTCGGTGGCGACGCGGAGGGTGGTGGTCCAGGGTGGCTGAGACGGCCGGTGTGGTGGAGGTGGCCGGGGCGGATGCGGCCGGCCCGCCCGAGGTGGTCTTCGTCGAGCGGTCGAGGCTTGTCGAGGGGGTCCGGGCGTACGGGCTGATCGCGGCGATGTGGCTGCGGTCGACGATGGCGTACCGCGCCTCGTTCGCGATGACGGCGTTCGGGAACTTCGCGGTGACGGCCTTCGACTTCGTCGCGATCCTGCTGATGTTCTCGCACGTGGACGCGCTGGGCGGTTACACACTGCCCGAGATCGCCCTGCTCTACGGGGCCTCCGGTACCGCGTTCGGTCTCGCCGACCTGGTGATGGGGTCGATGGACCGGCTGGGGCGGCGGGTGCGCGACGGCACGCTGGACACGCTGCTGGTGCGGCCGGTGCCGGTGCTCGCCCAGGTCGCGGCGGACCGGTTCGCGCTGCGCAGGCTGGGGCGCATCACCCAGGGCGCGCTGGTCCTCGGGTACGCGCTGGTGGTGCTGGACATCGGGTGGACACCGTTGAAGGTGGCGATGATCCCGCTGATGCTGCTGAGCGGGGCGGCGGTCTTCGCGGCGGTGTTCGTGGCCGGGGCGGCGTTCCAGTTCGTCGCGCAGGACGCCTCCGAGGTGCAGAACTCCTTCACGTACGGAGGCAACACGCTGCTCCAGTACCCGCCGTCGATCTTCGCGAAGGACCTGGTGCGCGGGGTGACGTTCGTGGTGCCGCTGGCCTTCGTGAACTGGCTGCCCGCGCTGTACGTACTGGGCCGGGACTATCCGCTGGACCTGCCGGACTGGGTGGCGTTCCTGCCCCCGGTGGTGGCGGGCCTGTGCTGGCTGCTCGCGGGCCTGGCCTGGCGCTCGGGACTGCGGGCGTACCGCAGCACGGGCAGTTGACGAAGACACCGAGCAGGGCGTTGACGAAGACACCGAGCAGGGCAAGGCAAGCGAGAAGAGCAGGGCAGGGGCACCGGAGATGAACACCGAAACCGACACTGACACTGACGCCGAGACCGGCACCGGAACCAACACCGGAGCCAACACCGGAACCAACGCCGAAGCCGGCGCTGGAACCAACACCGGAGCCGACAGCGCCTTCATCGAGCTCGACAACGTCGAAAAGGTCTTCGACGTGCGCCGCAAGACCGGCTTCATGCGCGGTGAACGCCGCCAGGTCCGGGCGGTCGACTCCATCAGCTTCCGTGTCGCGCGCGGCGAGATGGTCGGCTACATCGGTCCCAACGGGGCCGGTAAGTCGACCACGATCAAGATGCTGACCGGCATTCTCACCCCGAGCGGCGGACGGCTGCGGGTGGCGGGCATCGACCCTTCCAGGGAGCGTACGAGGCTGGCGCACCGGATCGGTGTGGTGTTCGGCCAGCGCACCACGCTCTGGTGGGACCTTCCGCTGCGCGACTCGTACCGGCTGATGCACCGGATGTACCGGATTCCCGACGCCCGCTACCGCGAGAACCTGGACCGTTGCGTCGAACTCCTCGACCTGGGCGAGCTGTTGGACGTACCCGTACGGCAGCTGTCGTTGGGGCAGCGGATGCGCGGGGACATCGCGGCGGCGCTGCTGCACGATCCCGAGGTGCTGTACCTGGACGAGCCGACGATCGGCCTGGACGTCGTGTCCAAGGCCAAGGTCCGGGGCTTCCTGCGGGACCTGAACGCCGACAGCGGTACGACCGTGCTGCTCACCACCCATGACCTGACGGACATCGAGCAGCTCTGCAAGCGCGTGATGGTGATCGACCACGGCCGTCTGATGTACGACGGTGCGCTCGCCGGACTGCACGAGGTGGGCGAGAGCGAGCGGACGCTGGTGGTCGACCTGGAGTGCCAACTCCCGCCGATCCGGCTGGAGTCGGCGCCCTCGGTACGTACGGTGAAGGTGGAGGGTCCGCGCCAGTGGCTGGCCTTCCCGGCCTCGGAGTCGGCCGCGCCGCTGGTGGCCCGGATCGCCGCGGACTACCCGCTGGTCGACCTGTCGGTCCGGGAGCCGGACATCGAGGCCGTGATCGCGAAGATGTACGCGTCGGCCGTCGACAGGTAGGCGCAGCGGATCGGTGACGTGAGCGTACGCGTTCAATAGGCTGGACGGTATGACAAGTGATCTTCCGGACATGCGCGCTTCCGATGCCGAGCGCGAGCGAATCGCCGAGACCCTGCGTGAGGCGGTGGCCGAGGGCCGGCTGGAGATGGAGGAGTTCGAGCAGCGGCTCGAAAAGACCTACAAGGCGCGTACGCACGGGGAGTTGGAACCGCTCGTCCGCGACCTTCCGGCGCCGGGCACGGCGGGGGCCCCGTTGAGTGGGGCCCCGGTGAGCCCGGCGACCGGTTCGGCGGCGCGCTGGGCGGACCGGATCGGCAAGCCCGCCACATCGGGCGGTGCGTTTGCGATGTGGGGCGGTTTCGGGCGCCGGGGCAACTGGACGGTGGGCCGGAAGTTCACCGCGTTCGCGATGTGGGGCGGCGGTGAGATCGACCTGCGCGAGGCCAACTTCGAGGACCGCGAGGTGGTCATCCGCTGCATCACGATCATGGGCGGAATTCAGGTGACGGTCCCGCCGGAGCTGAATGTGGAGGTCAGGGGCATCGGCTTCATGGGCGGCTTCGGCGAGCGCGCGAAGGACGAGGGGGTTCCGTCCCCCGAATCCCCGCGGGTGCGGGTCACCGGGTTCGCGCTGATGGGCGGCGTCGGTGTGGAGCACAAGCGCAGCAAGGCGGAGAGGCGGCGGCTGAAGGAGGCCGAGCGGGCCCGGGAGCTGGACCGGGAGCGCGGGCGGGGCCGACTGGAGAAGGGCGAGGGACGGCTCGACTAGGGCCGACCGGGCTGGAGAAGGGTGAGGGCCGGTCCGGTAGGGCGGGCCCCGGCGCTCCCTCCCCGGCCGCTCCGGCTCTGCTCCTACCAGGCGGGGCGCGGATCCTGACGCTCCGCGAACAGGTCCGTGCGTTCGGCGTCGGGCCCGCCAGCCAGCCAGAGGAACCCCGGGCTCGGCGCGAACTCATCGGTCGTCGGCGCCGCCTCGTGGTAGCGCCGGGTGTCCGGCAGCTGCACCTCGGTCAGGGCGCCGTCCCGCATCGTCCACAGGCCGAAGACGTCGTCGTTCTCGTCGTGGATCAGCACCTGCACCTTCCGGGGGTCGGGCCACGGGAGCGACTCCAGATGCCGCAGCAGTCCGTTGCGCTGCCCCATACGGTAGAACTCGATGACCCAGCCGCCCGCGAACAGGTCGAGCGACCGGAACTCGCCCCGCCAGCTGCGTGTCTCGTCGGGCCGGGTCAGGGGTTCCATGACGTCGTCGGCGTACAACGCCAGCACGATGACCTGTGCGAATCTGCTCATGCCGGAGTATGGCGGCACACCGGACGGGAGCGGCAACCGGATTTTCCGGTGCCGGGGCGTCAGAAGTGGCCGGAGGCGGGCTGCCGGTCCCGGGGTGTCAGAGCTGGTCGGAGACGGGCTGCCGGTGCCGCAGGGTCGGCAGGTCCACCAGCGAGCCCAGCCGCCGGTAGCCCGTGTCGTTCAGGTGGAGGTGGTCGCCGCAGTCGTAGGCGGGCAGCAGCCGGGTCGGGCGGTACGGGTCGCGGGCCGCCTTGTCGAAGTCGATGAACGAGTCGAAGACGCCGCCCGCCCGGATCAGCTCGTTGACCCGTTCCCGGACGGCGTTCTGCGCGGGTGTCCAGGTGCGGAACCCCTCGTACGGCATCAGTGTCGCCCCGACGACCCGCAGTCCGCGGGCGTGGGCGCGCCGGGTCAGGGAGTGCAGGGCGTCCGTGATGCGCTGCGGGTCGGTCTCCTGCGGGACCTGCTGGACGTCGTTGATGCCGAGCGCGATGACGACCGTCTTCACCCCGGCGACGTCCAGTACGTCGCGGTCGAAGCGGGCGCTCGCCCGTACGCCGCGGCCGTCGCGCAGGATGCGGTTGCCCGCGATGCCGGCGTTGACCACTCCGTACCGGCCGCCCAGCCGGTCGGCGAGCACGTCGGGCCAGCGGCTGTTCGTGTCGAGGGTGGAGCCGGTGCCCGCGGTGAGCGAGTCGCCGATCACGGCGATCGTCCCGGCGGCGGAGGTGTTGTGTACGTCGACGGCGGTGAGGTAGCGCCAGTCGGTGGTGCGCCGGGTGCCCCGCTCGTCCGCCACGTACGACGTCTGGTGGGCGCCCGGGTGGAGGGTGACGGGGCCCTCGGCGGTGGGGGTGCGCAGGGTGACGACGAGATCGGCGTCCGCGGCGACCGGGCCGAGGACCGGGTCGCTGACGACCCGCCCGCCCGCGGCGACGGTCACGGCGCCCGCGCCCCGGAACGTCACGCGGCGGGTGTTCACCGTGGCGTGGTCCACGACCAGCGGGTGCGTACCGAAGACGTTGGAGAGGGTGATGCGGGCCGCGTCGCCGCCGATGCTGGTGTGCACGACGTTGCGGATGGTGCGCCGGGCCGGATCGCCGCCGCGGTGCGTCTCCCTCACCCCGGCGGTGGGGGCCGCCGTCCAGGTGCCGAACCAGCGGCCGGCGGAGTGGGCCGGTGCGGCGGGCGTGCGGGCCACGAACCGCGGGTCGGGTGCGACGATCTGCCGCGACCGGGCGCCGGGGCCGGCGAACAGCAGGGAACCGGCGAACGCCACACCGGCGGCGAGCGCGGCGGTGCCCGCCACGAGGGCGATGAGCAGGGCGTACCCCTGGCGCCTGGGCATGGGCGGTGTTTCTCCTCGATCGGTCGGGCTGATCCCATGATGGGGCAGGGTGTCGGGAACTCGGCGTGCGGCCCGGGAGTAGGTCAGGTAGGGACAATGCGTACGGGACACCGGGGGCGATGCGTACGCGGACGGGTGGAGCGGATGGAACGGATCGATCGGACCGGACCCGGGGAACAGGGTGCGGGGCAGCAGAAGCGTGTCCGGGAGCGGGCGTCGGGCGCGGCCCGTCCCGCGCCCGACGGGCGTCCGGCCCCCCTCGCCGCGTTCGCGTACACCGCGGCCGACGAGGAGAAGCGGCGTGGCGTACGCAGGATGAAGACCACGGCCACGGGCCTCCTTCTGCTGGTCGCGCTCGTGTACGTTCTCGCCACCTGGGCGAAGAGCGCGGGTGTGGGCGGCTGGCCGGGCTTCGTCGCCGCGGCCGCCGAGGCGGGGATGGTGGGTGCGCTGGCCGACTGGTTCGCCGTCACGGCGCTGTTCAAGCGTCCGCTCGGCCTGCCGATCCCGCACACGGCCATCATCCCCACCAAGAAGGACCAGCTCGGAGCCTCGCTGGGTTCCTTCGTCGGCGAGAATTTCCTCTCCGGCGATGTCGTGCGGAGCCGCATACACGCCCTCGGCATCGGCGGCCGGCTCGGGGGCTGGCTGGCCGCGCCGGAGCATGCGGACCGGGTCACCGCCGAGCTGTCGACCGCGCTGCGCGGTGCGCTGACGGTGCTGCGGGATTCCGATGTGCAGGCCGTGGTGGGGGAGGCGATCACCCGGCGGGCCAACGCGGCGGAGATCGCTCCCGGCCTCGGCAAGATGCTGGAGAAGATCGTCGCCGACGGCGGCCACCGCAGGGTGGTGGACCTGATCTGTGTGCGCGCCCACGACTGGCTGGTGCTGCACGGCGATTCGGTGATGGACGCGGTGCAGGGCGGGGCGCCGGGCTGGACGCCGCGGTTCGTCGACAAGCGGGTGGGGGAGCGGGTCTACAAGGAGCTTCTGCGCTTCGTCACGGAGATGCGGGACATGCCGGGACACCCGGCGCGCGCGTCGATCGACACCTTCCTGACGGACTTCGCGTCCGACCTCCAGACGGATGCGGACACCCGGGCGCGGGTGGAGCGGCTGAAGTCGGAGATCCTGGGGCGCGGCGAGGTCCAGGACGTCATCGCGTCGGCGTGGTCGTCCGTACGCACGATGGTCATCGCGGCGGCGGACGACGAGCAGAGCGAGCTGCGGCTGCGGGCACGGGCGTCGTTGCTGACGTTCGGCGCGCGGCTGGCGACGGACGGGCGGATGCAGGCCAAGCTGGAGGGCTGGCTGGAGGCCGCGGCGGTCTACGTCGTCACGACGTACCGCGCGGAGATCACCTCGTTGATCAGCGACACCGTCGCGAGCTGGGACGCGGACCAGACGTCGAAGAAGATCGAGGCGCACATCGGCCGCGACCTGCAGTTCATCCGGATCAACGGCACGGTGGTGGGTGCGCTGGCGGGGCTGCTGATCTACACCGTGTCGTGGGCGCTGGGGGCGTAGGGACCGGTTCGCGGAGAGGGCTCCGGGTGCGTGCCCGTCCTGTTCGTACGGGACGCACCCGGTTTCGGCGGGGGTGGGCCCCCGCACACGCGGGGGTCCCGGCCGCCGTTCAACTCGTCCGGCGGATCGTCACCGGCAGCGTGTGGTCGATCCGAGACAGCACGCGGTCGATCCGAGACAGCACGCGGTTGGTCCGAGACACCGCGCGGTTGGTCCGATCCGCATGATCCGATTCGCGCGGTCGATCCGATTCAGGCGGCCCGGCGGGTGACCGCCCACGACGCGGCGGCCACGCCGCCCGCGACGGCGAACACGGCGGGCCAGGCGCCGACCTTCTTGGCCAGCGGGTGCGAACCGGCGAACGCGGCGACATACGCGGTGGTCAGCCCGACGGCCGCGCGCGGTCCGGCCTGCCGGTTCCACTCGTACGCGGCGACGCTGCCCGCTGCGGCGAGGGCGACCCCGCCCAGCGGCCGCTTCTTGGTCCACCGTGCGACGGCGTAACCGCCGACCAGCCCGCTCGCCGCCACCGCCGCTGCCGGAACCTTCGCCATCGCAGCCACCTTCGCCTTCTTGTCCGTGTCGTCCGGGACGGGAGCCCGGGGCTTCGAGGCTAACGCGGTGCCCGCAGTTCCTGTCGCCGAGGGGGTGCACAAGCGTTTACTCTGACGGGTGAACGGGCGTGCACCCCCTGGGTCGCGTCCGATCGCCCTGCGCCGCCCCTGCCGCCGAGCACCGTACGGAGAGCCATGCCCGCGGACATGCCCGCCCCGGACCACGCCACGGCCGAGGCCCCGCACCCCCGCTTCGCCGTCGGCGTGCTCGCCTTCTGCGGTGTCGTGGTCGCGGTCATGCAGACGATCGTCGTACCGCTGCTCCCGCACATCCCCGCCCTGACCGGCGCCACCCCGGCCGCCGCCAGCTGGCTGGTCACCGTCACCCTGCTCACCGGCGCGGTGTTCACGCCGGTTCTCGGCCGGGTCGGCGACATGTACGGCAAGCGGCGGGTGCTCGTCGCCTCGCTCGTGGTGCTGGTGGTGGGCTCGGTCCTGTGCGCGGTCAGCTCCCACATCGGCGTACTGATCACCGGCCGCGCCCTGCAGGGTGCGGCGCTCGCCGTCGTCCCGCTGGGCATCAGCATCCTGCGCGACGAACTCCCGCCCGAGCGGGTGCTGTCCGCCGTGGCGCTGATGAGCTCGACGCTCGGCATCGGCGCGGCGGTCGGGCTGCCGGTCGCGGCGCTCGTCGTCGAGAACTTCGACTGGCACACGATGTTCTGGGTCTCGGGGGTGATCGGTGTCGTCGACATCGTGCTGGTGCTGTGGTGCGTACCCGAGTCCCCGCTCCGCACCCGCGGCCGTTTCGACGCCGTAGGCGCGCTGGGGCTGTCCGGGGCCCTGGTCTGCCTGCTCCTCGCGGTCACCCAGGGCGCGGACTGGGGCTGGACCTCGGCCCGTACGACCGGGCTGCTGGTGGCCGCCGTGCTGGTGGCGCTGGGCTGGGGCGCCTACGAACTCCGCGTCCCGACGCCCATGGTCGACCTGCGGGTCTCGGCCCGCCCGGCCGTCCTGCTCACCAACGTCGCCGCACTGCTGATCGGCTTCGCCTTCTACGCGAACTCTCTGGTCACCGCGCAGATGGTGCAGGAACCGAAGGCGACCGGCTACGGGCTCGGCGCCTCGCTCGTCGTCAGCGGGCTGTGTCTGCTGCCGGGCGGCGTGATGATGGTGGCGCTCTCGCCGGTCTCGGCACGGATCTCCGCGAAGTACGGTCCGAAGGTGAGTCTGGCGGTGGCGGCGGGCGTGATCGCGGCCGGGTACGTGGTGCGCTACTTCACCAGCCACACTCTCTGGTTGATCATCGCGGGTGCGACGGTTGTCGCCTCGGGCACCGCCATCGCGTATTCGGCGCTGCCCGCGCTGGTCATGCGCGGCGTCCCGGTCAGCGAGACGGGCGCGGCCAACGGCCTCAACACCCTGATGCGGTCGATCGGTCAGGCCTTCTGCAGCGCGACGGTGGCCGCGGTCCTCGCCAACATCACGTTCGTGGCGGGTGGCCGGACGGCCCCCACACTCCACGCCTACCAGGTCGTCTTCCTGATCGCGGCGGGCGCGGCGCTCGCGGCCCTGCTGGTCACGCTGTGCCTGCCGCCCGGTCGTACGGACACGGCGGCGGGTACGGTCGAAGGGAGCCGCAACGCCCCGGTCGACCGGAAGGGCGGCGTGCGGACGATGCCGGTCCGGGAGGTCCGGGAGACTCAGGAGGGCGCATGATCAGCGGCCAGGCCACCGCACCGGCCCCGGTTCCGGCCCCCGGACCGACCGCCGTTGCTCCGGCGTCCGGACCGGCTCAGGGACCCACCGCCGTCGCTCCGGCGTCCGGACCGGCTCAGGGACCGACCGCCGTCGCTCCGGTGCCAGAGCCGACCACGGCCGGCGACTCGGTGCCGGAGCCGACCACAGCCGGGGATCCCGGATCGGGCCGGGACGCGATCCTGCGCGCCGCCCGCCGGGCGTTCACACAGCGTCCCTACGCCGACGTGACCATCAGGGGCATAGCGGCCGACGCCGGAGTGAGTCCGTCCCTGGTCGTCAAGCACTTCGGCCGCAAGGAAGAACTCTTCAACACCGTCGCCGACTTCGGCCCGGCCGCCGCGGAACTCTTCGACGCACCGCTCGACGCGCTGGGCCGCCACATGGTGGTGACGCTGGTGCGCCGCCGCCGGGAACTGCAGACCGACCCCCTGCTGCGGGTCGTTTTCTCGCTCGGCAACCGTGACGAACGCTCCCTGCTGCGTGATCGCTTCCACGGACAGGTCACCGACGCCCTGGCCGCCCGCCTCCCCGGCCCCGAACCCGCCCTGCGCGCCGAACTCGTCGCCGGACACCTGCTCGGCCTCGGCGCGACCCTCAGCCTCCACCGCGACGGTGCCGGCGCGGAGGCCACCCCCGAACACATCGCGGACCTGTACGCGCCTGCACTCCAGACGCTGATCACGGGGTGAGGCAACGGCGACGCCGGGCCGGGGATATATGGTCTGGGCCATCCGGACGAGGGGGCCTCATGTCTATCCGTACCGACGCGCGCGGAGCCGCGACCACCGTGGTCGCGACCGCGGTTCTCGGGGCGTTCCTGGTGGGCTGTAGCGGCGCCACCACATCGCAGGGGCCGGGTGACAGCGTCCCCTACGTGGCACCCTCCGTGAACGCGTCGGCCGCGGCCGCCCGGAACAGGCCGGAGGCCGTACGCGACGCCTTCGCGGGCCTCCAGGCCACGCTGAACGACAACTGCACCCCGGGATCGGCGAACTGCGCCTACTTCCTGGGCCGGGTCAACGACGAACTGGCGCGCCTGGACAAGGCGATGAGGGCGGACGCCCAGGGTCCGGGCCGCTTCGAGGAACCGCTGGCCCGGATCAGCGCCCTGCGCAAGACGCTGAACGGTGACACCGCCACGGCCAACCTGGAGAAGCACCGCTCCGAACTGCTCGGCACCCGCGACCGCGTCAACACCTGGATGCAGGGCCACCCGGAGGACTACCGCTGACGCCCGGCCCGGAGGTCCGGCGGTCCCGGCCCCGCAGTCCCGGAAGCCCGGCAGCGGTCACGGGTGGTAGAGCGCCCGGCACCGGACCAGGTCGACGGCCGCGCTCTCATGCGATGCGCCCTCGTCCGCCGCCTGGTCACCCGCCCCACCGCCGTCCGCCCCACCGCCGTCCGCCCCGCCGTCGTCCGCACACAGGTCCACGCGCAGGAAATACTCCGCCTGCCACTCCTGAGTACGGTCCGCCTGGCGATTGGCCGTCGTCACCCACGGCGGATAGACGCGGAAGGCGCGCTTCCCGCCGGTGCCGTTCCGCGACACGATGCCCCGCTCGCAGAGCACGTCCCGCGGAAACACGAACTGCCCGAAACGGCCGGCGTCACGGCTGCTGATGACGAAGAGATCGACGGGGTCCTCGGAGTCGTACGGCTGAATCGGCCCATCGGCCGACCGCTTCCACACCGTCACGAACTGGCCGACCTTCGTCGGGGTCGTCCTGGCCACCCGGAACCTGACGGCGGAGCCGTCCACGGTGAACACATGCGCCCCGTAGTCGGCGCTCTCCGGTTCGGGCACCGGCCGGGTGCAAGTGAAGCCGCTCGGGTCGTACACCAGCGCCTTCGCCGCGAGGAGGTCGGCGTGCAGCGGCCCGCCGCTCGTCCAGGAGCCGGGCCGCGGCTGCGATTCAGGCGTACAAGATGTCATTCGCCCCATTCTGTCATCGTGCTCACTGGGCGAGCCGACCGGGCGAGCCGACCGGACGAGCCGACCGGACGAGCCGACCGGACGGGTCGACCGGACGTGCCGACCGGACGGGGGCGGCTCCGACGGGGACAGGCCCCGTCGGCTGAGGGCACCTACCCCCGGTCGATCCCCGCGGCCCGCTCCGTCAGCAGCCCGAGCACGTGGCCGAGCCGCTCGCGGGCCTCCGGATCGGTGAGGACACCGTCCGCGTCGACCGCGTTCCGGTCCACGGCGATCCGTACACAGGCCGGTTCGACGATGTCCGCACCCGTGTAGCCGAGTACCGTCCGCAACGTGGCCTCCGCGCCCTGCCCGCGGCCGGGGGCGGCGGCGTTGACCCACGCGGTCGGCTTGTCGCAGATCTCGGTGCCGCCGACCGTCCAGTCCAGCAGGTTCTTGAACGTCCCCGGCAGGGTCCCCGCGTACTCCGGCGTACACACCAGAAGGGCGTCCGCCTCGTCGATCGCCGTACGCAGCGCGGCCACCGGCTCCGGCAGCGGATCGGTGTCGTCATCGGGATTGAAGTGGGGGAGCGCCGCAAGGCCGTCGTAGAGAACGGTCCGTACGCCCGTGGGCGCCACCGTCCGCGCGGTGCGCAGCACCGTCTCGTTGGAGGAACCGCTGCGCAGGCTTCCGGACAGCAAAAGGATCACAGGAGGGATGGGCATGTCCGGTCAACCGGCGACGACCGGCAACGATTCCCGTGACGAACGACACCACCCCGGCGCGAGCGCGGTGCGGCTCGTACCGGGGCGGCCGGGCGGGCGGGTCGGGGAGGAGGGGTGTCAGCTGAAGACGACGGAGCGGAGCTTCAGCCGGCTGGAGGCGTGGCCACCGTACGGCCGGAGGGAGAAGTGGTCGCCTTCGCAGTCGACGCCGGTGAAGACGGTGGCGGTCGCGTCGGTGTGGTTCCACGGAGTGTGGGCGGGGCTCGACGAATGGGGGTCGGCGACCTCGGGCAAGGTGAGGCACACCCTGCTCGGCGGGTCGAACAGGATGCCGATCCGCGGTGAGCCGTCGAGACCGCTGTACGTGTAGCTGAAGTCGCCGGAGGCCGCGCCGGCCGAGGTCGGCACGGCCACGATGAGCGCGAGCGCGCCGAAGGCGGCAGCCACGGTGGAACGAAGACGCATGAAAGGCACTCCTTGCCCGGGAAAAAATCAGAACCGGCCCAAGTCTGTGTCGCTGACCTGCGGTTACTGCCACATGCGGGGATTCTTCACCCGGACGGGAGCTGCTGAATCGGTTCTGCCGACGGCCATGTGCGCCAAGTGCCCCGCTCGCCGAGTCGACCGTGGTGACCGCTGCCCGTGCGCACGGACTCCCGGCGCGGCGTGCGCGCGACGCGGTGAACGTCCGCACGGGCACGGCTCAGGTGCGTCACCAGCCTTCGAGTTCGTCCGGCCGGAAGCCCAGCACGACGGCGCAGGTCCAGAAGAGCAGGACGAGGGCCCCGCTCCCGATCTGCCCGACGAGGTGGAAGACGTCCGTGCCCGGCCGGGGACCGAGGGCCGGGCGAACCTTGTGCTGCGGATCGACGGTGATGAGATACCGACCCCCGACCTCCAACTGCTTGTTCAGGGTGGGCAGCTCCCGCTGGCGCAGGTTCTCCGGGTAGGAGACGGCGTAGCTGTACGTCGTGCCGGCGCCGTCCGGGTCGGTGACGCTGGAAGTCTCCTTCTGTATCACGCCGTACACCTCCCGGCCCCGGTCGTGCAGGGCGTTGGACGAGAGGTACTCCATGTGCTGGGCACAGAAGAACATGGCCGCGATCGCCGCCAGCAGCCCGAGCGAGTACCCGGTGCCGGTGCCCATCCGCGTGAGGGTCACGGCGCAGCCCACGGCGATGCCGCTCACCAGCAACAGCAGCACATCGAACGTGTTCTGCGAGATGTAGAGGATATGGCCGAGGAGGGCGAGCAGCCACAGTGTTACCCCTCCGGCGACAGGGCCGAGCACGATCCCCGCGCACAGCCGACCGCTCGGAACTCTCACTCCACGACGCGGCATTGACGACCCCCTGGCGAAGCTGATCCGGTTTCCGTAGAAATCCTATGGACTCACGGCTCCCGCCGGAGGCCCAGGGATTATGGATCTCCTCGCACCGGCAGTTGCTCACGGCCGGTGGCCGCGCACGTCCGCGATCCGACCGTGCGCACCACGGGGGCCGCCGATGTTCCCAATGTCCCCGGTGCCGCCGGTGCCGCCGGTATCGCAGGTGAGGCCGGGGACGCAGGTGAGGCCGGGGACGCAGGTGGCGCAGGTGGCGCAGCACGTTCGTAAAGTGGTGCCGTGATGACCCGGATGATCGTGCTCAACGGTGGTTCCAGCTCGGGGAAGTCCGGGATCTCCCGGTGTCTTCAGGCGGTCCTGCCGGATCCCTGGCTGACCTTCGGGGTCGACACGCTGATCGAGGCGATGCCCGCGCCCATGCGGGAGTCGGACGCGGGCATCGCATTCGCTCCGGACGGTGAAGTGGTCGTCGGCCCCGAGTTCCGCACGCTGGAGACGGCATGGATCGAGGGGGTCGCCGCGATGGCCCGTGCGGGGGCCAGGGTCGTCGTCGACGAGGTCTTCCTCGGCGGGGCGGAGTCCCAGCAGCGTTGGCAGCGGGCGCTCGGCGGACTGCGGGTGTTGTGGGTCGGTGTCCGGTGCGAGAGCGCGGTTGCCGAGGCCCGTGAGGTCGCGCGCGGCGATCGGATCACGGGGATGGCGGCGGCGCAGGCGGACCTGGTCCACCGGGGTGTGTTCTACGACCTGGAGGTGGACACGACGCGGAGCGAGTCCATGGAGTGTGCGCGGATCATCGCCGACCGTGTGAGGTGATCCGCCGGGGCACGCCCGCCGGGGCACGCCCGCCGGGGCACGCCCGCCGGGGCACGCCCGCCGGGGCACGCCCGCCGGGGCACGCCCGCCGGGGCACGCCCGCCGGGGCA
>NZ_JBHVPX010000011.1:147368-154927 GCF_042887155.1 Streptomyces sp. NPDC057963
CGCCCCACGGGTGCGCAGCGCCCGGCGCCCTCTCCCGGCCACAACGCGCACCGCGCGCGGCACCCACCCGGCGCGCTCGCTACCCGCGCCCAGCACGTTCGACCGGCGCGCCCGCCACCCGTACCCGGCACGCACCCACTGCACCCACCACGCCTGCTGCACCCACCACGCCTGCTGCACCCACCGCGCCTGCTGCACGCACCCAGCACGCCGCCACCGCACACGCGGAACTACGCGCCCCCGAGTTCGAGCTCAGCGACGACCTGTCCCCCGCTCGTCTCCCCGGTCGACCGGAACCCGAGCCTGGAATAGAACTCCTCGGGTCCGTGCGCCCCGGGAACGTACGTCACGGTCGCACGCGTCTGCCCGCGCCGCCGAATCTCCTCGCACACCGCTTTCACCGCGAACGTGCCGTACCCCCGCCCCTGTTGGCCGGCGGCGATGTTCAACCGCCAGAGCCCGGAGCGCGGCTTGTCATCCGGCTCGTCCGGATGGAACCGGACGTCGAAGAAGGCCATGACGAAGCCGACGAGCTGCTCACCGTCGAAGACCAGCCGGGGCCAGGCGAGCTCGGGTGTCGCGTACGCCTGAGCCAGCGACCAGGCGACCGGCTTCACGAGCCCTTCCTGGTCGGGGCGTACTTTCAGCTGGCAGGCGGCCTCGACGTTCTCCGATGTGATCTCTTCGAGGCGCAGTGATGAAGACATGCGGGCAACCTACAGACGGACCGGGACGGCGATCCACCGGGATCAACCACCGGCGCCGGATTCGGAAGCGGCATCACCCGCCCCCGTTGTGGTCCCAGGACCGCAACGAGGGCGGGTGACGAACGCTCGTGGTGCCGCCTTGCGGGAGGCGTCAGTTGGCGGGCGCCTGGTAGAGGCCCCGGCCGGCGCGGTGGGCCCGGGACGTGGCGACGAGCCGGTCGAGCGTGCTGCGCACCGTGTTGATGCTGTTGGGGGTGAGCTCACGCCCCAGCGCCTTCGTGACCTCACGGGCACGGACGGGGGTGTCGCCGAACGTCGCCAGCACCTTCACAGCCATCTCGGTGAGGCTGCCGCTGTCGTCGACAGCCGGCGCGGCGGGCGTTGCCTTCTTCGGGGCCGTGGCCTTCGCGGGCTTGGCGGCCTTGGCCGGTGCGGCGGCCTTCTTGCCCTTCGCGGCGGCGGCCTTCTTCGCGGGCTCGGCGGCCTTCACCGACTTGGTGGCGGTGGCCTTCTTGGCCTGGCCGCGCTCGCTCTTCGGCTTGGCGGTCGTCTGCTTGCGGCCCTTGGGGGCGGACGCCTTCCGGGCGGTACGGCGTGCGGGAGCGGCCGTCGCGGGCTCCTGCGGGGCCTCAGCCGCCTCCTGCGGGGTCTCCACCGCTTCCTGCGGGACCTCTGCCTGGGTGGCGGAGTCGACGGAGTCCTGAGCCTGCTGCGGGATCCTGGGAGCGGTGACGCTCTCGGCCTCCGTCTTGACGCCCTTCGCCTTGCCTTCCTTGGCCTTGCTCTCCTGCACATCCGTGTTCGAGGAGGGAGCGGGGGAAGCGGACAGGGTACGCAGGGCCGTCAGCGCGGTCCGCACCGACTCCAGGCGCTCGGTGACGGTCGCGAGTTCCTTCTCCAGTGCTTGCTGGTGCTGCTCCAGACGCGGAAGTTCCGCCTGCAGTACGGCAGTTGTGGCATCGATGGTGCCGAGCGTGTTGGTCTCGGAGGTCATGTTGTCGCCCTTCTCTCCCGGCCGACCGTTGGTGACCGATGTGTTGCAGCGTAAGGGGCGTTGTGTTGTGGCCGGAAATCGACGCCTCGATACGAGCGGCCGGAAAGCACTTCCGTACCGACGGCCAGTCTCCAGAAACATCCCGTCGTGTGCCCTGGAGACCGGCTGCGAGACACTCGTTCGGCCGCATGCGCTTCGTACGCTGCACCGGCGAGCGACCACTCCGGGTTCCGGACGGGCGCGGGGTGCGTGGAGTGGAGTGCGTCCCCGGAGCCCGCCCCGACGCACGCCCGACGCACGCTCGGGGCGGGCTCGGGGCGGGCTCCCGGGACGGGCTCCGGACCCCTGCTGTCAGTCGCCGCTGTTCACATCGGTGCTGCTGTTCGCTTCGGCGCTGCTGTTCGCGTCGGCGCCGCGCGAGGCGGTCTCCATCATGCGTGCCGTGGTGTCGGCGCCGTCCAGGGCCTCGCGGATAATGTCCGCGTGCCCGCTGTGGTGCGCGATCTCGCGGAAGACATGCAGCAGTACGTGCCGTACGCTCCATGTGATCGGCTCCGGTGGCGACCACGGGTACTGCGGGAGTGTCACGAGGCGCCCGAGGTCGGGCTCCTGCCGTACCGCACGGTCGAATTCCGCGGCGGCCACGTGGAAGGCGTCGAGCAGCCCGGTCAGAGTCTCGCTCTCGGTCATCCGGTTGCCGTCGGGGTCCAGATCGGCCGGGCCGACCGCGACCGGCGCCGTACCGTCGACCACCGCGAGCCACGTCCGCTGCACATCACCGAGATGCTTGACCAGGCCGCCGAGCGTCAACTCGCTGACGGTGGTGGTGAGGCCGGCCTGCTCGTCACTGATGCCTTCGACGGTGTAGAGGAAGTTGCCGCGCTGATCGGCGACGATCGCGAGAAGGTCCTCGCGCTCCCCGGCCTGCGCGTCGATGTCGGTGCTCGTCGTTCCCATGGGCCGTTTCCCTTCCTGTCGGCTCCCGGCTCCCGGCTCCCGTCCCCCGGCCTTCGGCGCCGGGTGCGGTGCCTCAGGAGGTTGGTACCACGAAGCCCTCGACTCGAACGGCGACGAGCCGGGCGGCGGTATCTACCGTGCGCCGGATCTACCGTCCGCCGGATCTACCGTGCGCCGGCGACTACCGGGCGACGACAACTGCCGGGCCGCTTTCGGTGGGGCCGCCTCGGGGCGGTGGTGTATCCCGATGGGCAGGAGCCACCTCGGTGTGCGGCCGTGCCGGAACGGAGCTGCCGAGGTGATCCTGAACGCGGGGGCAGCTCCTACAGCGGCCCCTGGGTGCTGATCGACGCCGAGGGCCGGTCGGTCGGCGGAGGGGACACGGGGCGCGTACGGGTGCGGTCCAGACTCTGCCGCAGTGCCATGGCGAGCAGTGCGGCAACCGCGAACCCGGCCCCGGCCCAGGCGAGTTGACGGGCGCCGTACGCGGCCAGGACCCAGCCGCCGACCGCGGTTCCGACGGTGATGCCGAGGTTCGAGAACGAGATGAAGAGGCTGTTGCCGAACTCGGGTGCGTCGACGGCGTCCCGCGCCAGCCAGCTCTGGCTCACGACGAGCCCGCCGGAGTGCACGGCGCCCCAGATCAGTACGGCCGGAACCATCGGCGCGAACAACGGGCCGACGGCGTACAGGAGCACGTAGACGAGCAGACACAGAACGGGGTAGGCGATCACCGTACGGATCAGGTTGCGCCGCAACAGCCCGCCGAAGACGAAGTTCCCGAGGATCATCACGATTCCGAAGGCCATCAGCATGGCGCTGACCCAGGTGCCGTCCATGTGCGTGACCTGGCCCAGGTATTCGGCGAAGTAGCCGTAGACCGAGAACATCGCCGCGAACACAAGGACGATCGACGCGATGGTCAGCCACATCCGGGACCGCTTGAGAACGCTCAACTGGGCGCCGTAGGAGACCCGTTGGCCGACGGGCATGGGCGGGACGAACCGCAGGATGCCGAGGAAGGCGATCAGATTGACGAGCGCGCCGAACCAGAACGCCGACGGCAGGGACACGTGCTCGGCGAGGTACGAGGTCAACGGCACGCCGAAGGCGAAACCGACGGTGACCCCGCCGAACACGGTGGTCGTGGCCCGGGTCGCGTCCTCGGCCGGCACCATCCGCGCGGCGGTCGCGAGCGCGACGGCGAAGAACACCGGATGGAAGAGGGCGGGGACGACGCGGAAGGCGAGCATCACCTCGTACTGCGTGGTGAGCGCGTAGACGGCGTTGGATACGGCGAACACCGCGATGGCGGCGGCGAGCACCTTCTTGCGGTCGATGCCGGAGGCGAGCAGCGTCGTGAACGGTCCGGTCACGGCGATGACCAGGGCAAACGCCCCGACGAGCCACCCGGCCGCAGACGGTGAGACGCCGAGCTCGGCCGAGACCCGGGGGAGCACACCGACCATGCCCATCTCGGTGGTGATGATCCCGAACACGCCGAGGGCGAGTACCAGGACGGTGAGGGTGGACTTTCGCATCGCGACCTTTCATCAAATCTAGAAAAGTAGATACATTGAGTTGCGGGAGAGTGCTGAAGGAGTGAGTGTGTGGCGGCCGGGGGCGGGGTGCGTGACGGTCGGGCGCGGGTCCTACAGCTCGTCGCGGACGTGCGCGGCGAACTCCGCGATCACCGGCTCGTTGCGTCGGTAGTACGTCCACTTGCCGATGCGTTCCGAGGTGAGCAGCCCCGCGTCCTTCAGGGTCTGCAGGTACCCGGACACCACCGACTGCGCCAGCCCGGCATGCTTCTGGATGTCGCCGACGCATACCCCGATGTGGAATCCGAGCCCCTGTTGCCGGTAGGAGTCCTCGTCGAAGTGCTTCTCCGGCTCCCTCAGCCACTGCATGAACTGGAGGCGTGCGGGGTTGGCGAGTGCCTTGTGTACGGCCAGGGGGTCCACTGTTCTTCACCTCTCCATGCGACTCATGGGAACGCATCTAGCTTTCTCGATATGTAGGGGTAAGTCAAATCGTCGAATTCGGTCAGGGTGCCGTTCTCCGCCGTTGTGCGGGACCGATGGGGCGGCCGATGCGCTCCCGGTGACGCAGGTAGATCAAGGGCGTACGGGTGGGGTGTGCGCGGAGCGGTGGGGCCCGGCCGCCTTCACTGCGGCCGGGCCCGAAGAGGTCAGCGGTGACGTGCGGGCTGGGTGCGGCGTTTGAGGGTGCGCCGATAGTCCTGGAACCGGGCCTTGGCTACCGCCGAGCGGTTGCCGTCGCGGAGCACGATGCCTTCGGGGTGGCCGCCCGCACCCTCGTCCAGGGCCACGTGGGTCGTCGGCAGGTGATCGCCGAGGAACGCCTGCATCTCGGCGATGCCGGTCGGCAAATCGTCCGCGCCCACGGTGGCGAGCCGTGGGACGAGGTCGATCTCCTGGGCCTGGGCGGACAGGGCCAACGCGTCTTCGTCGAGGAACCGCTGCCCGCCGTCCTCACGCCAGCTGGAGATTCGTGCCCGTGGCCACTCCAGGACGTCGAGCGGGACGTCGGCGGCGTCGAAGAGGCGGTGGCCGACGGCCCGGCTGCCGGTGTACTCGCGGCTGGCCGCGGTGACCTTGCCGCCGTACACCTCCAGGTACAGGATCCGGATCCCACTGGTGGGCGGAGTGAGACGGTCGGCGAGGGGGCGCAGTGCGTCGGCGATGCCGAGGGCAGGGTTCCCGATCAGGTCACCGCGGGCGTAGAGGAGCTCCTCGCGGCTGCCGATGACGTAGTCACCGCTGGGAAAGCTGACGATCCGGCCGTTGGTGCCGTCGACCTTCTCGGTGAGGTACACGTCGCCGGTGAACGCGACGGACTCCTCGATGAGGCCGCCGTCCTTCGGGTCGAGCGTGTGGTAGGTGGGGATCGACGGGTACTTGGTCGCCGTGTTGAGGGCGGCGAGGTCGATGGCGCGGATCATGCTGTGCATTCCTTCCTGATCCAGTTGGGTGTTGAAAGCGGGGCCGGCCGGCAGGGCCGTGTGCACATCGCCGTACGACAGCGGCATTCAACGCGGTGCATCGTGCGGGGCCGGCTCGGGTCGAGACCGGCGGCGGCAAGCCAGGCATCCCGCCGAACAGCCAGTCCAGTTCGGTGAGTTCGGACATGCCGTAGGTCTCCGCGTCGTGGCCGCGGGCGTCGGTGGAGGCGTGCGCAGCGAGCATGTACGGCAGCGCGGTGTTCGAGCAATCCGTTTGTTTTCGACGCCCGTACGCGCCACGCGGACGCGGGGACGCGGCGTCGACGCGAAGTCCCGTTCGCGTGGCGGGAGATGGAGAAGGTGCGGTACGGTGACGAAATCATCACGCTCTGTGTGTCTCCGTACACGCAGAGCGGCCCCCGATGGTGCGCCAACACCGACCGAGGGCCTACACCACCAGTGGAAAAGGGCCCACCGGAAATGCTGCGTTATGTTATCGCGCCGTCCGCGCGCTATACGAAGGCATCGCACGATGTCGTACGTCATCAACGTCTGAGCAGTGACGCGAAGATCCTGCTCCTGTACGTGCAGGGCCTTCCCGACGATGCCGCGTACAAGCCGTTGAGCGAACTCGCCCGCAGGCTGGGAATCAAGGGCCGCGCGTACCAGAAGGCCAAGGAACAGCTGGTCGAACACGGGTACGTGCACGAATGGCGGAGTCAGGGTGAGGGCGGCCGCTGGCTCACCGAGCAACTGGTCGCGAACAACCCCCTGACGAGTGAGCAGGCACGCCACCTACGAGGCGCCCCGCTCCCTGCCCGGCCGCCGAGTACGCACTTTCCGGCGGTCGGTGGACCGGCCTCCCGGACGGCCGGTGGCTATGAACCGGTAGAAGACCACAGTGATAAAACCACTCCCCACCCACCCCCCGAAGCCAAGCCCACGCCCGACCCCAACCCCGCACCACCACCCGCACCGACCCCCGCGCTACCACCTACGCCCGGCCCCGAACCGACCCCTGCACCACCACCCGCACGGCCCCCCGCGGGTCTGTTCGCACCGCCCCCCGCGGGTCTGTCCGCACCGGCACCCGAACCGACCCCACCCCCACCGCCCTCGACGGCGAACTCCGTCCAACTCGCCCGCGCGGAACGGGTCCTGCTCTCCCTGCGCCACTCCCGCCGCGAACTCCACCTGGGCCTGCGCGAAGCCCGCACACTCGCCGTGGAAGCCGTCAAATGGCTGGAACGCGGCCTGAGCGAGTCCGACCTGCGCCACGCCCTGCTCGCTGAACGTCCCGACAGCGGCGTGCGCTCAGCAGTCGGCTTCCTGCGCTACCGCCTCATCCAGAAACTCCCCGAACCCAACGTCCAACCCCAACCCCGCGAACGCCCACCTCTCCCCGAACGCATCGAATGCACAGGCCCCGGCGACCCCCACGTCTTCCGCCCCCTGTATGGCGAAACCGAATGCCCTCGATGCCGCTACGCCGCCACCCCGGAACCCGAACACATCACCTGGCGCGAACGCGTCGCCAGAATCCACGGCACGCCCACACCGCTGCCGGCCGGGAAGTGAGCTCATGCGGTCGGCCTGCGGTAGCGGCGCGGGCGCTGCGACGTCCCGACAGCAACGCACGGCCGCCCGGATCCGACCACGAGCTCCCGTTGCCGAAGATGGGCAACGCGGCAAGACGGCAATGCGGCAACGCGGCAGCGGACCGGCCGCGCCGGACACTCAGCCACGAGGGGCCCCTGACGTGCCGGTCGAGGGCCCCTCGCGGTTGCTGCCCGGGTTCAGCTCGGCTGGTCGCCGGTGTAGCGGTAGATCGCACCATCGGAGTTGACGTGCCAGACGGTGCCGTCGGCGGCGACGCCGATGTCCACCGCGCGGCCGGGGATGCCGATCCAGGGGTTGGTGTCGTGGCCGGTGTACC
>NZ_JBHVPX010000011.1:155023-342337 GCF_042887155.1 Streptomyces sp. NPDC057963
AGACGGTGCCGTCGGCGGCGACGCCGATGTCCACCGCGCGGCCGGGGATGCCGATCCAGGGGTTGGTGTCGTGGCCGGTGTACCGGTAGATCTGGCCCAGGGAGTTCACACCCCACACATGCGTCCTGGACCCGACCGAGATGCGGGTGAGGCCGCCGGAGATGGAGACCCAGTCGGTGGAGCCCTGGTCTCCGGTGTAGCGGTAGATGCCGCCGGCGGAGTTGACGTGCCAGACGGTGCCGTCGGCGGCGACGCCGATGTCCACCGCGCGGCCGGGGATGCCGATCCAGGGGTTGGTGTCGTGGCCGGTGTACCGGTAGATCTGGCCCAGGGAGTTCACACCCCACACATGCGTCCTGGACCCGACCGAGATCGTCGTGAGACCACCAGAGACTTGCTTCCAGTCGGCCATGCTCGTGTCCCTTCGCCTCGAACGTTGCAAGGAGGAACTTGGCGCTCGGCAGGGTCGCCCAAACAGCCGTTTATATGGATTGACTGTAGAAATAATCCAAAAATCGTCGTTTGTTTCATCTGACTCTCAGTGCGGGCGCGGGAGCGAGCCCACACCCAACGCAATCAGAAGGCCGGAAGCGCTATAACCCACAAGAGGTCCAGAACGGCAGCATGTTCACCGCCTCGGTGGCAGCCCCCGGCCCACGCCCGCCCCCGGCAGACCCCGAAGCCCCCACCCGCCGGCCCCACCCCCCGTACCCTCACCCGCTCGGAGCCCCAGCTCGCCTGGTGCGGCCCGGCCATGGCCATCCGCTTAACGATCAATGATCGCTTTTAGGTCAAACGTAGAAAGAATCAAGCCACTTGAGCGTCTGGGGCGGCATGGGTGATCGAATATGACTCGATAACCGGAAGTATGTTCGCATGGTTGCGTACAGGGCATTCTTCGGGCATGTGGGTGAGTACCTTCCGGGTGTTCATTTTGAATCTCGGCTAGCCGTTAAGGACGCCAAGCTCCACAAAGAGCGTGAGGCGGGTATCTCTTGGGGGCTTGACGCCGACGGAGAGCGGGCCGCGGATGCGATCGTGCTGAATAAGGGTTATGAAGACGATCTCGACAAGTGGGACGAGGTCATCTACACGGGCGCTGGTGGCCGGGACAGGAATACTGGTCGGCAAATAGAGGATCAAACTTGGGAGAACCGGGGAAATGCGGGGCTCCGGAGGAGTCGAATATCGGGCAATCCCGTGAGGGTGATCCGTGGGAGTGAGGGTGAGCGAGACTACTCGCCCGTCAGTGGGTATCGGTATGACGGGCTCTACCGGGTCGTCAATGAGTGGACCGAAGTAGGCAAGGCCGGCTTTCAGATCTGCCGGTTTGAGTTGCGCCGACTTTCCGCTGAGGCGCAGGAGCTCACGCCGATCGAGCAGCAGGTCCGAGACGTTCTCGATCGGCAGGGTCAAGGTGCTGTCGATGAGCACGGCGCTGATGGCTTCGAGCCGGCTACGCGGCGACGGACGGCTATGGTCGAACGCATCGTCCGTGACACGGCTGTCGTCCACCGGGTCAAGGAGTGGCACGAATACACGTGCCAGGTGTGTGGTCTGGCACTGAAAGTCGGGCCTGGAGGCAAGAGCTATGCCGAGGGAGCGCACATACAGGCGCTTGGCGGCTCGGCTGGAGGCCCCGACGTCGAAGGAAATGTCCTGTGCCTATGTCCCAACTGCCATGTGAGACTTGACCGTGGAGCTCTCTACCTGACTGACGACTTCCATGTTGTGGATCGCTATGCAGAAAGCTCGGCTTCGCGAACTTCCCCATTGAGGACCGTGGAGCAGCATCGCGTTGGGGAGCGATTCATGCGAGCGCACCGTCGCTTCTGGCGCATAAGGGATCAGGATAACTAACCCGCAGCAATCGCTGAGTACGTCCATACGTCAGCCGGAATCTCATTGCGGAGTTTCCAGACGATGCCCATCGGTCTGCTGCCCTTGTGTTCGACGTACTCGGCGGGACCGAGGAGCATCCATGGCTGCGGGCCGCCGATGTCCGTTTTCTTGTAGCGCCGGACGAAGAGGAGAACGTGGGTGTCCTTGTCCTTGTGTGTCTGGTAGCGGATGCCAGTGGCAGATGTCTCTGAGATCTGGTTCTGGGATTCCCAGTGGAACAGGGACTCGTTCAACGCGTAGTCCTTGTACCGGGTCTCTGGAGAAAAATCCTTCTCGTTCTTTTCGAGGGTGATGAGCAGCGCGTCAGTCTGGATGTTCTCGCACCACTTCACCCCTTCACGGAAGTGTCCCGGCATGAAGCCGCCTACGTAGGACTGGCCCAAGGCTGGAAGAATCTCTTCGCGACTGTAAGAGGCGTGGACGGTCAATGGCAGGCTCGCGTGCCCACCGATCAGCGGGACGGGTACGTGGTCGGCCTCGTCCAGGACGTGAGCGAGGACCTGGCGGATCTCGCTGCGGAAGGTGTGCTGAGGGCGAAGGGTGTCGAAGCCCTCTTGGTAGCTGTTGAAATCGCCGCCCAACGGCCACAGCGAGAAGAACAACATGTGGGCGTAGGCCTGTTCCTGCTCGCTGAGATCGTCGTATGTGGGTGCGTCGTCAGTGAGGAGCTTGCTGTACGCGGTTGCTCGGAGTGGATCATCAACGTGGAGGAACGCTGATACGCGCTTCAGTAGCGCTGCTTCTCCCTTCGGCCCCGTCTCAGGGAGGAGCTTGGCTCGGCGAAGTAGGCCGGTCCATGAGTTTCCGTTGCCCCGGTAGAGTTCCTTGAGCTCGCGACCGCTCTCCTTGAGATAGTCAGCGAGTTGAAGTTCGGCGTATGCGGCGACTTCACGAGCAAGCTGAGTGACGTTGACGCTGATCTGGCTGCGGATGTTGTCAATGATCAGCTCCTTGGCCTTCGACTCAAGGATGATCTGGCAGCCAGATGGCAACTGCGGAAAGTCATGCTCAATATTAGTGAGCAGGCGATTACGGGTGAGATTGGTCAGCGCACGGAATTGTTCCTCGAAGCGGAACTCTTTACGGTGCTGGCCGATGAAGTCGAGGACAGTGAGGACGGCTTTGTCCTCGGTTCGACGCAGACCTCGCCCCAGCTGCTGGAGGAAAACTGTGGCGCTAGACGTGGGGCGCAGGAGGAGCAAGGTGTCGACGTCGGGGACGTCGAGCCCCTCGTTGAACAGGTCGACAGAGAAGATGATCTGGAGCGTTCCTGCCTTGAGCTGATCCAAGGCGCTCTTGCGCTCATGGCGTGCGGTCTCGCCGGACAGAGCGGCCGCATGGAGGCCGGCTCGGCGGAAGACGTCGGCCATGAAAATGGCGTGGGCAACGGAAACGCAGAAGCCCAAAGCGCGCATCGAGCCAGGGTCGGCAATCTTGTCCTTCACGGCTTGAACGACGAGCCTGGCTCGTGCGTCATTGCCTGTGAAGAGATTACTGAGGGCCGTGGCGTCGTACGAACCCCGCTTCCAGGTGATGGCGCTCATGCCGGTGTTGTCAGTGACGCCGAAGTAGTGGAAGGGACTGAGGAGCTCGTTCTCCAGGGCTTCCCAGAGACGCATCTCAGCTGCGATCCGGCCCTCAAAGAACTCGTCCTGGATGTTCACCCCATCCATGCGTTCTGGGGTAGCGGTGAGTCCCAGCAGTTCTTTTGGCTCGAAGTGATCGAGGATCCGTCGGTACGTGGGGGCCGTGCCGTGATGGAATTCGTCAATCACGATGATGTCAAAGTGATGTGGGGCAAAATGGTCCAGGGCATGCGAGTTGAGTGACTGGACGCTAGCGAACACATGTGTCCAGTCGTGGGGGATCTCCCCGCCGACGAAGAGCTCGCCAAAGTTCGCGTTGGTCAGCACATTCTGGTAGACGCGCAGGGATTGCTCCAGGATCTCCTTGCGATGGGCGACGAAGAGCAGTCGCGGATCACGGCCCAGTGTTCGCTTCAGACGTTTGAAGTCCAGCGCTGCCATCACGGTCTTGCCCGTGCCGGTCGCGGCAACGAGGAGGTTGCGATTTCGACCATGGACCGTACGTTCCACTTCAAGACGTTCCAGCATGTCGCGCTGGTGTGGATAGGGGCGGACTTCAAGCCCAGAGAGCGTGATGGTGGTGGCGCCGTTCTGACTGGATCCGCCGGCGTGAGAAAGTGCCTCGTCGAGTCGCTGACCGTCACTGTCGGGGTCGTACGGCTCGAAGGACCGTTCGCTCCAGTACGCGTCAAATGTCGCCTCGAACTTGCGGAGTACGGAAGGCGTGGCGACCGATGAGAGCCGAACGTTCCATTCGAGCCCGTCAAGTAGCGCTGCCTTGGACAAGTTCGAGCTACCTACGTACGCAGTGTCAAAGCCGCTCTTGCGTCGGAACAGCCAAGCCTTCGCGTGAAGACGTGTGGAGCGGAGTTCGTAGTTGATCTTCACCTCGGCGCCAAATTCGCGAACCAGACGATCCAGTGCGCGTCGTTCCGTGGCTCCGATGTAGGTGGTTGTCAGTACACGGATAGGGACGCCGCGATCGCGGGCGGAGGAGAGAGACTGCTCAAGGATCCGGAGCCCGTGCCACTTGACAAAGGCACAGAGGAGATCCACGCGGTCTGCCGTGGCCAACTCGGCGCGTAGCTCGAATCCCAGACTTGGGTCTTCAGGCGAGTTAGTGATCAGCGCCGTCTCAGAGAGAGGCGTCGCTGGGCGAATGGCGTAGACGCCAGGAGCCTCTTGCTCCGCGACTGCGAGGAGTTGTCGAGGGCCCTCGCTGACGAGATCGCCCCACGTGGCCGCACCGTCGAGCGTGCTGAGTGACTCCAGGACGTGGTTGGCGGCGATCACCTGCTCCGTAGGTGAGAGGTCCTGGAGCACCTGGCGCACGACGTTTCCAATGTGGCGCGACAACACATGGGGTGCGGATTCAGGGCCGACCGTTTCATCGATGGAGCGCCAGCCTGTGGAGTCGAGCTGTTTCATCTGTTCGTCGAGACGATGGGTGACCAGTGTCTCGTAGAGCCCAGCGACCGGAGCTGCGTCGCCTGCAAAGTCGTTGGGCATGGCCGAGTCCCCCTCATCTCGTCAGCTATGCATGCAGTTGTATCAAGAGCAGCTGACAGAGACCGTCCGTGTATGCGTGTGCCCGCAGCTCGTCCGGGCCGCGTTGCGGCCCGGACGGCTTCCTTCCCTGCGGTTCTGTGCCTACTTGCTGCCGCTGCCCAACCCAGTGAGGGGGGTGAGCTGGTTCGTCCCTGTGTCCGGCTGGTTCGTGCCCGTGTCGGGCTGGGGCATCCCTGTGCCCGGCTGGGTCGGCTCTGTGGGGGGTGGGGCGACCTTGCAGTTCACGAAGATGTTGCTCTGGTCCTCGTTGACTGCGAGAACGGTGTAGTCGACGTTCTTCTGGAAGCGCGTCAGCAGGAAGTTTCCGTTCTCGTCCACATTCAGGGGCTCCGTGGACTCACCGTCGTTGAGGGTCCGCGGAGCCGTGAAGCCCTTGCCGGAGATGGTGACGGACATGCCGTTCGCCGCGCGTGTGACCGTGCAGCTTGCGGCGGGGGCCGCGTCGGCGGTCGGCGCGAGGACGATCGCGCCGGACAGGGCGAGCGAGGACGCGAGCAGGGAAACCACGGCGCGTCGAGGGTGCAGATGCATGAGGGTGCTCCCGTCGGAGGGGCGTGGAGGAGTCGGCCGCACAGGCGTCGGCGCTCACCCACCGCGAGCGCGGCGCGGCGCGGCGGCCTGCGGGGCGGGCGGGTGCGTAGAAATCCGGCTTCCGGCCGCTGCGTCATGCCGGTGGCAAGCCCGGTGGCCGGAAGGTGCCCGCCGTTCCATGCTCCCCCGCTCTTCCCGGGGTGTCGACCGGGGGCCGGTTTCAGGGCCCCGGGTGCGGGTTCTTTCCCAAGTGCTGCACATAGCCGGTACCCGGCCGGCCGCTCCGGAGGAGTCGTTCTCCGGTGGGGACGAAGCCCGTGCGGGTCAGGACCGCCTGTGAGGCCGGGTTGTCGTGTGTGGTGAAGGCCCGCAGTGTGGTCAGGCCGTACTCCGTAGCGGCCAGAGTGCGGAGTCGGAGGACGGTGGCCGTGGCCAGGCCCCGGCCGGTGGCCTTTTCGGCTACGCGGTAGCCGAGTTCGGCGGAGCCGGCGGCGACGTCGAGCAGGTTGAACCGGCCCAGGATCTCGCCCTCGGCGCCGGGGTCGGTGTCCGCCAGGACGTGGAAGTGGCAGACTCCCGCGGCCTGTTCGGCGAGCAGGGCGGTGTGGCGGGCGGCGAAATGGGCGAAGTAGTCGTCGCCGCGGTCGGGTACCGAGGCGGCGAAGAAGGCGCGGTTGTCCTGCTCGAACGCGAGCAGGGCCGGGGCGTGATCGGCGCGGAGGCGTTGGAGTTCGGGCATGGCAGAACCATACGGATTCCGGGGGACGCCACCCCCCTCGCGACGACGTGACAGTCACGGCCCGATGTGTCACGTTCGCTCGCGAGGCCACCCGCGTCCGCGCGGTTCGGGAACAGCAGCGGCCGGACCGGGGCCGTCCCCGGTCCGGCCGGTGGCTCACTCCGCCCCGTGGCACTCCCGGTACGTCCGTTCCGAGCCGCACCAGCAGGGGGCGGTCCGGGACGGGGGCCAGGGGACGGCCCGGCCGCGGGCGGCGAGGGTGGTGGCGTACTGGGGGAGGAGATCCGGGTCGGCCGGGGACGCGGCCTCCGACGCGGCGAATGCCTCGTACGACGGGACCGTGCCGGTCACGAGGCCGAGGTTCGGGGTGCCGGCCTGGTGGAGGTCCCGGAGCGCGGCCTCCAGGCGGGCCAGGTGGTCGGGGTGGGACGGGTACTCGCTGCGCAGGTTCGGGTACGCGGTGAGGAGTTCGTCGAACTCGGCGGCCGGCCAGTGCAGCACCGCCACCGGGAACGGGCGGGACAGCGCGGTGCGGTACGTGCCCAGTTCGGCGCGGAGGCGGGTGATCTCGGCCTGGAGCTCGCCCGGGTCCGAGGAGCCCAGCGCCCACAGGCGCTTCGGGTCGTGCAGTTCGTCCAGCGGTACGGCGGCCGTGTGGAGGGTGTCGGCCAGCTCGTCCCAGACGTCGTGGTCGGCGCCCATCAGCCTGCCTACGCGGTGGCGGCCGATCAACAGCGACTGCACGGCGTACGGGACCTCCTCGCCCGGCGTCAGGAGGAGCGTCAACGCGGTCGTGAAGCAGTCGTGGGCCGCTTCCAGTTCGTCGTGCGATTCGAGGGTCTCGGCCGTGATCTCCCAGGGCGCCGGGTCGAGCGGGCCCGCGGCGCGGATGCCGTCGAGGATGGCGCGGGCCTCGGCCTCGTGGCCGTACTCCCACAGGTTGGCCGCGTTCAGAGCCTTGACCAGGTGCGGGTGGTCGAGGTCGGCGGAGCCGAGCAGGTCGTCGTAGAGGGTGGTGGCGCGGGCGCGGTCGCCGGCGAGTTCCAGATGGGCCGCGGCCCGCAGGAGCAGCGGCTCACGGTCCTCGGGGTACTGCGCCGCGGTGCGCAGCAGGCGCTCGGCTTCGGTGGTGTGATCAGCAGGCGTGTCGGGGCGCATGAATCACACCGTACTGCTGTGCGGCACCGGGGCGGAGGGTTGTTCCGGCCCTGGAGAGTTACGGGCCTTGGCCCTATCGTGCGGGCCGTGCGGGAGCGGATACCGGTCGTGGTGCAGCGGAACTCGCGGGGGCGTCGGATCGCCGCGCGCGGGCTGTGGACGGGTGCCGAGGCGGTGGTGACCCTCGGTGTCGTCCTGTTGTTGCTCGTTGTTCATCAGCTGTGGTGGACCAACCGGCAGGCCCGCGCCGACGCCGGGCACAAGGTCGAGGACCTTGAGCGGGAGTGGAGCCGGACGCAGGGAGGCTCACAGGGACAGGACGACGGGGGAGGGGCGGCGGGAGACCGTACCGGGAGCGGGCCCGGGGCCGACAGCCGTGCTTCCGGCGGCCGTTCGTCCGAAGGCCGCACCGCACCGGCCCCCGCGCCCCGGTGGGATCAGGCGTACGCCGTCATCCGCATCCCGCGGCTCGGGCTCGCCGCCCCCGTCGCCCAGGGCATCAGCAAGCGCGGCGTCCTCGACAAGGGGTACGTCGGGCACTACCCGCGCACCGCGCAGCCCGGCCGGGCGGGCAACTTCGCGCTCGCCGGGCACCGCAACACGCACGGCGAGCCCTTCCGGTACATCAACCGGCTGCGGCGCGGGGACCGGATCGACGTCGAGACCCGGGACGCCGTCTACACGTACACCGTCGACAAGACGCTCGCGCGGACCAGCGCCCGCGACAGCGGTGTCATCGCGGCCGTCCCGCGCAGCAACGTGAAGCCGTACGCGGGGTACGGGGCGCCCGGTTCCTATGTGACGCTCACTACGTGCACGCCCGAATTCACCTCCCGATACCGGCTTGTCGTATGGGGGAGGCTGACGCATGTCCGGACGCCGTAGCGGTGTCGCACTAAGGTTCCCTGTCGTGCTCAGACGACGTCCGCAGTTGTTGTGGTTGCTGGTCCCCTATGTGCTGTACCTGGGGGTGCTGCCGTTCGTGAACCGGGTCCGTCCCGTCGTTCTCGGACTGCCGTTCCTCTTCGTATGGCTCCTCGGGGCGACCCTGCTGACACCCGTCGCCGTATGGCTGACCCGGCGGGGGGACCGCCGGTGAACGCCGCAGTCGCGACCTCCGTCTTCGGGGTCTTCATGGTCGCCACCGTCGCACTCGGGCTGCTCGCGATGCGCGGGCGGCGCGGAGGCGGGGGTGACGGTGGCGGGCTCGCGGAGTGGTCCGTGGGCGGGCGCAGTCTCGGGACGGTCTTCATCTGGGTACTGATGGCCGGCGAGGGGTACACCAGCTTCAGCTACCTGGGCGCCGCGGGATGGGGCTACAACTACGGGGCGCCCGTGCTCTACGTGGTGGCGTACATGTCCTGCGGCTATGCCCTCGGCTACGTCGTCGGGCCGACGCTCTGGGCGTACGCGCGCAAGCACGGGCTCGTGGGGATCACCGACATGGTGGCGCACCGGTTCGGGCGGCCCTGGCTGGGTGCGCTGGTCGCCGTTCTCGCGACCGTCTTCCTGCTGCCGTACATCCAGCTCCAGATCACCGGCATGGGCGTGGTCGTCTCGACCATCTCCTACGGTGCCATCAGCCTGAACTGGGCCTACTTCATCGCCTTCGCCGTCACCACCGGCTTCGTCGTGGTGAGCGGGCTGCGCGGCAGCGCGTGGGTGTCCGTCCTCAAGGACGTCCTCGTCATCGCCACACTCGGGTTCCTCGCCTTCTACGTACCGTTGCACTACTTCGGCGGGTACGGGCCCTTCCTCGACCGGCTCGTCACCGAGAAGAGCGAGTGGCTGACCTTCCCCGGACACGGGGACAGCGGGCTCGGACAGGCGTGGTTCATCACCACCTCGTTCCTCAACTCCCTCACCGTGGTGATCTTCCCGACGACCGTCGCCGGCTACCTCGGCGCGAAGAACGCGGACGTGCTGCGCCGCAACGCGATGTGGCTGCCCGCCTACAACGTGCTGCTCTTCGTGCCGATGCTGCTCGGCATGGCGGCGCTCTTCGTCGTGCCGGGGCTCGTCGGCGCCGAGTCCAACCTGGCGCTCTTCACCCTCGTGGTGGACTCGCTGCCCGCCTGGGCGGTCGGCGTCATCGGTGTGGCGGCGGCGCTGTCGTCGATCGTTCCGATGGCCGTCTTCATGCTGGTCATCGGCACGATGTGGGGGCGCAGCGTGCTGTCGCTCGTGCCGCGGTGGGAGCGGCGGCAGAAGGGCGCCGCGCAGACCGTCGTCGTGGCCGCGGGCGTGATCGCGCTCGTGCTCACGTACACCGCGCCGAACACCCTCGTCCGGCTCTCCCTCATCTCGTACGAGGGGATGGCGCAGCTGCTCCCCATGGTGCTGCTGGGACTGGTGTGGCGGCGGCTGACCCTGCTCGGGGCGATGAGCGGGCTGGTCGTCGGGGTGGCCACGGTGTGCGGGTTCGTGTTCACGGAGAACGATCCGGTGTGGGGGATGAACGCGGGCATCGTGGCGCTCGGCGCCAACCTCGCCGTCGCGCTCGCCGTGACGTACGCGGGCCCGCGCGAGCACGACGAACGGCCGGACAGCGAGGTGCTCGCGCGGGACGAGATCGAGGCTCCGTCGAAGGGCGCGGGGCTCAGCGGCGCTCCCGCAGGGACAGGACACTGACCGTCGCCAGCACGGCCAGGCCCACCGACAGCAACAGCGCGCCGTCCGTGCCCGAGTCCGTCGTGGCGATCGCGATCGTCAGGGCCACGCCCGCCGACGAGCCGATGTAGCGGGCGGTGTTGTTCGCCCCCGAACCCATCGCCGCCCGCTCCGGCGGCACCGATTCGACCGCCAGCCGCGGCAGCGCGGCATTGAGCAGCCCGCTGCCGACGCCGGACACGACCAGGGCGGGAAGCAGCCGAAGCCACACCGACGCCCCGATGTGCGCGGGGTGCGCCGTGTCCAGGGCGCCCAGCAGCGACAGCACCGCCACCGCGTGCAGCACGAAGCCCGCGGCCAGCTGGTGCCGGGCCGCGACCCGGCCCGCCAGCCGCCGCGCCTGCAGCGCCACCACGAACGCGGTACCGGACCAGAGCAGGAACAGCCAGGCCGACGCGAGCGCCGACATGTCCAGCGCCTGCTGGAGCAGTGTCGGCAGGTAGCTGAACAGCCCGATCACCGAAAGACCGGTGAACAGCCCGCCGGCCGACGACACCAGGAACGGGCGGCTGCGCAGCAGCGACAGGTCGATCAGCGGGGCCGCGGCCCGGCGCTCCACCGCGACGAACCCGGCGGCCAGCGCGACCGCGGCGATCAGCAGCAGCCCGACGGGCGCGCGCAGCCAGCCGTCCCGGCCGAGCGTCAGCGCGGTCAGCAGAGCCGTCATCGCCAGGCCCAGCGCCGCGGCCCCGGCCAGATCGGGTCGGCCGCCGCGCGGTGCCCGGGACTCGTCGAGCGTACGGAACGCGAACACGGCCGTGAGCAGGGCGGCGAGTGCGAGCACGGCGTAGGGCAGCCGCCAGTCGACGGAGCCGAGCGAGCCCGCGAGCAGCGGACCGAGCGCGATGCCCGCGCTGACGAACGCGCCCCAGATCCCGGTCGCCCTGATCCTGGCCGCACCCGCGGGGAACGCGCCGACCAGCAGACCGAGGCTGGCCGCGAGGATCGCGGCGCTCGCCGCGCCCTGGGCCACGCGCGCCAGTGTGAAGGCGAGGGTGGTGGTCGCGAAGGTGCCCAGGCCGGTGGTGAGGCCGAGGGCGAGGGTGCCGATGAGGAAGAGCCTGCGGCGGCCGTAGTCGTCGGCGAGGCTGCCGACGATCAGGAGGAAGACGGCGAGACCGAGCGGGGCGCCGTTGAGCAGCCAGGCCCGGCCGGACGCGGGAGTGGCGAGGGCGGCGGAGATGCCGGGGACGGTGGTCATCGGCGACGTGTAGTTCATCAGCGCGACGGCGGTGGCCGTTGCGGTGGTCGCCAGTGTGGCACCGGGGCGGAGGGCGGCGCGGGGGCCGGACAGGGGGCGGGCCGGGGCGTGCGGCGGGGCGTCGCGGGCCCGGTGCGCGGAGGCTGACCGTGCGGGGCGGGGGCGTACGGGCTGGGCCATGGCTTCGCTCCGGGGCTGCGGGACGGGGGAGTGGGGCTGGGGCTGGTGCTGGTGCTGGTGCGACCAGAGGTGCGCGGAGAAGGTTCGGTGAATGAACTCAAGCAGTCGTGCTGACGCTAGCACGTCAGGTTCGTTCATTGAACCCAGTGGAGGTAAAGTGGCCCCATGGCTCTCGGCAAGGACTACGCGACACAGCAGTGCTCGATCGCCCGCGCACTCGAAGTGATCGGCGAGCGCTGGACCCTGCTGGTGGTGCGCGACGCCTTCTACGGCGTGCGCCGCTACAACGACTTCCTCGTCCACCTGGGTGTGCCGCGCGCCGTGCTGGCCACCCGGCTCCAGTCGCTCATCGAGGCCGGAGTCATGGAGAAGCGCCGCTACCAGGAGTCGCCGCCGCGCGACGAGTACGTCCTCACCGGCAGCGGCGAAGCCCTCTGGCCGGTCGTGCGCACCCTCGGGGTGTGGGGGCGCGACCACGTACCCGGCACCCGGCCGATGCGCGTCTTCGTCCATGCCTCCTGCGGGACGGAACTGGGCGCGTACGGCGAATGCCCGGCCTGCGCGCGACCCGTACCGCCCGCGGACGTCGAGATGCGGCCGGGCGCCGGACTCGATCCGGACCCCGCCGATCCGGTCGGCCGCGCCCTGCTGAAGCCGCGCCGACTGCTGCGTCCGCTGGAGACCGGACGCCCCTGACGGCCGGCGGTCGTGTCGGACCCATCGTGTATAACGTCTGGAGAGCCGCGCGGCCGAACGGGCGTGCGCATATGAGGCATGCAGGGGAGAGGGGAGGGGCCGATGAGCGGTGACAGGAACCATCTGTGCGACGGTCTCGCCCGGCTGCTCCGCCCCGCCGGACTGCTGCTCTTCCTCGTGACCGAAGTCCTCCTCGCCGACGGCGGCAGCCTCTCCGCCGCCGTCGCGCTCGCGGCCACCGCCGCCGCCGGCTCCGCGCTCGTCGCCGCCTCGATCATCAGCGCCCGCTGTGCCGTCCCCGTACCCCGCACCCGGGTCCGGACGGCCATACGCGACCGGGAGAAACGCACCGCGTTCCTGCCGCAGCGAGATCCGGACGCCAAGGGCCGCAGACGCCCCCGAGCCCCCGGCCGCGCCCTTCCGACGGCCGCGTAGGGGTTCACAGCGGTACGGGAGCGCCCAGCGGTGCTGGGACTCACGGCGGTACGGGGACTCATGGCGTTACCGGGGCTCAGCGCGTTACGGGGGCTCACGGCAGCGCTCGTAGGCACCCCCCGGTACCGCCAGGTACCCCGCTACCCGTAGGCACCCCTCGCGGTCCGTCATGCCGAGTTCGTTCTCCTTCCCGGCACGACGAGACCCTCGGAGGGCTCACCCATGTCCGTCTTCATGTCCGCATTCGCCGGCCTGGTCGGCGCGCTGGCCGATGTGCTGCACCCGCTCTTCCAGAGCGCGTCCACCGCCGCCGCCATCGTCCTGTTCACGGCGCTCGTGCGGCTCGCCGTGCACCCCCTGTCGCGGGCCGCGGCGCGCGGGCAGAAGGCCCGCACCAGGCTCCAGCCCCAGATCGCCGAGTTGCGCAAGAAGCACGGCAAGAACCCCGAGCGCATGCAGAAGGCGCTCATGGAGCTGCACAAGGAGGAGAAGGTCTCGCCGCTGTCCGGCTGCCTGCCCAGCCTGCTGCAGATGCCCGCCTTCTTCCTCCTCTACCACCTCTTCTCCAGTCAGAAGATCGGCGGCGACCCCAACGCGCTCCTCGGCCACCGGCTCTTCGACGCCCCGCTCGGCGAACGCTGGCACGACGCGCTCGCGCACGGCGGGCTGTTCGGGGCGCAGGGTGTGGTCTACCTCGGCCTGTTCGCGCTCGTCGCCGCCGTGGCCACCTTCAACTTCCGGCGTACGAAGCGGCAGATGGCCGCCAACCCCGTCACTCCGGCCACCGGCCCCGACGGGCAGCCGGTCCCGGGCATGGGCGCGATGACGAAGCTGATGCCGCTGATGTCCTTCGCCACCCTCTTCACCGTCTCCGTCGTGCCGCTCGCCGCCGCGCTGTACGTCGTCACGAGCACGACCTGGACCGCGGTCGAGCGGGCCGTCCTCTACCGCGACATGCCGGCCGCGGGCACCGCCATGGCCACCGCGGCCTAGGCCGGGCGGCGGGTGTGCCGGTCCAGTCCGTGAACAGGGTCTTGCAGAGTGATCGGATGTCTTGGACGATCGGACAAGCCTGCGATGGCCGCCACCCATCCGACGGGCCCGATCTCGACCAAGGGGAGAAAGACCGTTGAAGCTGCTTCGTGTGGGTACGGCCGGCGCGGAACGACCGGCGCTGCTGGACGAGGACGGAACCCTGCGTGACCTGTCGGGAATCGTCACCGACATCGACGGTGCGCTGCTCGCCGACGCGTCCGCGCTCGCCCGGGTACGGGCCGCCGCGGCCGCTCCCGGCGCTCTGCCCGAGCTCGCCGCCGAGGGGCTGCGGGTCGGCCCGCCGCTCGCCCGGATCGGCAAGATCGTGTGCATCGGGCTGAACTACCACGCCCACGCCACCGAGACCGGTGCGCAGATCCCCACCGAGCCGATCCTGTTCTTCAAGGCACCCGACACCGTCGTCGGGCCCGACGACACGGTGCTGGTGCCGCGTGGCAGCGTCAAGACCGACTGGGAGGTCGAGCTCGCGGTCGTCATCGGGCGCACCGCCCGGTACCTGGAGTCCGCCGAGGAGGGGCTCGCGCATGTCGCCGGATACGCGACGGCGCACGACGTCTCCGAGCGGGAGTTCCAGATCGAACGCGGCGGCACCTGGGACAAGGGCAAGAACTGCGAGACGTTCAACCCGCTGGGGCCGTGGCTGGTGACGGCGGACGAGATCGCCGACCCGCAGGCGCTGCCGCTGAGGCTCTGGGTCAACGGCGAGCTGAAGCAGGACGGCACGACGGCCGACCAGATCTTCCCGGTGGGCGAGGTGGTCCGGTATCTCAGCCACTTCATGACGCTCTACCCGGGCGATGTGATCAACACCGGGACCCCGGCCGGGGTCGCGCTCGGGCAGCCCGAGCCCAAGCCGTACCTGAAGGCCGGGGACGTCGTGGAGCTGGAGATCGCGGGGCTGGGACGGCAGCGGCAGGAACTGAAGGACGCGTAGCGGACGGCGGGGCGGTTCGGGCGGTTCGGATGGTTCGGACGGTCCGGTCCGGGGCGCCCGGGAGCCGCTCCGTCCTCGGGCGCCCGACGGGCTTGATGGTGTCGGCGTGGTCGGAACCGATTACGTGGTCAGAACCGATCAAAGGTCGGAGGGGTGGGGTGCTGTGCAAGCGGCGCCCCGCCCCTCCTCCGCGTCACGCGCCGATGGTCGTCGCGAACTGCTCCAGCGCCTCGACCACCAGGGCGTGGTCCTCCGCCTGGGGCAGGCCCGAGACCGTCACCGAGCCGATGACGCCCGCGCCCTCGACCGCGATCGGGAACGAGCCGCCGTGCGCGGCGTAGGTGTCCGGGTCCAGGCGTGAGGCGTCGTCGAACGTCGTGCCCTTCGCCCGGAATCGGGATCCGACCAGGTACGAGCTCTCGCCGAACCGTTCCACGACCTTGCGTTTGCGGTCGATCCAGGCGTCGTTGTCCGCGCTCGATCCCGGTAGCGCTGCGTGGAACAGCTGCTGTGCGCCGCGCCGGATGTCGATCGCGATCGGGGCGTGTCTTTCCCGGGCCATCGAGACGAGCAGGCCGCCGAGCGCGTACGCGTCGTCGTAGCCGAAGTGCGGCAGCGTCAGCCGGCGTTCCTGGGCGATGAGCTCGGAGATGGTCGGAGCGGTGGGGTTCATGCGGGCTGCTCCTCGGTATCGGCGGAGGCGGGCAGGGTCACGGTGGCTCCCTCGCGGGCCGAGCGGCGGGCGGCCTCCAGTACGTCCAGGGCCGCTGCGGCCTGGAGAGCGGTCACTGGATTGTCGCCCTTTCCGCGCAGCGCGTCGGTGACCGCCGCGTAGTAGGCGGGGTAGTCGCCCGGCGATGTACGGACCGGGGCGCCGCCGCCCGTCAGCGGGGACTCGCCCGAACCGATCCGGCCCCACAGCTCCTCGGGCTCCTCGCCCCAGCTCCCGTCCGTCGTCGGGCGCGCGCCCGCGCGCAGGGCGGCCTCCTGCGGGTCGAGGCCGTACTTCACATAGCCGGCGGTCGAGCCGAGCACTCGGAAGCGCGGCCCGAGCTGGGCCGTGGTGGCGCTGACGTACAGATGCGAGCGGACCCCGCCGGCATGGGTGATCGCGAGGAACGTGTCGTCGTCGGCGGCCGCGCCGGGGCGGCGCGCGTCCGACTCCGCGTACACCCGCACCGCCGGTCCGAACAGGACGAGAGCCTGGTCGACGACATGGCTGCCCAGGTCGAAGAGCAGCCCGCCGATCTCCTGCGGATCCCCCGACTCGCGCCAGCCGCCCTTCAGCTGCGGGCGCCACCGCTCGAAACGGGACTCGAAACGCTGAACGGTCCCCAGCTCGCCGTCCGCGACCAGCCGGGCGAGAGTGAGGAAGTCGTTGTCCCAGCGGCGGTTCTGGAACACCGAGAGCAGCAGCCCGCGCTCCTGCGCGAGCGCCGCGAGCTCCCGCGCCTCGGCGGCCGTACCGGCGACCGGCTTGTCCACGACGACCGGCAGGCCGGCCTGGATCGCGGCGGTCGCGATCGGGACATGGGTCCTGTTCGGCGAGGCGATCACGATCAGATCGAGTTCGTCCGCGCGCCCCCACAGCTCCTGCGGCGAGGCGGCGAACCGCACGCCGGGGAACTCGGCGCGCGCCTGCGCCCGGCGCTCCTCGTTCGCCGTGACGACCGTGTCGAGGACGAGGCCCTCGGTCGCGGTGATCAGCGGCGCGTGGAAGACGGAACCCGCCAGGCCGTAGCCGACGAGCGCGACGCGCAGGGGGGTCTCGGACAGTCCCGGCGTCTCGTGAGTCGCGTTGCCAGTGGTCATGCCCGTTACTTAAGCAACGCTGTTGCCAAAGTGCAAGCAACAGGGACAATGATGCGGTGAACAGGAGTAACAGCGGCGCCAACCTGCCGACACTGCGCAGCCACAACGCGGCGCTGGTGCTGGATCTGCTGCGGGTGGCGGGCGAGCGCGGCATCAGCAGGCTCGAACTCGCCGAGCGCACGGGGCTCACGCCGCAGGCCGTCAGCAAGATCACCGCCCGGCTGCGGGCCGAGGGCCTGGCGACCGAGGCGGGCCACCGGGCCTCCACCGGAGGCAAGCCGCGCACCGTGCTGCGGCTGGTGCCGGACGCAGGCCACGCGGTCGGCCTGCACCTGGACCGCGACGAGCTGACGGTGGTGCTGGTCGATCTGGCCGGCACGGTCGCCGCGAGCCGTACCGCCCCGCTGGACTTCGGCGCCCCGGCGGACGAGGTGGTCGCAGCGGCGGCGTACGCGGTCGCGGCGGTACGGGGCGAGGCGGCGACTGTACGGGGCGAGGACGCGGCCGTACGGGGCGCGGTCCCGTCCGTACGGGACGAGGGGGCGCGATCGGCCGGCCGGCCGGTGCTCGGGGTCGGCGTCGCGGTACCGGGGCCGCTCGATCACCGGGGCGGAGTGCTCCACCGTGTCACCGGGTTCCCGCAGTGGGACGGCTATCCGTTGCGGGACGCGCTCGCCGAGCGGACCGGGCTGCCCGTCGTCGTCGACAAGGACACCAACGCCGCCGCCCTCGGGTTCGCCCTGCGCGCCGGAGCCGGGGGCGACTTCGCGTATCTGCACCTCGGGACGGGGCTCGGCGCCGGGCTGGTCCTCGGCGGGGGGCTGCACCGCGGGGCCCGTACCGGGGCCGGTGAGTTCGGGCACCAGACCGTCCAGCTGGACGGGCCGGTGTGCGGCTGCGGGGGGCGCGGCTGCATCGAGGCGCTCTGCCTCGCCGCCGTCGCCCGCGGCGATGTCGGGGAGGCGGCCCGGGTCCTGGGGACGGGCGCCGCCAACCTGGTCGGGCTGCTCGACATCGACCGGGTGGTGCTCGGCGGCCGTACCGTCGCCGCCGATCCCGGCGCGTACGTACGAGGCGTCCGCGCCGTGATCGGCGAGCGCGCCCGGCGGGGCGGCATCGACGCGGTGCCGGTCACCGCCGCCGGTGGTGGGGACCGGCCGGTCGCGGAGGGGGCAGCGCAGCTGGTCCTGGCCCCGCTGTTCGGGCGGGCCGGCGGTGCGGACGGGGGCTGAGCGGGTGGGGTGGGCGGGTCCGGTTGCGGGCCGCCCGGTGGCGGTGGTTGGCCCCCCCCCGGACACCCCCGGACACCCGGACACCCGGACACCCCGGGGCACCCCCGGACACTCGGATACCCTGGGCACCCCAGCTACCCCCGGCCACCCGGCTATTCCCGGCCACCCGGACGCGGGGCGCGTGGCTGAGCCGATCGAGCGGTTCCGGGCCGCCGGCCGGGCGGCCTTCCGGCATGTCCGTGCCGGGCGCCTCGCGCCCGCGTGACAGCCTCGCGGCCCAGAGCCGGTGAACTCCGGCGCACAGGGCTGGGCGGATGCTGAAGATCCCGGCCGGACTCGCGGCGGCCGGCACGCACGCCGCCCGCGCCTCGTGGTGGTACGCCCGGCCGCTGTTCCCCGGTCCGGCCGAGCTCTTCGGTCCTCTCCCGGCCGACCGTTCCGCGAGCAGCGAAGGGTGACCCCGCATGTCCCCGAAACCACCCCCGTCGGCCACGCCGTCCACCACGCCGTCCGCATCCACCCCCCTGCCCGACCCCGGGCAGACCCGCGTGACCGACGCCGCACCGGCAACCCCCGCGTCCAGCTCCGGCCCCGGCCCCGGCCCCGGCCCTGGCCCCGGCTCCACCCCCCTCCCCGCATCCATCCCCACGTCCAGTCCCGTGTCCGTCCCCCTGACCAGCGCCGCGTCCATCCCCGTGTCCCTCACCTCCGCCCGCCCTCCCGCGCCACACCTGTCCTGGTCCCCGCTGCCCGGCCGGACGCGGCACGGGCTCGCGCTCGGGCTGGCGGCGGCGAGCATGGTCCCCGCGGTCCTCGGCGGCGCTTCCGCCGCAGCCGCCTCCGCCGCGCAGTCGGCCGCCCCCGTCTCGAAGCCGGACTCCACCACCGCCGATCAGCAGCCCGCCTGCGGTGATCCGGAGGCGAACGACTTCCCGATCCGGACCCGCATCCGCGGCGGCCCGGACACCTACGCACCGGGCGGCGGCTACGGAACCTGGTTCCTGGACCTGACCAACACCACCACCGAGCCGTGCCGGGCCATCCACCCGGTCCTGGTCCTCATCGACGAGGGCCGGAAGCTGACCGGCGACCAGATCCAGCTGGAGTTCGCCGAGCCGTCCCGTCCCGATGTGGAGCACCGCGTCGCCTGGGAGACCACCGACCAGGACGAACACATCGGCGTCTTCGGCGGCGACGGCGCCGACGACTTCGCCGGTTTCACCGTCCCCGCGGGCCGCACCGTCACCGTCCAGGTCCGGATGGCGTTCACCTCCGACACAGCCCCGGGCCGGATCACCGCCAACGCGGCGATCGTCCAGCGGCAGCACGTGGCGGGCGGCGGGGCCGGGAAGGACGACGGGGCGTGGGTCGGCGAGTCCGACGCCTACCCGTTCACCGTCGTCGAGGGCAGCGACAGCGACGAGACGGCCGGGACGGGAGACACCGAAGGGGCCGCGGACCCCGAGGAGACCGGAGACACCGGAGGCATCGGCAACAGGACGGGAGACACCGGCGGGATCGGAGACATCGGCGGAACGGGAGACATCAGCGGGAGAGGAGATATCGGCAGCAGGACGGGAGACACCGGCAGGACGGGAGACACCGGCAGGACGGGAGACACCGGCAGGACGGGAGACACCGGCGGGAGAGGAGATATCGGCAGCAGGACGGGAGACATCGGCGGGAGCGGAGACATCGGCGGCAGGATGGGAGACATCGGCAGGACCGGTGAGGTCCCCGGCACCGGAAACGCCCCGCGGCCGGTCGCACCCGGCCGGAGTCCGGCGGAGAGCGGCGTCCCCGAACTGGCCCGCACCGGCCCGGCCGTCCCTCCGTACTCCGGCATCACCGTCGCCGGGTTCCTGATCGGGGGCGGGGCCCTGGTGATCCGGTCCCGCCGCATGCGCCGCGCCCGCCCCCGCCCCGGGCCCCGCCACTGAACCGCGCGTTCACCCGTGTTCATGTCCGTCTGCCACCATCGGGCCGTGGACTACCCGCACGGCCAGACACCTGGCGCACCCATCCGTTCCGGCATCCCGGAGCACGGCCGCATCCCCAAGTACTACGCCGTCAAGGCTCATGTCTCCGTCCTCATAGAGGAGTTGGGCGAAGGGGGCATGCTGCCCACCGAACGCGATCTCGCCGAGCGCTACGAAGTCTCGCGCGAGACGGTGCGCCAGGCGCTGCGCGAACTCCTGCTGGAGGGGCGGCTCGCCCGGCAGGGGCGCGGCACCGTCGTCGCGGGCCCCAAACTGGAGCAGCCGCTCTCGCTGGCGAGCTACACGGAGGGCGTACGCCGCCAGGGTCGCACCCCCGGCCGCCACCTCATCGGCCTGGAGCGGTTTCCCTGCCCCGAGGCGCTGGCCGCCGACATCGGGGCGGAGCCCGGCGAGCCGGTCTGGCACCTGGAGCGCGTGCTGCTCGCCGACGACGACCGGGTCGGCCTGGAGAGCACGTACGTCTCCGTCGCCCGCGTACCGCACCTGGACACGGAGTTCGACCCCGACTCGTCCTTCTACGCCCACCTGCGCGACCGGCTCGGGATCCCCTTCGGCGACGCGGACGAGCGGATCGAGACCGTGCTCGCGACTCCGCGCGAGGCGCTGCTCATCGGTACGCCGCCCGCACTGCCCATGCTGCTGATCCACCGGATCTCGCGCGATACGGACGGGAAGCCGCTGGAGCGCGTACGCACCCTCTTCCGCGGGGACAGGTTCTCCTTCACCGCGCACCTGGGCGCGCAGGACGGACAGGGCTCCTGACGGACACGGCTACTGACACCCACACGGCTCCTGATACCGGCAGGGCTCCCGACCGGGTGACCGGTGCGACGGCCTGATGCGGGCAGGGCGTCCGGAGGCCGTGCGCGTCCGGACAGTGGAGGAACCGTCGGTGGCGGAACCGTCCGGGAGCACGGCCCCGGCGGTGGCGACGCAGGGATCTCCGAGGAGTCGCCCACCCCGTCAAGGTAACGAGAAGATAACGGGTCTAGGCCAAGTTTGGGGCCCAGTTCACCCGCCCGTTGCCCTATCGATCCGTACGGGTCACCGGCCCCGAGGAGCGTGACCGGCGTGAGAGTCATCGTCGTAGGAGCCGGCGTGGTGGGAACCATGCACGCCTGGCACGCAGTGAACCGCGGCCACGAGGTCGTACAGATCGAGCGCGAGAGCGAGGCACGCGGGGCATCGCTCCGCAATTTCGGACAGATATGGGTCAGCGGCCGGGCCGGTGGCGAGGAGTTGGAGACCGCGCTGCGCGCCCGTGAGCTGTGGGAGGGCATCGGGAGCCGGGTTCCCGGCCTCGGCTTCCGGCCCTGCGGCTCGCTGACCCCGCTCCGCACCGAGCTGGAGATCGCCGTCGCCGAGGCGGCCGTCGCCCGCCCCGACGCGGCGGCCCGCGGCTACGAGCTGCTGACTGCCGACGAGGCCCGCGCGGTCAACCCCGCGCTGCGCGGCGACTTCGCCGCAGCCCTGCGGTGCGAGCGGGACGCGGCGGTCGAGCCCCGCACCGCCCAGCTCGCGCTGAAGCAGGAGCTGTCGAAGTCCGGGCGGTACACCTACCTCGGCGGGCGCGAGGTCCGCGAGGTGGTGGGCACCGCCTCCGTCCGCGACGACCACGGCGATGTGCACACCGGTGACGCCGTGATCCTGGCCACCGGTGCCTGGCTCGGCGGGCTCGTCCGCGAACTGGCCGGCCCCGATCTGCCGGTGCGCCGCGTCCGCCTCCAGATGATGCAGACCGATCCGCTCGGCGAGCCGCTCACCACCTCCGTCGCCGACGCCGACAGCTTCCGCTACTACCCGGCGTACCGGAGCGAGGCGTTGGACACGCTCAACGCCGAGCAGGCGCAGGCGCCCACCGCCGCCCAGCACAGGATGCAGCTCCTGATGGTGCAGCGGCGCGACGGCGGACTGACCATCGGCGACACCCACGAGTACGAGCACCCCTTCTCCTTCGACACCGTCGAGGAGCCGTACGAGCACCTCACCGGGGTCGTCGAAGCCTTCCTCGGCTGCCCGCTGCCGAGGATCCGCCACCGGTGGGCCGGGGTCTACGCCCAGTGCACCGACACCAGCCGGGTCGTCCACCGCCAGCAGGTGCGGGACGGCGTCTGGCTGGTCACCGGGCCGGGCGGCCGCGGCATGACCTGCTCGCCCGCCATCGCCGAAACGACCGCAAACGAACTGGGCTGGTGAAGAAGTTGACCCCGCACAACCCCCTCAATCTGATCGTCCTCGACATGGCCGGCACCACCGTCGCCGACGGCGGCCTCGTCGAGCAGGCATTCTCCGCCGCGGCCGAACGCCTCGGTGTACGGCCCGGCTCCGCCGACCACGCCGAGAAGCTCGACTACGTACGCGCCACCATGGGCGAGTCCAAGATCTCCGTCTTCCGCCACCTCTTCGGCGACGAGGACCGCGCCCAGCAGGCCAACACCGCCTTCGAGGAGGCGTACGGGGAACTGGTCGACGCCGGCCGTATCGCGCCGATCCCCGGCGCCCGCGAGGCCATCGAGCGGCTCATGTCCGAGGGCCGGACCGTGGTCCTGTCCACCGGCTTCGCCCGCACCACCCAGGACGCCATCCTGGCCGCGCTCGGCTGGCAGGACCTGGTCGCCCTGACCCTCTGCCCGGCCGACGCGGGCGGCCGCGGCCGCCCCTACCCCGACATGGTCCTCGCCGCGTTCCTGCGCACCGGCGCCGTCGACGGCGTCCGGCAGACCGTCGTCGCCGGCGACACCTCGTACGACATGCTCAGCGGCGTGCGCTCCGGCGCCGGACTCGTCGCGGGCGTCCTCACCGGCGCCCACGACAAGGACCAACTGGCCCGCCACGGCGCCACGCACGTCCTCGGCTCGGTCGCCGAGCTCCCGGATCTGATCGCGCGGGCAGAGGCATGACGGGCACGGCCGAGGCCGTGCGCAGCGGCATCAGGTTCGACCGGGTCAGCGTCGCGTACGGCGGGAACACCGTCCTCGACCGGCTCGATCTGACCGTCGAACCCGGCGAGGTCATGGCACTGCTCGGGCCCTCCGGGTCCGGCAAGACCACCGCCCTGCGGGCCGTCGCCGGATTCGTCCGGCCCGCCTCGGGCCGGGTCTACCTCGGCGACCGCGACGTCACCGGGCTGCCGCCGCACAAGCGCGGCATCGGCATGGTCGTCCAGCAGTACGCCCTCTTCCCGCACCTGCGGGTCCAGGACAACGTCGCCTTCGGACTCAGGGCCCGCAAGGCGGCCAAGGCGGAGATCCCCGCGCGGGTCGCCGAGGCCCTCGAACTCGTCGGCATGGCCGCCTACGCCAAGCGCTACCCGCGTGAACTCTCCGGCGGCCAGCAGCAGCGCGTCGCCATCGCCCGCGCGCTCGCCATCCGCCCCGGTGTCCTCCTGCTCGACGAACCGCTCTCCGCGCTCGACGCCCAGCTGCGCTCCGGAATGCTCGCCGAACTGGCGCGTCTGCACCGGGAGTTGCCGGACGTCTCCATCCTGTACGTCACCCACGACCAGGTCGAGGCGCTCACCCTCGCCGACCGGATCGCCGTCATGGACAAGGCGCGCCTGCAGGACTGCGGCACCCCGCAGGACCTGTACCGGCGTCCGCGCACGGAGTTCACCGCGTCGTTCGTCGGCAACGCGAACCTGCTGCCGGTCACCGTCGCCGGCACCGCCGACACGGTCGACTTCGCGGGACGCGCACTCGGCGTACCGACCGGTGAGGCGGTCGGCGGTGCCACCGCCACCCTCTGCGTCCGGCCCCACCTCGTCGGTCTCGGCGACGGGCCCAACGCGCTGAGCGGCACCATCACCGAGGTCCAGTGGCGCGGCTCCACGCACCGGCTGTACGTCGACATCGACGGGCACCGGGTCAAGGCGGACCTGCGCGAACTGCGCGAGACGCCCGCGCTCGGCGACCGGGTCACCCTGCACTTCGCGGCGGAGGACGCGGTACTGCTGCCCGCGGGCACGGCACCGGGAGCCGGGGGCGGGGCCGATGGCTAGCGCCGCGCACCCCGTCACCCCGGGCATCGAGACGGCCGCGCCCCCGCGGCAGCGCACCGGGGGCACGGGGCCGGGCCCCGCCGCGGCAATGCCCCCGGCGGCCGGCCCGCGGACCGCGTCCCGCGAGGGCCGGCGCGTCCCGCGCTTCGTCTGGGCGCTGCCGCCGGTGGCCGTCCTCGCGCTCGTCTTCCTCTATCCGCTGGCCCTCGTCGTCCAGCAGTCCGTCAGCCCCGACGAGGGCGGCACCTCGCTCGCCCCGTACGGCGACGTGTTCGCCTCCGAGTCCTTCCGCTCCGCGCTGACGACCACCGTCTGGCTGGCGGCCGGCTCCACGGCCGGATGCCTGGTGCTGGGCTTCGTCCTGGCCATGGTCATCGCGTTCGTGCCGTTCCCCGGCGGCAGGGCGGTCGCCAAGTTCATCGACGTCTTCCTCTCCTTCCCGTCGTTCCTGATCACGCTCGCCCTGCTGTTCATCTACGGCAACGCCGGCATGGCCAACGGCCTCTGGACGGACGTCACCGGGGCGTCGAGCGGCCCCTTCGACTTCCTCACCACCCCGTGGGGCGTGCTGCTCGCCGAGATCACGTACTTCACCCCGTTCGTGATGCGCCCGCTGCTCGCCGCGTTCTCGCAGCTCGACACCGCGCAGCTGGAGGTGGCGTCCTCGCTGGGCGCGAAGCCGGCCCGGATCGTGCGGCAGGTGATCCTCCCCGAGGCGCTTCCCGCGCTCGCCGCGGGCGGCAGCCTCGTCCTCGTGATGTGCCTCAACGAGTTCGGCATCGTGCTGTTCACCGGTGCGAAAGGGGTCACGACCCTGCCGATGCTCGTCTACAGCAAGGCGATCCTGGAGTCCGACTACCCGGCGGCCTGCGTCGTCGCCGTCGTCAACGTCGCGATCTCCGTGGGTCTCTACAGCCTGTATCGGATGGTGAGCCGCCGTGTTGGTGCATAGCCGTACGGGGAAGTGGGCCGCCTGGTCCGTGTTCTTCGTGCTCTTCGTCCCGCTGTTCGCGGTGCCGCTGCTGGTCATCCTGGCCGCGTCGTTCACCACCAACTGGTCCGGCGCCTTCCCCTCGGGGCCGACCACCGGGCACTACGCGGCCGCGACCGGCGGCGACTCCCTCCAGGCCCTGACCACCAGCCTGATCACGGCCGTCAGCGCCAGTCTGCTGGCCCTCACGATCGGCACCTGGGCCGCGCTCGCCGCCGCCTCGCTGCGCAGGCGCGGCAGAAGGCTCCTCGACGCGCTGTTCATGCTGCCGGTCGCCGTGCCGTCCGTCGTCGTGGGCCTCGCCGTGCTCGTCGCGTTCAGCAGACCGCCGATGCTGCTGAACGGGACGCGCTGGATCGTGATCCTGGCGCACACGATTCTTGTCACCGCGTTTGCCTATACGTCGGTTTCGGCGGCAATAGTGCGTCTCGACCCGATGTACGAACAAGCGGCGGCCAGTCTCGGCGCCCGGCCCTCGTACGTCCTGTGGCGCATCAGGCTGCCGCTCCTGCTGCCCGCCCTCACGGCGGCCGCAGGGCTCTGCTTCGCGCTGTCCATGGGTGAGCTGAGCGCCACGATGATGCTCTACCCGCCGGACTGGACGCCGCTCCCGGTGCAGATCTTCGCGGCCACCGACCGCGGCTCACTGTTCACCGGAGCGGCCGTCGCCGTGGTCCTGATGGGAACGACGCTGCTCGTGCTGCTCGGTGTCGCCCGCATCCGCACCAGGGCGTCGTTCCGCTGACTCGTCGATGCCCCGCCTCCCCCGTACCGACTCCGGCCGGCTCCCGGCCGACATCCAGGAGATACGACTGCCATGCGCAAGAACCACCTCAGGCCCGTAGCCGCCGTCACCGGCTGCCTCGCCCTCGCCGCCACCCTCTCCGCCTGCGGCGGCTCCTCGGCCGCCTCCGACGAGAAGGCCGTCACCGTGTACAGCGCCGACGGCCTCAAGGGCGAGAACGGCGACGGCTGGTACGACAAGGTGTTCAAGGACTTCGAGAAGAAGACCGGCATCAAGGTCAAGTACGTGGAGGGCGGCTCCGGCGAGATGGTGCAGCGCGCCGTCCGCGAGAAGTCCAACACGCAGGCCGATGTGCTGGTCACCCTGCCCCCGTTCATCCAGCAGGCCGACAGTAAGGGCCTCCTGACCGCGTACGCCCCGGCCGGGTCCGACCAGGTCGACGGCGCCGACAAGGCGTCCGACGCCAAGTGGACCTCGGTCGTCAACAACTACTTCGGGTTCATCTACAACAAGAAGGAGCTGAAGTCGGCGCCCACCACCTGGGAAGAACTGCTCGACGGAAAGTTCAAGAACAAGATCCAGTACTCCACTCCCGGAGTCGCCGGTGACGGCACGGCCGTCCTCATCAAGGCCATGCACGACTTCGGCGGCAAGGAGCCGGCGATGGCGTACCTGAAGAAGCTCCAGGCCAACAACGTCGGCCCGTCCGCCTCCACCGGCAAGCTCGCCCCCAAGGTCGACAAGGGCGAACTGCTCGCGGCCAACGGCGACGTCCAGATGAACTACGCGCAGTCCAAGGACATGCCGAACCTCGGCATCTGGTTCCCCGCGAAGGAGGGCGGCAAGCCCACCACCTTCGCCCTGCCGTACGCGGCCGGCCTGCTCGACAAGGCCCCGCACAGCGCCAACGGCAAGAAGCTGCTCGACTTCATGCTCTCCGAGCAGGCCCAGAAGGACGTCAGCGCGGTCGGCGGCGGCTTCTCCGCCCGCAAGGACGTCGAGGCCGCCGACGCCAACGCCGTCGCGCTGACCGGGCTGATGGACGGCGTCGAGGTCTTCGAGCCCGACTGGTCGGACATCGGCACCCGGCTGGACACGTACGTCCAGGCCTGGAAGTCGGCCACCGGCAGCTGACGGCAGCCTGCGGGCGCCCGCCGCACAGAGTCCGAGGCCCGGTGACCGGCGCGGACGAGCCTCCGGTGGATCATCGCGGACGGGTAACGGGTCTGGTCCGTGCCTCCTTTCCCGCTCGGGCGTCCGGCCGTGACCGCAGGTCGAACGGACGGCCTAAAATCGGGGGCGTCGGCGCTGCACAACGCGGTGCCGCCGGCGTCCCCGCACACGGCGTACGGCAGGAGTCCCAACATGGCAGAGCGCAAGCCGATCTCATCCTGGCTCACCGACATGGACGGAGTCCTGATCCACGAGGGAACCCCGATCCCCGGGGCGGATGCCTTCATCAAGCGGCTGCGGGACTCGGGAATGCCCTTCCTGGTCCTCACGAACAACTCGATCTACACCGCCCGCGACCTGCACGCCCGCCTCGACCGCATGGGCCTCGACGTGCCCGTGGAGAACATCTGGACCTCTGCCCTGGCCACCGCCCAGTTCCTGGACGACCAGCGGCCCGGCGGCACGGCCTACGTCATCGGCGAGGCCGGACTCACCACCGCCCTGCACGACATCGGCTACGTCCTCACCGACCACGAGCCCGACTACGTGGTCCTCGGCGAGACCCGTACGTACAGCTTCGAGGCGCTCACCAAGGCGATCCGGCTGATCAACGGCGGCGCCCGCTTCATTTGCACCAACCCGGACGAGACCGGCCCGTCCGCCGAGGGCCCGCTGCCCGCCACCGGGTCCGTCGCCGCGCTGATCACCAAGGCCACCGGCAAGGCCCCGTACTTCGCGGGCAAGCCCAACCCGCTGATGATGCGCACCGGGCTCAACGCGATCGGCGCCCACTCCGAGTCCAGCGCCATGATCGGCGACCGGATGGACACCGACGTACTGGCCGGGCTGGAGGCGGGGATGCAGACGTTCCTGGTCCTCACCGGGCTCACCACGGTCGCCGACATCGACAAGTACCCCTTCCGGCCGTCCACGGTCGTCGATTCCATCGCCGACCTGGTCGACCTCGTCGACGTGGCCTGAGCCCGGCGGGGGCACCGGTCCGAGGGCCGGGGGAGAGCGGGCCGGGCGGTCCCTGCCGGCCCGCCCCCGCGCTCCTGCGGATGCGAAAAGCCGGAGCAGGCGTGAACCTTCCCTCAGGAGGTTCACGATGCGTTCCATACCGCTCACGTTCTGTGCTGCCGCGGTCGTCGCGGCGGCCCTGGTGCCGGCTTCCGCGGCACTGGCCGACTCCGGTACCGGGTCCGACCGCGGAACGGGCTCGGGCTCCCGCACCGCCCTTTCGGTGTCCCCGCCCTCCCTGACGCCCGGCGGCGAGGTGGATCTGCGGCTGGACAGCTGCGGGGGCAAGGAGGCCAAGGGCACCTCCGACGCCTTCGTCTCCGAGGCGCGTTTCTCGCCCGCCGCGGACGGGGGCCTCTTCGCGCAGGCCCGGATCAGCTCGGACGCCTCCCCGGGTGACCACGAGATCCGCGTCCTCTGCACGGACGGCAAGGGCACCGAGACGTCCGGCACGGTCACCGTCGCCGCCCGCGGCCAGGCCACACCCCTCGCGCCGGTCCGCGCGGGCGGCGGGGGCACCGCCGCCCTCACCGACAAGGAAGTCCAGGAGGACGGCCCCGGCCTCGTGCACGCGGTGATCGGCCTGGCCCTGGCCGCCGTCGCAGTCGTCACCGTCGTGTTCCGCCGCGTGCGCCGTCGCCGCCCGGCCTCGGACTGACGTGTCCGCCCGCGACCGCCCCGAGGGCCACGGCCGACTGCTCACCGGAGTGGCCTGGGCCGTCCTGCTGACGGGCCTGTGGCTCTGGGGCCGCGACATCACCGACGGCTCCGGCGCCAGCTCCGCCCCGACCACGGGCGACATCGCCGCGGTAGGGCGCCCGCTCGGCGTCCCGCTGCCGCCGCCGCACGACCCGATCGAGGGCGCGATGCCGGAGCGGGTCGAGATCCCGTCCATCGGCGTCGAGGCCCCCGTGGTCGCCCGCGGCCTGGACGAGGACGGGGCGATCGAACCGCCGCCGTTCGACACACCCCAGACCGTCGGCTGGTACGGCAACGGCACCGAGCCCGGCGCCAAGGGCCCCGCCCTCTTCGTCGGCCACGTCGACACCGAGACCAAGCCGGCCGTCTTCTACGGACTGAGCGCGGCCCGCCCCGGCGCCAAGGTCGAGGTGACCCGCGCGGACGGCACGGTCGCCGAATTCACCGTCGACGACGTCCAGGTCTTCACCCGGGAACGCTTCAACGCCGACAAGGCCTATGGCCCGCACAAGAACGGCCGTGCCGAACTCCGCCTGATCACCTGCGGCGGCACCTACGACCGGGCCTCGCACTCGTACGACGCGAATGTGGTCGTCTCGGCCTATCTGACCGGCGAGAGGTCAGGGGGCGGCGGCCGGGCCTGACGCCCGCGACCCCGGTCTCCCGCTCCACCGGCCGCTGCCCTTCCCAGGGGGAGCGGCCGACGGCTTCGCCGTCGACGTCTCCAACTTCCGGACTGCGGCGGACCGTACGGACCACGGTGGTCCGTACGGACCACGGCAAGCGGCTCTCCGCGGGGGCCGACGGCAAGTACTTCGGACGGCTTCCCCTGTCGGCCGCGACGAACAGCATGTACCGACCTGACGGGACCAACGCCCGGCTCCCCGGAACCGTCGCCGCGGTCCCGTCCCTGTGATCCTTTCTCTGCGCTCCCGTCTGCCGTCTGCCGTCTGCCGTCTGCCGTCTGCCGTTCGCCGTCCGCCTCAGGCCCGGCGCCACCGGCAATCGACCGCCGACCGGTGTCCGTGACATGGATGACCGCGCCGGGCCGCATCGGCCGCGCTCGGTGATCGTCGGTCCCCGGGTCGTCGTGAACACGTCGCTCGTCGCGGGCGACTCTGCGGCGTGCCCCGCGCAGCGGACACCCGGAACCTCCCCCGCCCCACGCCTCCTTGTGCACCCTCAACTGCACGGCGCATCAGTGTGGTTGGCGCCGATTCCCCCGGGCGGACTGTCTGATCCCGGCCCCGATCGCAGGGGTGAAATGGGTGAGTTGCCAGTCATATATACGATTTATGAATCCCTCGTGGAGGAGGTGAGGGGAGGTGCATGCGAGACGCGTTCGATTCGCTGCGTGACGGGTCCGTGGCTGTGTGTCTGCTGCGTGTTGCCTGTGCGTCCCGTGAAAGTGGTGACGTGGGGGCTGGGTTCGGAAACGAACAAGACCCCCTCACGTGTAGTGAGGGGGTCTTGACTCTGCGTGCGCCGCCAGGGACTCGAACCCCGGACCCGCTGATTAAGAGTCAGCTGCTCTAACCAACTGAGCTAGCGGCGCCTGCTGACCTGGAGAACTCTACCCGAATCCGAAGTGTGCTCCTGACCATTTCCCGACCGTCACGGCCTGTCGGATGGTCGTTTTTTCTCTTCTGTCCGTCAAAATGCGACATGTCACAAGAGTTGAGACACTGGCGCCCGTGTAGATGCGCTCAAAGATCTTGACGAATGCGGAGGGGAATCGCATGACTGTGCCGGCTTTCGAGGAGTACGTACCCGCCATCGACTGCACCTGTGCGGGGTGTGCCGCGCAACGGCGAGCCGCCGCGAGTGCCCTGCCCCTGCGGTACGGAGGCCATCCGGCCGCGCATGGTGCGCGGCGCGCGCTGGTGCTGGTCACCGCGGCCGGAGTGGTGCTGAGCACCGGTGTGGCCGAGGCGGCGAGCGCGCCGGGCGACCGGGCGGCGGGGGCGGCCGGAGCCACCCGGGCGGACGGGACGGCGGCGTCGGCGGACGCGGTGGATGCGGCGGGTGTGACAGATGTGACAGACGCGACAGGTATGGCGGATACGGCGGATGTGGCAGGTGTGGCGGACGCGGATCCGGACAGCCCGCAGGGCGCCCCCGGACCGGTGCGGGGCACGGGGGTCTCCGGCCCGCCCTCGTCCACCACCACCGCCCCGCTGCGGAAGACCAGCCGGGCCGCCATCATCAACCGCGCGAAGAAGTGGGTGTCCGCGCAGGTTCCGTACAGCATGAGCAAGTACTGGTCCGACGGGTACCGGCAGGACTGCTCCGGCTATGTGTCGATGGCCTGGGACCTGCCCGGCAACGAGTGGACCGGCAGCCTCGCCAAGTACGGGACACGGATCGCGCGGGAGAAGCTGCAGCCCGGCGACATCCTGCTCTTCCACAATCCGGCCGACCCCTCGAAGGGCTCGCACGTCACGATCTTCGGCGGTTGGACCGACTACACGCACACCCACTACACGGCGTACGAGCAGACGAAGCCGCACACCCGCAAGCAGACGACGCCCATGGCGTACTGGAGCAACTCCGGCAGCTACGTCGCGTACCGCTACAAGGGGCTCAGCGGCGGAGGCAGCGGAAACGGTGGCAGTGGAAACGGGGGCAGCGGCTCGTCGACGACCGGGTTCCCGGGCGCCGGGAAGTTCGGTCCCGGAGCCGGCAACAAGTACGTCACCCAGCTCGGAAAGATGCTCGTGGAACGGGGCGGCGGGCATTTCTACAAGGTCGGCCCCGGGCCGGGCTGGGGCGACGCCGACCGGCGCGCGACCCAGGCGTTCCAGAAGGCCCAGGGCTGGAAGGGCAAGGAGGCCGACGGCATCCCCGGGCCCGACACCTGGCGGCTCCTGGCGAGCGGGACCGGCCATGACATCCCCGCCGCGGGAGGCGGAAGCGGGGGTGGGGGCGGGGGCGGCTCGAACTCGGACACGACGTTCCCCGGCCGGGGATATTTCCGGCCCGGTCAGTCGAACAGCCATGTCGACAGGCTCGGCAAGCAGTTGGTGAAGAAGGGATACGGCAAGTACTACCTGACGGGACCGGGGCCCCGGTGGACCGAGGCGGACCGGCGCAATGTCGAGGCCTTCCAGCGGGCCCAGGGCTGGCGGGGCGGAGCAGCTGACGGCCACCCCGGTCCGGAGACCTGGCGGCGACTCTTCGCGTGACACGACGGACATGCATGACGGAGGCGGGAATGGGATCCACGGTGTCGGACAGCTCCGGAACCCCGGACGACGGGCGGGAACGGGAACGGGCAGGGGTAGGGGCTGGGTCAGGGGCCGAGGCCGGGGCGGGAAAGAAGGCTCCGGTGCGGGGTCCGGAACGGCCGGCGGGGCACGACGGCGCGGCGGATCCGGACCATGAGGCGGCCCCGGCCCCGGCCCCGGCCGCGGGGGGCGGTACGAGACCGGCCCCGGCTCCGGGGAACGGCGCGTGGTCGGCGACCGGCGCGGGTACGGGACCGGGCTCGACCCCGGCCCCGACCCAGACCCCGGCCCCGGGTGCGGGGCGGGACGCCGGGCCGGACTCCGTGGTCGATCTCGTGCTGGACCTGGTTCCCGGTGAGGACGAGGTCTGTGCCCTCGGCGCGACCTCGGCCTCGGTGTCGGTTCCGGCCGCGGGCACCGGAGCCGGTCCGGCCGCGACATCGAGCACCGTGCTCGCCGAGGACCCGGTGCCGGGCACCGCACCCGTGCCGGCCCCGGCCGGTCACCGCACCGGGCCCGGTTCCGGCGCCTCGCCCCTGGCCGCGCTCCCCTCCCCGCACCGTGCCGCGCCCGCCCCCGGACCCGGGAGCGTCGGGGAGGGGCAGTCCGTGAACGCCCTGCGGGGGACCGGACGGCGGCACGCGGTCATCGCCACGGAGCAGACCGCGTCCATCCCCGTACACCTGCTCTTCCGCGAGGACGCCGAGCACGCCGATGCCGCCGCGCTCCCCGCCGGTGTGCTGCGGCGGGGAGCCGGTGGCCGCCGGCCGGCCGCGGGGGTACCGCGCCCGGCCGCGCCGAGGGGGCCGCAGGTGCGGCCCCCGACCCGGCCGGCGCCGGTCGGCGACCCACGGCTTGCCGAACGGCCGGGGCCCGCGCTGCCCGGCTGGGCGGCGCTGCTCGCCGGGCTGGCCGGGACCGCCGCCGCAGGCGCCGTCCTCTGGTGGGCCGGCGCGCTGCCCGCCACCGTGCTCACCCGGCTCGGGATCGGCTCGCGTCCGTACGAGGGGATCGGTCTCGGCGCCTGGGCGGCGCTCGCCGTGCTGGGGACAGCGGTGCTCTTCGCGCTCGGCGGCCTGAGCCGGGGACGGGTCGGCTACGCCTGGGTGCTGACGCTCTTCGGCGAGTACCGGGGGAGCGTGCGGCGGACCGGGCTGATGTGGATCAGCCCGCTGCTGCTGCGCCGCCGGGTCGACGTGCGCCTGCGGCACTGGCGCAGCGAACCGCTGCCCGCCGTGGACGCCAACGGTACGGCGCTGCGCGTCGTCGTCCTCGTCGTGTGGCGGATCAAGGACACCGTCCGGGCGACGCTCGGGGTCGAGGACCACGAGACGTATCTGCGCGAGCAGGTCGAGGCGGCGATGGCCCGGGTCCTCTCCCAACTGCCCGCCGACGCCTTCCACGAGGACGCGCACACCCTGCGCAACGCGGAGGCGGTCGGTGACGCGCTGACCCGGATGCTGAAGGCGGACTGCGAACCCGTCGGCGTCGAGGTGTACTCGGCGCAGCCGACCGGAATCGAATACGCGCCGGAGGTCGCCGCGGCCATGCAGCGCCGCCGGATCGCCGCCATCGACGCCAAGCACCGCGACAGTGTCCTGACATCGGTGGTCGACGCGGTGGACGACACGGTGAACCGGCTGACCGCGAGGGGGCTCGTGGAGCTGGACGACTACGAACGGAAGTCGCTGGTCAAGGACTTGACGGTGGCCTTCTACACCGGACGCAGTGGGGGAGAGGGGGCCTGACGGTCCGCAGGGGGCGCTCCGGCGGCGAAACGGAATCCCACTCCCATTGGTCTGGACATGTTCATATCCCGTCAATAATCTAAGTCTTGGTCTAGACCTCAGCATGCGCGCACAGCAGGGCTCATGGAACCTTCCCCACGTTCTTGAGGAGCGACAGCAATGCGTAAAAGGGCAAGTGCGGCCGTAGTCGGCCTGGCGGTGGCGGGCGTCTCGATGTTCGCGACGAGCACCGCCGGCAGCCACGGCTACACCGACAACCCCATCAGCCGTCAGAAGCTCTGTGCCAACGGCACGGTGACGGGCTGCGGCAACATCCAGTGGGAACCGCAGAGCGTCGAGGGCCCGAAGGGCTTCCCGGCGGCGGGTCCGGCCGACGGGAAGATCTGTTCCGGCGGTCACTCCGAGTTCGCCCAGCTCGACGACCCGCGCGGCGGCAACTGGCCCGCAACCCAGGTGACGGCAGGTCAGGGCTTCGGCTTCCGCTGGCAGTTCACCGCCCGCCACGCCACGACGGACTTCCGCTACTACATCACCAAGAACGGCTGGGACCCCGCCAAGCCGCTCACCAGGGCCGACCTGGAGCCGCAGCCCTTCATGACGGTGCCCTACGGCGGCAAGCAGCCGCCGGCGACCCTGACCCAGCAGGGCACCATCCCCACGCAGAAGACCGGGAAGCACATCATCCTGAGCGTCTGGAACATCGCCGACACGGCGAACGCGTTCTACGCGTGCTCCGATGTGCAGTTCTGACGCCTAGGACGTGTCCGGGCGACCACGTGACTGCGCCGTGTCCGGGCCGTCGGCGCGGGCATGGGGCGGGACGGTCCGAGTGATGCCGGGTGGGAACGGGTGCGGCCGTTCCTGCCGGTCGGCAACCGGCGTGGCGGCCGGCGGCGGGATCACCGGCGGGTGATCGACGCAGGTCCGCATCGGGTCCGGACCGGGGTGCGGTGGCACGGCCTGCGAGAACACCGGGGCGACACCGCGTGGCGGAGCCTGCGCGCCCGTCGGGTGGAGGGGGTGCGGGAGGTGCGGGCCCGGGGCCGCTCGCGGGCGGGTCCACCAGCAGGATCCACTGAGCAAGGACGGCCGCTGCCGCCCGTCAGCGCGGGAATCCGCGATGCGGGCGGGAGCTGCTTCGAACCGGCGCGCACGGCGCACTGGATGGGCCGTGACCCTACCCGTTCGGACTCCGCACGCCCTACCGGTGGTCATGGGCCGCAGCAATGATGAGCGGGCCGCAAGGGACCCAGGCGGCTCCGCCCATCCGCCTCCCGGCGAGGTGGACATGCAGTGGAAGGAGTCCACGTTGTTGCTTCTCATCTCCCCGGACGGCGTCGAGGAGGCCCTCGACTGCGCGAAGGCGGCCGACCATCTCGACATCGTCGATGTCAAGAAGCCCGACGAGGGCTCGCTCGGCGCGAACTTCCCGTGGGTCATCAGGGAGATCCGTGACGCGGTCCCGGCGGACAAGCCGGTGTCCGCCACCGTGGGAGACGTGCCGTACAAGCCCGGCACGGTGGCCCAGGCGGCGCTCGGCGCGGCGGTGTCCGGAGCCACGTACATCAAGGTCGGCCTCTACGGCTGCACCACACCCGAGCAAGCCATCGATGTCATGCGAGGGGTCGTCCGGGCGGTGAAGGACTACCGGCCGGACGCGTTCGTCGTCGCCTCGGGCTATGCCGACGCCCACCGGATCGGCTGCGTCAACCCGCTCGCACTGCCCGACATCGCCCTCCGCTCCGGCTCCGACGCGGCCATGCTCGACACCGCGGTCAAGGACGGGACACGGCTGTTCGACCACGTTCCGCCGGAGGTCTGCGCGGAGTTCGTCCGGCGGGCCCACGAGGCCGGTCTGCTCGCCGCCCTCGCGGGCAGCGTGAAGGTCGGCGACCTCGGCACGCTGACCCGCATCGGCACGGACATCGTGGGGGTGCGCGGGGCGGTCTGCGAGGGGGGCGACCGCACCGGCGGAAGGATTCAGCCGCAGTTGGTGGCCGCCTTCCGGGCGGAGATGGACCGGCACGGCCGGGAACACACGGCTGCCGTCACCGCCGCGAGCTGACCGCCGGCATGGCGACACGTCAGCCCGGTCACGCGCCCGGAACCCTCGGCAAGCGCTTTGCCGTCCTCGACCCGGCAACGGGCGAGCCCTTCGAGGAGGCCCCCGACCAGCAGCCGGACGCGTTGGACGCCGTCGTCGACCGGGCCCACGATGCCTGGCGCGGCTGGCGTGCCGACCGCGGCGCCCGCGCCACCGCGCTGCTCGCGGCGGCCGACGCCGTGGAGGCGGCCGGGGCGGACCTCGCCCCCCTGCTCACCCGTGAACAGGGCAAGCCCCTGGCCGAGTCGTACGCGGAGGTCGCCCGCACGGCGGCCCGCCTGCGCTACTTCGCCGAACTCGACCCCGGGTCCCAGCTCCTCACGGACGGCCGGCCGGTACGCAGCGAGATCCGCTGGCGACCGCTCGGGCCCGTCGCCGCGATCGTCCCGTGGAACTTCCCCCTCCAACTGGCGTCGGCGAAGTTCGCGCCCGCGCTCGCCGCAGGCAACACGGTGGTGCTCAAACCCTCCCCCTTCACGCCCCTCGCCACCCGGCTGCTGGTATCCGTCGTCTCCACCGCCCTCCCCGAGGACGTACTCACGATCGTCACCGGGCACGAACCCCTCGGAGCCCGCCTGGCCGCCCATCCGGGGATCCGCCACGTGACCTTCACCGGTTCGATTCCCACCGGACGGGCCGTCGCGCAGCGCGCGGCGGCATCGCTCGGCCGCGTCACCCTGGAGCTGGGTGGCAATGATGCCGCCGTCCTGCTGGAGGACGTGGACGTGGAGCGGATCGCGGACCGGCTGTTCTGGGCGGCGTTCCGCAACTGCGGGCAGGTCTGCATGGCGGTCAAGCGCGTCTACGCCCCGGCCCGGCTCTACTCCGACGTGGTCGAGGCCCTCGCGCAGCGCGCGAAGACCGCCGTCGTCGGAGCCGGCCTCGCCCCGGGCACGCAGCTGGGCCCGGTCAACAACGCCCCCCAACTGGCCCGGGTCGAGCGCTACACGGCCCAGGCCCTGGCAGACGGTGCCCGAGCCGCGGCCGGTGGCCACCGGCTGGAGCGGCCGGGCTACTTCCACGCCCCGACGATCCTGGCCGATGTCCAGCCCGGCAGCCCGGTGGTGACGGAGGAGCAGTTCGGCCCGGTCCTGCCGGTGCTGCCGTACCGGAGCATCGACGAAGCCGTCGAGGCGGCCAACGGCACCGGCTTCGGACTGGGCGGCTCGGTGTGGGGAGCCGACCTCGACCGGGCCGAGGCGGTGGCCGACCGGCTGGAGTGCGGGACGGCGTGGATCAACCACCACGCCGAACTGTCCCTCGCCCAGCCCTTCGCGGGCATCAAGGAGAGCGGGGTCGGCGTCGCGGGCGGGCTGTGGGGGCTCTACGGGAACCTCGGGCCGTTCGTCGTGCACCGCCCGGAGGAGGCGTGACGATGAGGTTCGGCGCGGCGGTACTGCGCTCGTACGAGAGCCGATTCGCCGTCGAGGAGGTGATCCTGAACACGGGACCGGCCGACGGCGAGATCCTGGTCAGGATCGCGGGCTGCGGGATGTGCCGGACCGATCTCGCGGTCCGGCGTTCGGCGGGCCGCTCACCGCTGCCGGCGGTGCTCGGCCACGAGGGGGCCGGGGTCGTGGTGGAGACGGGCGGCCCGCACACCGGCCTGAGCAACGGCGACCACGTCGTGCTGAGCTTCGACTCCTGCGGGCACTGCCGGAGCTGCATGGGCGCTGCCCCCGCCCACTGCGACTCCTTCGCCCCGCTCAACCTCTTCGGGGGGCGCAAGGAGAACGCCGCGCGGTTCACCGACGCGGCCGGAGGCGAACTGGCCCCCCGGTGGTTCGGCCAGTCCTCGTTCGCCGAGTACGCGGTGGTTCCGGCCCGCAACGCCGTCCGGGCCGACCCCTCGCTGCCCGTCGAACTGCTCGGGCCGCTCGGCTGCGGCTTCCTCACCGGCGCCGGAGCGGTCTTCAACTCCTTCGGTGCCGGGCCCGGCGACACCCTCGCGGTCTTCGGCGCGGGAGCGGTGGGCCTGGCCGCGGTGATGGCGGCCGCCGTCTCCGGAGCGGTGACCGTGGCCGTCGACCGGCACCCCGAACGGCTGGCCCTCGCCGAACGGTTCGGCGCGATCCCGCTGCACGCCGCATCGGCCGACCTGCCCGGCCGCATCCGGCAACTGACCGACGGCGGCGCGCAGTACGCGCTGGACACCACGGCCTCCGCCCCGCTGATCAACGACGCGCTCCGGGCCCTGCGCCCGACCGGCCACCTCGGTCTGGTGGCACGGCTCCGCACCGCGCTGCCGCTCGAACCGGGGGCACTGGACCGGGGCAGGAGAATCTCCCACATCTGCGAGGGGGACGCGGTGCCGGGACTGCTGATTCCGCGGCTGACCAGGCTGTGGCAGGCCGGGCGGTTCCCCTTCGACGAGCTGATCCGTACGTACCCGCTCGCCGACATCAACGAGGCCGAACGCGACTGCGACGCGGGCCGCGTGGTCAAACCCGTCCTGCTTCCGCAGGGGAGGAGCCGATGAGCGGGGCCTTCGACGCCGCTGCCCGTCCGGCCGACTCCGGTCGTTGATCCATCGTTCGTATTCCTTGCTGTTCGTGGTCCCAACTCGTCCAAGGGAGGACATGTGGTCGGTACAGCGCCTCGGAGCACCGGTGTGGAAGGCGTGGAAGGAGGTGTCGGCCTGACCGCCCTCCTGGTCGCCGCGGCACGGGCGATCGAGACCCACCGCCACGACGCCCTGGCACGGGATGCCTATGCGGAGCACTTCGTGCTCGCCGCACCGGCGTCCGCCGGCTGGCCGGTCCGCCTGCAACAGGTTCCGGACGGGGACACGAATCCGCTGTGGGGGCGGTTCGCGCGCTACTTCGGTCTGCGGACGAGGGTCCTCGACGACTTCCTCCTCCGGTCGGTGCACACCGGCAGAGCCCGGCAAGTGGTCCTGCTCGGGGCGGGGTTGGATACGCGGGCGTTCCGGCTCGACTGGCCCCCCGGCTGCGTGTTCTACGAGATCGACAGGGAAGGCGTGCTGGCGTTCAAGCACAAGGTGCTCGACGGACTGTCGGCCACCCCGAACGCGGCGCGCGTCCCCGTCCCGGTCGATCTGCGCGCCGACTGGGTCGGAGCGCTGGCCGACGCCGGCTTCGACCCGGACGCACCGAGCGTCTGGCTCGCCGAGGGGCTGCTGTTCTACCTGTCCGCCGCCGCCGAGACGAACCTCATCGACATGGTGGACCGGCTGAGCACGGGAGGAAGCGCTCTGGCGTTCGAGGTCAAGCTCGACAAGGACTTGCTGGAATACCGCGACAGCCCGCTCTACACCTCGACGACCCACCAGATCGGCATCGACCTGCTCAACCTGTTCGACCGGGAGCCGCGGCCCGACTCCGCCGGTGATCTGGCGAGCAAGGGCTGGTCCACGTCGGTTCGGACCCCCTTCGACTTCACCCGCCACCACGGACGCGGCCCGATGCCCGAGCCGAACGACGCGCTGGCGGGCAACCGGTGGGTGTTCGCGGACAAGCCCCGACCGTAACGCCGCCACCGGACGACCGGGCCGCCGACCCTGCGGCGGACCCGACCGGGCCGCAGGTCCGGCGGCCCGGTCACCTGCTGGAGTGCCCGGTCACGCCGCAGGACCTCGACCGTACCCAGGACGCACTGGACGCGTGGGAGAAGGTCGTCGATGCCGCGCCGACACCTCCCGCACCGGGCGGCAGCGCTACTGCTCCCAGCGGTGCGCCAACCGCGACGCGGTACGCCGCCACCGCGGCCGGGGGCGAGACCGAAGCCCGCGGTCAGCAGCAGGAACGGCGGCAGGGACCACTCACCCCCGAATCGCCGGGGAACTCCTGACGCGGGTCATCAGCTCGTCAGGGCCAGTTCGTCCCGGTCCGCCACCGCGGACCGCCGCCGCAGCAGCGTCACGGCCAGCACCGCACCCACCAGCAGCAGCGCGGCCCCCGCCACCGAGGCGTACTGCATGCTGTGCACGAAGGCATCCCTCCCGACCGAGATCAGCGAATCGTCCCCCGTGGCCACCGCGCCCGCCAGCGTCTTACGGGCGTCCTCGGGAGCGGAGCCCGGCATGTCGGCGGTGTAGACGGCCGTGGCGACCGCACCCAGCAGGGCCATCCCCAGCGCACCGCCGAACTCCTGCCCGGTCTCCAGCAGCGAGGCCGCCGAACTCGCCTTCTCCGGCGGGGCGGTGGACAGTGCCAGGTCCGAGACGAGCGCCATCACCGTGACGATGCCGCAGCTCATCACGGCGCAACCGCCGAGCAGCAGCCACAGCGAGTCCGTGCCGGTCAGGGCGAGGACGGCGAAACCGGCGGCGGCGATCACGAAACCGGCGCAGATGACGCGTGTGCGGTCGGTCCGCTGGGCGATCGCCGTGGCCGTCGGGGCGGCGGCGCCCACCGCCAGTGACGGGGCCATGCTCCACAACGCGGCTTCCATCGTGCCCATGCCGAGCACCGACTGCAGATACTGCGTGGTGAAGAACGAGGATCCCATCATGGCGAACGCGGCCAGCGCGTTCAGCCCGATCCCGGCCGCGAAGCCGCTGTTGCGGAACAGTTCCCGGCTGATCATCGCGTCGCCGTGGCCGCGCTGGCGGCGGACGAAGAACCAGCCGATGAGCAGACCGGCGGCGATGATCAGCGCGTTGCGCACATCGAGCCCGTGGGCGGCACTCTCCTTGACCCCGTAGACGACGGGCAGCACGGCCCCCATCGACAGCGGCACGCTCAGGAGGTCGAACCGGCCGGGGTTCGGGTCCTTGAACTCCGGTACCAGCACCGGCACCAGGACCAGCAGCAGCACCATGGCCGGCACGTTGATCAGAAAGACCGAGCCCCACCAGAAGTGCTCCAGCATGACCCCGCTGAGCACCGAGCCGAGCGCGATCCCGCCGGCCATGGCACCCGACCAGATACCGACGGCCCGGCCGCGCTGGCGCTCGTCGCGGAACATGTTCCGTACGAGCCCCATCGTCGAGGGCATCAGCGTCGCCCCGCCGATCCCGAGCAGGGCGCGGGCCGCGATCAGCATCTCGGGGCTGGTGGCGTACGCGGCGGCGACGGACGCGGCACTGAACGCGAACGCGCCGAGAAGCAGCAGCTTGCGGCGGCCGATCCGGTCGCCGAGCGAGCCCATCGTGATGAGCAGGCCGGCCAGGGCGAAGGCGTACACATCGAAGATCCAGAGCTGCTGGGTGGCGCTGGGGGCGAGATCCCGGTCGATGGACGGGATCGCGAAGAAGAGGACGGAGACGTCCATCGAGACGAGGAGAAGGGGCAGCAGGAGGACCACGAAGGCGGTCCATTCCCGGCGGCCGGCGAGGGGGCCGCGCTCGGCGGCGGTGTGCTTGGCGTTCGTCATGCCTGGAAATGTACGAGCGTGTAAAACACTTGTCTAGTACGACTGTGTAAAACGTTCGTACATCTCGCGGGGCAGCAAAAAACGCACTGGGCGGTTCACGTGTGTACGTGAACCGCCCAGTGCGTTGTCTGTGCGCCGCCAGGGACTCGAACCCCGGACCCGCTGATTAAGAGTCAGCTGCTCTAACCAACTGAGCTAGCGGCGCCTGCTGACTCGAAAATAATACCCGGTCCTGAGGGGTGCCGATGACACCCGGACCAAAGAGGGATGAAAGGGGGCGTATCCGGCTGGATCGATCAGGTGCGTACGGGTCCCGCCGGATCCCCGCTTCTAGAGCGCCAGCGACAGCAGCACCGGCGCCGCCCGTCGGTTTAGGGTGTCCGCCGCCGCGCGCAGACGATGCGCGTCCTCGATCGGCAGGGACAGGGCCAGGCATCCCGCCGACGATCCGGCCGTCAGCGGCACCGCCGCGCACACGGTGCCGACCGCGTACTCCTGGAGGTCGAGCACCGGGACGGTCGCCGGCTGACTGTCCAGCTTGGAGAAGAGCACCTTCTCGTTGGTGATCGTCCGCGAGGTGAGCCGGGCCGTCTTGTGGCGCGAGAGGTGGTCGCGGCGCCCGTTCTGGTCGAGTTGGGCCAGCAGGCACTTGCCGACCGCCGAGGCGTGTGCGGAGGAGCGGAAGTCCACCCACTCGTTGACCGCGGGGGTGCGGGGACCGTCGGCGTACTGCGTGACCCGGATCTCGCCGTCCACGTACCGGCTGATGTAGACCGCCGCGCCGACCGAATCACGCAGCTGCGCCAGCGACTGCTGGAGCCTGGCCTCCAGGGCCTGCCTGCGGGCCGCGCCGGAACCGAGGAGCAGCAGCGAGGACCCGATGACGTACGCGCCGTCGGTGATCTGCTCGACGTACCCCTCGCGGCGCAGCGTCAGCAGCAGGGAGGTGAGATGCCCGACGGGCACTCCCGTCTCCCGGGAGATCTGGGTGTCCGTCACGCCGCTGCCGTGTCCGGAGACCGTTTCGAGGACGCGAAGGGCGTACTGCACCGAAAGGAACGGTGCGGTCGGTTCGGGCTTCAACGCCACGGTTTCCCCCTGCCAGGTTGTGACCGCAAGCTCTGCCTTCACGATAGCCGCCAAGGGACCGGCGCGGGGCGGCTGTTGGCGAGATGCCGATGCGCCCCGGCTCCGTCAGCTGGGGCGCATCCGTCTGGCATATGCCAGAGTCATGGACATGCGACGAGTGGCGAGGTCACAGCACCGCGGTGAGGAATTCGCGCGTGCGTTCATGTTCGGGATCGGAGAAGATTTTTTCCGGTGAACCGGACTCGATCACACGTCCGGAGTCGAACATCAGTACCGTCTCCGAGACGTCGCGGGCGAAATTCATCTCGTGGGTCACGCAGAGCATGGTGATGTCGGTGTTCCTGGCGATGTCGCTCAGCAACTCCAGCACTCCCGCGACCAACTCCGGGTCGAGCGCGGACGTCACCTCGTCCAGCAGCAGGATCTCCGGCCGCATCGCCAGCGCGCGGGCGATCGCCACCCGCTGCTGCTGGCCTCCGGAGAGCTGGGAGGGATGTGCGTCGATCTTCCCCGAGAGTCCAACCAGTTCGAGCAGTTCGCGGGCGCGGGCCTCCGCCTCGTCGCGGTCCATGCCCAGCACGCTGACCGGGGCCTCGGTGATGTTCTGCAGCACCCGCATATGAGGGAAGAGGTTGAACTGCTGGAAGACCATGCCGATCTTCTTCCGGGCCTCGCGCAGATGCCTCTCCGTCGCCGGCCTCAGTGAGCCGTCGGGCGCCCTGGTGTGGGACAGCGGGTCGCCGTCCACCCAGATGACCCCGTCGCTGACCCTTTCGAGGGTCATCAGCAGCCGCAGGATGGTGGTCTTGCCCGAGCCGCTGGGCCCGATCAGGGTGACGTGTTCGCCGCGCCGCACGGAGAAGCCCAGCCGGTCCAGGACGACATGGTCGCCGTACCGCTTCACGACGTCGTCGAAGCGGATCAGCGGGGGGCCGGCCGCCGCGGTGGCCGCGACCGCGACGGAGCCCTCGGGGCCCGCGGCCGCCGTCTTCTGCAAGGGGAGGGGTTCAGTGGCCAAGGCGCTTCTCCAGCTTTCTCATCAGCAGCGACGTGGGGTAGCTCGCGACCAGGAAGACCAGTCCGGCGAGCGTGAATGCCTCGGTGTACGCGAAGTGGTCGGCACCGTACTTGCGGGCCTCGAAGACCATCTCCTGCACTGTGATCACGGCGAGGAAGGGGGTCTCCTTGAACATCGAGACCGCGTAGTTGCCGAGGGCGGGCAGCACCTTGCGCACCGCCTGCGGCAGGATCACGGCCTGCCAGGTCCGGCGCGGGGTGAGCGAGAGCGCCCGGCAGGCCTCCCACTGGCCCTTCGGCACACCGTCGATTCCGGCGCGGTACACCTCGGAGGTGTACGCGGCGTAGTGGACGCCCAGCACCGCGATGCCGATGGTGAGCGGCTCCACCGAGGTGAACAGGGCGGCCGCGCCTACCAGTTGGACGAGCAGCGGGGTGGACCGGACGAACTCCATCAGGACCCGCACCGGCACCGTGACGAACCTGCTCGGGGCCCGTCCGGCGACCGCGACGGCGAGCCCGAGCACCGCGGCGACGAGCGTGCCGAGCACGGTCGCGAGCAGGGTGACCTCGAAACCCCTGAGCACCAGGGGAAGCGCGTCCCCGGCGGCGTTCCAGTCGAAGCCGTTCACCGGGCACCACCGCCGGCCGCCGACGCGACGGCCTCCGTGGCGCTGCGGCTGCGCAGCAGCGAGCCCGCACCGGTCGCCAGGCCGAGCCGCCGCTTGGCGCTCCGCTCCAGCAGGTTCATCAGCAGGGTCAGCGCGTAGGCCAGGACGAAGTAGACGACCAGCAGGGTCGTGTATGCGGTGAGCGTCTCACCGGTGCGGTCGCGCAGCTGCTGGATCACGGTCATCAGGTCGGCCGCGGAGATCAGCCACAGCAGCGGGGTGCACTTCAGCAGCTGGATCAGCAGATTGGTGAAGGGCGGGATCATCTGCACCCAGGCCTGCGGAAGGATCACCTTCCGCATCCGGTGCAGCGGCGTCATGTTGAGCGCGACGGCCGCCTCGTACTGGGCACGCGGCACGGAGTTGACCGCCCCGCGCACCACCTCGGCGCCGTACGCACCGTAGTTGAGACCGAAGGCGACGACGCCGCAGAGCAGCGGCGTCAGCTCGTACCCCGTCAGCGGCGGCATCGCGTAGTAGAGCCAGAACAGCTGGATGTAGAGCGAGGTGCCGCGGAAGAACTCCACGACCACGCGGGACACCGCGCGCGCCACCAGCAGCCGGCTGACCGACATCAGGCCGAGGACGAACGACAGGAGCAGGGCGAGCAGCGCGCCGAGGACGGTGGCCTGGAGGGTCACCCACAGTCCCGCGCGCAATTGCGGCAGATCGTCGAGGAAGGCGGAGAAGAAATCACTCATGCGGTGCGTTCCGTCCCCGTCAGCCCTTGCACAGATCGGCCGTCTTCAGGGTGGCCGGCGGGAGCTCGGTGGCCCCGAAGCCGTACTCCTGGAGCAGGCCCACATAGCGCGACCGGTCCGAGACGATCTTCTTCAGCTCGCGGTTGAAGGCGTCGCGCAGATCCTCGTTGCCCTTGCGGAAGACGGCGCCGCCGGGGCTGTACTGCTTCGTGCCGCCGAGCTCCGGCACGAAGGCGTCGGTGACCTCGGTGCCGGGGTTGGTCTTCGCCAGCCAGCGCAGCGAGATGCCGGTGAGCAGGAACGCGTCGATCCGGCCGCCCTTGACCGCGTCGGCGCCGTCCTGCGGCTTCTGCAACGACTTGATCCGGTCCTTCGCGATGCCGGCGCCCTCGGCGTACGAGCCCTCGACGGCACCCGACATCACCCCGACGGTGATCCCGGCGGCCTTCGCCGACGCCAGGTCGGTGACCTTCTTCGGGTTGCCCTTCCGCACCATCAGCGCGGTGGGCGAGACGAACTCGGGCTCGGAGAAGAGGGCGTTGGCGCAGCGCTCCGGCGTGATCGCCATGCCGGCGCTGACCACGTCGTACTTGCCCGCCTGCAACCCGGGAATCAGGCCGTCCCACTCGGAGAGCGTGGGCTTCAGCTCGTCGACACCGAGCGCCTTGAAGATCTCCCGGTGGAGCGTGGGCGCCTCGCCCTTGAGCGTCTTGCCCTCCAGATATCCGTACGGGGCCTCGTTGGCGTACGCGACCCGGACGAAGCCCTGCTTGCGGAGCTTGTCGAGCGCCCCCGCACCGTCCGCGGAACCGGCGTCGGTCTTGCTGCACGCGGAGAGCAGACCGGGAACGACGAGCAGGCCGCCCACGGCCGCCGATCGGTTGAGAAAGCCCCGGCGGGACAGGTTCGGGAAGTCAGCCATGGTTCGCAATCTCCTGGAGGGATCGAACAGTCCGGACAGGGGGAGCGCCTGCCCGATCCCGTACGTCTATGCAGGAAGCGGCCGCCTGTGATCGAACGGTGGCCGGAAGGTGACCTTCCCGTGTCCGATTGCGGGTGGAGTGCGACGGCGGTGGCGCAGCGCGTATTCCCCGGCACGAGACGCCTTGTGGCGGGGCGTCAGGTGCGGATGCCCGTCATGGGGGGCGAAGTGGCCGCCGCCCCCGGCCCGTCGGGGTTACTCGCTCCGGTCCCGGACAGGGACGTATCCGCGCTGCTTGTCCACCACGTTCGGCAACGGTTCTCCGGCCGCCCAGAGTTCGAACATCTCCACGAACTGCTCGCCCAGCCGGTCGCGCCAGCCCGCCGTGTCGCCGCTCATGTGCGGCGACACGATCAGGTCCGGTACGTCCCAGAGCGGGCTGCGCGGCCCCAGCGGCTCCTGCTCGAACACGTCGAGTGCCGCGCCCGCGATCCAGCGCTTGCGCAGTGCGGCCGCCAGATCGGCCTCGACGACCAACGGGCCGCGCCCCACATTGATGAAACGGGCCGAGGGCTGCATCAGCCCGAAGAACCGCGCGTCGAACATCGAACGGGTCGAGCCGGTCAGCGGCGCCGCGCAGATCACCCAGTCGGCCATGGCGGCCAGCCGGTCCAGATCCGCCACCCCGTGGATGGTGCGCCGCGCCCTGCGCCCCACGAGCGCCACTTCGACCCCGAGGGCGATCAGCAGCCGGGTGATCTCCCGTCCGATCGGGCCCGCGCCGACGACCACCGCGCGGCCGCCCGCCAGCTCCGTGCTCTCGCGGTGGCGCCACAGCCGTCGGCGCTGGAGCTCCAGCGTGCCGGGGAGGTCCTTGGCGAACGCCAGCACCAGGCCCGCCACGTATTCGGCGACGGGCCGCTCGAAGATGCCCCGCGCGTTGGTCACGACCGTGTCCGAGGCCGCCAGCTCCGGGCAGAGCAGCCGGTCCACGCCCGCGCTCGCCGTGTGCACCCACGCCGGGCGCGGTCCGTCGCCGGGCCAGGCGGCCCGTACCGCGTCGGAGGTGAAGTCCCACACCAGCAGCACGTCGGCCTCCGGGAGCCGCGCGGCGAGTCCGGCCCCGTCCGTGTACCGGACGGTGGCCCGGCCGGTCAGCCGGCCGAGGCGGGGCGACGGGTCGGTGTCCAGGACGAGCAGGGTGGGCTCTGGCATGAGAGGCGGTCGCTCCGCTGCGTCTGAGTTGTGCGACCCGACCACGCTCGCACCCGCGCCCGCCTTCGTCAACAGGTCGCGGTGGGGGTGGCGACGTATGGGGGAATACTGGGGAGAGGTGGGGGAAAGCGGGCACTCGCAGGGACAGGAAGGGTGGACATGACGACCCTCGGATTTCTCTACCCGGGCCATCACTTCGCGGAGGACGACTTCCCGCGGATGGAGGTCCTGCTCGACGCAGTCAGGCTGGTCGTGAACCACACCGACGCCGACGAGGACACCTACACGACCGACATGCTGATGCGCACCGGAGCGCCCGAACGGCTGGCCGCCGGGGTGGCGGAGCTCCAGCGCGCCGGTGTCGAGTCCGTCGTCTGGACGAGCAGCAGCGGCAGCTTCCTGTACGGCTGGGAGGGCGCCCACGAACAGATCGCCGCCCTGGCACGGGCGGCCGGCGTGCCCGCTTCCAGCACCTCGTTCGGCTTCGTGCACGCGGTACGGGAGCTGGGCGCCGCCCGCGTCGCCGTGGCCGCGACCTACCCCGAGCACATCGCCACGCTGTTCACCGCCTTCCTGCACTCCGCGGGCATCGAGGTGGCCGCCACCCACGCCGCGGCGCTCACCTCCGCCGCCGAGGCCGCCTCCTGGGGCCTGGACGAGGTGGAGGAACTCGTCCGGGCCGCGGACCGCCCGGAGGCGGAGGTGATGCTGCTGCCCGACACGGCCCTGCACACCGCCTCGCACGTGGCGGAGCTGGAGGAACTCCTCGGCAAGCCGGTCCTCACCGGGAACCAGGTGGCGGTCCGGGAGGGGCTGCGGCTGGCGGACCGCCGGACCTGGTCCCCGCGGCTCGGCAAGATCTTCGCCGAGCGCGAGGCGCCCCCGGCCCCGGTCGCCCGATGGGGCGAGGGCCGGGAATGGGCACGGAGCGGCAGGAAGGGGCGGCCCGGAAAGCAGGTCCGGCCGGGCTGGTGGGAGGAATAAACGGAGACCACCTCCTGTTGTGCGTGTCCGGACGTACGGGCGGACGTACGAGCCGGACGCAGGCGCATCACCGGAGAGGGCCAGGACGTGGACGAGATTCGAGCCGACGAGATCCGAGGCAAGGCGGAGGGGACGGCCACCGTTCCGCTCTCCGTGCTGGACCTGGTGACCGTGGGCCAGGGCCGCACCGCCACCCAGGCGCTGCGCACCGGCGTGGACATCGCACAGCTCGCCGAGCGTCGCGGATTCCACCGCTACTGGGTCGCCGAACACCACTCGATGCCGGGTGTCGCCTCCTCCTCGCCGGCCGTGATCCTGGCCCACCTCGCCGCACACACCCAGCGCATCAGGCTCGGCTCCGGCGGTGTGATGCTGCCCAACCACGCCCCCCTCGTCATCGCCGAGCAGTTCGGCACCCTTGAGGCCATGGCCCCCGGCCGCATCGACCTCGGCCTCGGACGCGCCCCCGGCACCGACGGCGCGACGGCGGCGGCCCTGCGCCGCGCGGACCGCCTCGACGAGGGGGCCGACGACTTCCCGCAGCAGCTCGCCGAGCTGACCCGGTTCCTGGACGACGACTTCCCCGACGGCCACCCCTACGCCCGTATCCACGCGGTTCCCGGCCCCGTCCAGGCCACGGCCGAGGGCGGCGTCCAGTCGGCGGCCCGCCCGCCGGTCTGGCTGCTCGGCTCCTCCGGCTTCAGCGCGCGGCTGGCCGGAGTGCTCGGCCTGCCGTTCGCCTTCGCTCACCACTTCTCGGCCCAGAACACGGTGCCGGCCCTCGACCTGTACCGGGAGTCGTTCCGGCCGTCGGCGGTGCTCGACGCCCCGTACGCGCTGATCGGCGTCTCGGCCCTGGCCGCCGACGACGAGCGCGAGGCCCGCCGCCAGGTGCTCTCCGGCGCCCTGTCCATGGTCCGCCTGCGCACCGGCCGCCCCGGCCTGGTCCCGACGCCCGAGGAGGCGGAGGCGTACGCCTTCAGCCCCATGGAGCGCGAGTTCGTCGACAACTGGCTGGTCAACATCGTCCACGGCACGGCGGACGAGGTGCGTTCGGGCCTCGACGCCCTGGCCAAGCGCACCGGCGCCGACGAGCTGATGATCACCGCCAACGCCCACGGCGGCGAGGCCCGGCTGCGCAGCTACGAACTGATCGCCGACGCGTACGGGCTGCCGACGGCCTGATCCGGGCCGCCGGTGTCCCGGCCCCGCGGGGGACGGGACACCGGGGTTCAGACCTTCAGCTTCCGGCTGCCGATCAGTTCGGCGATCCGCTCCGGGGCCACCGCGCGTGAGTACAGCCAGCCCTGCCCGGTGTCGCAGCCGATCCTGCGCAGCCGTTCGGCCTGTCCCGCCGTCTCCACGCACTCCGCGGTGACGGTCAGGCCCAGGCGGTGCGCCAGGTGCACCATCGCCTCGACGATCGTCTCGTCGGCGGGGCTGGAGCGGTCGCCGTCGTCGTAGCGGAAGCCGCGGACGAACGAACCGTCCAGCTTCAGTACGGAGACCGGCAGCCGGCTCAGGTAGGCGAGGTTCGAGTAGCCGGTCCCGAAGTCGTCGATGGCGATCCGCACGCCCATGTCGCTGAGCGACTGGAGGGCCTGGAGCGGGCGGCCGGCCGAGCCCATCACCGCCGACTCGGTCAGCTCCAGCTGGAGCAGCGCGGGATCGAGGCCGGTCTCGGCGAGGATCTCCGCGACATCGGTGACCAGGTCGGAGTCCCAGACCTGCCGCACGGCGACGTTGACGCTGATGAACAGCGGCGGTTCGGCCGGGTGGTCGAGCTGCCAGCGCCGGGCCTGGCGGCACGCGGACCGCAGGACCCAGCGGCCGAGCTGGACGATCGAGCCGTCCTCCTCGGCGATCGCGACGAACCGATTCGGCGAGAGCAGGCCGAACTGGGGGTGGTTCCAGCGGACCAGGGCCTCCACCCCGCGTACGACGCCGTCGGCCATGCCGACGAGCGGCTGGTACTCGATGGTGAACTCGCCGCGCTCGACGGCCGGCCGCAGATTGGAGGAGAGCGTCTGCCGGGTCATCCGGTGGGCGTTGCGCTCCGGGTCGAAGACCGTCCAGCGGGCCTTGCCGTCCGCCTTCGCCCAGTACAGCGTGGTGTCGGCGGCCTGCATCAGACCGGTGGCCGAGGTGTCGGCCACGGCCCGTTCCACCACCCCGATCGAGGCCGAGACGGAGACCCGCTGCCCGCCCAGGTCGAAGGGCTTCTGCAGAGCGGCCAGCACCGTGCGGGCCAGCTCGGTGAGTTGCTGCGTACCGGCGGAGTCCTCGACCAGGATCGCGAACTCGTCGCCGCCCAGGCGTGCCACGAGATGGGCGCCGGGACGGTGCGGGCGGTCCTGGGCCGCGCAGTCGGTGAGCCGCGCGGCGACCGCGGTGAGCAGCCGGTCGCCGATCCGGTGGCCCATCGTGTCGTTGACGGCCTTGAAGCCGTCGAGATCGAGGTAGCAGAGCCCGATCCGGCCCTGTCCGGTGGCAGTGCCGTCCCGGTACGGCGGGGTCTCCAGGACGGCCGAGAGCCGTTCGAAGAACAGCGCCCGGTTGGGCAGCCGGGTCACCGGGTCGTGCATCTGGAGGTGGCGCAGCCGCTTCTGCAGCTCGCGCCGGTCGCTGACGTCCGCGACGGAGAGCAGGACCCGGCCGGGGCCGTGCCGCGGGGCGTCGGCCCGGCCGGCCTCCGGTTCGGGCATGGGCACGACGGTGATCTCGGCCCACAGCGAGCGTCCGTCGGGGTGCTTGAACCTGCGGGTGCAGCGGAACCGCGAACGCCGGCCGTGCAGCACCTCGCGGTACGCGTGCCAGGTACGGCCGTCCGCCACGAGGTCGAGCAGGTCGGCCGCCGACTGCGTGGTGAGTGCCGTGGCGGAGAGGCCGAGGAGGCCGCCGAGCGCGTCGTTGGCGGCGACGACCAGGCCCTCGTGGTCGACGACGGCCATCGGGAGCGTGGCGGCCCGGAAGGCGGCCCGATAGCCGTGCGGCTCGGATCCCCGGGCTCCGGCAGGAGGCCGCGGGGCGTGACGCTCCGTGACCGTCGGTCCTGTGGAGTGGGGGGATCCGACCGCCGCGGACCTGGGTCCTTCGGAGGTACCGCTCACCGTTCGCTCCCGCCGTGCAGTTCTGTCCTGAACAGGTGTGGCCGGACTGGCCCGCCGCGCGGAGTGCCGCTTGTGGAAGGCGGAAACCACGCGGGAAAGCCTGGTGAAGCATAGAGGCTGGCACGTCGGCCGTTCCAGCGCCCGACCCCTCCGAGCCCCGCGTTCGCCCCGCATGGGCCAGTCCCGCACCGATCTGCTTTGCCCCTGGGTGATCGTTTCTGAGCGGTTCCGTTCTCTCACGACGCCCCTGTGATTGATTGTGACTGTCCGTGAGGGTGAACGTCTTGGACGGCTGCTGACTCGACTGGGGCAGTCCAACAGGACGAAAGCCTCGAAACCGTCACAGGGTGAGTGGGTGACCGCAGCTCGCACCCGGAGGTGGATGTGCCGCGCCAGCACGGAGCCGGGAGAGTCGAGAGGCCGAGCCTGCGCGGTGTGGCCGCGGCGGCGACCTCTCTGATGGCGCTCGCGGCCACCTCCCTCGTCGCCGGACCGGCCGTGGCCGCCACCGGCGAGGCGGGTCCGTGCGCGCTGCCCCGTACCGAGGTCCACCACTCGCTCGGTGTGGGGGACTGGAACGACGCCTACCCCCGGCCCGTCCACTCCCTCGACGCGGTCATGATCTTCCTCTCCTTCCCGGACCACCACCCCACCGTCACCCCCCGGGAGCTGACCGCCGACTACTTCCCCGCCACCAGCCGGTTCTTCCAGCGCGCCTCGTACGGGAAGTTCACCCTGCGCCCGCACCCGCTGCAGCAGTGGATCCAGATGCCCAAGGCGTCCCAGTGGTACGGCATACGGCGCGACTGGAACAACGAACGGCGCAGCGCCTATCTGCGCGATGCCATCGCCGTGGCCGACCCGAAGGTCGATTTCTCCCGGTTCGACATCGTCTACCTGGTCGCCGATCCGGACGCCCCGGGGGTCGACTCCGACGCCACCAAGGTCGTCAACTTCGACCAGCCGCTGCACGCCGACGGCGCGGAGATCCGGCGAGTCGTCACCGTCTTCGAACAGCACCCGCCCGACCACAACGTGCTGGCCCACGAGACCGGGCACGTCTTCGACCTGCCGGACCTCTACCACCGGCCGTCCGACGGCAAGGGCGACTGGGACACCTACGTAGGCGACTGGGACGTGATGGGCAGCCAGTTCGGTCTCGCGCCGGACTTCTTCGGCTGGCACAAGTGGAAGCTGGGCTGGCTGGATCGCAGACAGGTGGTCTGTGTCCAGCGCAGCCGGGACATCACCCTGGAGCCGATGGCCGCCGCGCCCTCGCCCGGATCCTCCCTCGGCACCCGGCTCGCGGTGATCAGGACCGGTGAGGGCAGCGCCGTGGCCGTCGAGGCCCGCGGCGCCACCGGCAACGACCGGACGACCTGCACCGAGGGCGTCCTGCTCTACCGGGTGCGCAACGGAACCCCGTCCGGAGCCGGCCCGGTCGAGGTCATCGACACCCACCCCCGCTCCGACGCCTGCTGGGACCGGTCCGTCTACGCGCCGCTCGCGGACGCCCCGCTGCGGGTCGGCGAGACGTACAGCATCCCCGGCGCGCACTCCAGGGTCGAGGTCGCCGACCGGACACCGTCGGGCGCCTGGACGGTCCGGATCGTCACCGGAACGTAGACGTCCGCGCACACGAAGAAGCCCCTCGCTTCCGCGAGGGGCTTCTTCCGTCGGTGCGCCGCCAGGGACTCGAACCCCGGACCCGCTGATTAAGAGTCAGCTGCTCTAACCAACTGAGCTAGCGGCGCCTGCTGACGTCGTAGACATTAGCATCCTGATCGGCGGGAGGAAAAATCGAATTCGGGGCCACCGACGAGGTCATCGACCTGGTCACCCGGACACAGGCCCAGAGCAGTACGTCCGGGCCCGGCAGCCAGGGGCTGCGGGTGTCGGGGGCCACCACCCAGCGGGGGCCGGGGGTGGCCGGCGTGCAGGTCAGCGGCGGGACGGTCACCGCGTCCCCGGTGCCGTGGCAGAGCAGCGGCGGGACCCTGGTGTCGCCGTCCTCCCGCCGCCGTGGTTCGAGGCCGCCGCCCCACTCCTCCCAGTCGAGCAGCGACGGCAGCCGCTGGGCGGTGCCGGGGGAGGCGAAGAGCAGCATCCGCCCGCGGTGCGTGGCGACGGGGCCGGAGCCGGGGCCGTCGGCCCACAGGTGCTCCAGCATCCGGCGGCCGAAAAGAGTGGGCACGTTCACCACGTCGAAGGCCGAACCGCACGGCAGTACCCCGGGCGAGGAGGGGTGGGCCTCCCACTGTGCCAGCGTGCTGCGCGGATAGGCCGCGGCGCCGGCGAGCCAGGCGGCGCCGGCCGCCGTGACCTGAGCCGTCTGATGCGCGGCCCGGTCCCGCAGGAGGGCGAAGAGGTCGGCGCCGTGGTGGGAGCCGTCGCCGTGGTGCAGGGTCGTTTCGTCTGGCAGCCATGCGGTCATGCGTGCATGTCTACCGGGAGTGATCAATCGGATTCCGAGAGTTGCCGGAAATCGGGACACGCGGGGGTGCGGGGGAGTATCTTGCCCGCGGGCATATGCCACTGGTGGTACCCGAGGGGACGGGGACGCGGTGGTTGCCGGTGGTCCGGCCGATGCACGATCCGGTGCGGTGACCGGGAGGCGGGCCGGAACGGCCGTCGCCGCGGCCGTCAGGGCGCGGAGCCGCCCAGCAGGCTCCGGCCGAACTCGACCATCTTCTTGGCATAGTCCTCGGTCCACTCCGCGCGCTCCGCGATGTCCGCGGTCGTCAGCCGGTCGAACCGGCGCGGATCGGCGAGCTGGGCGGCCGCGACGGCCTGGAACTCGACCGCACGGTCGGTCGCGGCACGGAACGCCAGGGTCAGCTCGGTGGCGCGGGCGAGCAGCTCCTGCGGATCGTCCATCGACTCCAGGTCGAAGAAGTGCTCGGGATCGGCGACTGCCGCCGACGGCTCGAAGAGCAGGGGCGCGGGGCGCAGCCGCTGCCGCTCGTTCCGCTCGGGTTGTGCCATGTGGTGTTTCCTCCTTCGGTGGGCCCGGCCTCCGGTGGGCCCGACGGCCACCCTCCATTGTCCAACGTTCCGCAAGTGGGCCGTCGGACGTTCCGCGCACGGGCGCCCGCACGCCTCCCACCGCCCCTGAGCCCGTTGTTGTGTCACCTCAGCTGGGTGTACTTCAGGATCCGCACCCAAGTGAGAACGCTTCAAGAATCCCGAAATCACGTCACGAGACCGCAGAGCGCCCGAGGAGGAACAACTTCCTGGCCACGGGCACAGGGGCTCACTCAGAGGGACTCAGGAGAACTCACGGGATGTCGCACAGCGTAGTCGGAGCAGTGGGTGGCCGGGGTGGTGTGGCCTGTGCCGGTCAGTTCCACCAGTGCTGCGGCGGACGCCGTGCACGTGAGCTGTCCGAGTGCGAGTGGGGTGAGTGCGGTCGGGTCGTGGGGGAGGGTGACGCGCAGCCGCCCGGGGGCGTTTGGGGTGGCGGTCACCGTGGCCAAGACAGTTTCCAAGGTGCCGGTCAGGGGTGGTAGTGCGCTGGTCAGGCCCTGCTTGCGGTCTTCGGGTGAGGGGCCGGTGAGGAGGGCGCGGACGGCTTCGGTGGGTGATGTGATGCCGGTGGCGGAGCGCTCGACGGGGTGCAGCGCTCCGTCTTTGAGGAAATAGACGGCGGTGCCTGCCACGATTCCGGTGGCTGGCTCGCCTGCTCCCATGGGCTTGGACGCGTCGATCGCCGGACCGGTGCCGCAGCTTGTGAGGCCGAGTAGGAGCACAGGGAGAAAAGGGCGAAGGAGGCGGCTGCTTTGTGTCACGTACCGTCTCCTGCCGTGGGGGTGCGTGGGAATTCTGCGGTGAAGACTGCTCCGCCGTGCGGGCCGTTGGCTGCGGTCAGGGTGCCGCCGTGCAGGCGGGTGTTCTCCCAGGCGATGGCGAGGCCGAGTCCGCTGCCCTCGGAACGTGACCGGGCCTGGTCAGCTTTGTAGAAGCGGTCGAAGAGATGCGCGGCGGTCTCGGGAGACAGCCCGCCGCCGTGGTCGGTGACGTTGATCCGTACGCAATCCTCGTCGCCCTCGGATGCGGTCACACGGACGGTCACGGGCGGCGCTCCGTGGCGCAGGGCGTTGCCGATGAGGTTGGCTATGACGACGTCGAGGCGGCGGGGGTCCAGGCGCGCAGTGACGGGGGGTTCGGGGAGGTCGGTGGAGACTTTGTCCTGCCAGCCGCGGGCGCGTAGGCAGGCACGTACGGCCTCGGCCACGTCGATGTCGTAGGCGATCAGGGTATTGGCGCTGGCGTCGAAGCGGGAGATTTCCATCAGGTCGTCGACGAGCCGTGCGAGGCGGTCGGCTTCGGCGGTGACCAGGCGGGCCGCCCGGCCTATGTCCGGCTGGAGGGTGTCGGCGCTGTCGTCGAGGACGTCGCTGACGGCGACCATCGTGGCGACGGGCGTCCGCAGTTCGTGGGAGACGTCGGCGGCGAAGCGGCGGGCGGAGGCTTCCATTCTGCGGAGTTCACCGACCGTGGTCTCCAGTGCGGCGGTTGATTCGTTGAACGCCCTCGTAAGGTCGGCCAGTTCGTCGTTTCCGGTGGCCTTGATACGGCTGGTGAGATCGCCGTCGGCCATGCGTCGGGCGCCGTGCTGGAGTCGGCGCACGGGGCGCAGTACGCCGCGGGCTGCGAGCAGTGCGGGCGGCACGGCGAGGACGAGCGCGGGGATCGCACCGTACTGGGAGGCGACCCACACGGCGGCCTTCGCGTCGCTGAGGGAGCGCAGCGGGGTGGCTCCGTAGACCTCGATGCCGGACGGTTGTCTGCTGTCGGCGAAGGTGATCGGGCTGCCGGCGGTGAGCCAGGGGGTGCCGTCCTGGGTGACGCGCTGGAAGGTCAGTTCCCGGTTGGCGGTGACATCACGGCGGAGGGTTTCGGGGATTGCAGGGCCGCCCTGGGCCGAGGTCACGGATTGGGTGCCGTAGGTGACGGTGATGATCCGGAAGCCGCTGCCGGAGGCCAGTTTTCCGGCGAAGGAGGTGAGCTGGGCGCGGGTGGGCGGGTAGGGCAGGTCGTCGGCGAACGTGGTGGTCGTGTCCCGCAGGCTGTTGAGGAGGGTGTCCTGTCCGGTCCGGAGGATCGAGATGTGCGCCTGGTAGTAGGTGAATCCCGCCGTCGCCACTACGCTGATGGCCGCGACCAGCAGGTATCCGGCGATGAGGCGGCCTCGCAGCCCGAGCGTGAGGCGCTTGACCGGCGAGGGGCGCTTCACAGCGGTCCGAAGCGGTAGCCGAAGCCGCGCGCCGTCTGTATGTAGCGGGCGGATGCCGGATCATCCTCGATCTTCGTACGAAGCCGGGCGATACCGGAGTCCACCAGGCGTACGTCGGCCGACGGGTCGTGGCCCCATACCGTTTCGAGCAGTTCCTGTCGGGCGAACACGTGACCGGGGTCCGCCGACAGGTGCAGCAGCAGGCTTAGTTCCAGCGGGGTGAGGGCGACGGGGTGTCCGTTCTTGGTAATGCTGAGGCCGGAGCGGTCCACGGTGAGCTCCTCGTAGATCTCGGTGGCTGTGGTCGCGGGTGAGGGGTCCTGCCCGCGTAGGACTGCGCGGATACGGGCGTCGAGGACCCGGCCGCGTACGGGCTTGACGACGTAGTCGTCCGCGCCCGCGTCGAGGCCACGCACGATGTCGGAGTCGTCGCCGCGGGCCGTGAGCATGATGACGGGTACCGGCCAGGAGGCGCGGATGCGGCGGCAGATTTCGAAACCGTCGGTGTCCGGGAGCATCAGGTCGAGGACGACCAGGTCGGTGCGCGTTGTCCGCAGCGCCGTGAGACCCGCGTGGCCGGACGCAGCGGCGTGGACCCGGTGGCCCTGGTGCTCCAGGGCCAGCTGAAGGCCGTCGCGAAGGGACTGGTCGTCCTCAATGAGCAGAATCTTGGGCATAAGGAAATTATGGCTACCTCTGCCAGCAGATCCGGGCAGTTCAGGCCCTCTCCGGAAGCTTTGTTACGGTCCGTCCATACTCTGCCCACAGGCGGCGGACAAGGCGCGGAAACGCTGGCTGGGTGAGCGATCATCGCCGTCGCCGAGCTGCCGCCCGCCGGAACCCCTCCGGCCAGGAGCGGCCCCCGGTACCCTCCGCACCCACAGGAACCTCCATGAACCGTACCCCTCCCCCTGCCCCGGACGCCCCCGCACCGGCTGTACCTCGCACCTCCGCGCGCGGCTGCACACCCGGGCAGACAACAGCCGTGGTGCTACTGGTCTTCGGGGGGTTCCTGCTGCCCGTCGTCGGCTGGCTGATCGGCCTGGCCGTGTGGTTGCCGGCCCGCGGATGGAGCGGTCGCGCCAAAGTGGCGGGGGCACTGGTGTGGCCGCTGGCCGCTCTGGTGGTGATCCTCACCAGTGCCGTGGCGTACTGGCTGGTCCTGCCACTGGGCGACCCGGTCTCCTCCGTCGCCACCTCTCTGTTCCTCCTGGTGCCCGGCAGCTGGCTCGTCCTGCTGCTGCTGGCCACCTGGGCCCTGCTCGGTGCCCGCCGCGCGGAGCAGGGCCGATGATCCGCCGCAGGACCGTCACCGCATGGCTGGGCAGCGGGCTGCTGCTCGCGGGCTGCGCACCCCTGGACGCTGTGGGGAGGCATGACCACGCAGTAGGCCCCCGCAGTACCCCCGATGTGCCCTCGATCACCCGGGCATCCGTCACCGGTAATGACCTGCCACGGGTGTCGCCGACCCCGCAGCAGATACGCCGTACGGGGCCCGATCTCTCGGTGCCGCGTCGGGTGGACCTGCTCACCGCACAGGGCACCGACGCCCGCTCCGTCGCTCTGGTGAAAGCGGCATTGCGTCGCGCGGGTGCCACCGATGTCCGTGTCTCTCCCCTCAGCGGTGCCTCGCGTCCCGCAGGGCCGATGGCCGTCGTCATCGGAACCGTCTCGGCTCCGCACATGGCCGACAAGCTGGAACGCAGCAATGCCTTCACCGCCGGGACACTGCCGTCTGAGGGCTACCAGATCACCACCAGCAGCTTCGACGGCCACATCGAAGTGCTGCTCGCGGGCGCCGACGGCGACGGTGTCCTCTACGCCGCCCAGACCTTCACCCAGCTGACCGCCGACGGCCGGATAGCAGGCGCCACGGTCGTCGACCACCCCGCCATGCCGCTGCGCGGGGTCGTCGAGGGGTTCTACGGCAAGCCCTGGACCCACGAGGAGCGCCTGGACCAGATCGCCTTCTACGGCTCCGTCAAACTGAACACCTACCTGTACGCGCCCAAGGACGACCCGTACGAACGTGACCGCTGGCGCGAGCGCTACCCGAGGAAACTGGAACGCGAGCTGGCCGAGCTGGCCCGGCACGCCGCCGACCACCACGTGCGCTTCACCTATGTCCTGTCCCCGGGCAAGTCCATCACCTACAACGACGCGGGCGACCGCCGGGCCCTGACCGGCAAGCTCCAGTCCCTGTACAACCTGGGGATCCGGGACTTCGCCCTGGCCTTCGACGACATCCACCCGCTGCCCGTATGGAACGGTGCCGCGGACTTCGCCCGTTACGGGCCCGTCTCGGAGCAGTCCGCCGCCGCCGCTCAGGCCGACCTCGCCAACCGCATGCAGCGCGAGTTTGTCGACCAGCACCGCGGCATGCGCCCGCTGCAGTTCGTGCCCACGCAGTACAGCGACCTCGCCGACACCCCGTACAAGAAGACCCTGCGCCGCGCCCTGGACGACCGCGTGCAGGTGTGGTGGACGGGCGCCGACGTGGTGCCCACCTCCATCACCACCGCACAGACCCGGCGAGCGGCCGACGTGTGGGGCCACGACGTGCTGCTCTGGGACAACTACCCCACCAACGACTACGACCACGCCGCCGGACGCCTGCTGCTCGCCCCCTACGCCAAGCGCACCCCCAGGCTCGGCGAGCACCTCAGCGGCGTCGCGCTCAACCCCATGAACCAGGCATCGGCCAGCAAGATCGCCGAATTCACCGGTGCCGACTACGCCTGGAACCCGCGCGCCTACCGGCCCACTGACTCCTGGCACAGCGCCGCGGCACACATGACCGCCCACGACCCGCAAGGCACCCACGCCCTGCTGACCTTCCTCGACACCCAGCACATGGCGCCCAGCTGGACCGGCATACCATGGCAGCCCGCAGCCCCCGCCCTCAAGGCCCGGCTGGACGCCATCGAACGATCCTGGCACACGGGCAGGAAACACCAAGCGGTCACGGCACTGCGCGCACAGACACGCTCACTCGCCGAAGCTCCCACCGAGATCCGCAGAACCGTCACCGACCCGGGTTTCGCGGCCGAGACCAAGCCCTGGCTGGACGCACTCACCCTGTGGGCCAAGGCCCTTGAGCACACCTGTGACGGGCTCGAACATCGCGCCAAGGGCGAGAAGGACAAGGCCGGCCGCTCGTTCACCGCAGCGGCCGAGCTCGCGCGGGAGGCGGCCGCGGTACGCACCATCCCCGGCGCCACCCGCCCTCACGGCAACGTCAAGGTCGCCGACGGCGTGCTCGACACCTTCATACACCGAGCCGCGAAAACCCTGTAGGACACCGAGCAAAGGCAGGTGTGCGGCATGCTGACCCGACCGAGAACCCCCAACGCCGCAGAACGCGAAGGCCAGACCGAACGGACGACGACGTTCGCAGCGCTCACTCTCTCGCCGATCCGGCGCAGGACCGAAGCCTGGCTGCTCGCCTCGGGAGTGTAAATAAAAGGAACTACACCCATCTCAGCTGCACGACCCGTACGGGGCTGTGCCGCCTCGGGCCACCGGGCGAACAGCCCCTTGGCTACCGTGATTTCACACGTGATGACACACTGATCGGACAGCGGAGCCTCCGGTGCTGTGAACGGCTGTCTTGGTCGACTGCCAGTTCTGCCGGGGCTCCGCTTCTCCCATCCGGAAACGCCGCAGATCAGAGCACACTTGCCAACGCCCTTGGAGTCATAACTTCACGGCCTTGGTCTTTAGGTCCGGTCTTCGCGGCGTGGGGAGACGAGGCTCGTCCGGCGGGGCTAACTGATGTCTTCCGTGCTGGTCAGGGCACCTGCGGCTGTACGGGTCACGGCCGCCAGGACACCTTGTGCTGCTGCCAGTGATCCAGTGTGGTGAACATTGCCTCCCAGCCGTCCGGGAACTTCACCGTGACTCCCAGCTGCACCGGTTCCGTCGACGGGTGCTCGTCCAGCAGCTCCGCGACGCCCGCCCGGCACACCACGACGCACGCGTGCCGGTGGCGCGAGGCCAGTACGCACAGCCGGCCCGTCTCCAGATGGAACGCCGTGGCGTCCGGACGGCCGGAGAGCGGGTGCAGGACCACCGTCACATCGAACTCGCGGCCCTGGAGCCGGTTCGCCGTGTCCACCGCCACGCCCGTCACACCCAGCTCCGCGAGCGCCGCCCGCACCGCCGCCGCCTGGTCGCGATGGGCGGTGCCGACCGCGACCCGGTCCGCCGTCACCGGGGCCGGGTCGGGGGAGCGCTCGCTGGTCGCCACGCCGCCCCGGTCGAGGAGCCGGCGGACGACCAGGGCCACTGCCCGTACCGCCTCCGGGTCGGTGCGCGGGGTGTGCCGGGCCGGGAGTTCGAGCAGGCCCCAGCCGGACTCCGCGGCCTCGTCCAGCACCCGGTCGGGCGCCGAGCCGTCGGACCCGACGCCGAACGACAGCCGGCGGTCGCCGTGGTCCGTACCGCTGCGGAACGGGGTGTACGGATAGAACGCGTCCGACACGAGCGGCGCGGCGGACGCGGGCAGCCGCCACGACACCGGCAGCCGGTGCTGCGGCAGTCGGGGATTGTGCGCGAGCAGCGTGGAGACCGCGCTCGCGGACGGGTCGTACGACAGCCCCGCCCACTGGTCCGCGCCGACGATCGAGAACGGGTCCAACTGGCCCGGATCACCGACGAACAACGCCCGCTCGAAGAGCCCCGCGACGGCCAGCAGCGCGTCCGAACGCATCTGGTACGCCTCGTCGACGATCGCGTGGCCCCACGGCTCGACGTTCTTCACGTGCGCCCACTTGGCGGCTGTCGAGATGACCACGTCGAGCCCGGCGAGATCCGACGCCTTGGCCGACTTCCGTACGTTGGCCAGGCCGTCCAGCACCTTGTCGTACGGGTCGGAGTCGTTGCTGTGCAGCCTTCCGACCGGCAGTCCCGGGTCCTTCTCGGCCAGCCGCACCACCAGGTCGTCGACCTGGGCGTTGGTCTGCGCGACCACCATCAACGGGTGCCCGGCCGCCGCGAGTTCGAGCGCCGCGCGCACCACGAGCGTCGACTTGCCCGCGCCCGGCGGGGAGTCCACCACGATCCCGCGCGACGTGCCGCCCAGGGTGTCGGCGAGGATCGCGTCGGTCGCCCGCGCGGCCTGGGCGCCGGGGTCGAATACGGCCGTCACAGAAGGTCCTCCGCGGTCACGGGATCGGGGTGCTCGGCGCGTTCACCGGCCGCGCCCGGCGGCCCGCCATGGGTCCAGGGCGTCTCCTCCGGGTCCGGCAGCTTCGGGCCGCCGCGCTGATCGTGCTCGAACAGCGTCCAGGAGATCCGGTCGCCCGGCTCCGGCACCGAACCCGGGGCCGGTTCCTTGCTCCGGCCCATCCGGTCGGTGATCCGCAGCACCAGGGCGGGCGCGCCCCCGTCCTCCGGCCCCTCGGTGTAGCCGACGAACTCGGCGGTCTGCGGCCTGCCGTCCAGCGAGCGGTACACCTTGGTGCGCTCGCCGAGATGCGGGCGCTCGTCCGTGCGGACGGTGACCAGCGGGCGCGGGGACGGGCGCTTCGATTCGCTGTACGCCCTCACCACCTCCGTCACCTCCCCCACGAACGCCTCACCGGCCAGCCGCCGCCCGGCCAGCACCAGCGGATCGTCCAACGCCTCCTGCGCCTCCAGCTGCGCCTGCGCCGTCTCCCGCGAGGCCAGCTTCTGCGCCGCCGTCACCGCGTCGTCCCGGCGCGGCTGCGGCGGCTCACCGGACCGCACCCGGTCCCGGTGGCCGGTGAACGACCAGCGGTCCCTGGTCCAGCGGTCCTCGGCCCGAACCCCCTCGGGCAGCTCCTTCAGCAGATCGAGCCCCCGCCACACCGCGTCCCACGCCGGCCGCATCACCCCGGCCAGGAGCGCCCTGATCTCCCGCTCGGCGCCGGTCAGCTCGGCGAGCCGGGCATCGGCCGCCAGACCGTCCTCGGCCGCGGCGAGCGAGGTGCGCGCCCGGTCGTACTTCTCGATGGCGGGTGCCAGCAGCCGGTTGTCGAACGCCGGGTCCGTGGCCGGACCGGCCGGCGGGCACAGCAACTGGCCCGCGCCGTCCCGGTCCAGCTCCGCACGGAGCGCCGCCGCCGCCCCCGACTCGTCCGCCGGGGCGTCGATCCAGGCCAGCAGCGCGCCCAGATGCTGATCCTCCAGGCTGCTCTGCCCGGTCGCCCAGTGCCGGTTGAGCAGGTCCGTCGCGGCGAGCAGCAGCGAGGAGCCCGGCACCCTGGCCCGCTCCCCGTAGTGCGTCAGCCAGCGGCCCAGCAGCGGCACCCGGGCCGGGGCGGGGTAGGGGGTGTCGGGATCTTCCTCCGCGGTACGCCGGAACCGCATGGAGCGGCCGAGCAGCCGGACGAACTCGATGCCCGCACGGCTCGGCACGACCAACTGCGGTGCGTCCGCGCACAGCTCGACCTCGACCTTGGCCTTCTTCCCGGTCTCCGGATCGGTCTCGTTGCGCTCGGCGGGCTCGACGACGTCCTCGTACGCCTCGATGTGCGGCAGCACCGCCTCGGCCAGCTCCGCGAGGAAGGCGAACCGCAGATCCCGGTCGCGCGGCTGCGACACCGTCAGCAGCCGGGGCGCCTCCCGGTCGGTCCCGACGAGCGCCCCGAGCGGGGCGCCCGCCTCACCCGCGGTGGTCAGCGGCACCAGGACCAGCGGCCGGTCGGTGAGATGGCGGTGCCGGACCGTCGTCATCGGCTGTGCCCGGCCGCTCTCCACGGCCTCCAGCCGGGCCAGCGTGCCGATCAGCGACATGACGCACCGCCCTCCAGCGCCTCGGCGCGCAGCGCCGCCGCCCGCCGCAGGGCCGCGACCGTCGGATCCGCCGGGTCGCCCTCCTTGCCCGCGGCGGCGGCCAGCACCGCACCCACCGTCGTCAGCCCGCCGAGCTCACCGCGCACACTCCGCCCCAGCGCCTCCACCGCACCCGCCGCACGGGCCTTCGCCCGGCAGTGGAAGGCCAGTTCGCACGCGGCCAGGCACTCCGGGGCGTACGCGGCGCCGACCGACTCGACCGCGGCGTCGAGCTGCTCCCGGGGGCACTCCGGATCGAAGGTGGTGCCCTCGGGCAGGGCCGCCGCGATGTCCTCGACCCGGGCCAGCCTGGTCAGCTGGCGCCGGGTGACCGCACGCTGCTTCCGTACGTCCACGACCGAGGCGGTGGGCAGATTGGAGAAGTCCTTCGGGCAGACCAGCAGCGCCCGGTGCCCGACCCGGGCGCCCCCGGTCAGCTCCGCGATCCGCTCCAGCGCCAGTACGTAGACGGCGGACTGCCGGGCCGCCGCACCGACCTTCGCCGCGTCGGCCGAGCCGTCGACCATGGGGAAGGACTTGATCTCGACGACCGTCCACGTGCCGTCGGGGTGCACCGCCACGGCGTCCGGCTCCAGATAGGCCGGGGAGCCCGCCACCTCCAGGGCCAGCATCGGGTGGTCCAGCAGCGCCCAGCCGCCCGCCTCGGTCGCCTCCCGCAGGGCGAGCGCCGTACGCGCCGCGCGGCCCTCGGGTCCGGCGGCGGCCAGGTCGGGCACCAGGACCTCGCGCGGTGCCACGGCGCCGCCGCCGAGGTGCTCGTGCAGCAGCCGCATCAGCTCCGTACCGCCGTCGGCCTTGACCCTGGCCTCGAAGGCGTTGCCCCGGACGAGAGCGAACTGCGACTGGCCGAAGGGGGCCGGTGAGCCGAGCGCCGCGGCCAGCGCGGTCTTGTCCACCCCGGCGCCGTCCAGCAGGGCGCGGCGCCGGCAGCCGGGGTTGGCGGCGAGGGCGGCCAGCGCGCGGGCGTCCAGCGGACGCGGTGCGACGGCCGGGCCCCGCAGCTCAGCGAGCCGCTGCCGGAGCGTCGTCCCCCGCTGCTCGCGCGTCTGCGGGGGCAGCGGCGTCGGCCCGGGGTGTGCGACCGGCCGAGGCGTCTGCGTCGGCCGATGCCGCGGCATCGGTGGAGTCTGCGGAGGTGGTCCGCTGGCCAGGGATTCGCTCACCCGCCGAAGTCTCGCATCCGGCACTGACAACCGGGGACTTCGTGGTCGGGGCGAGCCGCGGGAAGCGGGTTTCGAGCCGCTCCTTGACCCGGTCGCCGAGCCGCATCACCGGTCCGGCCAGCAGGGCTCCGACGCCCATCACCGCAGCGCCCGCGACCGCGTCGAGGAAGTAGTGGTTGGCCGTGCCCATCACCACGAACGTGGTGAGCAGGGGGTACGCGATGCCCGCGGCCCGTACGAGCGGGTGCCGGCCGTGGCGCCACAGCAGGATTCCGCACCAGAGCGCCCAGCCGACGTGCAGGCTCGGCATCGCCGCGTACTGGTTCGTCATTCCGCTCATGCCGCGCGGGGCGCTCGCCCCGGTGCCCCACCAGCCGTACGAGCTGTACTGCGCCATGGTGTCGACGAAGCCGTGCGTGGCGTCGAGCAGCCGGGGCGGGCAGGTCGGCAGCAGCGTGAAGCCGATCAGGCCCAGCAGCGTGGAGGTCATCAGCCAGGTGCGGGCCCTGCGGTACAGGGCCTCCCGGCGGCGGAAGAGCCAGACCAGAACGACCGGGGTGATCAGATAGTGCAGGGACGCGTACACGAAGTCGGCGGGTATGCCGATCGAGGAGTGCGCGGTGAACAGCCGGTTGAGCGGGTGCTCGAAGTTGATGTGGAGCGTCTTCTCCAGGTGCAGGATGCGCAGACCGTGGTCGACGGCCGTCGACACGTCGCCGCGCGCCACCAGCCGGCCCGCCGAGTAGGCTGCGTACACCAGGGCCAGCAGCGGCAGCTCGGTCCACCAACGGGGCCGCGGGCGCGCCACGGGCGCGGTGCTGGCAGGCTGCATCCGGAAGCTCTCCATCATGTGTTCATGCGACTGACGGCGGGCGTTCAACCGTACGGTGCGGGTCGGTCGCGATTCCCCCGGGGGTCCTTGTCGGTTGCCCCCTGTGTGTACAGATTTCTCCGCGCAGAGAGGGACGCCGCTTCCGCCCCGGAGGTTGCCTCCCGGACCCGTGCGCGATGATGGGAAAACCGGACGATCCGTTCTGTCTCGATCTCCGGCCTCAGATCTCAGTTCAGGGAGAGCCGTCATGGCACCGCGTATCCTGCTCGCCCGGCACGGCCAGACGGAATGGTCCGTCAAGGGCAATCACACCGGCAGGACGGACATCCCGCTGCTCGACACCGGCCGGGCGGGCGCCAAGCTCCTCGGTGAGCGGCTGCACCGCGGGCCGTGGGCGGACCTGCCGGGCCTCGAAGTCCGCACCAGCCCGCTGCTGCGGGCCAAGGAGACCTGCGAGATCGCGGGTTTCGCGGACCGGGCCGAGCCGTGGGACGCGCTGCTGGAGTGGGACTACGGGGCGTACGAGGGGATGACTCCGGCCGAGATCAGGGCGATCCGCCCCGACTGGTTCATCTGGCGTGACGGGGTGCCGGAGGGGGAGACCCTGGCCGAACTGTCCGCCCGCGCCGACGAGATCGTCGACTGGGCCCGCTCGGCCGACCGCGACGTCCTGGTCTTCGCCCACGGCCACATCCTGCGGGCACTGGGGGCGCGATGGCTGGGCGAGGACGTGTCCTTCGCGGCGCGCATCCGGCTCGACCCGACGTCGCTGTCGGTGCTGGGGTGGGCGTACGGGGCGCCCGCGGTGGAACGCTGGAACGACACGGGCCACCTGGACCGGTAGCCGCCGCCGGTCCCCGTCGGCCGGGGACCCGACCGCCGGCCGGGCGGTGGCCCTGCCGGGCGGTGGTCCTCCGGCCGCCGACCGCGCGCCCGCCGACCGCGCGCCCGCCGGGCATCCGTGCTGACAGACCGTGCCGCGGCTGCGGAGAGCGTCGCCTACAGGCCGTGCCGCGGGTCTGCGAAGTGCATCGCCTACAGACCGTGCCGCGGGTCTGCGAAGGGCGCCGCCTACGTGCCCGCCGGGGCATCCGCCCCCGCGGCCTGCCCGTACCGCTCCAGGAACCCGCGTACCTCCGCCGCGCCCCTGTGCGGCGCCAGCACCCCCGCCGCGCCCGCCAGCATCGCCCGGATGCGGGACGACTGGACGCGGTCCAGCAGGTCCAGCACCTGGTGGCCGGCCGACGCCGCCTCCGGGGCCCGGCCCGCCCTGGCGAGGTCCGTGGTCAGCTCGGCCCGGTAGAGCGCCAGGTTCCGGGTGAAGTGCGGATCCTGGAGGCGCGTGGCCCGCAGCGCGTGGCGGGCCGCCCGCGACCAGTCGCCCAGCGCCGACCAGCACTGCGCCTCCAGCATCTCCAGCTCCGCCTCCCGGAAGAACGTCATCCACTCCGGATCGGCGTCGGAGGCACCGCGTCCGAACGCGGTGTGCGCCCGGCCGATCGCCCGTTCGCAGCCCGTACGGTCCCCGAGCCCCGCCCGGCCCCCCGCCTCCCGCAGCGCGAGCAGCGCCAGCAGCCGCGGCGAGCCCAGCGGCCGCGCCACCCGTTGCCCTGCCTCGGCCGCCCGTACGGACTCACGGGGCCGCCCCGTGTCCCGGGCCAGGAACGACGCGTTGCAGAACGCGTGCGCCTCCAGCGCCGCGTCACCCGCCACGCGCGCCGTGGCGAGCGCCTCCGCGTAGTGCGAGCGGGCGTCCTCGAACCGCCCCGAGTCGTGGGCCAGCCAGCCCACCGAGATGGCCAGTTCGCCCGCCCCGGTGTGCAGCCGGTCGGCGGTGGAGCGCCTGGTGGCGGCCCCGGAGTCGAGCAGCGCGTACGCCGCCCGCAGCGGCTGCGACGCCTTGCGGTACAGGCCGTCACCGCCGTGCCGGTCGTCGAGCAGCCGGATCTGCCGTACCGCCTTCTCGACGGCGCTCACTTCGGCCTCGCCGACCCGGCGCGGCTCGGGCAGGAGGGGGGCGGCGGCGGACGTGCCGCCGAGGCCGAATCCCAGGGTCGCGGTCGCCATCGTGGTGGTGCCGCTCGTCATGAATACGCGACGCAGCACGTCGCTCTCCTCGTCGGTGTCGCTGTGGAGCGTGGGGGGCGGTGGGATTTCGGCGGTGGCCCGCGCCCCCCGGCCGCGTACGGTTTCGCGCGGTGAGAAGCCCAGGTCCGCCAGGGTCGTCCCGGGGAACATGTGCAGGAAGACCCGCTCGTACGCGTAGTTGGGGCAGCGGATCTCGCCTGACTCCACGCGTCCGATGTACCGGGCGTCGCACGCGACCTGCTCGCCGATCTCGCGGGCGGACCTGCGTACTGCGGCAGCGAACTCCCCGGCGGAGCGCTGACCGCGCAGCCGCCGGAAGGCGAGGTTGGGAACTGCCCCTGTCGACACCATGGGCGAGGACCTCTCTTCTGCAGCCGGGGTTCCTGCTTCCGGTGTCCCGGCGGAGCAAGAACGTACCTGCTGTGAGCGGTCACACACTCTGTGTTTGCTAACAAAAGGGGCATCTCACCCGCGATCCGCCATGAACTGCCACCCTTTGCGGCGGCGTGGCACCGTAGCCCTTGACGCGGTCGGCGCGTTGGTTCCCGTGGAGACGGAATCCGGCTCCGCCCGGCGATGAGAGGAGAGGTCCCTTGTTGCATCTCGGCACGGAGACCGGCTCGCGGACGACTGCGACGACCCCGGCCGCAACGGGTGCCACGGCGCCCACCGCGCCCCCGGCGGACCATGGCGCCGAACCCTGCGACCTGGTGACCGTCCCCGCCCGTCAGGGACTGGAGGCCGTGGACATCCTGCGCCGCGGCGCCGATCAGGAGGCCGTCGGACCGGTCCTGCACGACGGCGCCTGCGACACCCTCGGCTTCCTGGTGCCCCCGGGAACCGCGGCGGCGTGGGACGTACCGGGCAGCGCCTGTACGCAGACCGCGGGCCGCGGGCTGCGCATCCCCGCCGAACCGCCGGTCACCGGCAGCGGCTGGCTGCTGCCGCCCGAGGACGATGCCCCGGTCACCGACCCGGCCGTGCTGCGGGCCGCTCTCGACCAGGCGGCCCGGCTGATCGAGGCGGCCGACAGCTGCCGCTGACCGCCGGGTCCTTCCGCGCGCCCATAATGGGCCGGTGGCCGGGACCTTCCGGCGCGGCCGGTTCCGTACCGGCCCGGAGCGATGAGCAGTGAGCAGGCACGAACAGCAGTGGCACGTCGAGGAGCGTCGGGCGGGGGCACGGGCGCCCGTAAGCGGTCCGACCGCAAGGCCGGCAGCGGGACCGACAGCAGGGCTGACGGCAGGGCCGGACGCGCGGCCGGACGCGCAGCCGGGCGCGGAACCGGGCGCCGGGCGGAGCCCGTCGCGGTGCCGGTGGACGGCGGCCTCGCCGAGTTGGTGCCCGACCGGGAGCGCCCGCACGCCTGGACACTGACGCTCGACGGCGCCCCCCAGTCCCATGTGGACCTGGACGACCCCACGTACCTGTCCTTCGAGTACCAGCGCAGGATCGGCCACATCGCCGATCTCGTCGCACCGGCCGGGCAGCCCCTGCACGTGGTGCACCTGGGCGGCGGCGCGTTCACCCTCGCCCGCTACATCGCGGCGACCCGGCCCCGCTCCACCCAGCAGATCGTCGAGGTGGACGCCGGGCTGGTCCAACTGGTCCGCCGCGAGCTGCCGCTGGACCCGCAGGCCAGGATCCGGGTCCGGGCCACCGATGCCCGCGCCGGGCTCGGGAAGATCCAGGACGGCTGGGCGGACCTCGTCATCGCGGATGTCTTCAGCGGCGCCCGCACCCCGGCACACCTGACCAGCACCGAGTTCCTCGCCGAGGTCCGCCGGGTCCTGAAGCCCGGCGGGAGTTACGTGGCCAACCTCGCGGACGGGCCGCCGCTGACCCATCTCCGCGGCCAGATCGCCACCGCGGCCACGGTCTTCCCCGAACTCGCGCTCGCCGCCGATCCGACCGTGTGGCGCGGCCGCCGCTTCGGCAATGCGGTGCTGCTTGCCTCGGACCTGCCGCTGAAGGTCGCGGAGCTGACCCGCCGGGTCGCGACCGACCCGCACCCCGGACGCGTCGAACACGGGCGCGCCCTCGCCGACTTCACCGGCGGCGCGGCGGCGGTGAGCGACGCGGACGCCAGGCCGTCTCCGGCTCCGCCGCCTTCGGCGTTCGGCTGAGGGCTGTCCCGCAGTGCCCGGTGGATCGGCGTGCGGTGAAAGGAACGCCGCGCGGCCGACCGGCGAACCCGGCGTGCGGCAGGCACCCCGTCCCGCCACCGGGGGCCCGGCAGGGCCGGCGTGCCTCGGTCACACGATCTCGACCTGCGGCGGATGGCCGTTCCAGGTGCAGAAGACGGAGACCGTCGGGCCGCCGTCCTGGCTGAAGTTCACCCGGATCCACGTCGAGTCCGTCCGGACCTGCATCGACCAGTCCGGTGCCGGTGCCGGTGTCGCCGAGACCGGCTTCGCCGAGTCCTCGCCGAGGCCGAAGAGGACCCGGCCGCCGTCCGTTCCGTAACTCCTCACCGTGGAGCGACGCGACGCGACGCGGGGAGGGCGGGCGAGGGGGCGGTGTGCGACGGGGTGCAGGTCGGCTGCCGGGGCGGGGGCGCGGACCAGGACCAGGGCGGTCGGCGCGGTCACCATCACGGCGATGGACTGCGACGCCTCGTCCAGCGGTGGCACGGGCGCGTACGCGATGCGGGCGGCCGCCGCCGCACAGGCCCGGACCAAGGGCGCGCTCGGGCTCTCGGACGCCGCCGCGCGGAAGGCCGTCGCCGTCACCCCGCGGACCACCGCCCCGCACCCCGCAGACCACCACCCCCTCCGCACCCCCGGCCGGCCCCCGCTCCCACCCCGGCCGGCCCCCGCCCCCACCCCCGGCCGGGGTGCGCCCCATGCACCGGGCAACCGGCCCGCTAGCCGGCCCGGTTCACCGCCGACAGCACCGCCAGGATCGAAGCCGTCAGGACGGACGTGTCCTGGCCGGCCCCCCAGTGCGGCTCCCCGCCGACCCGGCACTCCGCGTACGCCATCGCCGGGCTGCCCTGCCCCGCCGCCGTCGCGTGCTCGGTGAAGTCGAGGATGTCCACCTCGATCCCCGCGGCCGCCAGCGCACGGGTGAACGCCGACACCGGGCCGTTGCCCGTGCCCTCGTAGTCGCCCTCCCGCCCGTCCACCCGCAGCGTGCAGATGAACCGGTGCTCACCGGCCGGGTTCCGGTCCGTGGACCAGGCGGTCAGGGCCACGTTCCCGTCCCGTCCGGGGACCAGGTACGCCGCCTCGAACAGCTCCCACAGATCCTTCGGGGTGGCCTCCAGACCGCTGTCGTCGGTCACCGTCTGCACCGTACGGGAGAAGTCCGCGCGCAGCCGGGCCGGCAGGTGCACCCCGTAGTTGCTCTGCAGCAGATGGGCGATGCCGCCCTTCCCCGACTGGCTGTTGACCCGGATGACCGCCTCGTACGTCCGTCCCACGTCCGCCGGGTCGATCGGCAGATACGGCACCGACCACAGCTCGGCACCACTGCTCGCGCGATGGGCGAAGCCCTTGCTGATGGCGTCCTGGTGGGTGCCGGAGAACGCCGTGTGGACCAGGTCGCCGCCGTACGGGTGGCGGGGCGGCACCGGCAGCCGGTTGCAGTGCTCGACCGTGCGGCGGATCTCGTCGATGTCGGAGAAGTCGATCATCGGGTCGACGCCCTGGGCGTGCAGATTGAGGGCCAGGTTGACCAGGTCGACGTTGCCGGTGCGCTCCCCGTTGCCGAACAGGCAGCCCTCCACGCGCTGCGCACCCGCCAGGACGGCGAGTTCGGCGCACGCGGTGCCGGTGCCGCGGTCGTTGTGCGGATGGACGGAGAGGATCACCGCGTCCCGCCGGTCCAGGTGGCGGTGCATGTACTCGATCTGGTCCGCGTACACGTTCGGCGTCGCGATCTCCACCGTGGCGGGCAGGTTGTGGATGACAGGCCGGTCCGGGGAGGCGTCCCACAGGCCGGTGAGGCTGTTGCAGAGCTCCAGGACGAAGTCCGGCTCGGTGAGGACGAAGACCTCGGGGGAGAACTCGAACCGGATGTCGGCGCCGGGCCGCGCCCGTGCCAGCCGCTCCATCCGCGCCGCCGCGTCCAGCACCAGGGCGTGCACCTCGGCGCGGCTGCGGCCGAGCACGACATCGCGCCAGACGGGGGCGGTCGGGGTGTACAGATGGACGACCGCGCGGTCCATTCCCTCGATGGACTCGAAGGTCCGCCCGATCAGATCCGGCTTGGCCGGGGTGAAGACGACCACGGTGACGTCGTCCGGCACGGCGCCGCTCCCGGCCAGATGCCGGACGAAGTCGAAGTCGGTGCGGCTCGCGGACGGATAGCCGACCTCGATCTCCTTGAACCCCATGGCGACCAGCAGATCGAACATCCGGCGCTTGCGCGGCGTGTCCATCGGTTCGGCCAGCGCCTGGTTGCCGTCCCGCAGGTCCACGGGTACCCAGAGCGGGGCCTTCTCGATACGGGCCTGCGGCCAGGTGCGGCCGGTCAGCGGGACCTCGACGCGGTCGAAGGCGGAACGGTAGCGGTGGGACGGCATGGAGCTGGCGCGCTGCGGGTTCCAGCGGGGCGCGCCGGCGGGCACAGGTCCGCGCGGGGTGCAGATCGTGGGGAAGCTGTGCATCGGTGACAGACGGTCGGACATGAAGCGGACTCTTCTCGCATCGCCGGATGCGACCGGCACAGCACGGCATCCCGCGGCGGGGTGCCGGTCGCTTCAGGCCCCGCCGCGGCAGCCGAGAAGAAGGAGACCGCTGTGCGTCATGCCGGGTACAGTAGCCAGAAAGCAAGTCATCAGACAACCTGACAGGTGAATTCGTGTCCTCGCTCGGTCCGCTCCGCCCCAGCCCCCTGGTCGAACAGGCCACGCACCATCTGCGCGAGCAGATCACCGAGGGGCACTGGCCGGTCGGCACGAAGATTCCCGGCGAGACGACCCTGGCCAAGACGCTCGGTGTGGGCCGCTCCACGGTCCGCGAGGCGGTGCGCACCCTGGCCACGCTCGGGCTGCTCCAGTCCCGGCAGGGCGCGGGCGTCTTCGTCATCGCCGACCACGCGACGGAGGACTGGCCGGCCCGGCTGCGCAGGGCCTCGGTCACCGATGTCTACGAAGTGCGCATGCTGATCGAGGTCCAGGCCGCCCGCCTGGCCGCGCGGCGCCGCACGGACGAGGACCTGGCCGCCCTCGACGGGGCGCTCACCGCGCGGCGGGCGGCGGGGGCCGGGGGAGACGCGGGGTTCGTCGACGCGGACATCGCCCTGCACCGGGCCGTGGTGGTCGCCGCCCACAACCCCGTACTCACCGACCTCTTCGGCGAGTTCGCCCCGGCGTTGCGGCAGGGGCTCATCGACCTCGTGGAGCTGTTCGGCCTGCGCCGCGACGATCCGGACCACGGCGACGCGGCCCATGACGCGCTGGTACGGGCCGTGGTGGCCGGCGACGCGGACTCGGCGGGCCGCGCCGCACAGGCCGAACTGGAATCCACCCTGGCGCGCCTGCGGGCGGCGTAGCCCCGCGACCCCGACCCGCCTCTTCCTGCCGCCCTTCTCGGTTGCGCCTACCGGCGCCCGTTCCCGGCGCATGTTCCCGTTGCGCCTCGCGCTGTCCCTCGGCGTACCCGTCGTCCCTCGGCGTACCCGCCGCCTGTTCTCGTTGCGCCTCCCGCTGACCGTTTCTGCCGCCCGTCCCCGTTGCGCCTCTCGTCGTGCCTCCCGACGTGTCTCCCGCCGCCCCCCGGCGCGCCCGTGACGATGCGTCGGGTTCGGGGAAAGAACGCGGATGCGTTCCGGGCCGCCCCCGGCGGGCCCCCTCGCGCGATGCCCCGTTCACCTTCCGGTGGGCGATCGGGTGGGAACCGGGGGTGACGGGGGCCGCTCCCGGGCCGGGCGGACATGCGGCCCGGCCGGCCCGCCCCGGGGTGGTCGGCGCGGCGGGTTCCCGGCCGGTGCGCCCTTGACCTGCGCATCACCGGAAAGGGATCGAGCCTCCGGTCGATCTCCGCGGGCTATGGCAAGACTTCGGCGGGACACGGTCGCGTGACTTGCAGGACACACTCGGGCAACGGAAGCGCCTTCAACTCTTGACACCCACCCCTCGCAGGCAGGAACCTTCCGACATCGACGCATGGGAGCGCTCCCACATCGTGCGGGGTTTCCCGCTCGAACGGCACTGCCCGTGTCCTCCCCCCCTGAGCCACCCGGCATCCGCTCCCACCAGCGCGTATGCCGCGCAGTCAGAACGCCAGTCCCACCCTGGAACAAGGAGTAGTGGAATGCGCATCACCCGCACCGTCGCCGGCCGGAGCCGCAGAGCCGCGGTTCTGGCCACCACGGGCCTGACAGCCTCGGCCCTGCTGCTGGCCGGCTGCAGCAGCGACTCGGACTCGTCGGACGACACGGGCTCCGGCGCGAACGGGAAGATCACGCTGACCGTCGCCGACTACGGGCAGTTCGGCTACAAGGAGGCCGGCCTTTTCGCCAAGTACCACGAGCTGCACCCGAACATCACGGTCAAGGAGGACGTCACCGCCGACGAGAAGGTCTACTACCCCAAGCTGCTCCAGCAGTTGAACTCGGGCAGCGGCCTCGCCGACGTCCAGGGCATCGAGGTCGGCCGGATCAAGGAGATCGTCGACACCAAGGCGGACTCCTTCGCCGATCTCGGCAAGGTGATCGACGTCGGCGAGTGGGTGTCCTGGAAGGAGAAGCAGGCCACCACGTCCGGCGGTCAGGTGATCGGCGCGGGCACCGACATCGGTCCGATGTCCCTCTGCTACAACACCGACCTGTTCAAGAAGGCCGGTCTGCCGACCGACCGCGCGGAGGTCGCCAAGAAGGTCGCCGGGGGCTGGGAGGACTACCTCAAGCTCGGTGAGGAGTACAAGAAGAAGGCCCCCGAGGGCACGTACTTCATGGACTCCGCGAGCGCCATGTTCAACGCCGTGGTGAGCTCGAACGCGAAGCAGTACTACGACGAGAGCGGCAAGCCGGTCTACAAGGACAGCCCCAGCGTCCAGCAGGGGTGGAACCTGGCCGCCGAGGCCGCGTCGAAGAAGCTGACCCAGGGGCTCGCCCAGTTCAACGACCCGTGGGTCGCCGCCCTGCGCAAGGGCACCGTCGCCACGGTGGCCTGCCCCGCGTGGATGGCCGGTCAGATCTCGACCAACGCCGGTGAGGCCAACAAGGGCAAGTGGGACATCACCACCGCACCCGGTTCGACCGCCGCCAACTGGGGCGGCTCCTTCCTCGCCGTGCCCAAGTCGGGCAAGAACGTCGACGAGGCCACCAAGCTCGTCAAGTGGCTGACCGCTCCCGAGCAGCAGGCCGCCGTGTTCAAGGCGATCGGTGTCTTCCCGTCCAACAAGGGCGCGTACGACCTGCCGGACGTGAAGAACGCGAAGCTCCCCTACTTCAACGACGCGCCGATCGGGCAGATCTACGCCGAAGAGGCCAAGTCCATCCCCGAGACGGTCCTCGGCGCGAAGGACGGCGTCATCAAGGACACCATCTCCACCCAGATCAACAACATGGAGCAGCGCGGCACGAGCCCCGACGACGCGTGGAAGGCGGCGACCAACGCGATCGACAAGGCGATCGGCTAGATCGTCGCCGGTGCGGGCGGCCCCCCAGGAGCCTCCCGCGCCGGCCCGCGCCCGGACGGCCGCCCCGCCCCGTACCCCGCGCGGGTCCGCCCCCGCACACCGGGCCCCGTTGCGGGGCAACCGACCACGCGCACAAGCCACTCACGCCCCCGGCCCACCCCGGCCCCGTACCCCCCGCACCCCTCGTGCAGGCCAACTCAGCAACGCAGGGAAGGAATCCCGCCCGTGGCCACCTCGACTCCCACCCGGGACGCATACGCCCCGCCACCCGGCGGTTCCCAGCAGACGACGGCCCGGTCCCGTCGGCAGAACTGGCGGAGCCGGCTGTGGCGGTTCGACGACAAGGCTTCGCCGTACGCCTACATAGCCCCGTTCTTCCTCGTCTTCGGCGCCTTCGGGCTCTATCCGCTGCTGTACACCGGCTGGATCGCCCTGCACCGGGTGGAGATGACCGGCCTGGACCGGATGGAGTGGGTCGGCTGGGACAACTTCGACAAGATCCTGCACGACTCCGAGTTCTGGACGGCCCTCGGCAACACCTTCCTGATCGGGGTCATGTCCACCGTCCCGCAGCTGCTGGTCGCGCTCGGGCTGGCCCATCTGCTGAACTACCGGTTGCGCGCCAGCACGTTCTGGCGGACGGTCGTCCTCACCCCGTACGCCACCTCCGTGGCCTCCGCGGCCCTCGTCTTCGCCCTGGTGTTCCGGGCCGACGGCGGCCTGCTGAACTGGGCGCTGCACTTCATCGGCCTCGGCGACACCAACTGGGCCAACGGCCACTGGACGTCGAAGATCGCGATCTCCGTCATCGTGATCTGGCGCTGGACGGGCTACAACACCCTGATCTACCTGGCCGCCATGCAGGCCGTACCGACCGATCTGTACGAGGCCGCCTCGCTGGACGGCGCATCGCGCTGGCAGCAGTTCCGCAAAGTGACCATCCCCTCGCTGCGGCCGACGATCCTCTTCACGATCGTCATATCGACCATCGGCTCCATGCAGCTGTTCGGTGAGCCGCTGCTGCTGGAGGGCGGCACCCTCGGAGCCACCGGCGGCAACGAGAATCAGTACGAGACGCTCAGCGTCTACCTCTACAACTACGGCTGGAACCTCGGACATCTCGGTCCGGCCGCCGCAGTGGCCTGGGCGATGCTCGGCCTCCTGCTGATCATCGCCGCGGTCAACTGGCTCATCGGCCGCTTCGTACGCACATCCGCGGTCTGACCGGGAGCGAATTCCATGACCATGACCAGCCCCACCCAAGCCCCGGAACCCGGCCTCCCGAGCACGCCCCACCGGGCGGCGCGGCGCCCGAGCCGCTTCAGGCCGGGCGCGGGCGGACAACTGAAGGGCGGCCCGTTCGCCTACATCGCCCTGGCCGTCGTCGGCATCGGTTCGCTCCTGCCGCTCTACTGGACGCTCGTGGCCGCGTCCCACACCCAGGACGAAGTGCTCGCCACCACACCGCCGTTCCTGCCGGGCGGGCGGCTGCTGCACAACCTCGACGCGGCCTGGAGCCAGGCGCACCTCGGCAAGGCGATCGTCAACAGCGTCGTCGTCTCCGGCTGCATCACGGCGGCGACGCTCTTCTTCTGCACCCTGGCCGGCTATGCCTTCGCCAAGATGCGCTTCACCGGCCGCGGGGCGCTGATGACCGGGGTCGTCGCCACGCTCACGATCCCGCCGCAGCTCAGCGTCGTCCCGCTGTTCATGATGATGTCCGACATCGGCTGGGGCGGAAAGCTGGAGTCGGTGATCTTCCCGACCCTGGTGAGCGCGTTCGGGGTGTTCTTCATGCGGCAGTACCTGACCGAGGCGCTGCCCTACGAACTCATCGAGGCCGCCAAGATCGACGGCGCGAACAACTTCCGCATCGTGCGGAGCGTGGTGCTCCCGGTGGCCCGCCCCGCGATGACGGTGCTGGGAATGCTCACCTTCGTACAGGCCTGGAACGACTTCTTCTGGCCCTACCTCGCCCTCAACCAGCAGAATCCCACGCTCCAGGTGGCCCTCGGCCAGCTGAGCGCCTCCTACACCCCCGACCAGAGCATCGTGATGGCCGGCGCGCTGATCAGCACGCTGCCGCTGCTCGTCGTCTTCGTGGTCTTCGGCAAGCAGATCGTCGGCGGGATCATGTCCGGCGCCGTCAAGGGGTGACCCCGCGTCACCCGCCGTTCCCCGGGCACCCGTACGGCCTGATTCCCTGACCGCGGGCCGTACGGGCCCCGGAGCCACACCCCCCTAACCGCCCTGTTCGTCCATTCCTGGGAGCGCTCCCGCATGACTGCTGTACGACCTGACATCGCCCCGAAGCAGGCGCCCGAGGCAGCGAACTTTCCGACCGGTTTCGTCTGGGGGGCGGCCACCGCCGCCTACCAGGTCGAGGGCGCCGCGGCCGAGGACGGCCGCACCCCCTCCATCTGGGACACCTTCAGCCGCACTCCGGGCAAGGTCCGCAACGGTGACACCGGAGACATCGCCGCCGACCACTACCACCGCTACCGCGACGACGTGGCGCTGATGAAGCAACTCGGCCTGAGGGCCTACCGCTTCTCCGTCTCCTGGTCCCGGGTGCAGCCCACCGGCCGCGGCCCCGCCGTCGAACGCGGACTGGACTTCTACCGCAGGCTCGTCGACGAGCTCCTCGAAGCCGGTGTCGCGCCCGTCGCCACCCTCTACCACTGGGACCTGCCCCAGGAGTTGGAGGACGCCGGCGGCTGGCCCCAGCGGGTGACCGCCGAGCGGTTCGCCGACTACGCCGCCATCATGGCCGACGCCCTCGGCGACCGCGTCTCCACCTGGACCACCTTCAACGAACCGTGGTGCTCGGCCTTTCTCGGATACGGCTCCGGCGTGCACGCCCCCGGCCGCACCGAGCCGGCCTCCGCCCTGCGTGCGGCCCACCACCTCAACCTCGCCCACGGCCGGGCGGTCGGGATCCTGCGCGACCGGCTCCCCGCCACCGCGCAGACCTCGGTCACCCTCAACCTCCACCAGATCCGCCCGCTGACCGACAGCGCGGCCGACGCGGACGCCGCCCGCCGGATCGACGCGGTGGGCAACCGGATCTTCACCGGCCCGATGCTGCGCGGCGCGTACCCCGAGGACCTGATCGCCGACACGGCGCACCTGGTGAACTGGTCGGAGCTGGTCCAGGACGGCGACCTGGCCGCCATCTCCCGTCCGATCGACGTCCTGGGCGTCAACTACTACACGCCGACGCTGGTCTCCACACCCGCGGACGGTTCCGGTGACTCGCGCGACGACGGCCACGGCAACAGCGACCACTCCCCGTGGCCCGGCTCCGAGCACGTCGCCTTCCACCTCGCCGAGGGCAGGAAACGCACCGCGATGAACTGGGCGATCGACCCCGACGGGCTGTACAACCTGCTCCTCGACGTCTCCCGGGACCACCCGGACCTGCCGCTGATGGTCACCGAGAACGGCGCGGCCTTCGACGACCACGTCTCGCCCGAGGGCCTGGTGGAGGACCCCGAGCGGGTCGAGTACCTGCGTGGCCACCTCGAAGCCGTCCAGCGGGCCGTGGCCGACGGCGCGGACGTGCGCGGCTACTTCCTCTGGTCCCTGATGGACAACTTCGAGTGGGCGTACGGGTACTCGAAGCGCTTCGGTGCCGTCTACGTCGACTACGCCACCCAGCGCCGTATCCCCAAGGCGAGCGCCCACTGGTACGCCGACGTCATCCGCCGCCACGCACTGCCCCCGGTCACCGACCCCGCCTGAACCTCGCACACCCCGCACGGTCCTGTAGGCCCCCTGTACAACCTCCTGTACGACCCCGGAGACCCGGCCGCCCGTCGCGCCGGGTCTCCGTCGTCTCCGTCCGGGCCGCGGCCCGCGGAACCGAGGCCGGCACCGCACGGTTTGGGAGCGCTCCCATATTATGGGGCCGTCGAGACCGCCGGGCCCGGACGAGGGCCGGGGGATCCCAGACCAGGACTTGGTTCGGTTATCCGACTGTGAGAAATTGACCGCGAACGGGAGGCAGCCATGACGGCAGCGCGAGTACGGAGCGGCGGGCGGCCCACGCTCGAAGAGGTCGCGGCACGGGCGGGGGTGGGGCGCGGTACGGCCTCGCGGGTCATCAACGGATCCCCGCGGGTCAGCGCGCAGACCCGGGAAGCGGTGGAGGCGGCCGTCGCCGCACTGGGTTACGTACCCAATCGCGCGGCCCGCGCGCTCGCCGGGAACCGCACCGACGCCGTAGCCCTGGTCGTGCCCGAGCCGGAGACCCGCTTCTTCGCCGAGCCGTACTTCTCCGACATCGTCCGCGGTGTCGGCGCGGCGCTCGCCGACACCGACATGCAGTTGCTGCTCACTCTCGTCGGCAGCGACCGCGAGCGCCGACGGCTGGCCCAGTACCTGACCGCGCACCGCGTCGACGGCGTGCTGCTGGTCTCCGTCCATGCCGACGACCCGCTGCCGGACCTGCTGGAGCAGCTCGGCATGCCGGCCGTGATGAGCGGCCGCAGGTCCGCCTCCGAGCCGCTCGCCGCCGTCGACTCCGACAATTTCGGGGGTGCCCGTGCCGCGGTCGACCATCTGATCTCCCGGGGCCGCCGCTCCATCGCGACGATCACCGGGCGCCTGGACGTCTACGGTGCGCGGCGCCGCCTCGACGGCTACCGCGAGGCGGTCGCCGCGGCCGGTCTCGGACCGGACGAGCAGTTGATCGCTCCGGCCGACTTCAGCGAGGAGGGCGGTGCGCAGGCCATGCGCGACCTGCTGGCCCGCCGCCCCGATGTCGACGCGGTCTTCGCCGCCTCCGACGTGATGGCCGCGGGAGCCCGCCAGGTGCTCCGTGAGGCCGGCCGGCGCATCCCGGACGACGTGGCCCTGATCGGCTTCGACGACTCGGCCGTGGCCCGTCACATGGACCCGGCGCTCACCAGCGTGCGCCAGCCGATCGAGGAGATGGGCCGCACGATGGCCCGCGTCCTGCTCCAGGAGATCGCGGGCGAGAACCAGGAACGTCCGCAGATCGTGCTCCCCACGGAACTGGTCGTCCGCGACTCCTCGTGACGACCGTCACACGGCCACTCGGTGAGGGTGGTTCAGACACGAGAAGGGCCCCGGTCATCGACCGGGGCCCTTCTCTTCAGGGTGAGTAACGGGACTCGAACCCGCGACATCCTGGACCACAACCAGGTGCTCTACCATCTGAGCTATACCCACCACGCCCGGTCTTTTTCTGACCGGCCGAGAAAAAGTGTACAGGGTCCGAGAGGGTGCTCGCGCCCCCATTGTTCCGCCGCTGACCACAGCCCCCGAAAGGCCCATGACCAGCGGCTTCACACACTCCTACGGCGTGGGCGGCGCGACGCGTGCCGCGATCGCCCTGGCGCGCTCCGAGTCCGGACCGGGCTGCGGCACGAAGACCGCCTCGCGGTAGTAGCGCAGCTCCGTGATGGAGTCACGGATGTCCGCGAGCGCCCGGTGGTTGCCGTTCTTGGCCGGACTGTTGAAGTACGCCCTCGGGTACCAGCGGCGCGCCAGCTCCTTGACCGAGGACACATCGACGATCCGGTAGTGGAGGTAGCCCTCCAGGGCGGCCATGTCCCGCGCCAGGAAGCCGCGGTCGGTGGAGACCGAGTTTCCGCAGAGCGGGGCCTTGCCGGGCTCCTTCACGTGCTCGCGGACGTAGGCCAGCACCTGGGCCTCGGCGTCGGCCAGGGTGGTGCCCTGGGCCAGCTCGTCGAGGAGACCCGAGGTGGTGTGCATCTGGCGCACCACCTCGGGCATCGTCTCCAGGGCCGCGTCCGGCGGGCGGATCACGATGTCCACCCCTTCGCCGAGCACGTTCAACTCCGAGTCGGTGACCAGTGCGGCCACCTCGATGAGTGCGTCTTCCGTCAACGAGAGCCCGGTCATCTCGCAGTCGATCCACACCATGCGGTCGTTCATGGCCCCAGCCTACGGGGCACTCCGTTGACCCGGCAGGGTCGGGCGTCCGGCGGCGTACACGTCGGGGCCCGGTTTCCCGTGCTCCGGGTGCCCCGCCCCGACCGCCGCCGACGTGAAGACGGAGGGACCCGACGCGGTGGCCGCGGCCCGCCGGCCCGCCGAGGAGCCCTGGGCCGGCACGATCGGGTCGATCCCCGGGGAGAGGGGCTCCACGCCGCCACTCTGCGGACGGCGGGCCCGGTAGGCGGCCCGGTACGCGGCGGGGGAGGAGCCCAGCTGGCGCCGGAAGTGTCCGCGCAGCGCGACCGGCGAGCGGAAGCCGCAGCGGCCCGCGACCTCGTCGACCGAATGCTCGGACGTCTCCAGCAGCCGCTGCGCCTGCAGCACCCGCTGGGTGATGAGCCACTGGAGCGGTGCGCTGCCGGTGAGCGAGCGGAACCTGCGGTCGAAGGTCCGCCTGCTCATGTAGGCGCGCGCGGCCAGCGTCTCCACGTCGAACTGCTCGTGGAGATGCTCCAGTGCCCAGGCCACGACCTCGGCGAGCGGGTCGGAGCCGATCTCCTCGGGTAAAGACCTGTCGAGGTAGCGCTCCTGGCCGCCACTGCGCCGCGACGGCACGACGAGCCGGCGGGCCAGTGCCCCGGCGGCCTCCGTGCCGTGGTCCGTGCGGACTATGTGCAGACAGAGATCGATCCCGGCCGCCGTACCCGCGGAGGTGAGCACGTCGCCGTCGTCGACGAAGAGCTCGCGCGGATCGACGTGCACCGACGGATAGCGCTTGGCCAGCGTCGGTGCGTACATCCAGTGCGTGGTCGCCGGGCGGCCGTCCAGCAGACCTGCCGCGGCGAGTACGAACGCCCCGGTGCACAGCCCGACGATGCGGGCCCCTTCCTCATGGGCGCGGCGCAGCGCGTCCAGTGCCTCCGCGGGCGGTGGCGAGGTGATCGAACGCCAGGCGGGCACCACGACGGTGCCGGCCCTGCTGATCGCCTCCAGCCCGTAGGGCGCGGTGAGTTCGAGTCCCCCGGTGGTCCGCAGCGGTCCCTCTTCCCCGCCGCAGACGAGGAGTCGGTACCGCGGAACTCCCGCGTCCTGTCGGTCGATTCCGAACACGGAGAGCGGGATCGAGCTCTCGAAGATGGGGCCGCCGCTGAACAGCAGCACGGCGACGACTTCTCGTCGTCGTCGTCCACTGAGCTTCCGTACAGCCTCCGTTGCGGCGGCGGAGTCCTGGCTCATGACGCTAAGCCCCCCTCGGTGTTCGCGTCTCCCTGGTCCTTACGGGCCTGTCGCTCCTGCACTTTTCCCCTCGGTCCTGCACGAGACCCCCGTCTTCGATACCCAAGATCGAATCTACTGCGTCCCACGACGCCGTCGTGACAAGTTCACCAACCGGCGTTATGTCGACAAGGCAACTTGGCGGGAAGCATTCGATCACGAAGCGTTTCACTCAGCGGCCGCACAGGGAAGTGCGCCTCGCCTTGATGGCCCGTCCCCGTCGGGTGGAAGCGTACCGCGCGGTCTCTTCCTGCCTGGTGGCAAGGGGGTTGATCGGCCAATTCGGCAAGGAAGCGACAGGGGTGTGAAGTTGGCTGAAAATAGATGGTTGTGCGTACGTGATTCGGTCAGTGGACCGGCGCACAACCCCGATGAGCGACTGCTTCTTTGCGCCCCCTGGGCAGGTCGGGCGGCCGATCGCGCGGACCGGTGTGCCGGCGTCGGCGGCAGCCGGATCCCGACCGGCGGGCCGGTATCGGTCCGTCGGCCGGATGGAGGGCCGCGGACGGGGCGGGCGGGCCGGGACGGGTGCGGCGTGACTCCCGGGGGGCGGATCGTCGCGCCGGCGGTCGTCGGGGAAGTGGCGGCCGCTCCGGAGCGCGGTCGTTCCGCGACGGCTTCCCGGGCGTTCTGCGGGGATTCGGGGGCGGTTCGCGGCGGGGTGCGGACGGTCACGGAAACGGTCCGTTCGGTCACGCAGGGGAGCCTTCTCGCCCCTTCGGCGTCGATGTACAGCGCAACCGGCATTGCCATACGGGTCCGCCTCGGGCATGCTCCGTGAAACGTCGCGCGCGCTTTGCGCGGGTCTGGGCAGTGGAGGAGTGGCGCCGTACCCTTGGGGGTAAGGGGTTGGGAAGATGATTCCCGGACACCGCAACACCGCCCGCTGAGCACCTTCCCCACGTCGCTCTCCTCACGAGGACTCTCTTCGCCGAGACACCGATGGCCGGTCACGAAATCCCCGAACCCGCCGACCGCAAGCAGGTAGCCGACCCCATGTCGGGCCCGCAGGCGGCCGAAGAAACACGTCATTCCTGCGATCCGGCCTTCCGGCACGGGGTCGTGGTCGGCTTCGACGGCTCGACATCCAGTGAGCGCGCCCTCGCGTACGCCATCGGGATGGCCCGAAGATCGGGCTCCGGCCTGATCATCGTCCACGTCGCCAATCGGCTGCCGACCACCGTCTGGGCAGGTTGCGAGCCGCCCGTCTTCGTCGACGTGCCCGATCACCGCACCGAGGTGCTCGGCCTGGAGCTCGCCTGCGCGGACTACCTCTCCGAGGTCCCCTGGGTGCTTGTCGAGCGCGGCGGAGACATCTGCCACGAGCTGGAGGAGGTCGGCCGGGAGTACTCGGCCGACGCCATCGTCGTCGGTTCCACGCACGGCATCGTCGGCCGCATCTTCGGCTCGGTGGCGGGGCGCCTCGCACGCCGCGCGCAGCGTCCGGTCGTCGTCATTCCCTGAGCGGCCCCGCCCCGGCCATCCCTGTCGTCACCTCTGTCGCCGGGGGGACCCGCGCGGTCGACGTGGCGTCAACTCGTCTGTGGAAACCGGCAATCCGCTGAGGCGCAGAGGCGGATTGCGCGCTTGTGAAGGGTGCATATGGGGCATGAGGAAGCGGAGCCACCGCATGTGAAGAGAGCCCTCCGTGCACAACGGCGTCTCTGCGGGAGTGCCGGCACCTCTGTCGTCGGCCATCTCGCCCCGCGAATCGCCCTGTTGGCGTTCGGTATCGGTCACACCGGGACGTGGGCGATGCGACGGCGGCCGACGCCGTGCCGCCCGCGGTGTCGCCCTGTTCGCCGGGGCGCACATGCCGCTGCTGCCGGCGCTCCTGCTTCTGCTCCCGGGCATCGGCCACCGGCCCGTACGGGAGCGGCCCCGTACCCACGGTGGTGATGGGTGCGGGGCCGCTCTGCCGGCCGGGTCCTACTCGACGGTGACGGACTTCGCCAGGTTGCGGGGCTTGTCGATGTCGCGGCCCATGGCCAGGGCCGTGTGGTACGCGAAGAGCTGGAGCGGGATGCCCATCAGGATCGGGTCCAGCTCGTTCTCGTTCTTCGGCACGACGATGGTGTGGTCGGCCTTCTCCTGCACCTGGTGGGCGACGGCGAGGATGCGGCCGCTGCGGGCCTTGATCTCCTCCATCGCGGCGCGGTTCTTCTCCAGCAGGTCGTCGTCCGGCACGATCGCGACCGTCGGCATCGCGGGCTCGATCAGCGCCAGCGGCCCGTGCTTCAACTCGGACGCGGGGTACGCCTCCGCGTGGATGTACGAAACCTCCTTGAGCTTCAGCGAGGCCTCACGGGCGACGGGGTAGCCGCGGACCCGGCCGATGAACATCATCGACTTGGCGTCCGCGTACTCCGCGGCCATCTTCTTGATCTCGTCCTCGTTCGCCAGGATCTCGCTGATCTGGGCGGGCAGCCTGCGCAGCCCCTCGATGATCCGCTTGCCGTCGGCGACCGACAGATCCCGGATCCGGCCCAGGTGCAGGGCGAGCAGCGCGAACGCGACCACCGTGTTGGTGAAGCACTTGGTGGAGACGACGCAGACCTCGGGGCCGGCGTGGACGTACGTACCGCCATCAGCCTCACGGGCGATCGCCGAGCCCACCACGTTGACGACACCGAGCACCCGGGCGCCCTTGCGCTTGAGCTCCTGGACGGCGGCCAGTACGTCGTACGTCTCACCGGACTGGGAGACCGCGACGTACAGGGTGTCCGGGTCGACGACCGGGTTGCGGTAGCGGAACTCGGAGGCGGGCTCGGCGTCCGCGGGGATGCGGGCCAGCTCCTCGATCAGCTGCGCGCCGATCTGGCCCGCGTGGTACGAGGTGCCGCAGCCCAGGATCTTGATCCGGCGGACCCCGCGCGCCTCGCGGGCGTCCAGGTTGAGGCCGCCCAGGTGCACGGTGGCGAACCGGTCGTCGATCCGGCCGCGCAGCACCCGGTCGACGGCGTCGGCCTGCTCGGAGATCTCCTTGTGCATGTACGTGTCGTGGCCGCCCATGTCGTACGACTCGGCCTCCCACTCCACCGTGGTCGGCGTGGCCGTCGTGGACGAGCCCTCCGTCGTGTACGTACGGAAGTCGTCGGCCTTGAGGGTGGCCATCTCGCCGTCGTCGAGCGTGACGACCTGGCGGGTGTGGGCGACCAGTGCGGCGACGTCGGAGGCGACGAACATCTCCTTCTCGCCGATGCCGAGGACGACCGGGGAGCCGTTGCGGGCGACCACGATGCGGTCGTTGAAGTCGGCGTGCAGGACGGCGATGCCGTACGTGCCCTCGACCGAGCGCAGCGCCTCGCGGACCTTCTCCTCCAGGGTCTCCGCCTGGGCGCGGGCGATCAGGTGGACCAGCACCTCGGTGTCGGTCTCGGAGAGGAAGACGACACCGTCGGCGACGAGCTTCGCACGGAGCTCGGAGGCGTTGTCGATGATGCCGTTGTGGACGACGGCGACCTTGTTCTCGGCGTCCAGGTGCGGGTGCGCGTTCTCGTCGCTCGGGGCGCCGTGGGTGGCCCAGCGGGTGTGGGCGATACCGGTGGTGCCGGTGAAGCGCTTGGGAACGCGGGCCTCCAGCTCGCGGACCCGGCCCTTCGCCTTGACCATCTTCAGGGCGGCGGGCTTCCCGGCCGACGCCTTGCCGGTGATGACGATGCCCGCGGAGTCGTAACCCCGGTACTCCAGCCGCTGCAGCCCTTCCAGCAGCAGCGGTGCCACATCACGCTTCCCGATGTATCCGACGATTCCGCACATAGAGTCTCTGCCCCTCCATCGACGTACCTGTAGTGCCCGTTGCTCAGCCGTAGACGATGCGTCGCAGCTGGCGGAGCGACAGCTCCGGCGGCGCGACCGCCCGGTGCGGCAGCTCGGCCGCGATCCGCTCGAAGATCTCCGCGTTCACCAGGCCGCCGGACTGCAGTTCGCGGTGGCGGCGGCGGACGAAGTCGTCGGTCGTCTCGTCGAAGTACGCCAGCACGTCGAGGATCACCCGGGCGGCTTCACCGCGCTGGAGCGCGGTGCTGCGCACCAGGTGGTCGATGAGGTCGTCATGCGACGGGCGGCGTTCGAGCACTCGTTGATATTGCGGTGAACGGGGCACTTACGCAACAATTCTGCCCGATATCGGGCAGGCGGGGGTGTGATGAGGCTCTCGGGCGGCCCGGAAACGGTTCGGGGCAGCCCTCAGAGGCGCTTCAGGACGGCCTGCTTGGCGGCGGCGAACTCCTCGTCGGTGAGTATCCCCGCCTGCCGCAGCTCGCCCAGCTCCCGCAGTCGGCGCAGCAGCGCGTCGTGGTCCTCGGCGGGCGGCGGGGCGATCTCCGCGGGCCGGGCGCCCGCGGCCTTCGCGACCGGCTGCGCCCCCGTCCGCGCCTCCGCCGCGTCCGGCAGCCGGATCAGCACCGCCGCCGCCACCAGCACCGCCGTGTACTCCTTCTTGGACAGCCCCCACAGATCCAGCGCGTACGGGTCGAACTCCGCCGCCGGGGCCGACGCCCGGTCCCCGCCCCGTACGAAGCGCAGGTGCCCGTTCTCCAGGCCGATGGCGGGCAGCCAGTGCACCCCGGTCACCTCCGACACCGGGAGGGCGACCGGGCCGCCCGAGCTCTTGGCCTCCCTGGCCTTCCAGTTCCAGGTGAGGCGGATGGTCTCCCCGTCGAACGAGGCCGTGCCGTCCCCGCCGCCCCCGGCGACCGGCACCGCGGGACCGGGCAGCAGGAAGCCGTCCACCGGACCGGTGGGCACCTGTTCGATCAGCAGGGCGCCGCGCACCTCCTCGGCGAAGTACTCCGCTACGCCACTGCGGTCCTTTTCCACGGCCAGCTGGTAGGGATCCGCGGCGTCCCCGAGCCGGCCGTCGGCGGCGCGCAGGACCGGGCAGGCGCCGTCGCGCAGCCGCAGTCGCAGCCGGCCGCCCCGGCGGTCCGGTTCGAAGGCGATGCCCGCCAGTGCCCGCAGCGGGACGGCGCGCTCGCCCAGTTCCTGCCGGAGGGGATGGATGCCCTTGGCCCGCCCCGGCACGATCCGCACCGTCTCGCCGTCGAAGGTCCACGTTCCGTCGCGCTGGATTATTTCCGCCATGGGCCAGATTCTCGCAGCCGCAGAACGGGGAAGTGGTCTACGTCTTGACCATGTGTGAGGCAGGCGATACGCATGGTGAGGGCTCGGTCAGGAGATCCACAGGTGTGAACCCGTCGAAAAGGACCCGGCTTGTGAGACTGCACAGGACACAGCGCACCGCCCTTCCCCGTCTCCTCGGCTCGCTGCTGCTCGTCACGGCGGCCGGTATCTCCGGTGTCGGCGCGGCGCCGGAAGGCCATGCGGCGAGCCGCAGCCCGGCCGCGGCCCCCTCACCCCGTCCGCTCGGGCAGATAGTGCCCGCCCCCGCCGAGGCGAAGCCCGGCGGCTCCCCGTACGCCATCACCGCGGACACCAGGATCCGTGTCGAGGACGACTCCCGCGAGGCCCGGCGGGTCGGCGACTACCTGGCGGGCGTGCTGCGCCCGTCCACCGGCTACGCCCTGCCGGTCACCGGCCGCGGCGGCGACGGCATCCGGCTCCGGCTCGACCCCCGCGACAGCGGGTCGGGCGCCGAGGGGTACACCCTGAAGTCGGGCCCCGGCTCCGTCACTCTCACCGCGCGCGCCCCGGCGGGGCTCTTCCACGGCGTCCAGACACTGCGCCAGCTGCTCCCGGCCCACGTGGAGAAGAAGAGCCGCCAGAAGGGCCCCTGGAGAATCGCGGGCGGCACGGTGAAGGACGCGCCCCGCTACGCCTACCGCAGCGCGATGCTGGACGTCTCCCGGCACTTCTTCTCCGTCGCAGAGGTCAAGCGCTACATCGACCAGCTCGCCCTCTACAAGATGAACAAGCTCCACCTGCACCTCTCCGACGACCAGGGCTGGCGGATCGCCATCGACTCCTGGCCGCGGCTCGCCACGTACGGCGGGCAGACGGAGGTCGGCGGGGGAGCCGGCGGCCACTACACGAAGAACGACTACAAGGAGATCGTCCGGTACGCCTCCTCCCGCTATCTGGAGGTCGTGCCGGAGATCGACCTGCCCGGCCACACCAACGCGGCGCTCGCCTCGTACGCGGAGCTGAACTGCGACGGCGTCGCGCCGCCGCTCTACACCGGCACGGCCGTCGGCTTCAGCTCGCTCTGCGTCCCGAAGTCCGTCACGTACGACTTCGTGGACGACGTGGTCCGCGAGCTGGCCGCGCTCACCCCCGGCGCGTACCTCCACATCGGCGGCGACGAGGCGCACTCCACCAGCCACGCGGACTACGTGGCCTTCATGAACAAGGCGCAGGCCGTCGTCGGCAAGCACGGCAAGACCGTGATCGGCTGGCACCAGCTGACCGGGGCCACGCCGGTCAAGGGCGCGGTCGCCCAGTACTGGGGGTACGACCGGACGGGCGCGGCCGAGCGCAAGCAGGTGGCGGACGCCGCCGTGAACGGCACGAAGCTGGTGCTGTCCCCGGCCGACCGGAGCTACCTCGACATGAAGTACGACAAGGACACCGCGCTGGGCCTGGCCTGGGCCGGTTACGTCTCCGTCCGGCGCTCCTACGACTGGGACCCGGCGACCTACCTGGACGGCGCCCCGGAGGGCTCGATCCTCGGCGTCGAGGCGCCGCTCTGGTCGGAGACCCTGACCGACAGCGACGAGATCGAGCAGATGGCCTTCCCGAGGCTGCCGGGAGTGGCGGAGCTGGGCTGGTCCCCCGCGTCCACGCACGACTGGGACGCGTACAAGGTGCGGCTCGGCGCGCAGGGGCCGCGGTTCTCCGCGCTCGGCATCACCTACTACCGGGCGCCGCAGGTTCCCTGGGCCGCCCAGTGAGGTGAGCGGGGCCCGACCGGCGGCCGTCGTCCGTACGGCCGGCCGCCGGACGGGCCCCGCAGGTCCGGGCCCCGCAGGTCCGGTGCCCGCCCGTGCGCGGCCGGGAGCCGGTCGGCGGTCTACTCGTCCGCGTCGGCCGCCGCCTCGCGCAGCTGCTCCTCGCTCAGCCCGCGACGCCAGTACCCGACGAATGTCACGCGCCCGCGGTCGAATCGGCGTTCCTGGACGAGGTGGCGGCGCAGCGCGCGTACCTGTGACGACTCGCCCGCGATCCAGACGTACGGCGTCCCCTCGGGCAGCTCGGCAGCGCGGACGGCCTCCAGGGCGGCGGGTGCGCCCTCGTTCCGCACGAGCCAGGTGATCCGGGCCTTGGCGGCGGTGTTGAGGGCCTGGCGGTCCTCGGTGTGCTGGACCTCCAGCCAGACCCGGGCCTTCGTGCCGGCCGGCAGCCACTCCAGTGCCGCGGCCGCGGCGGGCAGTGCGGTCTCGTCGGCCCAGATCAGGACCCAGTCGGTGTCCCGCGGAGGGCGGAAGCGGACGGCGGTGTTGTCCTCGACGGCCGGGCCCAGCGCCTTGAGCGGATCGCCGGGGGCGGCCGCGGCGGCCCAGCGGCAGGCGGGCCCGCCGTCCCCGTGCAGCGCGAAGTCGATGTCGATCTCGGTCGACCCGTCGGGAGCGCGGCGCTGGGCGCGCACGGTGTAGGAGCGCATGACGGGCCGTACGTCGTCCGGAAGGGCGCGCCAGGCGGTGAACCAGTCGCCGTCCCCATCGACCGGAACAACTGGTTCCGGCTGGCCGGGGTGCGGCAGGAAGAGCGACAGGCTCTGATCGCGGCCCCCGGCCGCGAAGCCGTCGAGTCCCGGGCCGCCGAAGGTGACCCGGAGCATGGTGGGCCCCAGCCGCCGGGTCCGCAGGACGGCCAGGCCGAAGAACCGGAAGGGGGCGACGGGGGATGTGGCGGGGGGTGCGACGGACGTCGTCATGCGGGGGCTCCTCCCAGGAACCGGGTGCGAAGCCGGGAAGCGGCCGCCGGTACGTTCGAAGGAAGGTTAGCCTAACCTCATCGTGCGTTCGAGGGGGCCTCCCGGCCGTTCACCAGACGAGGACCCCGCCGCCCACCGTCCGGGCCCTCAGGGCGGCGCGGGTGAGGTTGGCGAGCCGGGCCACCACGTAGTCCCGCCGGTCGCCGCCGCCTCCGGCGAGCGCCGCGGCGTTGCGGTGCAGCAGTTCGCACTCGGCGAGGAAGTCGTCGACATCTTCCGGCTCCACGTACAGATCGCCGGTGGCCAGCTCCGGGAGGAACCGGGCGCCGAGCGCCCGCGCGGCGTCCGATCCCCACAACGCGGTCCGGCAGACCTCGGTCCCGGCCATGTCGCCGCCGTCCTCGGGGTCGTCGAGCAGACGCGATCGGCCGTGCTCGTCGTAGACGAAGGTGTGCACCAGAAGCGTCATGCCCCGAACTCCTCCCGGCAGCCGTCGAGCCCCTCGACGGTGACGTCGACGTCCCGGTGCTCCGCCCAGCGGGCGCGGTCCAGCCGCAGCCGCTGGAGGGTGACGGGCGCGCCCCGTACCGCGGCGACCTCCAGTCCGTCCGGCAGGTATCCGAGCCGCCGTGAAACACCCAGCGAGCGCGGGTTGTCGGTCATCGCGGACGAGACCGCGGTCCGCGCCCCGAGCCCGGCGAAGGCGAGATGCAGCGCTGCGGCCCGCATCTCGGTGCCGATGCCCCGACCCTGGTGGGCAAGGCCCAGCCACGAGCCGGTGCTCACCTCACCGGTGAGGGCGAAGTCCTTCGCCGTCACGTCCTGCCGCCCGACCACCCGGCCCTCGTGCAGCACGGCGAGGCTCAGCGCCCAGTCCCGCGAGGACCAGTCGGCGACGGTGGCCAGCACATGCTGGAACACGGCCCTGCCGCGCTCGGCGGGCGACGCGTCGGTCCACGGAACCGTGAACGGCATGTCGGCCGGCGCGTGCACCCCGTCGACGGCGACCGACGCGAGGCCGTCCAGCAACTCCAGGTCCGGAAGGCGGAGTTCCAGACGGGGTGTGCGGAGGCGGAGCCCGTACAGGGGCCAGTGGTGCGGCTTCATGCACGGACTCTGCCGCCCGGGGCCGCGCGCTGTCGAACGAATTGCACCGCACCCGGGGAGAAGGGCCCCGGCGGGGCCCTTCTCCGTCCTGCGTCGGTGCGGTGCTGCTTGCCTGCTGCTGCCTACTTCGTGAAGTACAGGTACTTCCATGCGCCGTGCGTCGTCGAGTTCACGCTGTCGCCCGAGGAGCCGTTGATGTACGAGGAGCGCATCCGGGCGCGGATGCCGGACTGGCCGGGGGCTTCCAGGCGGACCACGGACTTGCCGTTGCTGCCCAGCGCGAAGTACTCGGGGTCCGTGTCGTACCAGCGGCCCTGGTAGTAGACCTGGAGCCCGAAGCGCTGCTGGCGGCCCTTGTAGTACGTCATCGACGTCGTGAGGACCGGGTCGGTGTTCTTGTGGAACCAGTAGTACGTCGTGGAGCCGATCTTGCCCGTCTTGTAGTGCTTGGAGACGGAGGTGGAGACCCTCACCTTGGCGTACGCGGTCGACTTCGCCGTCTTGGAACCCGAGCGGGCATCGCCCGCGTAGACCGCGGTGACCGTGGTGTCACGGGTCATGTCCACCGTGACCGACAGGTTGCCCTTGGAGTTGACCTTGCCCTTCTTCAGCAGCTTCTTGGGCTTGTCGGCGCCGAAGGGGTCGGCCCAGATCTCGACGGTGCGGTTCTTGTAGGTCTTGCCGAGGTGGGCGGTGAAGGAGACGTCGGCGCCGTAGGAGTAGAGGGCGCCGTTGCGGTTGAGGCCGAGGGAGGTGGCGGTGCGCGAGACGGCGACCGTGTCCTTGCCCGAGGCGGGCGCGTGCGTGGCGTCGCCCGCGTACCGCGCCGTGTAGGTCACGTTGCCGCCGGCGGGCGGGGTGTCGCTGAAGGAGAACGCACCGGACGAGCCGACCGTCTTCGTGCCGAGCGACTTGCCCTTGGGCGAGTCGATGTCGGTCCGGGTGACGGTGACCTTCGAGCCCGCGGGGAAGGACTTGTCGGAGGTCAGCTTGCCGGTGACGTTGAGCTTCTTGGCGCGGGCCGCCTTGGCGGGCGCGGAGACGGTGGCCTTGACCGGGAACCTGGTGGCGTCGTCGAGGACCCGCAGGAACGGTCCGCCGTAGCCCCCGGAGAGGGCGAACAGCTTGGTCCCGTCGGGGGCCCACGCCAGTCCTCGGGAGCTGATGATGTCGCCGCCCGCCGTGCCCTGGGCGTACGTGTACGTGCGGTACGGCGCCGTCGCCCCGGGCTTGAAGACGTAGATGTCCTTGTCGTACGGGGCGTACAACGACACGGCGACGGTGCCGTCCGGCGCGATCGCGGCGGAGTCGGGGTTGCCCGCCTCGACGCGGTAGCCACCGGTACGGGTGAGGTCGTCGGTGTTGATCGCGGTCGCCGCGTAGGGGGACTCGCCCGAGGCGGCGACGATCTTCTTGCCGTCGGCGCTGAGCGCGAAGTCGTTCATGTAGTTCGCGGCCTCGGACGGCATGCCCTGCTTGCGCAGGACGGGCGTGCTCGTCGACACGTCGTACACGGCCAGACCGGACCAGGTGCCGTGGACGCCGAGCACCAGGGTGTTCCCGGCGGACTCCAGCTCGGGGGCGTCGTACCAGCCGATGCCGGGGAGCTGGTCGAGGGCGACCTCCGGGCTGCCCTGCGCGGGGTCGAACGAGCCCAGGTGGTGCGAAGGCTGATCGCCGTACATGAACCAGACCCGGCCGCCCGCCACCGCCACCGTCTGCGGCCGGGTGTTCTCGCCGGTGCCGTACCGGGCGGCCGCCGTCGAGGTGGCCGTCTCGATGGCGACGACGGCGTCGCTGCCCGGAACGGCCGCGTAGACGGAACGGGAATCGGGCGCGATCGCCAGATCCTGCACGCCGGGAAGGTTCGGGACGGTCGCCACGACCTTGCCCGCGTAGTCGGTGACGACGACCTTGTTGCCGCTCGGATCGCTGATGTAGACCCGCTTGTGGACACCGTCCACGGCCATGTCGCCGTACGAGGAGACCGGCAGGGCCTTGGCGGAGTCGGCCATGGCCGACCCCGTATTGCCGACGGCCAGTGCCGTCGAGCTGAAGAGGACCGCGAGCGCGGTCGACACGGTGCGCGTACGCACGTTGATGTACCCCCACAGTGAAACCCGGCGGATGGGCCGGGTGACGAGTCGGCCGCGCGACATCCGGACACCACTGTGTGAAGACGGTGTGCAGGGAGCGGCCGCTATTGTGAAGGATATGTCATGGCGGTGACAGGCGGGAGCGGATATGCGTGCGGGGCCGGGGGAGCCGTACCGGACGAACTCCGCGGCGGGACCGCGTTGTTCCCGGGGCGCCGGACTCAGTGCCCCGTTCCCGCGCCGCCCGCGACGAGCCGGCTCGTGAAGCCCGCACGGGACAACCGCTCGTACGCCGCCGTCACCTCGTCGGGAACGGCGTCGGCGACCATGAAGCCGTGGGCCGGATAGATCAGCAGACGTTGCAGCGCGCCGACGAGCATGTCGATCACCAGCCGGTCGTCCTGGATGGACGGGCGTGAAGATCACTGCGCGTTGCCCTTGCCGTGTGCCGAGTCCGGGACCTTGAAGTCGTACGACCATCTGAAGCGTGAAGCGGCGTGCACGCCTATGGCGAATTCGACCACGGTGCCGTCGGCCGTATAGGCAGTCCTGTGCAACTCGACGACCGCTTCGCTCCGTGGCAGCAGGAGGAGCTTCGTCTCCTCGGGCGTAGGGGCACGTGCGAACAACTCCTCCCTCATGTGGTCCGGCCCGGTACTCCACCCCGCAGGCGCAGGCGCAGGGGCGGGTTGTCGGTCGTGGCGGACGAGATCGCCGTCCGGGCGCCGAGTCCGGCGAAGGCGAGGTGCCGGGCGGCGGCCCGTGTCTCGGCGGACTCTCCCGGAACGCCCGGTGCGCCGTCGAATCCTTTACGGGTCGCTGCGGCACCGGCGGGCGGAGTAGCTGCGCAGGGCCCGGAGAAAGTCGATCTCGCGGAAGGCCGGCCAGTACGCCTCGCAGAAGTACAGCTCGGAGTACGCGCTCTGCCACAACAGGAAGTTGGACATCCGCTGTTCGCCGCTGGTGCGGATGATGAGGTCCGGGTCCGGCCGTCCGGCCGTGTACAGATGCCTGGCGAGGTCGTCCACCGTCAGGCTGTCCGCCAGTTCGCGCAACGACTGCCCGGCCGCGGAGCGTTCCTGCAGCAGGCCGCGCAACGCGTCGATGACTTCCTGACGCCCGCCGTAGCCGATGGCCAGGGTGACATGGGCGCCGGTGGTGCATGCGCGGGTGGCCTCGACCGCGCTCTTGAGGGCCTCTGCGGTGTGGGCGGGGAGTACGTCGAGCGTTCCGGCGACGTGGACTTGCCAACGGGCATCGGGGCGGGCCAGTTCGTCGGTGACGACCCGCTCGATCAGATCCATCAGGTAGGACACCTCACCGTCGCCGCGACGGCCGAGGTTCTCCGTCGAGCAGACGAACACGGTGACGTGCCGGATGCCGAGACGCTCGCACCACGACAGGACGTCCGCCACGTGCTCGGCCCCGTACTTGTGCCCCAGGCTCGGGCTGGACAGGCCCACTTGGCGGGCCCAGCGGCGGTTGCCGTCCATGATCAGCCCGATGTGCCCGGGGATCTGGCCGCGCAGGACCTGACGGCGCAGGCGTCCCGCGTACAAGGGGTAGAAAGGTGCGGTCAGCTGCATGGTGTCCCTTCGGTATGTACGGGCCACGGGCCACGCTAGGCCCTTCCTCGGGCCGGAGCCTCCCCCGACCCGAAATCCGCCCGGCGGATCACCGGGACGCTCTCCCGCACGACCGAGGCGGTTCGGAAGGGCGGCCCGAAGGCGGCCCGAAGGCGGTCCGAAAGGCGGCCCGGGAAGGCGGACGGGGCGGGCCCGCACCCCGGACCCGCCCCGTACCGCCGCGAAACGTCAGGCCGGAAGACCCAACTCCCTCGCGATCAGCATCCGCTGCACCTCGCTCGTGCCCTCGCCGATCTCCAGGATCTTGGAGTCGCGCCACATCCGGGCCACCGGGTACTCGTTCATGAAGCCGTAGCCGCCGTGGATCTGGGTCGCCTCGCGGGCGTTGTCGACCGCGACCGTCGACGAGTACAGCTTCGCGATCGCCGCCTCCTTCTTGAAGGGCTCGCCCGTCACCAGGCGCGACGCCGCGTCGCGCCAGCCGGTACGGGCCATGTGGGCCCGCATCTCCATGTCCGCGAGCTTGAACTGGATGGCCTGGTTCGCGCCGATCGGCCTGCCGAAGGCGTGGCGCTCCTTGGCGTACTTCACCGACTCGTCGACGCAGCCCTGCGCCAGGCCCGTGGCCAGGGCGGCGATGGCGATCCGGCCCTCGTCCAGGATGCGCAGGAACTGGGCGTAGCCGCGGCCCTCCTGGCCCAGCAGGTTCTCCAGCGGGACGCGGACGTCGGAGAAGGACAGCTCGCGGGTGTCCGAGGCGTTCCAGCCGACCTTGGAGTACGGGGCGGCGACCGTGAAGCCGGGGGTGCCGGACGGCACGATGATGCAGGAGATCAGCGGGGCGCCGTTCGCCTTGTGGCCGGTCACCGCCGTGACCGTGACCAGTTCGGTGATGTCCGTACCGGAGTTGGTGATGAAGCACTTGGAGCCGTTGATCACCCACTCGCCCGTCGCCTCGTCGCGCACCGCCGTCGTCCGGGTGCCGCCCGCGTCCGAGCCGGCGTCCGGCTCGGTCAGGCCGAACGCGCCGAGCGCCTCGCCCGAGCAGAGCTTCGGCAGCCACTGCCGCTTCTGCTCCTCCGTACCGAAGTGGTAGACCGGCATCGCGCCGAGCGAGACCCCGGCCTCCAGGGTGATCGCCACGGACGAGTCGACCCGGGCCAGCTCCTCCAGGGCGATCCCGAGGGCGAGGTAGTCGCCGCCCATGCCGCCGTACTCCTCGGGGAACGGCAGCCCGAACAGGCCCATCCGCCCCATCTCCCGCACGATCTCGTACGGGAACTCATGGCGCTCGTAGAAGTCGCCGATCTTCGGGGCGATCACATCGTGCGCGAACTCCTCGACGGTGCGACGCAGTTCCTCGTGCTCGGCGGTCAGCCGGTGGTCCAGGGACATGGCAGGTGTCACTCCTTGTGGGACTGGGTTTACCGCACCGAGAGCGCGCGGACGGTACGGGACGGGCTGGGCCGGCCCAGCTGTTCGGCGAGCCACACGCTGGTGGCGGTGAGCGCGTCGAGGTCGACCCCGGTTTCGATGCCGAGGCCGTCGAGCATCCACACGAGGTCTTCGGTGGCGAGGTTTCCGGTCGCGCTCTTCGCGTACGGGCAGCCGCCGAGGCCGCCCGCCGAGGCGTCCACGGTGGTCACACCGTGCTGGAGCGCGGCAAGGGTGTTGGACAGGGCCTGGCCGTACGTGTCGTGGAAGTGCACGCCGATGGTGTCGGTGCGCACGCCCTCCTCGTTCAGCTCGGAGAGCAGGTCCTGCACATGGCCGGGCGTGGCGACGCCGATGGTGTCGCCGAGGGAGAGCTCGTCGCAGCCGAGGTCCATCAGCGCCTTGGCCACCCGAACGACCTGGTGGACGGGGACCGGCCCCTCCCACGGGTCGCCGAAGCACATCGACAGGTAGCCCCGGACATGCACCTTGTCGGCCTTGGCGCGGGCGACGACCGGCTCGAACATGGCGAGCGACTCGTCGACGGTGCGGTTGAGATTGCGGGCGGCGAACGTCTCGGTCGCCGAGCCGAACACGGCGATGCGCCGCGCACCGAGCGCCAGGGCCCGGTCCAGACCGCGCTCGTTCGGTACGAGTACGGGCAGGGCGGCTTCCCCGATGTCGGCGAGCCGGGGGAACAGGTCCTCCGCGTCGGCGAGTTGGGGCACCCACTTGGGGTGCACGAAACTGGTCGCCTCGATGGTGGACAGGCCCGAGGCGGCCAGGCGGTGGATGAACTCCGCCTTCACCTCGGTCGGTACGACCGCCTTCTCGTTCTGCAGCCCGTCGCGGGCACCGACCTCGTGGATGCGCACCCGCGGGGGCAGATCCTGGGCCGGTACGGTCATGGGCAGGGTACGGGGTGTCACGCGTCCTCCCCGGGGGCGTCGGCGGGAGCCACCACGGCCAGGATCTGGTCCATGGCGACCGTGGCGCCGGTGGTCACGTCCAGCTCGGTCACGGTCCCGGCGTGCGGGGCGGAGATGACGTGCTCCATCTTCATCGCCTCGACGACGAGCAGGCTCTGCCCGGCCACGACCTCGTCCCCGACCGCCACCTTCACGACGGTGACGGTGCCGGGCATGGGCGCGGCGAGGGTGTCCGCCCCGGACCGGCCGCCGCCGGCCAGCGACGCCTCCACGGGGTCGTGGTCCTGTACGTGCCAGGTGTCGCCGTCACGGCCCAGCCAGGTCCCTTCCGGGGACGCCGCATGGGCGAACGTGTGCGTGACACCGGCCAGTTCGAGGGTGAGGCGGTGCGGGGACAGCTCGACCAGCCGGGCCGTCTCCTTGCCGCCGGGCATCGGGGCCAGCGGGCCGCAGGGGCCCGTCGCGGGCTCCGGTGGCTGCGCGCCCTCCCCGACATGGCCGAACGTCAGCTCGGCGCCCGCCGGGCAGGAGCGCAGCGAGACCTGCACGGGGTCGTGGCCCGGCAGCCGGAAGTGGCGCACCGTACGGGACGGGGTGCCGCCCAGCCGCCAGCCGCTCGCCATCGAGAACGGGTCCACCCAGCCGGAGCCGTCCACGGGGGAGGCGCTCGCCGGGGGCGACGACTGCCGCAGCAGCGCCGCCGCCGCGTACACCTCCTCCGGCACCCCCTCCGGCACCAGCCCGGCCACCTCGCGCTCCACCAGCCCGGTGTCCAGGTCGCCCGCCACCACCGCCGGGTGGGCGAGCAGCCGGCGCAGGAAGCCGGCGTTCGTCGGGACGCCGAGGATCACCGTGTCCGCGAGCGCCGCGCGCAGCCCGCGCAGGGCGGCGGCGCGGTCGGGGCCGTACGCGACGACCTTCGACAGCATCGGGTCGTACAGGCTGCCGACCTCGCCGCCCGCGGCGAGCCCGGAGTCCGTCCGTACGCCGTTGCCCTGCGGCTCGCGCAGCGCGAGCACCGTGCCGCCGGAGGGCAGGAAGCCGCGGGACGGGTCCTCGGCGCAGATCCGGGCCTCGATCGCATGGCCGGTGAGCCCGATGTCCCGCTGTCCGTAAGGGAGCGGCTCGCCCGCCGCGACCCTCAGCTGCCACTCCACCAGATCCAGGCCGGTGATCAGCTCGGTGACCGGGTGCTCGACCTGGAGGCGGGTGTTCATCTCCATGAAGTAGTACGAGGCGGGGTCGTTGCCCGGGACGATGAACTCCACCGTGCCCGCGCCCACATATCCGCAGGAGCGGGCCGCCTGGACGGCCGCCTCGCCCATCGCCGCCCGGGTCTCCTCGTCGAGCAGGACGGACGGCGCCTCCTCGATGATCTTCTGGTGGCGGCGCTGGAGCGAGCACTCGCGCTCGCCGAGGTGGACCACGTTGCCGTGGGTGTCCGCGAGCACCTGGATCTCGATGTGCCGGGGCCGGTCGATCCACCGCTCCACCAGCAGCGTGTCATCGCCGAACGAGGCCCTCGCCTCGCGCCGGGCGGCCGCGATCTCGTCCGCGAGCAGCGTCTCGTCGCGCACCAGCCGCATGCCCTTGCCGCCGCCGCCCGCCGAGGGCTTCAGCAGCACCGGTGTCCCGATCTCCCGGGCCGCTGCACCCAGTTGGGCATCGGTGAGCCCGCTCCCCGAGGAGCCGGGCACCACCGGGACACCGGCCGCCGCGACCGTCTCCTTGGCCCGGATCTTGTCGCCCATCAGCGCGATGGCGTCGGCGGACGGGCCGATGAAGACCAGCCCCGCCTCCGCGCACGCCCGCGCGAACCCCGCGTTCTCGGCGAGGAACCCGTACCCGGGGTGGACGGCCTGCGCGCCGGTGCGACGGGCCGCGTCCAGCAGCGCGGGCACGCTCAGATAACTCATCGAGGCGGGCGCGGGCCCGATCCGTACCGCCGTGTCGGCCTCCCGGACGTGCCGGGCGTCCGCGTCCGCGTCGCTGAACACGGCGACCGAGCGGACGCCGAGCTCGCGCAGCGTACGGATGACACGTACCGCGATCTCGCCGCGATTGGCGACAAGAACGGTGTCGAACATCGTCATCTGTTCCTCACATCCGGAAGACGCCGAAGCCGGGTTCGCCCAGAGGGGCGTTGGCGCAGGCGGTCAGAGCGAGCCCCAGCACCTGCCGGGTCTCCATCGGGTCGATCACACCGTCGTCCCAGAGCCGGGCCGTGGCGTAGTACGCGTTGCCCTGGGTCTCGTACTGCTCGCGGATCGGGGCCTTGAAGGCCTCCTCGTCCGCCGCGCTCCAGTCGTCGCCCAACTGGTCGCGCTTGACCGTCGCGAGGACGGAGGCGGCCTGCTCGCCGCCCATGACGGAGATCTTGGCGTTGGGCCACATCCACAGGAAGCGGGGGGAGTAGGCGCGCCCGCACATCGAGTAGTTGCCCGCCCCGTACGACCCGCCGACCACCACCGTCAGCTTCGGCACGCGGGTGCAGGCGACCGCCGTCACCATCTTGGCGCCGTGCTTGGCGATGCCGCCGGCCTCGTAGTCCCGCCCCACCATGAAGCCCGAGATGTTCTGCAGGAAGACCAGCGGGATGCCGCGCTGGTCGCACAGCTCGATGAAGTGGGCGCCCTTCTGGGCGGACTCGGAGAACAGGATGCCGTTGTTGGCGACGATCCCGACCGGATGGCCGTGGATACGGGCGAAGCCGGTGATCAGCGTCGTGCCGTACTCCGCCTTGAACTCGGCGAACCGCGAGCCGTCCACCACCCGGGCGATCACCTCGCGCACGTCGTACGGCGTGCGGGAGTCGACCGGGACGGCCCCGTACAGCCCGGCGGGATCGACCTTCGGCTCCTCGGCCGACTGCACGGACCACGGGAGCGCCCCGCGGTCCGGCAGGGTGGCGACGATGTTCCGCACGATCCGCAGCGCGTGCGCGTCGTCCTCGGCGAGATGGTCGGTCACCCCCGACGTACGGGAGTGCACCTCGCCGCCGCCGAGCTCCTCGGCGGTCACGACCTCGCCGGTGGCGGCCTTCACCAGCGGCGGTCCGCCCAGGAAGATCGTGCCCTGGTTCCGTACGATCACGGCCTCGTCGCTCATCGCGGGGACGTACGCCCCGCCCGCCGTGCACGACCCCAGCACGGCCGCGATCTGCGGGATGCCGGCCCCCGACATCCTGGCCTGGTTGTAGAAGATCCGCCCGAAGTGCTCCCGGTCCGGGAAGACCTCGTCCTGCATCGGCAGGAACGCGCCGCCCGAGTCGACGAGATACAGGCAGGGGAGCCGGTTCTCCAGCGCCACCTCCTGGGCGCGCAGGTGCTTCTTCACGGTCATCGGGTAGTACGTGCCGCCCTTGACGGTCGCGTCATTGGCGACGATCACGCACTCCCGGCCGCTGACCCGGCCGATCCCGGCGATCACCCCGGCCGCCGGGGCGGCGCCGCCGTACAGCCCCTCGGCGGCCAGCGGGGCCAGCTCCAGGAACGGGGAACCCGGATCGAGCAGGGTGTCCACCCGGTCCCTGGGCAGCAGCTTGCCGCGCGCCACGTGCCGGGCGCGTGCCTTCTCACCTCCGCCGAGCCTGGCCGTGGCGAGCCGCGTGCGCAGCTCGTCGGCGAGCGCGTGATGCGCCGCCTCGTTGGCCTGCCAGGCCTCGGAGGCGGGATCGGCCGCGCTCGCCAGCACCGGTGCCTGCTGCATCCTGTCGAGCCCCCTTGCCCGTACCGCAGTTGTTAATGACCGTTAACGTCTGCCTCAAGGTTAACGACCGCTAACAGGCTTGTCCAGGCCGCTCGGCCGTCGCGTGCGGTGCTGCGGCGGGCGGCGGGCGGGCGTGTCGCACAGGAGGCGGGGGCCGGGAGGCCGGGAGGCGGGAGAGAAGGGGCGGGGAGGCGGGGGATGCTGTCGGCCGCCGGGGCTTCCCCGAGGGGCGGGCGCCTGCCCGACCGGTCGACGGGTGTCCGATCGGCGCGGAGAATGAGGAGGGCCGGAAGCGGGCGGGGCGGCCGGGCGGTCCGCGATCTGGGCGGCGGCGGGGCGGGGGCGGCCTGCTGACAAGGTGGCGATGATGCCGACGTGGCGATTGCGGGACTTCCGTGACGACGACTTGGACCGGGCGATCCAGATCTGGGATCAGGACCGGCAGGCGGACGACACGCCTCCCGTGTTCCCCGTCTCCGAGGTCATGGCCGCGGCCCGGAGCGGCGGGACCGCGGTCGTCGCGGTGGTCGGCGACGAGCCGGTGGGTATGGCGGTGGCGCAGGCCCAGGGCGAGCGGGCCTGGATCACGCTGGTGGCGCTCGCGAGGATGTGGCGCAACCGCGGGATCGGGAGCGCCCTGATCGCCGAGATCGAGCGGCGCCTGCACACCCAGGGGATACGCCGGATCGGTGCGCTGCTCGCTCCGGGGGTGGTCGGCTGCGCAGCACTGGAGAACTCCGGCTACCACGCACGTGACGGATTGACCTTCTACGAGAAGGTCGAGCATCTCGGCGCGAGCGACGCGGGTCTGCTTGCGGAACTCGGCGGGAGGGTGCTGCCGCAGGGGCTCTGGAGTGCCCTCGCGGGCATGGAGCGGGAGAAGGAGGCCATCGAGCGGCGGATCGTGCTGCCGCTGGCCGAGCCCGTGCTGGCCGACCGGTACGCGGTGACGCCGCCGAAGGCGGTCGTCCTGTTCGGCCCCCCGGGCACCGGAAAGACCAGTTTCGCCAAGGCCGTCGCCTCCCGGCTGGCCTGGCCGTTCGTGGAGCTCTTCCCCTCCCGGCTCGCGGCGGGTTCCGCCGGTGGCCCGGCCGCCTCGCTGCGGGACGCGTTCGCCGATCTGGCGGAGCTGGAATCCGTTCTGCTGTTCATCGACGAGGTCGAGGAGATCGCCGGCGTCCGGTCCGGCCGGGCCGTCGACCCCAGTCACGGAGTCACCAATGAACTGCTCAAACTGATTCCCGGTTTCCGTGACCACGACGACCGCCTGCTGATCTGCGCCACCAACTCCGTCCGCTCCCTCGACCCGGCATTCCTGCGCCACGGCCGGTTCGACTACGTCATCCCGGTCGGTCCCCCCGACCCGGTGGCCCGAGCGGCGATCTGGCGGCGCTACCTCGGCGCGGCCGCCGACCGCGTCGAGCTGCACCGGCTGGTGTCGGCGAGTGAGATGTTCACGCCGGCCGACATCGAGTTCGCCGCCCGCAAGGGCTCCCACGCCGCGTTCGAACGCGAAGTCGCCGACCGCAAGGGTGCTCCGGCCGGCACCGAGGACTACCTCGCCGCCATCGCCGACACCCGTCCCACGCTCACCGACCAGGCGCTCACGGAGTTCGGAGAGGACATCGAGCGCCACGCGCGCCTGTGACGCCACGCGCGCCTGTGACGCCACGCGCGCCTGTGACGCCACGCGCTCCCGGGGCGGTCGCCCCGCGCTGCTGCGGCCGCCGCCCGGCCGCGCTTGGGTTAACGCTCGCTAACCCGACTGTCTAGAATCGAATCCATGACCACCAGGACGGACGCTCCCACCCGCCGCGAGCAGATCCTCAGAGAGGCCGCCCGCCTCTTCGCCGAGCGCGGCTTCCACGGCGTCGGCGTCGACGAGATAGGCGCCGCCGTCGGCATCAGCGGCCCCGGTCTCTACCGGCACTTCCCCGGCAAGGACGCGATGCTCGCCGAGCTGCTGGTCGGCATCAGTGAGCGGCTGCTGGCGGGCGGGCAGCTGCGTGTGTCGGAGGACGCGGCCCGTGGGGACGGTTCGCCGCAGGCGTTGCTCGACGCGCTCATCGAGGGCCACATCGACTTCGCCCTCGACGACCGCCCCCTGATCACCCTCCACGACCGCGAGCTGGACCGTCTCCGGGACGCCGACCGCAAGCGGGTCCGCCAGCTCCAGCGGCAGTACGTCGAGGTGTGGGTGGAGGTCGTCCGCGAGCTGTATCCGGACCTGCCCGAGCACGAGGCCCGCGCGGCCGTCCACGCCGTCTTCGGGCTGCTGAACTCGACTCCTCACCTGGGCCGTCCGGGTGCACAGCCGGACCGCGCCGGCACGGCGGCGCTGCTGCACCGGCTGGCCCGCGGGGCGTTCGAGGCGGCGGCCCGTCCGTAGGGCGTGCCCGGCGGGTGCGTCCGCGTTCCCCGCCCGGCCGTGAATATATGAATTGATGCGAGAAGGGCGAGGTGCTTCCCCATATTCCCTTTCCTTTTCCTCGACGAGCTCCGTCGGTCGCAGTGTCGAGTGGCCCCCAGGCATATGGTTTGAGCTGTCTCGCCCACGCCTGATGGGGAATTTAAATGAAAACATGTCAGGTTTCGATCGTTGTCCCCTGTTTCAATGAGGACGAGGTCATCGAGGTATTCCACCGTGCGTTGATCTCCGCCCTCGAACCGACTCGGCGGACCTTCGAGATCTGTTATGTCGACGACGGCAGCAGCGACCGGACCAGGCTCCGGATCGGTTCACTCGCCACCGCGGACCGACGGGTCCGCTACACCTCCTTCAGCCGTAATTTCGGCAAGGAGGCCGCCATGCTCGCGGGACTGCGCATGTCCCGCGGCGACGCCGTCGTCCTCATGGACGCCGACCTCCAGCACCCGCCCGAACTGCTGCCCCGCATGCTGGAGCTGCGCCAGCACGGCTACGACCAGGTCGTCGCGCGGCGCGACCGCGTGGGGGACGGAGTCCTGCGCACCCTTCTCAGCGCCCTCTACTACCGGGCCATGGGCCGGTGCATGGACGTCGAGGTCGTCGACGGCGAGGGCGACTTCAGGCTACTGTCGCGCACCGCCGTCGACGCCGTGCTCGCGCTGCCCGAGACCAACCGGTTCTCCAAGGGGATCTTCTCCTGGATCGGCTTCGACACCGTCGGCTTCACCTACCGGAACACCCAGCGCGCGGCGGGACGTTCGAAATGGGGCGGCAGACGCCTGCTCAACTACGGGATCGACGGGCTCATCTCCTTCAACAGCCGTCCGCTGCGGCTGGCCATCCACATCGGCCTCGGGCTCGCGCTGGCGGCGCTGGGATACGCCCTGTGGACCATCGCCGGCGTCGTGCTCCACGGTGTCGCCGTACCCGGCTACACCACCCTGCTGACCGCCGTCGTGGCACTCGGTGGAATCCAGCTCGCCACGCTCGGTGTCATCGGCGAATACGTGGGACGCATCTATTACGAAGCGAAACGCCGCCCGCACTATGTGGTGCGCGAGACGAGCGAATCCCCGAAGGCGGTACCGGTCGACATTCCGGCAGAGGGCCATTCGGGTCCGTCCGGTCCCGCGGCCAGGAGGCCACCGGCGGGACGCACCGGGTCGACCGCGCTCGGCGCGTCCCGGTTCCGCACCGTGCGCCAGTTCATCGCTTTCGGGATGATCGGAATCGTCAACACGGCGGTATATCTCGGGGTGTACGTCTCGCTGAACACCTGGATTCCCTACCTGGCCGCGCACGTCATCGGATACACGGTCAGCATCGTGGGCTCGTTCCTGCTCAACTCCTACATCACCTGCCGGACGAAGCCGACCTGGCATGCATTCGTCCGGTATCCGCTGTCGAGCGTCGTCAATCTCGTCCTCACCGGCGTCCTGCTCTACCTCGGCGTGAGCAGGCTGGGCATGGACAAGAACATCGCCGCCGTGGCCGCGGGGATCCTCGCCACCCCCTTCTCGTTCCTGCTCGCCCGCTGGGCCATCGACTCCGGTGCCGCCCTGGCCCGGCAGGGTGCCGGCCCGGCCGAGAGCAGTGCCGGACACACCACACCGTGACCCCACACCGGACACACCACACCGTGACCTCACACCGCCTGAACCTCTTGGCGCGCAAGACGCGAGCAACGTACGAAGGGCACCAGTGCACATGACCACGGACACGTCGAAATCCGCCGGCACCCAGGCGGGGAGCGAGGAATCCCCCCGGCCGCAAGCCCGGCCGGGCCCCGCGCGGCGGTGGGCGACGATCGGGACGGCGGGCCTCGCCCTGCTGCCGCTCACCCTGCTCGGCGCGGCCTTCTGGGCCGGCCGGCTGGTCCGCCCGGGAGGGGACGACTGGTGCTTCCTCCCGGTCATCCGGGACGACGGCGCCTCCGGCATGATCGGGAAGTTCTTCCTCCACGACAACGGACGCATCGCCAACGCGCTGCTCGTCATCGCGTACGGGGCCTTCGGCGTCCCGGGCCACCAATGGTTCGCGCTGGTCAGCGGGGTGCTCATGCTGGGCATCCTCTGGGCGCTGATCGCCTCCGCGCTCAAGAAAGCCGGGCTGACCGCGCCACGCGGGCTCGCGCTGCTGGTGGGCGCGACGACGGCGGTGCTCTTCTTCTTCGCGTCGCCCAACCCGTACAAGGCGTTCTACTGGCCCGCCTCCTCCGTCTCGCACACCGTCGCACCGGTGCTGGCCTGCGCCGCCGTGATCCCCCTGCTGCGCGCACGGACGCGGCGGGGGCGCGCCTTCGCGCTGGGCGTCGCGTATCTGGCGGGGATCTTCATCGGCACCCTGTCGGAGGAGACGGCGGTCGTCGCGTTCGTCGTGCTCGCCACCGCCCTGCTGATCAGCCGGTGGGCCCTTCCCGGGGCCGGCCGGACCCGTACCCGCGTCTGGTGCGTGGTCGCCTTCGCCGGGGTCGCCGTCGGGACGGCCATCCTGTACGTGTCGCCCGGCGCACGCGCCCGGCGTGAACGGTTCGGCGCCGACAGCTCCTCCATGTTCGGTCCGGAGGCGCTGACCACGGCGCTGCGGGAGTTCGGGCACATCCTGGGGACGATCTTCACGACCTGGCAGTACCTGGGAGCGGTCGCCGTGGGTGTGCTGCTGGGCCTGCTGGTGCGCGGAGGCGGGCGCGGAACGGACGGGCCGGAGGGGTCCCTGCGCCGCAAGCCCCTCCTTCTGGTCCTTGCCGGGTTCCTCGCCTTCCTGGTCTCCGGCTACCTCTGCATCGTCGTCGCCCACCCCGCCTTCGGGGCGAGCGTGGTGACCGCGTCGCGGATCTGGGGCGACTTCCTCCTGCTGCTCGTGCTGCTCCTGGTCGGCGTCGGGGCCCTGCTGGGACGGGCGCTGCGGGGCGGCAGGCGGGGGATCCGCGCGGCGACGGCGGTGGCCGCCGCAGTCGCGTGCGCCGCGGCCTGTGCCGGTCTCGCCGTCCCGCTGCTCCAGCTGGAACGGCAGATGGACGTGCGCGCCCAGCACTGGGACCGGCAGGACCGGTGGCTGAGGGGACAGGCGGCCAAGGGCGCCCGGGTGCTTCCGTACACACCGGTGTCGGTCAGCGGGATGGGGGAGCCGTTCGGCGGCCACGGCAAGAGGCCGTGGCCGGCGGCCTGCGTCGCCACGTACTACCACCTGGACAAGATCACGTACTCGACCCGGCTTCCCTGAGCGGGCGGCCGGTCCGGACGGGGCCGGCCGTCCCGCAGGACACCCGGCACACTGCGCACACCTGACGGCACAATGGGTTCATGCCGATACCCAGCCGTGCCGCCCTCGTGGAACACCTCGTCCGTACGCGCATCGCCGGAGACGTCGCCACACCCCGCGACAACAATCTCTCCCACTACCGCAAGCTCGCCAACGGCGACCGTCACTACTGGCTGGGCCTGGAGCTCGGGGACCGGTGGCGCGACGAGCAGGACGTGCTGGCCGTGATGGCCGAGCGCTGCGGGGTCAGCGACGACCCGGAGCACCGGTTCGGCCAGGACACCATCGACCCGGAGCTGACGGTCGACGCCCTGGACCGGATGGCGGCGCGGCTGCGGAAGGCGGCGGAGGGCGCGCAGCGCGTGCTGTTCGCGACCGGGCACCCGGGAGGGCTCCTCGACGTGCACCGGCAGACCGCGCAGGCGCTGCGGGCCGCCGGGTGCGAGATCGTCCGGATCCCCTCGGGGCTGGTGGCCGACGAGGGCATGGTGTTCCAGTTCGCGGACGTCGCGGTGCAGGAGCGCGGCGCGACGCTCTGGCACACGCACTCGCCCGCCCCGATGGCCGCGATCCTGGACGGTCTGGAGCGGGAGGGCCGGCCGCTGCCGGACCTGGTGGTCGCCGACCACGGATGGGCGGGGTGCGCCGCGCAGCGCGGGCTGGACGCGGTGGGGTACGCGGACTGCAACGACCCGGCGCTCTTCCTCGGCGAGGCGGAGGGGACGCTCCAGGTGGCCGTGCCGCTGGACGACCATGTGCTGGACCCGCGGTTCTACGACCCGCTGACGGACTATCTGCTGGACGCGGCGGGGCTGCTCTGACGCCACCGGGGCGGTGCGCTGACGTCACCGGTGCGCTGAGCTGACGTCATTGGGGCGGTGCGCTGCCGGTGCGGCTCCGGCCGCTCACCCGCCGGGCGGCCGCGGAACCGCCGCCCGGCGCCGGGCCGGGACCGGGCCGACCCGGCGGACGGACGGGTACCGCTCTCCGGTCAGTCCCGGGGGACGCGGACCACGCCCTCCTGGATGACGGTGATCGCCAGCCGGCCGTCCTGCGTGTAGATGCGGGCCTGGCCGAGCCCGCGCCCGCCGGACGCGGACGGCGACTCCTGGTCGTACAGCAGCCACTCGTCGGCCCGGAACGGCCGGTGGAACCACATCGCGTGGTCCAGGCTCGCCCCGACCACGTCGCCGACCGTCCAGCCTCCGCGCCCATGGGCGAGGAGCACCGAGTCGAGCAGCGTCATGTCGGAGACGTACGTCGCCATGCAGACGTGCAGCAGCGGGTCGTCCGCGAGCTTGCCGTTGGTGCGGAACCACACCTGGGAACGGGGCTCGCGCGGCTCGCCGACCGTGCCGAAGGGCGGGGCGTCCACGTACCGCAGATCGACCGCGGCCCGCGCCTCGATCAGCCGGTCCACGACCCCCGGATCGCTGAAGCGGTCCGCGTACCGGGGCAGCATCTCGGCGGCCGTGGGCAGCGTCTCCGGGTCCGGCGCGGGCGGCATGGCCGCCTGGTGCTCCAGGCCCTCCTCGTACGTCTGGAAGGACGCCGACAGATGGAAGATCGGCTGGCCGTGCTGGACAGCCACGACCCGGCGGGTGGTGAAGGACCGGCCGTCCCGGATGCGGTCGACGCTGTAGACGATCGGTGCGCCCGGGTCGCCCATCCGCAGGAAGTAGGAGTGCAGGGAGTGGGCCGTGCGCGCGGCGGGGACGGTACGGCCCGCGGCGACCAGGGCCTGGGCCGCGACCTGGCCGCCGAAGACACGGGGAACGACCGCCGAACGGCTCGTACCCCGGAAGATGTCCCGCTCGATCTGCTCCAGGTCGAGCAGATCGAGCAGGGATTCAAGTGCTGAGCTCATGGAGGGAACGTAACCGCTCTACAGGCCCATGGACTTGGCGATGATCGACTTCATGACCTCGCTGGTACCGCCGTAGATGCGGTTGACCCGGTTGTCGGCGTAGAGGCGGGCGATCGGGTACTCGTTCATGTAGCCGTAGCCGCCGTGCAGCTGGAGGCAGCGGTCGATGACGCGGTGCGCGACCTCGGTGCAGAACAGCTTCGCGGAGGCGGCCTCGGCGGGGGTCAGCTCCCCGGCGTCGAGGGCCTCGATGGCGCGGTCGCAGACGGCCTCGGCGGCATCCACCTCGGCCTGGCAGGCGGCCAGCTCGAACTTGGTGTTCTGGAACGACGCGACGGTCTTGCCGAAGACGGTGCGCTCCTGCACGTAGGTCTGGGCGAACCGGACGGCGGCCTTGGCCTGCGCGTACGCGCCGACGGCGATGCCGAGGCGCTCCTGCGGCAGGTTCTGGCCGAGGTAGGAGAAGCCCTTGTTCTCCTCGCCGAGGAGGTCATCGACCGGCACCTTCACATCGACGAACGCCAGCTCGGCGGTGTCGGAGGTGCGCAGCCCCAGCTTGTCGAGCTTGCGGCCGACCGAGTAGCCCTCGGCCTTGGTGTCGACGACGAGGAGGGAGATGCCGTGCCGGCGGTCGTCCGCCTTGGGCGCGTCCGTACGGGCGCAGACGATGACCCGGTCGGCGTGGACGCCACCGGTGATGAACGTCTTGGCGCCGTTGAGGACGTAGTGCGTGCCGTCCTCGGAGAGCTTGGCGGTGGTCTTCATGCCGGCCAGGTCGGAACCGGTGCCCGGCTCGGTCATGGCGATGGCGTACATCGTCCGGCCGCTGACGAAGTCCGGCAGCCAGCGCTTCTTCTGCTCCTCGGTGGCGTACGCCTTGATGTACGGCAGGCAGAGCAGCACGTGCACACCGGAGCCGCCGAAGTTCACGGCCGCGCGGGCGCACTCCTCGGAGATGATCGCCTCGAACTTGAACGACTCGACCCCGGCGCCGCCGTACTCCTCCGGCACCTCGATGCCGAATATGCCCAGGTCGGCGAGCTTGTAGTAGAAGTCGCGGGGCACCTGGCCCGCCGCGAACCACTCGTCGTAGACGGGGGCGACCTCGGCCTCGATGAAGGCGCGGATGGTCTCCCGGAACGCCTCGTGGTCCTCGTTGAATACCGTACGGCGCACGGGGGTGCCTCCTTGGTCAGCTGCGATCGGCTTCGGGCGAGCTTCGGCCAGGTTGGCTAAGCGCTTGCTCAGTCCTGATCAAAAGTTACCCGGCAGTCATCGGCGCTGTCCAGGGTGATGCTCAGCACGCCCGCCCCGGCGGTCCGGTCGGCGCTACGGTCGGCATTCCGGTCGGCGGTTCGGTCGGCGGTCCGACCGGTGTTCCGGCCGTGGACGCGCAGGAGCCCTTCCCGGCCGCCGGCCGGGAAGGGCTCCTGGTGCCTTCTCCGCTGCTGTCTACTGGGGCTTGAACGAGCGGATCTGGTAATTCCCCTGGAGGTTGCCGCCCTTTCCGGCGGCGGTGGAGCCGACCCGGGCGTTGTAGTTGGTCTGGGTGTAGTACTGCACGCGATGTCCGGTCGCGTTCCACACGGAGCGGACGTTCTGGCCCCGCTGGATGAAGGAGCAGTTGTCGGCGGTATTCGCCCGCTGCTTGTCCGACCACTGGCAGCGGGTACCACCTCCGTTCCAGTCGCTGTAGATACAGAAGTAACCAGGGCTGCAGTTGTAGGAAGCGCGGGAGCTCCCGACGGCGGCGTTCGCGCCGGTGCTCTTCACGGTGGTGCTCTTCATGTTCTTCACGGCGGTGTTCTCGGTGGCCACGGCGGTGGCGGGCCCGGTTCCGACCCCCAGGGCCAAGGCGATCGAGGTGACGGCGAGCGCGGCGATGCGGTTCATGACGGAGACCTCTTCTCCTGACAGTGATCAGGGCTCTGTCCCTGGTCACCGGCAGCCTGGCACGGCTGTGACCTGCGCAGACAGGCGCAGATACAGGGCGCTCGAAGCCCGCTCGGGGAGGTGCGGCACTCCGGCGCGAACGGGCGCCCGGCGCGATCGCCTGATCAGAGGCATGGCTGCCTCATACGTTGCAGGTACAGGGCCGTAAGCGGCACGCCCCCCCACGACGATCAAGCGAAAACAGGACGCCGAAACCCTCCCTCACCCCGAAGGAAACCATGCCTGACCGGTAGGAATCAGACCATCACGTTCGGTTGAGATACGGCTTGTCAGGAGGGGATTCCGGCTGACGGCCCCGAGTGCTCGCCGGTCAGGGGTATCTCGACGTCGAGGCGGCCGATCACTTTGCGGGCCGCTTCGGCGAGTTCGGGCGGGCCTTCGACGGTGAAACGGCAGTCGAAGGTGACCAGGAAGCCGATGAGCGCCGACCACGACCACGCTCCCATCTGAATCCGGGTGATCCGCTCGTCGATCGCTTCGAAACTCGCCGCGCCCGGAGCCCATTTCGCCACCAGCGTCGCGGGGCACTCCATCAGGACGGTGCCCCAGCAGGGCCAGGTGTCTGCGGTATCTCCACGATCGGGCTGGCCCTGGACGAAGCGGGTGATGTCCGCTCCGGGAACGTCCCGCCGGCCGAATCGCCAAGCGGTGGGGACCAGATCTCTGATGCGGTCGAGCCGGTAGGTATGCCAGGAGTCCCTGTGCTGGTCGTAAGCCACCATGTACCAGCGTCCGGACCAGACGACGAGCCGGTGGGGTTCGGCCAGGACCTCGCTGTCCTCCACCGAGTCGAGGTTGATGGAACGGTAGGAGAACCTCACCAGCTCACGTTGTTGCGCGGCGGCGCTCAGTTGCACCAGCAGTGCGGGATCGACCTGGGGCGGGGCAAGCTCCCAGGCGTTCTCGATCTGTTCGATCGAGAAGGTCGCAAGCCGGCGGGCCAGGTGGGGCGGCAGGAGCTCCTTGATGGAGTTCAGCGCACGCTTCGTGGCGTCCCCCATGCCGGTCACCGAGGCCGGCGCCGTCTGGAGGGCCAGCGCGATGGCGATGGCCTGCTCGTCGTCGACTATCAGCGGAGGCAGTCGCGCTCCGCGGGACAACCGGTAATAGCCGGAAGGGCCTTTCGTCGCCGTGACGGGGTAACCCAGTTCGCGCAGCCGATTGATATCGCGCCGGACGGTCCGCGGGGACACGCCCAGCCGCTCGGCCAGACCGTTGCCGGTCCACTCCTTCTGGGCCTGAAGCAGACTGAGAAGTTCCAGCGTTCGGTTGGCGATCACGGATTGCCCTCCGGATTGGTGTCAGTAGAGGTCAAAGTACGTCCTCTTCTGCTGTCAAGGTGCCACTGGCTCGGGGGCGGGACGCGTCCCCGCCAACCCCAGTACCTCGCCCTCGGCGACCGATCCGGGTGCGTTGCATCGAACAGAGCGGAGGAACGCAGTGTCCGAGAATCCAGCTCGGCCCTCACCGACCGACCGGGACGCCTGGTTGGGCTTGGTCGCCATTTCCCTCGGTGTCTCGCTGGTGGTCGTGGACTTCACCATCGTCAATGTGGTGATGCCGCCGATCATCGATGACCTGGGGATCTCGGCTTTCGGTGCCCAGTGGATCCAGGAGTCCTACGCGATCGTTCTGGCCGCTCTGCTGCTGGTGATGGGCCGCTTCTCGGACATCCTGGGAGCGCGCAGGCTGTTCCTGATCGGAACCGTGATCTTCGGACTGGCCAGCATCGCCGCAGCGCTGTCGCCCACCGGGGATCTACTGATCGCCGGCCGACTCGCGCAGGGTATCGGCGGCGCGATCATCATGCCGACGTCGCTGGCTCTGCTCAACATGACCTTCCGGGGTCCGGACCGCGGCAAGGCCTTCGCCATCTGGGGATCCACGATCGGAGCGGCCGCCGCGGTCGGACCGCTGCTGGGCGGCTGGCTCGCCGACTACTCCTGGCGGTGGGCCTTCGGCATCAACATCGTCGTCGTACTGCTGATCCTTGTCGGCGTCATGAAGTTCCTGCAGAAGTCCCCTCGGCAGCCAGGAAGGATCGACGCTGCCGGCGGAGCGCTGTCGGTGCTGGGCCTGGGACTTCTCGCGTTCGGACTGATCGAGGGACGCAACTACGGGTGGTGGGAGCCGCGGAAGAACTTCGGTCCCTTCGGGGACGGGGTGAATCTGTCGGTCATCCCGGTCGCCCTGGTCATCGCAGTGGCATGCCTCCTGCTCTTCCTGTTCCTGCAGGTGCGGTTGACTCGGAAGAACGGTACGGCGCCGCTGATGGACACCTCGCTGTTCGGCATCAAGTCCTTCAGTACGGGCAATATCGCGACGCTCGTCATCGCGTTGGCGGAGTTCGGCATGCTCGCCGTGCTGCCTCTGTGGCTCCAGTACACCCTGGGGTATTCCGCGGTCCAGACCGGGCTGCTGGTCTTCGTCGTCGCGATCGGCAGTTTCTTCGCGAGCGGCGCGAGCTTCGGCATGGCCGAGAAGGCCGGTCCTGTCGGCCTGGTCCGGATCGGCCTGGTCCTTGAGGCCATCGGTCTGTTGATGTTCGGTCTGCTGGCCGGCAGCGACTCCCCGTGGTGGGTCATCGGAACCGCCCTGTTCCTGTACGGCATGGGGGTCGGTTTCGCCACTGCGCAGGTCACCAACGTCGTCCTGGCGGACGTACCGCCGCAGCAGGCCGGCCAGGGATCCGGAATCCAGAGTGCCGCGCGCCAACTCGGCTCCGCACTCGGCATCGCGATTCTGACGTCGACGTTCTTCACGGCGCTGGCCTCCGATCTGTCGGATCGGCTTGTCAAGCAGGGAACGCCCGCATCCGGAGCGGACCAACTGTCCTCGGTGGTCTCCGACAGCGCCGGCGCGATGATCTCCGGGCTGAGCGAGAACCCGCAGACGGCATCCGCCGCTGACGCCGCTCGTGATGCCATGTCCCACGCGATCCGGATCAACGGCTGTACCTGCGCCGTGCTGCTGGCACTCGGACTGCTGGCGACCTTCCTCATCCCCCGGCCCAAATCGGATGCCCGGCAGTGGGGAGAGGAGCACGCACACGGCGTGGCGCCGGACGCCGCAGTCAACGCCGGACAGACCCGCGCCTCCTAGAGAGCGCCTCCTGCTCAGTGCCGGGACCGGCCGGGCGGCGATAGTTTGCGCGCCTCAATCCCCGCCGGCGGAGGCCTGCGGCTCCTGCATACCGGCCACAGAGACCTCCCGGCGGGATCCCGCCGGGAGGTCCCGCCCCATCTTCAACGGGTCATGCGGTCATGGGCCGTGCGGCCGGGCTCAGAAACGGTCCGGGGCACGCTCCGGGAGCGGCGACCCGGGGAGCACGTCCCGCTTCTGGTTCTTCCGTGCCTCCGCGTTCGATTCGGCCGTCGCCTTGCAGGTCACGTCCTTCGCCGGGAGCTTCCCGGTGAGCAGGTAGTTGTTGACCGTGCCGTCCGTGCAGGCGTTGCCGTTCGGGTAGACGCCATGGCCCTCGCCGCCGAGGACGGTGACCATTTTCGAGCCCTTCAGGTCGGCGTGCAGGGCCTGACCGCTGGGCAGCGGGGTCTGCGAGTCCCACTCGTTCTGGACGACCAGGGAGCCGACCTTGTTGTTCACCTTGGTCGCCGGTTCCACGGACTTGTCCCAGAACGCACAGGGCTTGATGCTGGACGCGAAGTCACCGTAGAGCGGGTAGCGGCCCTTGTCCTCGATGGCGTCCCGCCGGTAGCTCTCAGGATCGCGGGACCATGCGGCCGAGTTGTCGCCGCACACCACGGCCCAGAAGCTCGCCGTGGAGTTGTCGGACGGGATCTCGGCGGCACCGGCGGCGGCACCGGCGGCGGCGCCTGCCGTCCCGGTTCCCTCGGATCCGGCGAACGCCCCGAGCCTCTTCGCGGAGGCGGGCTCGCCGGCCGCGGCCTTCTTCAGCTCCACGATCGCCTCGGTGGCCTCCTTCGGGCTGAAGACCGCCCCGCGCATACCGCTCCGGATGTCATCACCGGTGGTCGGCTGTCCCTCTACCTCGATGGGCTTCTCGTCGGCCTGCGCGACCAGGTCCCAGAAGGTCCGGTCGACCTGCTTCGGAGTCTTACCGAGGCCGTACTTCTCCGAACGCTCGGCGGCCCACCCGGTCCACCGGTCGAACGCGGGCTCGGCACCCTCCGCCCACCACTGGATCATCCCCCGCCAGGCGCGCGCCGGATCGACCGCGCTGTCCAGCACGAACCGGTCGGCCCGGCCCGGGAAGAGCTGGGTGTAGACGGCGCCCAGGTAGGTGCCGTACGAGTAACCCACGTACGAGATCTTCTTCTCACCGAGGACCGCCCGGAGCAGATCCATGTCGCGCACGGTGTTGCGCGTGGTGATGTGCGGGAGCGTGTCGCCCGCTTTCTCCTTGCACTTCTTCGCGACGTCGCGTGCCCAGGCGACGTCCTTGTCGAACGTCTTCTCCTTGTACGGCCGCAGCCAGTTCTCCTCCTCCGGCTCCAGACCGCAGGAGACCGGGCTGCTCCGTCCCACACCGCGCGGGTCGAAGCCGATGAGGTCGTACTTCTGCTGTGCGGATTTGGGGAGTTGCTCCTGCATCGACAGCGGCATGTAGAGCCCCTGTCCCCCCGGGCCGCCGGGGTTGGAGAACAGGACACCGCGCCGTTTGTCGGGCGCGGTGCTCCTGATCCGGGATATGGCTAAGTCGATTTGCTTGCCCCCGGGTGCCCGGTAGTCCAGTGGAACCTTGATCGTGGCGCACTCGAACTCCGCCGGAGCGGCGGCTTCGCACCGCTTCCACCGGGGCTTCTGCTTCACATACCGGTTCAGCGCGCCCGTGGCGGGGGACGAGGAGGCGGTCGACGGGGTGGCGGCCGGAGCGGCGGTGGCCGTCGAGGTGGCGAGCGCGGGAGCCAGCGTTGCCGTGATACTCACGGCCAACAGGGGCGCGAGACGTCGTCTGTGCATAATATCGTTCCTTCCGGTCGCATGTTCGGACAGGGAAGATCTTTCAGGAACCGGCCATGCGCGCGGATCCCCCGCCGGGCTGCACTTCCCCTCCATCCTTGGCGTGACGCAACACCCCTTGTCTGGTACCTGAGTTGTAGGCGACGGACGACCCTCGTCGGCTTGATGTCCCACGCCGCTCACTCCGGATCTCGCGGACTGCGGGACGGCCTTTCGCTTCACGCCGGGTCGCATCAGAGGTGACCGTGACCACTCGTCCGTGCGACGGCGCGGACGGCTGCGCGTTTTCCTCAAGGGCCGCGCCAAGCGCACACCCGTTCATAATGTGACTAATTGCTATATACCTTTCAGCTGGTGCGAAAGCGGGAAATGAGCTGAATGAGGGACCGGGAGGGTGCCTGTGCCAGAGGGCGGGGCGATTCCCGCCCGGCTCGGTGCACCCGATCGACCGACAGGCGCTGCGGGCACCTCGCGCGTCCCGTGATTCCGCAGGCGACACAGAGCGAACCAAGGGCTTCTCCCGATGTCCGAGCGATTCCGCGGCAGCACTCCGCGGTCCGCGGGACGCCCTGCCATGAGCAGGCCGGCGAGCCGGCAAGGCAGTCGGACAGACCGCCGGACAGACCGCCGGACAGACCGCCGGACAGCCGGGCACACACGACACACGGAGGTCCCATGGTGAGGGTGGAGCACCCGGAGGCGAGCTGGGTACAGGTGAACCTGGCCCCGCGGTCGAGTGCGTGGCCGCGCCTGTACGCCTGGATCGCCGACACGGCGCGCGACCTCCTCGACGCGCACACCGCACACGCCTTCTTCTTCATGCACAAGCCGCCGGGGCTGCGCATGCGCTTCCAGGAGGCCGGGGCGGACGACGCCGTCGGGCTGCGGGTCGAACTCCTCGGCCGTCTCACGGAGTTCGACGGGCTCACCGCACCGCCGGTGTGCGCGGTGTACGAGCCGGAGTCCTACCTCTTCGGCGGCCCCGCCTCCATGCCGTGGGTGCACGGGGTGTTCACGGCGGACTCGCTGGCCTGGCTCGACCACCACGCCCTGAGCGCGGGAGGAGGCGAACAGGCCCCGGCCGACTGGCAGTTCTCGCTGGCCCTGCTGCGCGAGATGTTCGACGGATTGCACATCGTCGGCTGGGAACACCGCGGTGTCTGGGAGGCGGTGCGCACGGACACCGGACGTGGTCTCGACGACGGTCTTCGGGACGCCGGGCTCCGCCTGGCGGCCCAGGGCATCCGGGACTACTGGGAGCGGCCTCGCGCGCGACTGTTCGAAGATGTGCCCGAGGACCGGCGCGCGGCGCAGGAGCTCCATGGCGAGGCGGTGCGCAGGGCCGCGGACCGCTGGCGCACCGGCTACTTCGAGTCCGGTGACGCGGTGCGCGGCCCGCGCCGGGCCGCCGCCCACGCCGTGATCTTCCACTGGAACCGGGGACGGCTCTCGCATGCGCGGCAGAGCCTGGTCACCGAGGCCCTCGCCGGGTACGGGACGGTGGACTGACATGGCCCGGCCCCGGAACGGCACCGGTCCCGCCGAACCCGGTACCGGTCCCGCCGAACCCGGCGCCGATCTCCGTACCCCTGCCCGTCGCGATGTGCCCGGCGGCCGCGACGCCCTGCACCGGGGCGCGCCGGTGGCCGCCGAGGTCATGCTCAGGCTGCCCTTCGACCGTACCGCCGAGGAACTGGCGGCAGCCGCTGCCGTCGCGCTCACCAAGAAGTCCCCGGCAACGCCCGCACCCCGTGAGGGCGTTGCCGGGGCGGCCAACCGCGCACAGGTGGACGTGACACGTCCACTGCCGAGTTGAACGGAGTCACCCGGACCGGTCCGGATGGCTTCCCGCCCCGGAGGCCGCCGCGAACCCTTTCCGGGTGGCTTCCCACCCCGAAGGCCGCCCCGGACTCTTTCCGGGCGGCTCCCCGATCCGGAGGCCCGATGACCCCGCACGGCCACGCCCCGCACCGTCCGGCTCTCGACATTTCCCTCCAACTCCTCGACAGCTTCCCGGATACCGGGGGCGCGACGCCCGACCCGGGCATTCCGGTACTGGCCTCCGTGGTCGCGGAGACGAACGACCCGGCCGCGGTGGTGACCGCCGGACGCGCGGTGGCCGCGTGGGCGCGGACCGTCGGCCGCGGACCCTGCCACAACGGCCTGTACGACGGCGGGCTGGCCGGAACCCTCGTCGGCCTGCGACTGGGCGCCCGCATCCACCCCGTGCTGCACCGCGCCGCCGACCGGCTCCGCGACCACCTGCTGGACAGGGCCTCGACGCGCCCCTGGCGGACGGCGGACGTGGGCCTGCCCGACTACGACCTCATCAGCGGACCGTCCGGCACGCTCCTCGCGCTCTGCGCCGGTACGCCGCAGCCCACACGCGGCCAACTCCGGCCGTTCGCCGAGCACTTGGCCGTGCTCTGCGACAGCGGGGACCTGCGCCGGCTGCGCACCGGCCAGTACCCCGGCCACCCGCTTCTGGGCCGGGTGAACACCGGGATGGGCCACGGCGTGGCCGGGCTCACCGCCGGGCTCACCGCCGCGGTCCGCCGCGTCGGGCCGCGCCCGCGGCTGCTGACCCCCCTGCGCCACGCCGCCCACTGGCTGGTGCGGCAGTCCTTCGACGACGCCCGGTCCGTCCGGAGCTGGGAGGGCGCCGGGCTCGACGGCCCGCCGCCCGCCGGGGCACGGGCCCGCCAGGCGTGGTGCTACGGCTCCCCCGGCATCACCTGGGCGCTGTGGGACGCGTCCGACGCGCTGGGGGACCGGGCGACGGCCGACTGGGCGGCGGCCGCGTTCACCACCCTCGCGCAGCGGTACGACGAGGACTTCCACCTCTTCGGCGATCCCCTGACGGACCGGCTCGGACTGTGCCACGGAGCCGCGGGCGTGCTGGCGGTGGCGGACGCCTTCCACCGGTGGGCCCGCCTGCCGGCCGCGGCGACGCTCAGCGCCCGCCTGGTCGAGCACCTGAACCACCGGCTGCCGGAGGCCCTCGCCTCCGGCGGCCCCCGGACCACCCCGCCCGGGAGAGCCCCGGGCGCGCGGACCTCCCTGCTCGACGGAGCCCCGGGCGCCCTGAGCGTCCTCCTCACCGTCACCCACGGCACCTCACGCGACTGGCTGCCCTGCCTCGGCCTGCGATAGCGGCACATCCGCACCCCGACCCGCCGCACCCCGACCCGCCGCGCCCCATCCCGCCCGTCACCGTTGCCGCAGCGCGAACCACAGCTCCGTCCGTACGTCCATGTCGTCCAGGTCCACGTCCAGCAGTGCCGTGCACCGGGCGATGCGCTGGCGGACCGTGTTGCGGTGGACCTGGAGGGCCGTGGCCGTGCGGTCCCAGCTGCCGTGCAGGCTCAGCCAGCAGCGCAGGGTCTCGGCCAGGGGATCGGTGAGCGGGGCGAGGAGGGCGCGGGCGTGGGCCTCCGCCTGGTCGGGCGGGATCAGAGCGGTCAGGCCGAGGCCGGGGCCGGCGTGGTGGTGGGCCAGCGGGGTGCGGGTGGCCGCCGCACGGCCCAGGGCGCGGGACGCCTGGCCGTCGGCGAGGTCGAGGGCGGTGATGGGGGCGGGGGCGGAGGCGCCGAGCGTCCAGCCGGGCTGCGGGGTGATCCGGTCGTCGCCGGGGACCAGCACCCGGACGGCGTCGCCGCCCCGGCCCGCGTCGACCAGGGCCGATCCGAGGGCGGCGCCCAGCGCTCCGGCGGTCAGCGGGTCCACCGGGCCGTCGCCGCTGCGGCGGGCGTGCACCACCGTCCACCGCTCGGCGCCTCCGAGCAGCGGGGCGACGTCCTGCGGGTCCGCGCCCAGCAGCAGCCGTACGAGGGCCGCGGACCGGCCCGCCGCGTCCGCGCCCTGGTGCGGGGCGGCCAGCAGGGAGAGCAGCACGACCGCCACCCCGGCGATGGTGTGGTCGCCCGCCTCGCGCCGGTCCGTCGCCAGTGCCAGGACGAGGCCCTGGCCGCCGCCCAGCGCGTACGCGGACAGGTGCGCGTCGCGCACCGTGTCGGTGGCGGACGTCGGCGCGGGGCGCGTCACGGCGCAGACCACCCGGGTGAGCCGGGCCAGCGCCGCGCCGACGTCGGGGGCCGGGCGGCGGCCCGCTGTGTGCAGCTCCTCCCCGTCCGCGGCGAGCAGCACCGCCCGGCCGCCCAGCTGGGCCGCCAGCTGGTGCAGCACCGCGGGGACCGGGTCGGGCCGGGCCGCCGCCGTGGCCAGGGCCTGCTGCGCCCGGGTCACCCGGCGCAGCTCGCGGTGCCGGGCCTCGGCCATCAGCCGCCACACCGCCCGCGCGATCGCCGTGAACGGTGTCTCGGGCGGCACCTCCACCAGTGGCAGACCCTGCCGGTCGCACGCCTCGATCAACGCCTGCGGCACCGTGTCGAACACCGGCGTCACCCCGAAACCGAGCGCCGCGGCCCCTGCCTCCCTCAGCCGGGCCACATAGGCGTCCGGGTCCTTGAGCAGCACCCCGGCGCTCAGCAGCAGCTCACCGCCGAGCAGATACGGGTACGGGTCGGCCATCTCCGAGGTGTGCACCCACAGCAGATCCGCCTCGGCCGGACCCGCGATCCGGCGCAGCCGGAGCTCCTCACGGGCGAGCAGCTCGGTCAGCGGGATCGGGGGTGTGGGGGGAGCGGCGGGGGAGACGGCGGACGGGGGAGTGGGCGGGGTGAACCCGGCCGAGGCTTCCGGCATGGATGGTCCATCCATCAGTGACTGCGATGATGGATGAAACGTACACTTCAGCGCCGCCTGCGGGCCACCTACCGTCTTCACCGTGTACGACGTGCACACCTGACGGGAACGGAGGAAGCCCATGGCTGTCGACTACGCGGTGATCATCGTTTATCTGGCCGGCATGCTCGCCATGGGCTGGTGGGGCATGCGCCGCGCCAAGTCCAAGAGCGAATTCCTGGTGGCGGGCCGCAGGCTCGGTCCCTGGATGTACTCCGGCACGATGGCCGCCATCGTCCTGGGCGGTGCCTCCACCATCGGCGGTGTCGGCCTCGGCTACCAGTACGGGCTCTCCGGTGCCTGGATGGTCTTCACCATCGGCCTCGGGCTGCTCGCCCTCTCCGTCTTCTTCTCGGCGCGCATCGCCCGGCTGAAGGTCTACACCGTCTCCGAGATGCTCGACCTGCGCTACGGCGGCCGGGCCGGGATCATCTCCGGCGTCGTCATGTGGGCGTACACGCTGATGCTGGCGGTCACCTCGACCATCGCGTACGCCACCATCTTCGACGTCCTCTTCGATCTGAACCGGACCGTCGCGATCATCCTCGGCGGCGCCATCGTCGTCGCGTACTCGACGCTCGGCGGCATGTGGTCGATCACCCTCACCGACATGGTGCAGTTCGTCGTCAAGACCATCGGTGTGCTGCTGCTCCTGCTCCCCATCGCGGTGATCAAGGCGGGCGGCTTCAGTGAGATGAAGGCCAAGCTGCCCACCGAGTACTTCGACCCGCTGGGCATCGGCGGCGAGACGATCTTCACGTACGTGCTGATCTACACCTTCGGCATGCTGATCGGCCAGGACATCTGGCAGCGGGTGTTCACCGCGAGGAGCGACCGGACGGCGCGCTGGGGCGGCACGGTCGCCGGTACGTACTGCCTGGTGTACGCGATCGCGGGCGCCGTCATCGGCACCGCGGCCAAGGTCATGTACCCGAAGCTGCCCAGCGCCGACGCCGCGTTCGCGACCATCGTCAAGGACGAACTGCCGGTGGGCGTCCGCGGGCTGGTCCTGGCCGCCGCGCTGGCCGCCGTGATGTCCACGTCCTCCGGAGCGCTGATCGCCTGCGCCACCGTCGCCAACAACGACATCTGGTCCCGGCTCAGGGGCGTGGTGTCCCGGGGCGGCGAGGCATCCGGCGAGGCGCACGACGAGGTGAAGGGCAACCGGGTCTTCATCCTCGTCATGGGCGTCGGTGTCATCGCCATCGCCATCGCGCTCAACAACGTGGTCGAGGCCCTGACCGTCGCGTACAACCTGCTCGTCGGCGGGCTGCTGGTGCCGATCCTCGGCGGTCTGCTGTGGCGCCGCGGCACCGCGGCGGGCGCGCTGGCCGCGGTGTCGGTCGGCGGCGTCGCCGTGATCGGCCTGATGGCGACGTACGGAATCCTCGCCAACGAACCGGTCTACTACGGGCTTCTGGCCTCGCTCGCGGTGTACGTGATCGTCTCCCTGGCGACGAAGCCGACCGACGCGGCTGTACTCGCCGCCTGGCGCGAGCGGCTGGCGGGGCGCGGTGCGGACGACCCGGCGCCCGCCGAGGAGCCGGTCGCCACATGAGCAGGGCCCCGTGTTCCGCGCGCCGTCGCACCCCGCACACTGAACGACGTATGACACCCGAAGGAAAGGCACCCACCATGAGCAGCAACGAAACGCCGCGCGGTCCCGTCGACTCCTCCCGGGTCCCGCGGTACGCCGGACCCGCGACGTTCGCCCGGCTGCCCCGCCTCGACGAGGTCGGCACCGCCGATGTCGCCGTCGTCGGCGTGCCCTTCGACACGGGTGTCTCCTACCGCCCCGGCGCCCGCTTCGGCGGCAACGCGATCCGTGAGGCGTCGCGCCTGCTGCGCCCGTACAACCCGGCGCAGGACGCCTCGCCGTTCGCCCTCGCGCAGGTCGCCGACGCCGGTGACATCGCCGCGAACCCGTTCAACATCAACGAGGCCGTCGAGACGATCGAGGCCGCCGCGGACGACCTCCTCGCCACCGGCGCCCGCCTGATGACGCTCGGCGGCGACCACACCATCGCGCTGCCGCTGCTGCGGTCCGTCGCGAAGAAGCACGGCCCGGTCGCCCTGCTCCACTTCGACGCCCACCTCGACACCTGGGACACCTACTTCGGCGCCGAGTACACCCACGGCACCCCGTTCCGCCGCGCCGTCGAGGAGGGCATCCTCGACACCTCCGCGCTCTCCCACGTCGGCACCCGCGGCCCGCTCTACGGCAAGCAGGACCTGGACGACGACGCCAAGATGGGCTTCGGCATCGTCACCTCCGCCGACGTCATGCGGCGCGGTGTCGACGAGGTCGCCGACCAGCTGCGCCAGCGCATCGGCGACCGGCCGCTCTACATCTCCATCGACATCGACGTCCTGGACCCGGCGCACGCGCCCGGCACCGGCACCCCGGAGGCCGGCGGCCTGACCTCCCGCGAGCTGCTCGAAATCGTCCGCGGGCTGTCCTCCTGCAACCTGGTCTCCGCCGACCTGGTCGAGGTCGCCCCCGCCTACGACCACGCCGAGATCACCTCCGTCGCCGCCTCCCACACGGCGTACGAGCTGACGACGGTCATGTCCCGCCAGATCGCAGAGGCCCGTTCGAAGTGAGCCACGACCACCACGACGAGCGGCCGCAGCTCACCCCCGAGCAGATCGCGGCCGCCCTGAACCCCCCGCCCGGACGCAACGGCGGCGACCTCGTCGTCGAGACCCTCCAGGGCCTCGGCGCGACCACCGTCTTCGGACTGCCCGGCCAGCACGCGCTGGGCATGTTCGACGCGCTGCGCCGCTCGTCCCTGACCTACCTCGGCCTGCGCGTCGAGAACAACGCGGGCTTCGCCGCCGACGCGTACGGCCGGATCACCGGTGAGGTCGCGCCGCTGCTGCTCTCCACCGGGCCGGGGGCCCTCACCTCCCTCGCCGCGCTCCAGGAGGCGGCGGCCGCCTCCGCCCCCGTCCTCGCCATCTCCAGCCAGATCCCGACCGCGGGCCTGGGCGGCGGCCGCCACGGCTACCTGCACGAACTGCGGGACCAGAAGGCGTCGTTCCGCGACGTCGTGAAGTCGGTCCACACGGTCCGTACGGCCTCCCAGATCCCGTCGGCGATCGCCGCCGCCTGGGAGTCGGCGCTGACCGCCCCGCACGGACCGGTCTGGATCGAGATCCCGCAGGACGTACTCCTCGCCGAGACCGCCCTGCCCGTCGTCACGGCGATGGACGCCACCCCGCGCGCCCTGCACGCCCGTCCCGAACTGACCGCCGTGGCAGCCGGTCTGCTGTCGAGGGCCGAGCGTCCGGCGATCATCGCGGGCGGCGGAGTCGTACGGTCCGACGCCTCCGGCAAGCTGCTCGCGCTCGCGGAGAAGATCGACGCCCCCGTCGTCACCACCTTCGGCGGCAAGGGCGCCTTCCCGTGGGAGCACCCGCTCTCGCTCCAGTCCTGGCTGGAGGACCGCCACACGACGGACTTCCTGGAGTCCGCCGACGTGCTGCTGGTCGTCGGCTCCGGACTCGGTGAACTCTCCTCGAACTACCACACCTTCAGCCCGCGCGGCCGGGTGATCCAGATCGAGGCCGACGCCGGGAAGCTGGAGTCCAACCACCCCGCGCTCGGCATCCACGCCGACGCCCGCGAGGCGCTGTCCGACCTCCTCGACGCGGTCGACCGCCGCGAGGACCCGTCGGCGCCGGACCGGGTCCGTGCGGTCCTGGAAGCGGTACGCGACCGGCTCGCCGGCCAGGAACTCGGCCTGGAGCAGCGGCTCGTCGCCTCGGTCCGCCAGGCGCTGCCCGACACGTCCCCCAGCTTCTGGGACATGACGATCCTCGCCTACTGGGCCTGGTCCGCCTTCGACGCCCGCCGCCCCAACACGATGCACTCCGCCCAGGGCGCGGGCGGCCTCGGCTACGGCTTCCCGGCCGCCCTCGGCGCGGCGGCGGCCGACCGCACGAAGCCGGTCCTGGCGGTCTCCGGCGACGGCGGCGCGATGTACTCGATCGCGGAACTGGCCACGGCCCGCCAGTACGACCTCCCGGTCACCTGGCTGATCGTCGACGACGGCGGCTACGGCATCCTGCGCGAGTACATGACGGATGCCTTCGGCGAGGCCACGGCGACGGAACTCGCCCGCCCCGACTTCGTCGCCCTCGCCGAGTCCTTCGGCGTCCCGGCGGTCCGTACGACCCCCGAGACGCTCGCCGACGACCTGGCGAAGTCCCTTGCGGAGCCCGGCCCTTCGGTGGTCGTGCTCCCGGCCCTGCTGAAGATGTTCGAGCCGACGCATCTGTGACGCACACGCCGGAGCGTCCGCGGGGGCACCTGCCCGTCCCGCCCGTCCCGCCCGTCCCGTGCCCCCGGCCGCCGGGGGCACGGGACGGTTCAGCGGCCGGCGGTCTCCGCCGCGGCCTTCGCGAGGGCGTCCAGCTGCTCCTGCCGGCCCCGGAAGAACTCCTTCCGCTGATCAGGGCTCAGCGCGGCCGGCAGGTCTCTGGCGGCGGGCATCAGGTCCGGGATCGTCCTGAAGACGGCGCCCGCCTCGGCGCCGTGGCCGCGCAGCCGCGCCCAGTACAGGGACTTGCCGACCGTGTGCAGAGGCACGGTCATCTCCGTACGCGGCCTCCTCGCGGCCCGCTGCCTCGACTCCTCGCGCCCCAGCGCGCGGAAACCGATGTCGCCCAGCCGCTGCAGCACCTCCAGGGCGGCGTACAGCTGCCCGCAGAGATGGGCGTCGGTCGGCCGGTCGTCCGGCATGATTCCTCCCTGTTCCGCGCCGTTGCGATGACGGACGCCATCCCTACCCGGCCCGCGCGGCAGGGGAACACCGGCACGCGCCGTACGGCCCCTTCCGTCCGTACAACCTTTCCGTCCGCCAGAAGTCATCAGTGTCGGGTGTGCCGGGGGCACACCGCGTACATGCACCAAGGGGGAAATGTCCTGTGAAAAAGCCTTGTATATCCCGTATGTCCGGACGCGCGCGGGGTGCGGTGTCCCTCGCGCTCGCCGCAGGCGTACTGGCACCCGTGGCGCTCGGCGCCACGCCCGCCGCCGCGACGCCGACGGTGAGCTGCACGTCCGGCAAGGCGGGGCTGGCCGCGAAGCTGTCGAAGGACATCACCGCCGCGCTCAAGGGGCGGAAGTCCACGACGGCGGTCGCGCTCTACGACCGGACCACCCGGACGAACTGCTCCCTGCGGGCGGCGACGAAGTACGACTCCGCCAGCGTCGTGAAGGCGACCGTGCTGGCGACGCTCCTCTGGGACAACAAGAAGCACAACCGCCTTCTCACCCAGCGCGAGATCAACCTCACCACCGCCATGATCACCAAGTCCGACAACAACGCGACCACCAGCCTGTGGAAGCAGCTCGGAGCGACCAAGGTCAAGGCGTTCCTGAAGGCCGCCGGGATGACGCACACCGTGCCCGGCTCCGGTGGCTACTGGGGGCTGACCCAGATCACCGCCCAGGACGAGCAGCGGCTGCTGACCCTGCTGACCGCCAAGAACTCCGTGCTGAGCGACAGCGCGCGGACGTACGAGCTGGGCCTGATGCGCAAGGTCGTCTCCTCCCAGCGCTGGGGCACGCCCGCCGGTGCGCCGTCCGGGGTGACCGTCCAGGTCAAGAACGGCTGGCTGCCGCGCGCCACCCACGGCTGGCGGGTGCACAGCGTCGGCGCGTTCACGGGCAAGGGCCACGACTACGCGATCACCGTGCTCACCCAGGACAACAAGACGATGAACGACGGCATCAGCACCGTTCAGGCCGTCGCCCGCGCCGTGCACAAGGACCTCAGCCCGGCCGCCACCGCGAAGGCGACCGTCGCACCGCCCGCCGCCCCGCAGGAAGCGGTGCCCGCGGTGCCGGAGGCACCGGCCGTACGGATGCTCACCGCGACGCCGCGGTCGTAGCGGACGCGTCCGGAGCCCTCCTCGACCGCCGGACGCGGTGCCGCGTCCGGCGATCGGGGAGGCAGAGCCCCGGTCCGGGCGGGTGGGCACGTCCCACCGGTTCGACGCAGCCGGGCGTAGGCCGGTCGGCGGACCGCCCTACGCCGAAGGACCCGTCTTTGTAACGGCGGGATGAAATCCGCTGCCCACCGCGTTGGTGCCATCCGGTAGACCAGGTCGAACGGGGAGGCACCGGTGACGGAAGCAGAGGACGCGGAGCGCGCGGGGCGCGCGCCCGGCTGGGCCCGGCGGCTGAGCGGTTACGCGTGGCGCTACCGGCGCAATGTGCTGCTCGCGCTCGGCTCGTCGCTCGCCGGCATGGCGGTGCTGGCCCTCGTCCCGCTGATCACCAAGGTGATCATCGACGACGTCGTCGGCGACCGCACACGGTCACTCGCCGTCTGGACCGGGCTCCTCATAACCGCCGCCGCGCTGGTGTACATAGCCACGTACATCCGCCGCTACTACGGCGGCCGGCTCGCCCTCGACGTACAGCACGACCTCCGTACCGAGATGTACGGCACGATCACCCGCCTCGACGGGAGGCGCCAGGACGAACTGTCCACCGGACAGGTCGTCGGACGGGCCACGAGCGACCTCCAGCTGATCCAGGGGCTCCTGTTCATGCTCCCGATGACCATCGGGAACGTGCTGCTCTTCCTCATCTCCTTGGTGATCATGGCGTGGCTCTCGCCCCTGCTCACCCTGGTCGCCGTCGCCGTCGCTCCCGCCCTCTGGTACATCGCCCGCCGCTCCCGCGCCCGGCTCTTCCCCGCCACCTGGTACGCCCAGGGGCAGGCCGCCGCCGTCGCCGGGGTCGTCGACGGGGCCGTCTCCGGGGTCCGGGTCGTCAAGGGGTTCGGACAGGAGGATCAGGAGACCGGCAAGCTGCGCGAGGTCGGGCGGAAGCTGTTCGCCGGGCGGCTGCGGACGATCCGGCTGAATTCCCGCTACACCCCCGCCCTCCAGGCCGTCCCCGCGCTCGGCCAGGTCGCGATGCTCGCCCTCGGCGGCTGGCTCGCCACCCGCGGCGAGATCACCCTCGGTACGTTCGTCGCCTTCTCCAGTTACCTCGCCCAGCTCGTCGGCCCGGTCCGGATGCTCGCCATGGTCCTCACCGTCGGACAGCAGGCGCGGGCCGGCGTCGAACGCGTACTGGAGCTGATCGACACCGAGCCGACCATGAAGGACGGCACCAAGGAACTCCCGGCCGACGCCCCCGCGAGCGTCGAATTCGACGACGTGCGGTTCGGCTACGCTCCGTCGCGCCCCGGCTCCGCCCAGGACGAGGAGCTCGGCGGCGGAGCCCCGCACCGCCCCGTCCTCGACGGGTTCTCGCTGACCATCGAGCCCGGTGAGACCGTCGCCCTCGTCGGAGCCTCCGGCAGCGGCAAGTCCACCGTCTCGCTGCTGCTGCCCCGCTTCTACGACGTGACGCACGGCGCCGTCCTGGTCGGCGGCCACGACGTCCGCGAGCTGACCCAGCGATCCCTGCGCGCCGCCATCGGCCTCGTACCGGAGGACAGCTTCCTGTTCTCCGACACCGTCCGCGCCAACATCGCCTACGGATGCCCGGACGCCACGCAGGAACAGATCGAGCAGGCGGCCCGCTCCGCCCAGGCCGACCGGTTCATCGCCGCCCTGCCCGAGGGCTACGACACCAAGGTCGGCGAACACGGACTCACCCTCTCCGGCGGCCAGCGCCAGCGCGTCGCGCTCGCCCGCGCCATCCTCACCGACCCCCGGCTGCTCCTCCTCGACGACGCCACCTCCGCCGTCGACGCCCGCGTCGAGCACGAGATCCACGAGGCGCTGCGCCAGGTGATGGCCGGGCGGACGACCCTGCTGATCGCCCACCGCCGCTCCACCCTCGGCCTCGCCGACCGGATCGCCGTCCTGGAGCACGGCAGGCTCGCCGACATCGGCACGCACGAGGAGCTGGAGCGCCGCTCCCCGCTCTACCGGCGGCTGCTCACCGACCCGGACGAACTGGGCGGCACCTCGCCCGGACACCGGCCGCCGGCCGTCGCCACCGACTCGACCGCCGAGGACGACCGCGCGCTCCAGGAAGAACTGGACACCGAGTTCGACGCCGAGCGCGGCATCAGCCCGCGCCTGTGGGTCCGCGAGGACGAGCCGCGCGACACCGGGGCGGCCGGCATGCCCGCGACCCCGGAGCTGCTCGCCCAGGTCGAGGCACTGCCGCCAGCCACCGACACACCCGACATCGACGAGGCACGGGCCGTCCGGGCCGAGGAGTCCTACGGGCTGCGCAGGCTGCTGCGCGGCTTCGGGCTGCCGCTCCTGGTCAGCCTGGCCCTGGTGGCGGTCGACGCGGGCGGCGGGCTCCTGCTGCCCGTACTGATCCGGCACGGCATCGACCAGGGGGTCTCGCAGCTCGCCCTCGGCGCCGTCTGGGCGGCGTCCGCGCTGGCCCTGGTGGTCGTGCTCGTGCAGTGGGCGGCCCAGATCGGCGAGACCCGGATGACGGGCCGCACCGGCGAGCGGGTGCTGTACTCGCTGCGGCTGAAGATCTTCGCGCAGCTCCAGCGGCTCGGCCTGGACTACTACGAGCGCGAGCTGACCGGCCGCATCATGACCCGGATGACGACGGACGTGGACGCGCTGTCGACGTTCCTGCAGACCGGTCTGGTCACGGCCTTCGTCTCCGTCGTCACCTTCTTCGGCATCATGGTCGCGCTGCTCGTCCTCGACGTGCAGCTGGCCCTCGTCGTCTTCGCGACGCTGCCGGTGCTGGCCATCGGTACGTTCTTCTTCCGCCGCAAGAGCGTCCAGGCGTACGAACTGGCCCGGGAGCGGATCAGCGCCGTCAACGCCGACCTCCAGGAATCCGTCTCCGGGCTGCGGATCGTGCAGGCGTTCCGCCGCGAGCGCGACGGCGCGGACCGGTTCGCGCGGCGCAGCGACCACTACCGCGAGGCCAGGGTCCGCGGTCAGTGGCTGATCTCCGTCTACTTCCCGTTCGTGCAGCTGCTGTCGTCGGTGGCCGCCGCCGCCGTCCTGATCGTCGGCGCGGGCCGGGTCGACAACGGCACGCTCACCACCGGTGCGCTGGTCGCCTACCTCCTCTACATCGACCTGTTCTTCGCCCCGGTGCAGCAGCTCTCCCAGGTCTTCGACGGCTACCAGCAGGCCACCGTCTCCCTCGGCCGCATCCAGGAACTCCTGCGGGAGCCGACCTCCACCGACGCGCCGGACGAACCGCTGGACGTGCTGTCGCTGCGCGGCGAGATCGCCTTCGAGGACGTGTCCTTCGCGTACGGCTCCGGCGATGACGCGGAGGCGGCCCTCACCGACGTCGACCTGCGCATACCGGCCGGTCAGACGGTCGCCTTCGTGGGTGAGACGGGCGCGGGGAAGTCCACCCTCGTCAAGCTCGTCGCCCGGTTCTACGACCCGACGGGCGGCCGGGTCACGGCGGACGGCACCGATCTGCGCCGCCTCGACCTCACCGCGTACCGGCACCGGCTCGGAGTCGTACCGCAGGAGGCGTACCTCTTCGCCGGTACGGTCCGCGACGCCATCGCCTACGGGCGGCCCGAGGCCACCGACGCCGAGGTGGAGGCGGCGGCGCGGGCGGTCGGCGCCCACGACATGATCGCCACCCTGGACGGCGGGTACCTGCACGGGGTCGCCGAACGGGGCCGCAACCTCTCGGCCGGACAGCGCCAGCTGATCGCCCTCGCCCGCGCCGAACTCGTCGACCCGGACGTCCTGCTGCTCGACGAGGCGACGGCCTCCCTGGACCTGGCCAGCGAGGCCCTGGTCAACCGGGCGACCGACCGGCTCACCGGCCGCCGTACCACCCTGGTCGTCGCCCACCGGCTGACCACCGCCGCCCGCGCCGACCGGGTCGTGGTGATGGACCACGGCCGGGTCGTCGAGGACGGCACGCACGACGAGCTCCTGGCCCGTGACGGGCACTACGCCGTGCTGTGGCGCACGTTCATCGGGGAGGACGAGCCCGCGGGGGTGTGAGAGGCGGGCCCGTCCACCGGTTCACTCGCCGATGCCGGAGATCTTGCCGGTCTCCAGGTCCGACCGCACGGTCAGATACGTGTAGGTGGGATGCTTGCCGGTGCTCCAGGTGAGCCGCACCGTCGACCAGGTGTGGCCGGCGCCGCTCTCGCCCGGGGTGACCCGGACGGCGAGCGGGGTGTTCTGGGCGCGGAGCACGCCGTCCGCGTGGTTGTGCCGCTTCCAGGCGTCCAGCTGGGTGCGCAGGCGGGAAGTCAGGTAGAAGGATCTCAGCGCGGTGGCGAGCTTGCCGCCGCCCTCCGCCGTGGCGGCGTCGATGTAGGCGCCGTAGAAGTGGGCGACCCGCTGGTACGCCGGGGCGCCGGCGCTGTGGGCCGGCGCGGCGGCCGCCGGGGCCTGCGGGGCCGCCGCGCCGGCCGGGACCACGGCGACGGCGGCGGCGGTGAGGAGAGCGGTGGCGAACAGCGTCCGGCCGATGGCGCGCCGGCCGCGCGGAGCCTGGGCGTCGCGGAGGTGGAGCATGACGGTTCCTGCCTTTCGTGTGGCTCTGCCCTGTGGGAGCCATGCTGTGGCGATGCGGTCGCCCGGAAGGTGGAGCGCGCCGGGTGCAACCTCCGGATGGCCTCCTGCGTCGTACACGTGTATGCGCGTGTGCCGAGCAAGGGTGTAAATGTTCGATCGGACGATGTGGGGCGGCTGGTGACCAGAAGGACCGGAAGGGCCGGCGGGAACGAACGCGGCGGATCGCGCCGGACGCTTGTGCGGCTGTTCGTCCTGCCGCTGTCGGCCGCCGTCGGTCTGGTGCTGACCGGCACCGTGGCGAACAGCGCCGACGCCGCGGCGGCCTGCGCCGGACGCCCCGCGAAGACGGTCTCGTTCAAGACCGGTGAGCTGCGCGTCTTCAAGAGCCGCGCCTACGCCTGCGCCGTCGCGGTCGCCAAGAAGCCGGGCTCGCGCCGCCCGATGTCCCTGACGCTCCAGCCGCGCGGCGGCAGCCCCGTCACCGACAGCGGCCAGTACACGACACAGGCCGGCCCGGTGACGGTGCACGCGCTGAACCGGTGCGTCCGGGCCTCGGCCACGATCTCCGGAAAGTCCGCCTCCACGGGCTGGATTCTCTGCTGACGGCCTGCCCGGTGAATTCCCCGTGCCAACAGGGTCTGGCGGTGCAGGTGTTGCGCCGCTAGGTTCACGACGACTGTTGTGAATCATGGGGAGGGTGCATGCGCAAGGCGCTCAGAGGGTTCCTGTCGCTGGCGGTGCTCATCGGCACGGTGAGTGCGACGGGCGCCTCGGCCGGGGCGGCCACCGCCGCGGAACCGACCGCGTTCCGGAACACGGCCGGCAGTGACAGCGGTACGAGCACGGACATCAAGGACCGCATCCTGGCCATCCCGGGAATGAGTCTCATCGAGGAGAAGCCCTACGCGGGCTACCGCTACTTCGTCCTCGGCTACACCCAGCCGATCGATCACCGGCACCCGTCCAAGGGCACCTTCCAGCAGCGCATCACCCTGCTGCACAAGGACACGTCCCGCCCGACGGTCTTCTACACCAGCGGCTACAACGTCTCCACGAACCCCAGCCGTTCCGAGCCGACCCGGATCGTCGACGGCAACCAGGTCTCTCTGGAGTATCGGTTCTTCACCCCGTCCCGCCCGGCGCCCGCCGACTGGTCCAAGCTCGACATCTGGCAGGCCGCCAGCGACCAGCACCGCGTCTTCACCGCGCTGAAGCGGATCTACAGCAAGAACTGGCTGACCACGGGCGGCTCCAAGGGCGGCATGACCGCCACCTACTTCGAGCGCTTCTACCCCAAGGACATGGACGGCGTCGTCGCGTACGTCGCGCCCAACGACGTGGTCAACAAGGAGGACTCGGCGTACGACCGGTTCTTCGACAACGTCGGCACCAAGGAGTGCCGCGACAAGCTGAACGGTGTGCAGCGCGAGGCACTGGTCCGCCGTGAGCCGCTGGAGAAGAAGTACCAGGAGTACGCCGCGGCGAACGGCTACACCTTCCAGACCACCGGCTCGCTCGACCGGGCGTACGAGGCCGTCGTCATGGACTACGTCTGGGCGTACTGGCAGTACAGCCTGCTGTCCGACTGCGACACCATTCCGGCCGACGCCCGCAACGCCCCCGACCAGGCGATCTGGGATTCGATCGACTCGATCTCCGGCTTCTCCGCCTACACCGATCAGGGCCTGGAGACGTACACCCCGTACTACTACCAGGCGGGCACCCAGCTCGGTTCGCCCAGCATCACGCAGCCGTGGCTCGGCAAGCTGAGCCGGTACGGGTACCAGCCGCCGCGCAACTTCGTACCCCGCTCCATCCCGATGAAGTTCCAGCCGTCGGTGATGCGCGACGTCGACAGCTGGGTGAAGCACCACGCCCACCACATGCTGTACGTGTACGGGCAGAACGACCCGTGGGGCGCGGAGCGCTTCCGGCTCGGGGCGGGCGCCCGGGACAGCTATGTCATGACCGTGGCGGGCGGCAACCACGGCTCCAACGTGGCCGGGCTCGCCGACGACGACAAGGCGAAGGCCACCGCGGCCATCCTGCGCTGGGCGGGCGTCGCCCCGGCCGCCGTGCAGGACGACCCGGCGAAGGCGAAGCCGCTCGCCGCGTTCGACGCGAGGCTCGACAAGCGCGACGTGAGGAACGAGCGCGGGCTGCGGCCGTAACCGCTCCCCGCGCCGGATCGTGCCCGGGAAAGGGGCTGTGCTCGTACACGGCCCCTTTCCCGGTTCCGCGGCCCTTCCCCGGCTCTCCCAGGGCATTCCTGCTACGCCGCGAGCGTGCCAGGCGTCGCCCTAGTACCTCAGCCCGTAGCCGACCGGGTACAGCACCCGCCCCGGATCGTCCGCCCGCTGCACCGGCACCGGCAGGGTGCCCTCCGGTTCGGCGCGGCCCGCGATCACCCGGGTGGCGGCCCGCAGTTCGACATCGGTCCAGGAGTACGCGGCCAGGCTCGCCGCGAACCCGGTCCCGGACAACTGGGCGATGTCGTACGGATTGCGGATCGCGACCGTGATCACCGGGATGCCGGTCGCGGCCAGCGCGCTCACCAGGGTGCGCTGCGAGCTGGTCGCCGAGACGTTGTACGTCCCCACGACCACCGCGTCCTTGCCCTGTGCGGCGGCCACCGCCTCGTCGATCACCGCCTTGGTGGGGGCGGTGCCGGTGGACAACGCGGTGGCCGCGTGGCCCAGTTCCCCGAAGGCGGCGGCCAGGGTGGTGGTCGGCGGTCCGGTGGTGCCGGACGGGGAGGCCGGGTCGGCGCCGACCACCAGCAGGTTCTTGTGGGAGCGGCGGGAGAGCGGCAGCACCGCGCCGTCGTTGGCGAGAAGCGTGGTGGTCCGCTCGGCGATCCGGTCGGCCGCGGCGAGATGGGCCCGCGTCCCGACGGTGCGGTCCACACCCCTGTGGCTGACGAACGGGTCGTCGAACAGCCCGAGCTTCGTCTTCAGCCGCAGGATGCGCAGGATCGATTCCTCGATCCTGGTCTCGCTGATCTCACCGCTCTTCACGGCCGCCAGGACGGCGTTCCAGGAGACGCTCAGGTCCGGCGGGTTGAGCAGCTGGTCGACCCCGGCCTTCAGCGCGAGCACGGGGACGCGCTCGTCGCCGTACTTCGTCCGCACGCCCTCCATGCCGAGCGAGTCGGTCACCACGACGCCGTCGTAGCCGAGCTCCTCGCGCAGGATGCCGGTGAGGATCGGGTGGGACAGCGTCGCCGGGTCCTCCGCCGGGTCCAGGGCCGGGACGACGATGTGCGCGGTCATGATCGAGTCGATGCCCGCGGCGATCGCGGCCCGGAACGGCGGCTCGTCCAGCTCCGCCCACTGCTCCCGGGTGTGGCGGATGACGGGCAGGCCGGTGTGGCTGTCGGTGCTGGTGTCGCCGTGGCCCGGGAAGTGCTTGGCCGTCGAGGCGATGCCGCTGCTCTGATACCCCTTCACCTGGGCGGCGACCATCCCCGCCACGGACTGCGGGTCGGAGCCGAAGGAGCGCACGCCGATCACCGGGTTGGCCGGGTTGACGTTGACGTCGGCGTCCGGGGCGTAGTTCTGGTTGATGCCGATCGCGGCCAGTTCGGCGCCCGCGATCTGCCCGGCCCGGCGGGCGTCGGAGCGCGAACCGCCCGCGCCCAGCGCCATCGCGCCCGGCATCAGGGTGGCGGGCTCGCCGACGCGGCAGACGATGCCGTGCTCCTGGTCGGTGGAGACGAGGAGCGGCAGGGGAGTGGGGCCGGCGAGACCGGCCCGCTGGATGCCGTTGGAGAGGTCGGCGATCTGGTGCGGGTCGCGGGTGTTGTGCGCCCAGGTGAAGTAGATGATTCCGCCGACGTGGTACTTGGCGATCATCTCGGCGGCGGTGCGGACCCCGATCTCGGCCATGTTGGCGTCGATGTCGGCCTGGTCGGGCTCGGTGGCGGAGTGCCCGTACACCCGCATCACGAAGAGCTGCCCGACCTTCTCCTCCAGGCTCATCCGGGAGATGAGCCGCTTGAGGCGCCTGGTGGTGGCGGCTGAGGTGTGGTGCCCGGCACCGGGCCCGCTGCCGGCGGACCTCCGGGCGGCGACGGCACCGGGGGCGAGGACCCCGCCCGTGACGGCGGCTGCGGCGGTCGCGGCGGTGGCGGTGAGGAGGGTGCGTCTGGAGGTGCGGTGGTGCACGTGAGCTCCTTCGGCCGTACTCGGGGGACGAGAGGGGGTGGTGAAAGAAACTTCCAAGGAGCACGGATATACAGAAAATAACTTCCGGTCAAGGGTCCGGACCGTTTCCGGCCTTGGGGAACATCGGTACAGCCGTTGGCGCTGAGAACGATCACGGGGTCCAGCTGCGGATCTCCGTGTTCGGGCGGGGCTGAGCCCGGAGGCGTTCGCGGAGGTCGATCTCCTCGGGGGTGAGCGGTTCTTCCGGTCGGCGGATGCGGACGGGCTTGGGCCGCAGCGGGAGGCTGTCGTCGGCCGCGGCTTCCTCGGCTTCGGCGAGTGCCCGGTAGAGCGAGGCGACCGACGGGTTCTTGCCCGCGTTCTTCCCGGTCTTGATGACCAGCTTCTTGGCGATCTCGGGGACCGGGACGCCCTTGTCCTTGAGCGCGACGGCGAAGGTGAGCATGTCGTCGTCGATGACCTTCGGGCGCCCGCCGTGGTTGCCCTTGGCCGCTGCGGTGACCTGCCCTTCGAGGGTCTTCTCCCGGATGTGGTTGCGCTCGATCTGCCCGGCGACGGCGAGTACGGCGAAGAACATGGCGCCCATGCCGTTGGGGTCGTAGATGCCGGTGAGCGGGCCGGTGAGGAGTTCGAGCTGGATGCCGCCGGCCTGAAGTTCGGCGGACAGCGTCATCAGCTCGGCGGCGTTGCGCGCGAGGCGTTTGAGCTCATGGACGGTGAAGATGACCGGCGTCTCGGGGGCGGCCTCCTTGAACTGGCGGGCCAGGGCGAGCGCCTTCTCCAGCTCGGGCCTCACCTTGATGCGGGTGCTGATCTGTTCCTTGAAGACCTTGTGGCACTCCGCGCGGTGGAGGGCTTCGAGCTGGCTCGCAAGCTCCTGCCGGGCGGTCGACGTCCTCGCGTACCCGATCCGTACCGGTCGCTCGGTGCGGGGCGCGGGCACGACGGCGAGCGCGAGGCTCTGCTTCCACGCACGCCCCGGGTGTCGGCCGGCGGGGACGGCGATCTCCAGTTCCTCGCGGAGCGCGGAGCGCGGGGACGAGGACGAAGCGCGGAGTGTGGTACTTCGCGGCGGTCTTTCCGCCCCGGGTGCGGCAGGCGCTGCCGGCGGGAGCGTCACAGTTCGGGCAGTCGTGACGTTCTACCGCCAATGCGGCCTGATCGGGCGTGAGATCCATGGCGGCAGCCTCTCGGAACCCCGTCGCACAACATGCGGGTTCTGAGGGGACTTTTGCAAACGGCGACCTGCGGAAACGTGATCACTCCGGGGCCTGTCGCAGAACTCTCACAGATGTTCATTTGTGAGAATGCCGAGAAGTCGAACATGCAACCGGGCGGGTGCCCGATCGGAGCGCCTTGCCGGACGCCACGTCGCGGCGAGACCCAACCTGCGTGCTCAGGCGGGCTGACGGAGTGCGCTGACCAGTGCGCGCGGGTCGTCGGCGTGGAAGCGGATGGTGTGGGCCTTTTCCGTTGCGCCGAGCGGGCGGGTGAAGGGGAGTGGCCGGTTCAGCTCCAGGGTCACCGAGGTCTGACTGCCCACGATCAGGTCGAGGACCCCGTCCTCGGAGAGGGTGATCAGGCGGCCTTCGGGGTAGCGCCGGTCGACGCGGACCGAGGCGACCGCGTCCGGCGGTACGGCGAGGTCGAAGAGGGCTCCGTAGCGGATCCGCAGAGAGCCGTCGGGGCGCACGACGTGCGGACGGGTGACGCAGGCGGCGTGCAGGGCCAGCACGAGGACGACGCCGTACAGGTCGAGTACCAGGATCACCCGGTGGACCGCCGGCCAAGGGATGAGGAAGGCCAGGCCCGCCGTCTCGATGACCACGACGAAGAGCAGCCCGTACATCATCGCGGTCTGGGGCCCGGTGTACGCGGCAGCGAGGTCCCCGGGGCGCACCCCGTGCGTGCCGCGCCGGACCCACCGTCCCAGGGAGGCGAGGGCGCGCAGCTCGTGGAGGACCAGGCGGCGGACCGTCACCGGCACCGCCTCCTGTAGGGCAGCCCGCCGAGCCGCCCGGCGGTCTACGCCGCGGGCGCGCGCGGCGACGTACAGCGAGCGCAGCGCCCAGGTCTCCAGCAGCAGCACTGCGAGCACCAGCGCTTCGGCGCCCGCCAGCGCCCACCCGGGCGGCTGGACCCCAGCCACCAGGCAGGCCGCCAGGGCCAGTTCCCCCGGCAGCACGGCGGCTACCGCGACCCGTGCCGCCCGTACGCCCCTTGGCCGGCCGCTCATCTCCGGCCCCTTTCCATGAACGCGTCCATGAGCCGGCTCACGACTTCCGCCTGTGCGGGGGTGTACTCGGCGAGCAGTGCCTCCTTGAACCCGGTCACGACGACCCCGTCCTCGGGGATTGCGGTGAACAGCTCCGCGGGGACGGCTGCGATCAGGTCAGCTGCCAGGGGTGCGATGCGCGGATCGTCGGTGGGGGCTTCGGCGAGCGCGTCGAGGCGCTCATACAGTTCGACGACCGCGGGATCGGCGACCAGCGTTCCGAGCAGCGCGAGCATCTCTTGGTTACCGGTGCTGGTGGTGTCCAGCAGCGTGAGGTACTCGCGGTCCTTGGCCGCGCTCGGCGAGTCTGTTCGGGGGGCCTGTGCCAGCAGTGCGGCGAGGGCGGGTGAGACGGGCCCGGTCGCGCCGGGCGGCTCGGCGAGCAGGGCGCTGAGCCGGCAGCGGCGCTCCCGGATGTCGGCTTCCTGGCGGGCCAGGTCGGCGTCGAGTTCTTCCAATATCTCGGCCGGGTCGCGTCCGGCATCGTCGGCGAGTGTGTCGCGCACTTCATCGAGACTGAGGCCGAGTTCGGTGAGCCGGCGCACCCGGGCGAGCAGGACGGCATCGCGGATGCTGTAGGCCCGGTAGCCGTTGGGGCGCCGCTCCGGTTCCGGAAGCAGCCCGACATGGTGGTAGTGCCGGATCGCCCGGGGGGTGATCCCCACGAGCGCGGCGATCTCTCCAATTCGCATGCCGCCAGTAGAAACCCTGCCGTCGCGTCAAGGTCAAGCGGTGAAAGTATCGTCGGGCACCTGGCCCTGTGCCTCGATCAGCGCCGCGTTCGCCGCGGCGATGGTGTCGGCGCGCAGGTAGAACTGGTCGACGTGCACCAACCGGGCCCGGGTCAGCGCCTCGTGGCCGGGGTTGATGACCGGGGTCATGCCGATGTTGCACGCCTCCGAGACCAGGAGGGCCACCAGTCCGGGCGGGCGGGCGAACCCGGGACCCCGCCGGCCCGCTACGGGACGGCCCTTACCCCAGTCCCACCGCGGCCCCGCGCGCCTGGAGCGCCGACACCGCCGCCGTGATCGCGGGCCGCCGCGCCGCCCCGGTGCGCCACAGCGCGTACAGCCGGCGCACCGGTACCGGATCGAGCGGCACCGCCACCACCCCCGCGGGCAGCGGCCCCCGGCCCAGCCGGGGAATCATCGCGACCCCGAGTCCGGCGGCGAGCAGGGCCAGTTGGGTGTGGTTCTCCTCCGCCTGGTGCCGGATGTCGGGCTCGTAACCCGCCGCGCGCAGCGTCCGTACGAGCCAGTCGTGGCAGACCGTGCCCGGCGGCTGGCAGATCCACCGCTCCTCGGCCAGCTCCTCCCGCCGCACCGCGTCCCGCCCCGCGAGCCGGTGGCCCTCGGGCACCAGCAGATCGCACCGGTCGTCACCGATCACCGCCTGTGCCACGCCCTGGGGGGCGGGCAGCGGGGCGATGTCCCAGTCGTGCGCGACCGCCACATCGATCACGCCCTTGGCCACCAGGTCCACCGAGAGGTGCGGATCGACCTCGGTCATCCGCACCTCCAGAGCCGGGTGCTCCCGGTCCAGCTCGGCCAGCACACCGGGCAGCAGCCCGCGCGCCGCCGACGCGAACGCGCCGATCGAGAGCCGTCCCGTCGGCAGCCCCCGGCGCTCCTCCAGCGTGGTCTCCGCGCGCTCCACGATCGCCAGCAACTGCTGGGCTGTGGCGGCGAGATGGAGCGCCTCCTCGGTCAGCGCGACGCCGCGCCCCTGCCGCTCCAGCAGGGTCGTGCGGGTCTCCCGCTCCAGCTTGGTGATCTGCTGCGAGACCGCCGACGGGGTGTAGCCGAGCGCCGCGGCGGCGCCCGCCACGGAACCGTGGACGAAGACCGCGTGCAGGGCGCGCAGCCGGGACAGATCGAGCACCGGAACCTCCCGGAGGGCGAGGGGCCGATCCCGCACGGACCCCTCGGTGATTCGTTAGCGATGCTCAATTCCACCATGAAGAAAACCGTGCTGGTGCTACATGGTCGGGGCGGGTGATCCTCGGTGCATGCGTCCCCTCCACATCGCCCTGGCCGCGCTGGTCGCCGCCGTCTGGGGTGTCAATTTCGTCGTCATCGAGGTCGGTCTCGGGCACTTCCCGCCGCTCCTGTTCTCCGCCCTGCGCTTCCTGGTCGCCGCGTTGCCCGCGGTCTTCTTCGTCGGCCGGCCCAAGGTCGCCTGGAAGTGGATCGCGGGCGTCGGGCTGGTCCTCGGAGTGGCGAAGTTCGGGCTGCTCTTCATCGGCATGGACCGGGGCATGCCCGCCGGCCTCTCCTCCCTCGTGCTCCAGGTCCAGGCGGTCTTCACCGCCCTTTTCGCGGCCCTGGCGCTCGGTGAACGTCCGGGAAGGACACGGGTGTGGGGGATGGGTGTGGCGCTCGTGGGGATCGGGGTGGCCGCGATCGACGAGGGCGCGGGCGGACCGGTGCTCGCCTTCGTCCTGGTGCTGGTGGCCGCGGCCTGCTGGGGCGTGTCCAACGTGCTGACCCGCAAGGCATCCCCGCCCGACTCCCTCAACTTCATGGTCTGGGTGTCGACGGTGCCGGTGCTGCCACTGCTCGGCCTGTCCCTCCTCTTCGAGGGCTGGGACCGCGACGCCGACGCCCTTGCCGCCCTCGACTGGAGCGGCGTCGGCATTGTCGTCTACGTCGCCTGGATCACCACCGTCTTCGGCTTCGGCGCCTGGGGCTTCCTGCTGCGCCACCACCCGGCCTCCTCGGTGGCCCCGTTCACCCTGCTCGTCCCGGTCTTCGGGATGTCCTCGGCCGCGCTCCTGCTCGGCGAGTCGGTGAGCCCGCTGCGGTGGTGCGCGGCGGCGCTGCTGGTGGGCGGGGTGGCCCTCACCTCGCTCGCCGGGGCGCGCCGGTCCAGTGCGACGGCGATGCCGGGGCCGGACGCGGCGGTTGACGCGGATGCGGGCCCGAAGGCCGGCGCACCGGCGGCCGCGGGAGACCACGGGTCCGGTGCGGCCGGCCGGTGACAGGGGCAGGCGCGCCGCCGGACCTCGATCGGCATCCCCGGTCCGGGCCTTGGTGGCTCGGACCGTGGTCGGCCCCGCAGCACACGCACTCACGGTCTGCGGGCCGATGCGGGGTGAGGGACGGTCCGGGCCGCGTAGAAGGACGGCTGGAGTCGGCCGGTCAGCGCCAGGAAGGCGACGAACGCGCCTGTGGCGATCCAGCCGGGCCATCCGGCCATGCTCATGTGCAGGGGATCCAGCGCCGCCTTGGAATCGGCGAACTCCGTGACCATACCGACACTCACCGAACTCACGAACGCATGGCCGATGACGGCGGGTACGACCGAGTCGGAGCGCAGCCGCAGCCAGGTGAAGACGGGCAGGATGAGGAGGCAGCTCACCAGCATGGCGGGGACCGACACATACCAGGGCCGCCCCGGGTACTGGCCGCCCATCAGCAGCGTGGGCAGGTGCCACAGGGCGAAGGCCGCGCCGGTGATCGCGTACGCCCGTATCAGGCTCCGGCGGTCACCGTCCTGTGCGAGGCGCGGGAAAAGGTAGCCCTGCCAGCCCAGTTCCTCGCCGAAGAACAGCGGAAGCGACACCAGCATGTTCAGCACCGCTGCGGCCGCCCACGCGCCGAGCCCGGTCCAGTGCACTCCACCGAACGGGTAGCGGCCGGCGACGGTGCTGATGACAAGAGCAGCCGTGGTGAGGCTGGCGGGGACGACGAAAGCCATCAGGCACGCCCGTGCGGCACGCCCCCAGGGCTTCGTCCAGCGCAGGGCGAGCGTGTCCCGCACCCGGCCGCTGCGCTCGACCCAGCGGACGACGAGGATTGCGGCGAGGGCAGGCGCCAACATCGCGGCCGCGATGCACACCTGTTCCAGTGCACCGGTCTCCTCGCGTGCGTCACCGCGCTGGTAACCGCTGGCCAGGAGTGGCGACATGGCCGCCCACATGCCGATGTATGCGACACCGAGGAAGATGAACAGCCCACGTCGCCGGTTGACGAGCGGTAAGTGCCTGGTTGAAAGCGTCATGACGTGAAACCTACGGATCCGCGCAGCAGCGAGGAATCGAGCCAGAGCGCGTATCGGTGGTGGAGCTGACTCCCCTTCCTGCCTGGAGCGCGCTCCACCCGTCGAAGACGGTCAGCGGCTGACTCCGAGGTCCGTCGGGGCCGGCAGAGCGCGCAGGAAGCGGGTGGCACGAGCGGGGGCGCCGTCCGTACGAACCTGCTGCGCCCCGGTGTTGGGGCGGGGGACGGGGTGGAGGAGGCCGCCGGGCGCGCGAGTGCCGTCGGCCCGTCGGGTGACCTTCCGTCAGGCGGCGGCCAGCCGCAGCAGGTGCTCCCGCCCGGCGGTCAGCAGACCCGGCAGTTCCGCCGCGGCCGGGTGCCAGCGCTTCTCGTACTCCCAGCAGACCCAGCCGTCCGGGTCCAGTGTGTCCAGACAGGCCCCCAGCGGGAGCACCCCGGCGCCCAGCGCCAGGGGTTCGGTCTCCTGTGCCGACGCGATGTCCTTCACCTGCACGTAGCCCAGGTGCGGGGCCAGCACCGCATGGCTCGCGGCCGGATCCTCGCCCGCCAGCCAGGTGTGCATGATGTCCCACAGCGCACCGATCTGCGTGTGCCCCACCGTCCCGACGACCCGGGCCACGTCGGCGCCCGCCCGGTGCGAGTCATGCGTTTCGAGCAGGATGCGTACGCCCAGACCGGCGGCGTGCGCAGCGGCGGCGGCCAGTCGGCGGGCGGCGGTCGCGTCGGCCGCGGCGGGGTCCTGGCCACCGCCGCCGGGGAAGACCCGGACGTGCTGCGCGCCCAGGCCGTGAGCCAGCTCCACCAGCCCGGCGAGCTCGTCCAGCACCGGCTTGTCGTCGCCCGCGGCGGCGGCCCGGACGTACCCGGCGACGGCCAGGATCTCGACGCCGCCGTTCTTGAACTCCTCGACGACACCGGCCCGTTCGGGCGCCGAAAGGCCCGGGTGCACCGGCTCCTCGGGGTGGGCGCGCAGCTCCACCCCCTGATAGCCGTGTCCGGCGGCGAGCCGGACGACATCGGCGATCGGCATGCCCGGTACTCCGAGGGTCGAGAAAGCGAGCTTCACGTGCGTGTTCCTTCCGTCGGATCCACCGGCCGCCGCGCGTCGGGCCGGGCTCGGCAGGGCTCCCGGAGCAGCTGCTCCAGGTTACCCAGCAGCCTCGGCGCGTCCGCCCGCCGCCGAGGGCCCGTCCGCGAGGCCGCGCGTTCACGGCCTCCGCGGCGGCGCCGTCGACCCCCGGACCATCAGCTCGGCCGCGATCGTCGCGATGCCTCCCGGCGGCGGGGCCTCCTTGCCCATCGCCAGCCGCCCGGCCCGCGCGCCCGCCTCGAAGAGCGGCAGCCGTACGGTCGTCAGCGCCGGGACCGCGTCCACCGAGAACGGCAGATCGTCGAAGCCCGCCACCGAGACGTCGTCGGGGATGCGCAGACCATGGTCCCGGACCGCCGCGCCCGCCCCCAGGGCCACGGTGTCGTTGGCGGCGACGATCGCCGTCACCTCCGGTTCGCGGCGCAGGAGTTCGAGGGTGGCGTCGTAGCCGGAGCGGCGGTCGTAGGGGCCGTGGACGGTGAGGCGCTCCTCGTCGTACGCGTCCGCCGCGCGCCCCTTCGCGCCCTTCCCGTCGCCGACGAGCCCCGCCGCCCTCATCGCGTCCCGGTGGCCTTCGAGCCGGTGGCGGGTCGTCGTCCGCTCCAACGGGCCCGCGACGTAGCCGATCCGCCGGTGGCCGAGCGAGAGCAGATGCTCGGTGAGACGGCGCCCGCCGCCCCGGTTGTCGAAGGCGAGCGCGGCCACGACGGCCTCGCTGTCCGGCAGCGGGGGCCGCCCGCACAGCACCACCCGGGTGCCCGCGTCCGCGAGTTTCGCCAGCTTGGCGGAGATCGCCGCCTGGTGCGCCGGGTCCTCCACCGCACCGCCGGTGAGGACGACGGCGGCGGCGCGCTGGCGCTGGAGGAGGGTGAGGTAGGTCAGTTCGCGCTCGGGGGAGCCGCCGGTGTTGCAGATGACGGCGAGCTTCTCGCCGCCGGCCCGCCCGGAGCCGTCACCCGGACCGCCGATCTCGGTCTGCGCCGCGCCCGCCATGATCCCGAAGAACGGGTCGGCGATGTCGTTGACCAGGATGCCGACCAGGTCGGAGGTGGCGGCGGCGAGCGAGCTGGCCGGCCCGTTCAGCACGTAGTCGAGATCGTCCACCGCACGCAGCACCCGCTCCCGGGTGGACGCGGCCACCGGGTAGTTGCCGTTCAGCACGCGGGACACGGTGGCCGCGGACACCCGGGCGCGGGCCGCCACATCCGCCAGGGTGACCGTCATCGCTTCCTCCGAGGGTTTTTGGGCCGGCCCCTCTTGTCCGGGCCGCTGTCGGCAGGCTAGCGTCATACGAGATAGAAAGCGCTTGCTACGGCTGTATGGAGGGAACTTCGTGACACGCAGGACAGTGCGCATCGCCATGAACGGCGTCACGGGTCGCATGGGATACCGGCAGCACCTGGTGCGCTCGATCCTCGCGATCCGCGAGCAGGGCGGCCTCGAACTCGGCGACGGCGACGTGCTGTGGCCCGAGCCGGTCCTGGTCGGCCGCCGCGCCCACGCTCTGGAGGAGCTCGCCGCGCGGCACGGTCTGACCGAGTGGTCGACCGACCTCGACGCGGTCCTCGCGGACGACACCGTGGACATCTACTTCGACGCCCAGGTCACCTCGGCCCGCGTCGAGGCGATCAAGAAGGCGATCGCCGCGGGCAAGCACATCTACACCGAGAAGCCCACCGCCACGGACGTCGACGGCGCCCTGGAACTGGCCCGTCTGGCCCGCGACGCCGGGATCAAGCACGGCGTCGTCCAGGACAAGATCTTCCTGCCGGGCCTGCTGAAGCTGAAGCGCCTCATCGACGGCGGCTTCTTCGGCGAGATCCTCTCCGTACGCGGAGAGTTCGGCTACTGGGTCTTCGAAGGGGACTGGCAGGAGGCCCAGCGCCCGTCCTGGAACTACCGCGCCGAGGACGGCGGCGGCATCGTCGTCGACATGTTCCCGCACTGGGAGTACGTGCTCCACGAGCTGTTCGGCCGGGTCTCCACCGTCCAGGCGCACGTCCAGACGCACGTCCCGCAGCGCTGGGACGAGCAGGGGAAGCCGTACGCCGCCACCGCCGACGACGCCGCGTACGGCATCTTCCAGCTGGAGAGCGGCGCCGTCGCGCAGATCAACTCCTCCTGGACGGTTCGCGTCAACCGCGACGAGCTCGTCGAGTTCCAGGTCGACGGCACGCACGGCTCCGCCGTCGCCGGCCTGCGCAACTGCCGCGTCCAGCACCGCTCGGCCACCCCCAAGCCGGTCTGGAACCCGGACCTCCCGGTCACCGAGTCCTTCCGCGACCAGTGGCAGGAAGTCCCCGACAACGCCGTCTTCGACAACGGCTTCAAGGCCCAGTGGGAGCTCTTCCTGCGCCACATCGTGCTCGACGAGCCGTACACCTGGGACCTGATGGCCGGTGCCCGCGGTGTCCAGCTCGCCGAACTGGGCCTGAAGTCCTCCGCCGAGGGCCGCCGCTTCGACGTACCGGAGCTGACGCTGTGACGATCCGCCTCGCCCACGGCGCAACGGAGCTGATCCCGTGACCATCCACCTCCCGCAGGGGTCGTACGAACCCCGCACCACCCCGCTCGACCTCGCCCCCGGCGGGGCGCCGCTCGCCTCCCGTACGGTCTTCTCGGCCGCCCATGTCGTCGCCGACCCGTACGCCGACATCGGCCCCGACGACCCCGCGGCCGTCGACTGGGACGCCACCCTCGCCTTCCGCCGCCACCTCTGGTCGCACGGTCTCGGCGTCGCCGAGGCCATGGACACCGCCCAGCGCGGCATGGGCCTGGACTGGGCCGGCGCGGCCGAACTCATCCGCCGCTCCGCCGCCGAGGCCAAGGCGGTCGGCGGCCGGATCGCGTGCGGCGTCGGCACCGACCAGCTGCCCTCGGGACCCGCCACGCTCGCGGAGGTGCGGGCGGCGTACGAGGAGCAGCTCGCTCTCGTCGAGGAGAGCGGCGCCCAGGCCATCCTGATGGCCTCCCGCGCGCTCGCCGCGGCGGCAAAGGGGCCGGAGGACTACCTGGAGACGTACGCGCACCTGCTGCGCCAGGCGTCCGAACCGGTCGTCCTGCACTGGCTCGGCCCGATGTTCGACCCCGCGCTGGAGGGCTACTGGGGCTCCTCGGACCTGGACGCCGCCACCGACACCTTCCTGAAGGTCATCGCCGAGCACCCGGACAAGGTCGACGGCATCAAGATCTCGCTCCTGGACGCCGAGCGCGAGATCGACGTGCGCCGCCGCCTGCCCGGCGGGGTCCGCTGCTACACCGGCGACGACTTCAACTACCCGGAGCTGATCGCGGGCGACGACCACGGCTTCAGCCACGCCCTGCTCGGCATCTTCGACCCACTGGGCCCGCTGGCCGCGCACGCGGTGCGCGTCCTGGACACCGGGGACGTCCAGGGCTTCCGCGATCTCCTCGACCCGACGGTCGAGCTGTCCCGGCACCTCTTCCGGACCCCCACCCGCTTCTACAAGACGGGCGTGGTCTTCCTCGCCTGGCTGGCCGGCCACCAGGACCACTTCACCATGGTCGGCGGACTCCAGTCCGCCCGCTCGCTGCCGCACCTGGCGAAGGCGTACGAACTCGCCGACCGGCTGGGCCTGTTCCCCGACCCGGAGCTGGCCGAGTCCCGGATGCGCGCCCTGCTCGCGGTCCACGGAGGCACCCGATGAGCGACGGCCGTCTCTCCATCAACCAGGAGACCATCAAGCAGTGGTCGCTGCCCGAGCTGACCGAGGGCTGCGTCGAGGCGGGCATCGACAAGGTCGGCCTGTGGCGGGCCCCCGTCCAGGAGTACGGCGTCGAGCGCACGGCCCGGCTCCTCGCCGACTCCGGCATCTCCGTCACCAGCCTCTGCCGGGGCGGCTTCTTCACCGCCCTCGACCCGGCGGAGCGGGCCCGCGCCCTGGACGACAACCGCGCCGCGATCGACGAGGCGGCGGCCCTGTCCACCGACACGCTGGTCCTCGTCTCCGGCGGCCTCCCGGCGGGCAGCAAGGACCTGCACGGCGCCCGCGAACGCATCGCGGACGCCCTGGGCCGGCTCGCCCCGTACGCGGCCGAACGCGGTGTACGCCTCGCGATCGAACCGCTGCACCCGATGTTCGCCTCGGACCGCTGCGTCGTCTCCACGCTCTCCCAGGCCCTGGACATCGCGGAACGCTTCCCCGCCGACCAGGTCGGGGTGGTCGTCGACACCTACCACATCTGGTGGGACGACCAGGCGCCCGCACAGATCGCCCGCGCGGGTGCGGGAGGCCGCATCCATTCGTTCCAACTGGCCGACTGGATCACCCCGCTCCCGGCGGGCGTCCTGGTCGGCCGGGGCCAACTGGGCGACGGCGCCGTGGACTTCCGCGCGTTCCGCACGCTGGTCGAGGCCACCGGCTTCGACGGCCCCGTCGAGGTGGAGATCTTCAACGAGGACCTCTGGGCTCGGGACGGCGCGGAGGTCCTCGCGGAGGTCGCCTCCCGCTACGCCGAACACGCCTGCTGACGACGCTTCTTGCCTCCACGGTAAAGAGATCGTCAAGCAGTGCAACCGTTCGGCACCAGGCCGAGTCGTATCTGTCGTCGGGCGCTTCCGGGGAGGGATCCGGGGGGATCGGGAAGCCCTGACGGAGGGGGAATACGAGGGGGGTCCGGTCTTCTGACCGGGCCCCGTTTCGTCTTCCGGCGCGGATGTGCCGATGCGTACGCACACACCCCCGCACGCATCGCGGCGCGCCGCCGAAGCACGCGGGGGCGTGTGACGAGTCGAAGGCGTCCGCCCTCACGCACCGGTCGGCGCGTCAGGCGTCCGGAATCCAGCTCCCGTGGAAGCCCAGCGGCACCCGTCCGGGCAGATGGATCCGGGCCACCGGCTCAGCCGTGAAGTCCTGGGCCGCGAGGATCACCAGGTCCGACGCCCCGCGGTCGGGATTGTGCACGTAACTGAGCGCGTACCCGTCGTCCTCGGCCGCCTTCGGACCGGCCGCGTCGGACGGAACGAACACGGCCTCGCTCGCCGCGGCGTCCCGGGGCAGCCGGTGGACCTGCGTCGTGCCGCGCAGCAGGTCGTGCTTGATGAGCGCGCTGCCGAACGCCCGGTCGGGCGGGTTGCCGTCGGCCGTCAGATAGGCCAGCGTCATCTCCCCGGCCGCCGCCGTGTAGCCGTAGCGGTGGCGGCGGGACACCAACGCCTCGTTGACGCGGGGGAATTCCTGCGGCCGGTCGTCGATGGTCCTCGTCCGCACCCGGCCGTGACGGAGATCCACCGTCCAGCGTTCGAGTCTGGCGGTGCCCACCCCGTGCGGCCCGTCCGAGCCGCGGCCGGCGACGAAGAAGGGCGCCGGGAAGGTCGTCAGGTCGATGACGATGTCCGACCCCTCCTCGTACGCGTTGAGGGTGTGCGAGTAGTAGACCGGGTCCACCTCGAACCAGCGCACCGTACCGCCTGCTCGCGGCAGGACGCCGACGCGTGCCGGGTGCTTCCTGTTCCAGACGTACGGCACCGGGTCGCCGCGCTCGGCGCCCGCCGGGTCGAAGGTGACCGGCATGTCGAGGACCACCACATGCTTCTCGGTGAGCGCGAAGTCGTGGATCATCGGCGCGTCCGCCACCGGGATGCGCGTGGTGCGCGAGACCCGGCCCGTCGGGTCCACGACCAGGTGCCGCACGTGGTCCCAGGTCGGGTAGTAGGCGATCGCGTGCAGTTCGCCGGCGTGCGCGTCGTACTTGGTGTGGGCGGTGAACGCGCCTTCGAGGGTGCCCCGGAAGTCGTGGTTGCCCACGGTGTTCAGCTCGTCGTCGAGCTCGTACGGCAGCGGACCGCCCTCCTGGAGCGCGAGGATCCGCCCCTGGTAGGGAATCACATGGGTGTTGCAGGCGAAGTCGTCCGGCGGCACGGGCCCCGGACGGGGCTCGCCGAGCTTCTCCGCCACCTGGGAGGAGCGCACCCACCGGTTGCGGTACCACTCGGCGCGGCCGTCGCGGAGCCGTACACCGTGCACCATGCCGTCGCCGAGCATCCAGTGGTGGGCGCGCGGGTCCTCAAGGCCCAGGACGTTGGGACCGTTGCGCAGGTAGCGCCCGTTCAACTCGCGCGGAATGCGCCCGGTGACCGGCAGATCGAAGGCCGTCAGCTCCTCCGTGACGGGCTTGAACGCCCCCTCCAGAAAGGGGAAGCGCCGCGCTGTCGCCTCCGTAGGTGCCGCGACCGCCGCCGCCGGGCCCCCTGCGGTGCCGGCCAGCCCGCCCGCGGCTGCGACCGCCGCCGCCCCGCGCAGCACAGTGCGTCGTGTGTGTTTCGCCATGTCCCGTACTCCTGACCGAAGTTGTTGTGAGGAACAGTCAGAGTCTGCGGCGGGCAGCGGGCCGGGGCAGGAGGGCTGGACACCGTCCTGGGGTGTCGCCAGACACCCTGTTTCCGGGGCGCTCCTGTGTGGAGACGGACGTCAGGGCCGGGGAACTGGTGAAGACGTCCTTGGTCCCGGCGTCGGACGGAAAACGAACGTGCCCTCCGTCCGCGTCGACCCGGCATGGCCGACAGCGGGTCGGAGGGCATGGTGTGGTGGACCGGCCCGTGACGGCACGGGCGGGAGCCGTGGCGCCCGATGAGGGCATACGTGGCGCACGCGGTGACGGCTCCTGACGCGAAGCGCGCCGGAGGCGGCACACCGACGAGGGCCGGGTCGCCCGGCGTCAGGCGGTGATGCAGCCGTCCTTGACCGCCGCGACGAACGACGACCAGCCGTCGGCGGAGAAGACGAGCGCCGGGCCGCTCGGGGCCTTGCTGTCGCGGACGGGGACGGTGGGGTAGCCACGAGCGACTTCAAGGCATTCGCCTTGGTTGGCGCCGCTGTAACTGGACTTGTACCAGCCGGTGAAGGCGTGCTCAGCACTGTGCATGTTCGTGTTCCTCCGCGATGGCCCTGACCAGTGCCACTGAATCCAGATGCGAGACCGCATCACCCAGGGCGAGAGCGTAGTCCGTGTGGCAGGCTTCAACCAGCGCCGGGTCATCGAGCAGATTGCCCGTGTAGAGACCTTCGACGTAGGCAACCGGCGCGGCGTTCTTGAAGTTCAGCAGGTAGAGCATGCCTTCCAGCAGTGCGTGCGCGCCGATCTCGAAGGTCAATACGTGCAGGCGAAGGCGGCCGTTCTCGGCCATGTCCGCGATCTTGCGCAGTTGTTCCGCCATCACATGCGGTCCGCCGATGCGACGCCTGAGCACCGCCTCGTCGAGCAAGGTCCATGCGACGGGACCAGATGACATCTGGAGCAGCTTTCCCCGCTCCATGCGATTCGTCACTGCTTTGTCGAGGTCGTCTTGAGTGAAGTTCGTTCGTGCTGACCGGAATACGGCACGGGCGTACGCATGGGTCTGGAGCAGCCCAGGAATGAGCTGGGCCCCGAACTGCCGGATCTCCGACGCTTCCCGCTCCAGCTCGGCCACCGCAGCGAAGTAGTCGGCGTACTTCGACTCCAGATCCTCCAGCCACCTGACAAAGAACCCGTCAGATTTCAGCGCCAGGTCGATCCTTCGCGCGTCATCCGGCGTCGGCAGCCGCCGCCCCGCCTCGTAATGGCTGATCAGCGTCGGCGAGCACACGACCTGATCGCCCAGGGCCTCCTGGGTCAGCCCCGCCGCCGTCCGTCGCAGCTTCAGCTCCTGTCCGTACTTCTCCCTCGGCGTACGTGGCTTCCGGATCTTCGCCATCCGGCCCCAACTCCCTCGTCTGACCAGCGGGCTGTCAAGCCCGAACCCCTGGCAGCGTAGCCACGCGCGACCTCACTCTGTGATGAGTTCGCCACAGAACGCATCCGTTCGTGGGCATCCAGAAAGAGAGCACGCCGACATGAAAGACCTCGTCCGCCGGTTCACGGAGTCGCTGCTGCGGCTGGTGCGTCCGGCCCCGGCCACCGTCCATCCGTACTCGTGCGTATACGTGGCCGGGCCCACCGTCCGTCGTACCGGTGAGCGGCCGCCGCGCGGGGAGGACGGCCCGCTGGTCCGCCCGTATCTCGAAGCGCACGAGCGGCAGGTGGCCGAGGCGCGGCGTCGGCGGCGCACGCTGTGGCTCGCCGTGCACGGCGTGCACGGAGTGGACATCGAGTTCCGTCACGTGCGCCGGGCGGGGAGGGCGGTCGTGTGACCGGGGGGACGGATGAGCCCGGCACCGTACGGCTGCTGCCCTGGACGGGAGCGGACGGCAAGCCCTGCTATGTCATCGGGGACGGCTCCGGCTATGTGTCGCGGGCCGCGGACGACATCGAGAGCGTTCAGCTCGGGATGGCGGGCGACCTGCTCGGGCATGCCGCCGACCTCCTGGCGGACCGGCGCGTGACCGGCAGCGAACTGCACTTCCTCGCCTCCCGGTTGACGGAGTCCTTGCGCGATGTGAAACGGGTCGCGGAGAGCAGAGGGGCGCGACTGCCGCAAGCGCCGGGACAAGGAGCAGCGCCCGGCGATCCGTGACAGTGGCCGCGCGCACCTGAGCGGGCCAGGAAGAACCATGCCCTGTTTCTGCGGGGCCACCGCGAAGGGCGTGGCGCCGGGCCGCCGTCCTGGCCACCGGGGAAGGGCCGCCTGCCTTCCGGGCTGTCAGTGCGAGGTATTAGCGTCGAGGCATGTCCAACATGGCCGTCCTCGAAGGTGTGCTTGAGCGCATCACGTACGCCAACGAGGAGAACGGGTACACGGTCGCGCGCGTCGACACCGGGCGCGGGGCGAACGATCTGCTGACCGTGGTCGGCTCGCTGCTCGGTGCCCAGGTCGGTGAGTCCCTGCGGATGGAGGGGCGCTGGAGCTCGCACTCCCAGTACGGCAAGCAGTTCACGGTGGAGAACTACACGACCGTGCTGCCCGCCACCATCCAGGGCATCCGCCGCTATCTCGGCTCCGGGCTGATCAAGGGCATCGGGCCGGTGATGGCGGACCGGATCACCACCCACTTCGGGGTCGACACCCTCGACATCATCGAGCAGGAGCCGAAGCGGCTGGTCGAGGTGCCGGGGCTCGGGCCGAAGCGGACGAAGATGATCGCCGCCGCCTGGGAGGAGCAGAAGGCGATCAAGGAGGTGATGGTCTTCCTCCAGGGGGTCGGGGTCTCCACCTCCATCGCCGTCCGTATCTACAAGAAGTACGAGGACGCCTCGATCTCCGTCGTGAAGAACCAGCCCTACCGGCTGGCCGCCGACGTCTGGGGCATCGGCTTCCTGACCGCCGACAAGATCGCCCAGGCCGTCGGCATCCCGCACGACAGCCCGGAGCGGGTCAAGGCCGGGTTGCAGTACGCGCTGTCGCAATCCACCGACCAGGGGCACTGCTTCCTCCCCGAGGAGCGGCTGATCGCGGACGGGGTAAAGCTGCTCCAGGTCGATACGGGGCTCGTGATCGAGTGCCTCGCCGAACTGGCCGCGGACCCGGAGGGCGTCGTACGGGAGAAGGTGCCGTCGCCCGAGGGCGGCGAGCCGGTCACGGCCATCTATCTCGTGCCGTTCCACCGCGCCGAGGTCGCGCTCGCCGCGCAGGTGCAGCGGCTGCTGCGGACGCCCGAGGACCGGATGCCGGCCTTCCAGGACGTCGACTGGGACAAGGCGTTGACCTGGCTCGCGGGCCGGACGGGGGCGACGCTGGCGCCGGAACAGGAGGCCGCCGTCCGGCTCGCGCTCAGCCGCAAGGTCGCCGTCCTGACCGGGGGGCCCGGCTGCGGCAAGTCGTTCACCGTGCGCTCCGTGGTCGAACTCGCCCGCGCCAAACGCGCCAAGGTGGTGCTGGCCGCGCCCACCGGGCGGGCGGCCAAGCGGCTCTCCGAGCTGACCGGCGCCGAGGCGTCCACCGTGCACCGGCTGCTCGAACTGAAGCCGGGCGGGGACGCGGCCTACGACCGGGACCGGCCGCTGGACGCCGATCTGGTCGTCGTCGACGAGGCGTCGATGCTCGATCTGCTGCTCGCCAACAAGCTGTTCAAGGCCGTGGCACCCGGTGCCCACCTGCTGCTCGTCGGGGACGTCGACCAGCTGCCGTCGGTCGGCGCGGGGGAGGTGCTGCGCGATCTGCTGGCCGAGGGCGGACCCGTTCCGGCGGTCCGGCTGACGACGATCTTCCGGCAGGCCCAGAAGTCCGGCGTCGTCACCAACGCGCACCGCATCAACACCGGGACGCCGCCCCTCACTCAGGGCCTGGACGACTTCTTCCTCTTCGTCGAGGACGAGACGGAGGAGGCGGGCGTTCTCGCGGTGGACGTCGCCGCCCGTCGCATCCCGGCCAAGTTCGGCCTCGATCCGAGGCGCGACGTACAGGTCCTCGCCCCCATGCACCGCGGCCCGGCCGGCGCGGGCACGCTCAACGGGCTGCTCCAGCAGGCCATCACCCCGGGCCGCCCGGACCTCCCCGAGAAGCGGTTCGGCGGCCGTGTGTTCCGGGTCGGCGACAAGGTCACCCAGATCCGCAACAACTACGACAAGGGGGAGAACGGCGTCTTCAACGGCACGGTCGGCGTCGTCACCGCCCTCGATCTGGACGAACAGCGGCTGACCGTCCTCACCGACGAGGAGGAGGAGATCGGTTACGACTTCGACGAGCTGGACGAGCTGGCCCACGCGTACGCCATGACGATCCACCGCTCCCAGGGCAGCGAGTACCCGGCCGTGGTCATCCCCGTCACCAAGAGCGCCTGGATGATGCTCCAGCGGAACCTCCTGTACACCGCCGTGACCAGGGCCAAGAAGCTCGTCGTGCTGGTCGGGTCGCGGCAGGCGATCGGCCAGGCCGTCCGCACGGTTTCCGCGGGCAGGCGCTGTACGGCGTTGGATTACCGGCTGGCGGGGGGCTCGGGAGGAGGATCCACCGAAAAAATGATCGATCAAATCGGTGGGAAACATCACGGAGGTCTTCCGGAACCAGTGTCAAGGGGGCAGGATGAGTAAACTCGCGGCACTCAGTGCCGCGAGTAGGTCCAATGGACGACCCCGAGTGCACTCTCCTGAGCCAAATGGGGGAGGGTGGAGACAATCAGGGAACCTCGAAGAAGAGGCACTACGTCGGTGAGGGATGACGTGAGCGAGCACACCAACAACGCTGTAGTACTGCGGTACGGCGATGGCGAGTACACCTACCCGGTGATCGACAGCACCGTCGGCGACAAGGGCTTCGACATCGGGAAGCTCCGGGCCAATACGGGCCTGGTCACGCTGGACAGCGGGTACGGCAACACCGCGGCGTATAAATCCGCCATCACCTACCTCGACGGTGAGCAGGGCATTCTGCGCTACCGCGGCTACCCGATCGAGCAGCTCGCCGAGCGCTCGACGTTCCTTGAGGTCGCGTACACGCTCATCAACGGTGAGCTTCCCAAGGTCGACGAGCTGTCGACCTTCAAGAACGAGATCACCCAGCACACGCTGCTGCACGAGGACGTCAAGCGGTTCTTCGACGGCTTCCCGCGCGACGCCCACCCGATGGCCATGCTGTCCTCGGTCGTCAGCGCGCTGTCCACGTTCTACCAGGACAGCCACAACCCGTTCGACGAGGAGCAGCGCCACCTCTCGACGATCCGGCTGCTCGCCAAGCTGCCCACGATCGCGGCGTACGCGTACAAGAAGTCGATCGGCCACCCCTTCGTCTACCCGCGCAACGACCTCGGGTACGTCGAGAACTTCCTGCGCATGACCTTCTCGGTCCCCGCTCAGGAGTACGACCTGGACCCGGTCGTCGTCTCCGCGCTCGACAAGCTGCTCATCCTGCACGCGGACCACGAGCAGAACTGTTCGACCTCCACCGTGCGTCTGGTCGGCTCCTCGCAGGCGAACATGTTCGCCTCGATCTCCGCCGGTATCTCGGCGCTGTGGGGCCCGCTGCACGGTGGCGCCAACCAGTCGGTGCTGGAGATGCTCGAAGGCATCCAGGCCAACGGCGGCGATGTCGACTCCTTCATCCGCAAGGTGAAGAACAAGGAGGACGGCGTCCGGCTGATGGGCTTCGGCCACCGCGTCTACAAGTCCTTCGACCCGCGCGCCAAGATCATCAAGGCCGCGGCGCACGACGTGCTGTCCGCGCTCGGCAAGTCCGACGAGCTGCTCGACATCGCGCTGAAGCTGGAGGAGCACGCGCTCTCCGACGAGTACTTCGTCTCGCGCAACCTCTACCCCAACGTGGACTTCTACACCGGGCTCATCTACCGGGCCATGGGCTTCCCGACCGAGATGTTCACCGTGCTCTTCGCGCTCGGCCGGCTCCCCGGCTGGATCGCCCAGTGGCACGAGATGATCAAGGAGCCGGGTTCCCGCATCGGCCGCCCGCGCCAGATCTACACCGGCGAGGTCCTGCGCGACTTCGTCCCGGTCGAGGGCCGCTGAGTCCCGCACCACCCCCCCCGCATCACCCCGGCCGCCGAGGCCGGTCGTCTTCGCCCCGTGTACCGCGCTTTCGCACAGAGCGCGGTGTCCGGGGCGATTTGCTTGCCCGGCGAGGCCCGGCGAGGCCCGGCGAGGCCCGGCGAGGCCCGGCGAGGCCCGGCGCGGCCTGGTGGGTCCGGCGTGGCTCGGGCGGTCCGTCGGGCCGGGCAGCGAGAAGCGCCCCGCCATCGATCCCCCCACGGGCCGACAGCGAGGCGCTTCCCATATCCCGGAGCGGATTCCCCCCACGGGATCCGGCCGGGCGTCTGTGGGAGCCGAAGCTCCTGAGCGTTCCCCACTCCTGCGTACGGGCGTTGCCGCCCGCTGTGTGCTGCGGTCTTCACTTGCTGCTGCGGTCTTCACTTGTACTTCCGGTGCGATCTGCCGGGGTACGTACGCACGGGAGGGCCGCTCAAAGCTCCCCGGTGCACGTGCCCCGGCCAACGCTTGCCCGAAGCATCCCCCAAGACACTTCGACGGACGTCCCCCAAGACATCCTTGGCATCGCACTCTTAGACTCGCGAACCCGCCGGATGGTTACCCTGAAATCGGTGTGATCTAAATCTCTTTGTGGATGTTACGTGAAGGCGCGCAACCGCAGGCTGTTCGTCACGACGAAGACCGATGAGAACGCCATCGCCGCTCCCGCAATCATAGGGTTGAGCAGGCCAAATGCCGCAAGGGGTAGGGCCGCAACGTTATAACCGAATGCCCAGAGGAGGTTGCCCCTGATGGTGGCCAGGGTGCGCCGGGAGAGCCTGATCGCATCGGCTGCCACCTTGAGATCTCCACGAACGAGGGTGAGATCGCCGGCCTCGATCGCGGCGTCCGTGCCGGTTCCCATCGCCAGACCGAGATCGGCGGTGGCCAGGGCGGCCGCGTCGTTGACCCCGTCACCGACCATGGCGACGGAGTGCCCACGGGCCCGGAGTTGCTCGATGACGTGGACCTTTTCCTCGGGCAGGACCTCGGCGTGGACCTCGTCGATCCCGACGGTCCGGGCCACGGCGTCCGCCACGGCCCGGTTGTCACCGGTCAGCAGGACGGGGCGGAGACCGAGCGCGCGCAGTGCGGCGACGGCGTCGGCGCTGGACTCCTTGACTGCGTCGGCGACGGCGAGGACCCCGCGCGCCTGCCCGTCCCAGGCGACCGCGATCGCCGTACGGCCCCGGGCCGCCGCGTCCGCCACGGCGCCGGACAGCGCCTCTGGGACGGCGATGCCCGCGTCGGTGAGCAGCTGCTCGCGGCCGACGAGGACGGCGTGGCCCTCGACGACCCCCTGGACGCCGAGGCCCGCGACGTTGGTGAAGTCCTCGGGTGTGGGCAGGGCGGTGCCGGTGCGTTCGGCGGCTCCGGCGGCGACGGCCTGCGCGATGGGGTGCTCCGAGGAGTGCTCCAGAGCGCCCGCGAGCCGCAGCAGCTGGTTCTCGTCGGTGCCGGGCGCGGTGTGGACGTCCAGCAGGGTCATCCGGCCGGTGGTGACGGTGCCGGTCTTGTCGAGGACGATCGTGTCGACGCGGCGGGTGGTCTCCAGGACCTCCGGGCCCTTGATCAGGATGCCGAGCTGGGCGCCGCGTCCCGTACCGACCATGAGGGCGGTCGGGGTGGCGAGGCCCAGGGCGCAGGGGCAGGCGATGATCAGTACGGCGACGGCGGCGGTGAACGCGGCCGTCACGTCGGCCGTGGCGAACAGCCACCCGGCCAGGGTGGCCAGCGCCAGCACCAGCACCACGGGGACGAAGACCGCGGAGATCCGGTCGGCGAGCCGCTGCACCTCGGCCTTGCCGCTCTGCGCCTCCTCGACGAGCCGGGCCATCCGGGCCAGTTGGGTGTCGGCGCCGACCCGGGTCGCCTCGACGACGAGCCGCCCGGAGGCGTTCACGGTCGCCCCGGTGACGGCGTCGCCGACGCCCACGTCGACCGGGACGGACTCGCCGGTGAGCATGGACGCGTCCACGGCCGACGCGCCCTCGACAACGGTGCCGTCGGTGGCGATCTTCTCGCCGGGGCGGACGACGAAGCGGTCGCCGACGGTGAGCCGGCCGACGGGGACGCGTACCTCCGTACCGCCCTTGAGGACGGTGACGTCCTTCGCGCCCAGGTGCATCAGCGCCCGCAGGGCGGCACCGGCCTTCCGCTTGGACTTCGCCTCCAGATAGCGGCCCAGCAGGATGAAGGTGACGACACCGGCGGCGACCTCCAGATAGATGGTGGAGGAGGCTCCGTCGCGCGAGACGGTGAAGTCGAAGCCGTGCCGCATCCCGGTCGTGCCCGCGTCGCCGAGGAACAGCGCCCACAGGGACCAGCCGAAGGCGGCCAGGGTGCCGATCGAGACCAGGGTGTCCATGGTGGCCGCGCGGTGCCGGAGGTTGGCCCAGGTCGCGCGGTGGAAGGGCAGCCCGCCCCAGACGACGACGGGGGCGGCGAGCGTGAGGGAGAGCCACTGCCAGTTGTCGAACTGAAGGGCCGGGATCATCGCGAGCACGACCACGGGGGCGGCGAGGACGGCCGAGACGGTCAGACGTCGGCGCAGCGCGGCGAGCGCGGCGGCGGCGCTCCGCTCGGCGGGGTCGCCGTCGTCGGCACCGGCCGGGGCGCCGTCGGCGCCGGTCCCGGGCGTGGCCCCGGCACCGGCTTCCGCGCCGCCGGCCTCGGATCGGCCTTCGACGGCGCCCGCGGGTGTCGCGGGCGCGGCGGATGCGGCGGGCGCGACCGCCGCGGGTGGTACCGGCTCGGGGCCGCGGACGGGCCGGGCCGTGTAACCGGTCTTCTCCACCGTGGCGATCAGGTCCGCGAGTCCGGTCCCCGGGCCGAAGGAGACGCGGGCCTTCTCGGTCGCGTAGTTCACGTCGGCGGTGACGCCGTCCATCCGGTTGAGCTTCCTCTCGACGCGGGCGGCGCAGGAGGCGCAGGTCATCCCGCCGATCGTGAGTTCCGCCCGGGAAGTCTCCGGTGCCGGGGTCCCGGCCGCTGTCGCGCGGTGCATGTCCGTTGCGCTGTGCATGTCCGAACTCCTGAAACGCCGACCGGGCCGTACCCCACCAGTATCTGCTGGTCGGTCCGGCCCGGCGGGCAAAGCGGGTGATGCGGGTGAATCCGGCGTATCGGGTGGGTCCCGATGGTGTTCAGGCCCGGCCGACGAGCTCGTAGCCGGCCTCGTCCACGGCGGCGCGCACGGCGTCCTCCGCCAACGGGGCGCGGGAGACGACGGTCACCCGGCCGGTGGAGGCGACGGCCTTCACCGAGGTGACGCCCTCGATGCCGGAGATCTCCTCGGAGACGGCGCCCTCGCAGTGGCCGCAGGTCATGCCGGACACCTGGTAGACGGCGGTCACCGCGCCCGTCCCGGCGCCGCTGTCCGCGTCGTCGTGGCAGGAGCCGCTCGGTGAGCAGCAGGAGCCGGTGGCCTGGGGGAGCTGGGTCTCGGCGGTCATGGTGTTCTCCTCTTGGGTGGGCGCGGAAGGGTGTGGCGTCGGGAACCCGGGAAGATCCGGCGTCCCCCGACACTCATCACACTATACCCCTAGGGGGTATTAATACGAGCGGCTCGCCGTCCTTCGCGCGCTCGGTGTGCCGGCGACCGCAGTCAGACCGGCGCGGCGAGCGTGATCATGGCCGTGCCGCCCACCGAGAAGAGCGTGAACAGGTGACGCTGCTCGTCGGTGGGGGCCGGGATGCAGCCCTGCGTGAAGAGCGCGCGGCTCAGGCCGGTGTCGGTGACCCGTGCGACCGGCCGGACCGCGATGCCGTGCATCGAGTCCCGGAGCGCGTGCGGCACGGCGAAACCGGGATCGGTGGACCGGTTCACAGACGCTCCTATGTGTATCTCCGTATTTGTCCCGAATTTTATGGTGCGTGGGGCTGTAGGGCACTCGGGGGATCGGAGGGGAGGCCGAGGGGTGCGGCGGGGAGCGCGCGCCGGCTTCTCGCCGAGGGCGGCGCCGCGTACCGCCGCCGCGTCACTTCCCGGCGGCGTCCGGTGTGTCGGGGGTCCGGTGCGGGCCGCCGCAGGAGCGGAGGAAGTCCCGGGTGCGGCGGGCGATGGGGAGGGGCTTGTCGGGCGGGCACGGATACATGTCCTGCTCGACGATGGCGAAGAGGTCGACGTCCAGCTTGCGCGCGGCGGCGAGTACGGGTTCCAGCGCGGGCACCCCGCCCGGCGGTTCGCACATCACGCCGCGCGCCACGGCGGGCCCGAACGGCACCCCGTCCGCCACGACGCGGGCCAGGATCTCCGGATCGACCTGCTTGAGGTGCAGATAGCCGATCCGTTCGCCGTAGGTCTCGATCAGCTCGACGCTGTCGCCGCCGCAGTAGGCGTAGTGGCCGGTGTCGAGGCAGAGCGAGACCAGGCCGGGATCGGTGGCGTCGAGGAAGCGGGCGACGTTCTCCGCGCCGTCGATATGGGTGTCGGCGTGCGGATGGACGACGATGCGCAGCCCGAACCGGTCCCGTACCTCGCGGCCCAGCCGCTCCGTCAGGGTGGTGAGGTCGCGCCACTGCTCCGCGGTGAGGTCGCGGTCCTCCAGGACCTCGCCCGTCCTGTCGTCGCGCCAGAACGACGGGATGACCACCAGATGCCCGGCGCCCATCGCCCGGGTGAGGGCCGCGATGTCGGCGACATGCGCCCAGGTCCGGTCCCAGACGCCGGGACCGTGGTGCAATCCGGTGAAAACGGTCCCGGCCGAGACCGCGAGTCCGCGGCGGCCGGTCTCGTCGGCGAGGCGGGCCGGATCGGTCGGGAGATAGCCGTACGGGCCGAGCTCGATCCACTCGTAACCCGCCGTCGAGACCTCGTCCAGGAAGCGCTGCCAGGGCACTTGCCGCGGATCGTCGGGGAACCACACCCCCCACGAGTCGGGTGCCGAACCGATGCGGATACGGGCCGGAGCCGCTGCGGAGGAGGTCATACCGCCCAGCCTCCCGGCCCCGGCGGGGCGGTGTCAATGATTCGTCCGTATGTCCGGACAAAGCGTTGACAGGGGTTCGGGGGAGGGCTAGACCTGGGAGCAGCCGCCCGGTCGCCGGTCGAAGGGACGCAGATGCCTGAGCTGTACGACGTGATCACCATGGGCCGGATCGGTGTGGATCTCTACCCCCTGCAGACCGGTCTGCCCCTGGCCCGGGTCGACACCTTCGGGAAGTTCCTCGGCGGCTCACCCACCAACGTCGCCGTCGCGGCGGCCCGGCTCGGCCGGCGGACCGCGGTGGTGACCCGCACCGGGCGGGATGCCTTCGGGGACTATCTCCACCAGCAGTTGCGGGAGTTCGGGGTGGACGACCGGTGGGTGACCCCCGTCGACGCGTATCCCACGCCGGTCACCTTCTGCGAGATCTTCCCGCCGGACGACTTCCCGCTCTACTTCTACCGCCGCCCCAAGGCCCCCGATCTGGAGATCCACACATCGGAGCTGGACCTCGACGCGATCCGTTCGGCCCGGGTCTTCTGGATGACGGGCACCGGGCTGTGCGCCGAACCGAGCCGCACCGCGACCCTCGCCGCACTCCGCGCCCGCGACCGGTCCGGCATCACCGTCTTCGATCTCGACTGGCGCCCGATGTTCTGGGACGACGGATCCGCCGGTCCTACCGCCCGCTACCGCGAGGCCCTCGCCCTCGCCACCGTCGCCGTCGGCAACCTCGACGAGTGCGAGATCGCGACCGGCGAGCGCGAACCGTACGCGGCCGCACGCGCCCTGATCGCCGCGGGTGTCGAGCTGGCCGTCGTCAAACAGGGGCCCGAGGGCGTCCTCGCCGTCCACCACGACGGCACGGTGGCCGACGTGCCGCCGCTGCCCGTCGAGGTCGTCAACGGCCTCGGCGCCGGTGACGCCTTCGGCGGGGCGCTCTGCCACGGGCTCCTCGCCGGCTGGGAGACCGCCCGCGTCATGCGGTACGCCAACGCCGCCGGTGCCATCGTCGCGTCCCGGCTCGCCTGCTCGCCCGCCATGCCGTTCCCGTACGAGGTCGAAGCGGCCCTGACCGCGGGCGCCGTCACCTCCCGCCCCACCGGAGCCACCCCATGACACCCCCGGCCTCCTCGGTCTCCGAACTCGTCCAGCTGCGCATGCGCCACCCCGAGGCCGTCGCCGAGGCCGCCGCGCGCCGCCGCAGACGGCCCCTCGTCGGCGTCGGCGGACGGCTGATGATCATCGCGGCGGACCATCCGGCCCGCGGCTCCCTCGCCGTCGGTGACCGCGCACTGGCCATGGCCAACCGCTTCGAGCTCCTGGAACGGCTCTGCCTCGCCCTCGCCCGCCCCGGCGTCGACGGCGTCCTCGCCACCGCCGACATCCTCGACGACCTGCTGCTCCTCGGAGCGCTGGAGAGCAAGGTCGTCGTCGGCTCGATGAACCGCGGCGGACTCGCGGGCGCCGCCTTCGAACTCGACGACCGCTTCACCGGCCACCGCCCCGAGGACCTCGCCCGGCTCCGCTTCGACGCGGGCAAACTGCTGCTCCGCATCGACTACGACGATCCCGGTTCGCTCGACACCATGCACGCCACCGCCCGCGCCATCGACGCCATGGCCGCGCACCGGCTGCCGGTCTTCGTCGAACCGTTCCTCTGCCGCCGCATGGACGGCCGGCTCCGCAACGACCTCGGTGCGGAGGCCGTCACCACCTCGATCGCCATCGCCTCGGGGCTGGCCGGGACGTCCGCGTACACCTGGCTCAAGGTCCCCGTCACCGAGAACCCCGACGACATGGCCCGGGTGATGGCGGCCTCGACGCTGCCCGCCGTGCTGCTGGGCGGCGAGGTGGGCGACGACCTGGACGGCGCGTTCGAGAAGTGGCGCACGGCGCTGCGACTGCCCACCGTCCAGGGGCTGGTGGTGGGGCGTTCGCTGCTCTACCCGGCCGACGGGAAGGTGGCCGCGGCCGTCGACACGGCCGTGTCGCTGCTGGAGCCGGGAGAAACGGGCGGGGACCGGGTATCGGGTAGGGGATGGGTATGACGACGTACGACGAACCGCGCGACGCACCGCGCCGCCACCTTCGCGCCGGGTCCACGGCGAGCGGCCCCTACGCCCTGGACATCGACCCGGAGCGCGCCGGATGGGACCGGTCGAGCCTGCGGGTGCTGGAGCTGGGGCCGGGCGGAGTTCACACGCTCGTCACCGGGGAGAGCGAGTGGATCGTCCTGCCGTTGACGGGTGGCTGTACGGTGCACACCTCAGGTGAGATCTTTGAACTGCTGGGCCGGGAAAGCGTGTTCAGCGGCGTATCCGACTTCGCCTATGTACCGCGTGACGCCCGTGCACAGATCGCCTCCGGCGCAGGGGGCCGCTTCGCCCTGGCAGGAGCGAAGTGCGAGCGACGACTCCCCGCTCGCTACGGCCCCGCGCCGGAGGTACCCGTCGAACTGCGCGGATCCGGCAACTGCTCCCGCCAGGTCAACAACTTCGCCGCCGCCGACACTTTCGTGTGCGACCGGCTGATCGCCGTGGAGGTCCTCACCCCCGGCGGCAACTGGTCGTCCTACCCGCCGCACAAACACGACGAGCACCGCCCCGGCGCCGAATCCGTGCTGGAGGAGATCTACTACTTCGAGGTGGAGCACGACGGCCTCGGCTACCACCGGGTGTCGCCGTCCCGGGCCGGCGGTACGGACGTCCTCGCCGAGGTCCGCAGCGGCGACGCCGTCGTCATCCCCGACGGATGGCACGGCCCGTCCATCGCCTCCCCCGGCCGCACCCTCTACTACCTCAATGTGATGGCGGGCCCGGGGGAGCAGCGGGAGTGGCTGATCACCGACCACCCCGACCACAGCTGGATCCGCGACACCTGGCCGGAACAGCCCGTGGACCCCAGACTCCCGCTGTACGGGACGGAGGCGGCCTCATGAGCGCACCGCGTACCCGCAGACTGACCACCGCCCAGGCCCTGGTGTCCTTCCTGTCCCGCCAGTACACCGAGCGCGACGGCCGACGGCAGCGGCTGATCGGCGCCACCTGGGGCATCTTCGGCCACGGCAACGTCGCCGGAGTCGGCCAGGCCCTCGTCGAGTCCGGCCGCGCCATGCCCTATCTCCAGGGCCGCAACGAGCAGGCCATGGTGCACGCCGCCGTCGGCTACGCCCGCCAGTCCGGGCGGCTGTCCGCGCACGCCGTCACCACCTCCATCGGCCCCGGCGCCACCAACCTCGTCACCGGCGCCGCCCTCGCCACCATCAACCACCTCCCCGTCCTCCTCCTGCCCGGGGACACCTTCGCGACCCGGCCCGCCGACCCCGTGCTCCAGCAGCTCGAAGTTCCGGCCGCGGGCGACATCTCGGTCAACGACTGCCTGCGCCCCGTCTCCCGCTACTTCGACCGGATCACCCGCCCCGAGGCCCTGATCCCGGCCGCGCTCCAGGCCGTGCGGACCCTCGCCGACCCGGCGGAGACCGGCGCCGTCACCCTGGCGCTGCCCCAGGACGTGCAGACCCAGGCGTACGACTGGCCGGAGGAGTTCTTCGCCGAGCGCGTCTGGCACGTACGCCGCCCCGCCCCCGATCCGTACGAGCTCGACCGGGCGGTACGGGCCCTGCGCAGCGCCCGTCGGCCGCTGATCGTGGCGGGCGGCGGGGTCCGCCACAGCGCGGCCGAGGAGACGCTCGCCGCGTTCGCCGCCGCCACCCGCATCCCCGTCGCCTCCACCCAGGCCGGCAAGGGCTCCCTGCGCCACGACCACCCCGCCGACGTCGGCGGCATCGGCCACACCGGCACCGCGACCGCCGACGAACTGGCCCGCACCGCCGACCTGGTCGTCGGCATCGGCACCCGCTACTCCGACTTCACCACCGCCTCCGCCACCCTCTTCGCGAACCCGGCCGTCCGCTTCCTCAACCTCAACATCACCGGCTTCGACGCCCACAAGCTCGGCGCGCTCCCGCTCGTCGCCGACGCCCGCGCCGCCCTCGAAGCCCTCACCGCCGCGCTCGCCGCACGCAACCACCGTGTCGACCCGGCCTACGAGACCGAGTACACCGAGGCCAAGGCGGAGTGGGAGCGGCGCGTCTCCGCCGCGTTCACCGCCGGCGACCCGCACGCCCGCCCCACCCAGGCGCAGGTCCTCGGCCTCCTCGACGCGCTGGTCACCGAGGACGACATCCTGATCAACGCGGCCGGTTCGCTCCCCGGCGACCTGCACAAGCTCTGGCGGACCCGCTCCCCGCACCAGTACCACGTCGAGTACGGCTACTCCTGCATGGGCTACGAGATCCCGGCGGCGATCGGGGTCCAGCTGGCCGCCCCCGGCCGCCCGGTCTGGGCCCTCGTCGGCGACGGCACGTATCTGATGAACCCCACCGAGATCGTCACCGCCGTGCAGCAGGACCTCCCCGTGAAGCTGGTCGTCCTCCAGAACCACGGCTACGCGTCCATCGGCGGCCTCTCCGAGACGGTCGGCGGCGAGCGCTTCGGCACCGCCTACCGCCACCGGGCCGCGGACGGCACCTTCACCGGCCCCCCGCTCCCCGTCGACCTCGCGGCCAACGCCGGTTCGCTCGGGATGCGGGTGCTGCGCGCCAAGACCGTGTGTGACCTGCGCGAAGCGCTCGCCGAGGCGCGTGCGGCGGACCGTCCCACTTGTGTCTACGTCGAGACCGAAACGGCAGACACAGTGTCGGGCCCCCCTCCGGCGCAGGCGTGGTGGGATGTTCCCGTAGCCGAAACGGCCACCCGGCCGTCGGCCGTGGAAGCCCGCCGGGAGTACGACCGACACGTCGCCGAACGACGCCGCCACCTCTGAAGACGCCACTGAAGGAGTTCTGTCATGAAGACCGTCAACCACTGGATCGGTGGCAAGACCGTCGAGGGCGCGTCGGGCAACTACGGCCCGGTCACCGACCCGGCCACCGGCGCCGTCACCACGCAGGTCGCGCTCGCCTCCCTCGAAGAGGTCGACGCCGCGGTGGCCGCCGCCAAGGACGCCTACGCCACCTGGGGCACGTCCTCGCTGGCCGCCCGCACCGCGGTCCTTTTCCGCTACCGCGCGCTGCTGGACGCCCACCGCGACGAGATCGCCGCACTGATCACCGCCGAGCACGGCAAGGTGCACTCGGACGCGCTGGGCGAGGTCGCCCGCGGTCTGGAGATCGTCGAGCTGGCCTGCGGCATCACCACCCAGCTCAAGGGCGAGCTGTCCACCCAGGTCTCCAGCCGGGTCGACGTCTCCTCGATCCGCCAGTCGCTCGGTGTCGTCGCCGGTATCACCCCGTTCAACTTCCCGGCCATGGTGCCGATGTGGATGTTCCCGCTCGCCATCGCCTGTGGGAACACCTTTGTGCTCAAGCCCAGCGAGAAGGACCCGTCGGCCGCCAACCTGCTGGCCGAGCTGGCCGCCGAGGCCGGTCTGCCGGACGGCGTGCTGAACGTCCTGCACGGTGACAAGGTCGCCGTCGACGGGCTGCTGAACCACCCCGACGTGGCCGCGGTCTCCTTCGTCGGCTCCACCCCGATCGCCCGCTACATCCACGCCACCGCGTCCGCCAACGGCAAGCGCGTCCAGGCGCTCGGCGGCGCGAAGAACCACATGCTGGTGCTGCCGGACGCGGACCTCGACGCCGCGGCCGACGCCGCCGTCTCCGCCGCGTACGGCTCCGCCGGTGAGCGCTGCATGGCGATCTCCGCGGTCGTCGCGGTGGGTTCCGTCGCGGACGAGCTCGTCGCCAAGATCAAGGAGCGCGCCGAGAAGATCAAGATCGGCCCCGGCAACGACCCCGTGTCCGAGATGGGCCCGCTGATCACCGCCGCCCACCGCGACAAGGTCGCCTCCTACGTCACGGGCGCGGCCGCCCAGGGCGCCGACGTCGTCCTCGACGGCACCGGTTACACGGTCGAGGGCTTCGAGGACGGCCACTGGATCGGCCTCTCCCTCCTCGACCACGTGTCCACCGACTCCGACGCGTACAGGGACGAGATCTTCGGCCCGGTCCTGTGCGTCCTGCGCACCGAGACGTACGAGGAGGGCGTCGCCCTCATGAACGCCTCGCCGTTCGGCAACGGCACCGCGATCTTCACCCGCGACGGCGGCGCCGCCCGCCGCTTCCAGCTGGAGATCGAGGCCGGCATGGTCGGCGTCAACGTGCCGATCCCGGTGCCCGTCGGCTACCACTCCTTCGGTGGCTGGAAGGACTCCCTCTTCGGCGACCACCACATCTACGGCAACGACGGCGTGCACTTCTACACCCGCGGCAAGGTCGTCACCACCCGCTGGCCGGACCCGGCCGACGCCCCGGCGGGCGTGGACCTGGGCTTCCCGCGCAACCACTGATCCTCTCGACCGCCCGGCCCCGAGGGCCCGCACGGAAGCTCCTTCCGTGCGGGCCTTCGCCGTGCCCGCCGACACCGCGCTGACATGCCGCTGACGCCGGGCGCACATGCCCGTACCACCGCTCCGACGGCGCTGGACTGCTCTCGTGCTCGTCGACTGGAATGGAGCAGGCACCCACGGAACGCGGTACGGGGGCTCTTGCGGAGGCGCGACGTGGCGGAGGCGATGGCAGTGAGTGCGGTGGACGAACGCCCTTCGGGGCCCGGAACGGCGGGCGCCGCCACAGTGGTGGACGACCTGCTCGATCTGCCCCGGTCCGAGCGGCGGCAGGCGTTGGAGGATCTCGTCGTCGCCGAGTTCAAGATCGTGCTCCTCATGGAGGACGACGACGAACTCCCCCTGGACGAAAGCTATTTCGACCTGGGGCTCACCTCGCTGACGATCACCGATCTGAAGCAGAGCCTGGAGTCGATGATCGGGCACGAACTCAGTGCGAGCCTGCTGTTCAACAGCCCCACCGTGGGCCAGCTGATGGACCACATCTGCGACGAGCTGCTCCCCGGTCTGTTCCGCCCCGCGAGCGCGTCCGGGCCCGCGAGCGGGTCCGCGCCCGCCGATGGGCCCGCGTCCGCCGCTGCCACCGGCCCCGCCGACCCCACGGCGGACGACCTGGTCGACGAAGCCCTCAAGAACCTCTACCAGGGGTAGGAGACATGGCAGATCCGGACGACGCGACGACCACCGACCGCGCCCTGAAGCAGGCCCACGAAGACCTCCGCAGACAGCGCGAGCTCCTGAAGGAGCTGCTGCAGGAGAAGTACGAGCCGATCGCGATCGTGGGTGTCGGCCTGCGCTTCCCCGGCGGGAACAACTCCCTGGAGGAATTCACCGAGTTCCTGCGCGAGGGGCGAAGCGCCATCGGCCCGCTCCCGAAGGACCGCTGGGACGTCGAGGCCTTCGCGTCCGGCGAGGGCCGCGGCGTCATCCGGACCACGGGCGGCGGATTCCTCGACGGGCTCGAACGGTTCGACCCCAAGTTCTTCAAGACGGCCCCCGCCGAGGCGCACTGCCTGGACCCGCAGCAGCGGCTGGTGCTGGAGACCGCGTGGGAGTCCCTCGAACACGCCGGGATCGACCCGACGGCGCTGCGGCACGGCAACGGCGGCATCTACGTGGGGGCCAGCTCCCTCGACTACGTGATGGAGATGGACGAACTCCGCGACGACGAACTGGACGGCCGGATCGCGGCCGGCGTCTCGCACTCGGGCATCTGCGGCAGGCTCTCGTACTTCCTCGGCTGGCGCGGCCCCTCCATCACCGTGGACACCGCCTGTTCCGCCTCCCTCGTCGCACTCCACCTCGCGGTCCAGGGGCTGCGCCGCCGCGAGTGCGACATCGCCCTGGCCGGCGGGGTCAACGCCATCCACCACCCCCGCAGCACCGCGCTCTTCTCCGACCTGAGCGCGCTCTCGCCCGACGGCCGGTGCAAGACCTTCGACGATTCCGCCGACGGCTACGGCCGGGCCGAGGGCTGCGGCATGATCGTGCTGAAGCGGCTGTCGGACGCCCGGCGCGACGGCGACACCGTCCTGGCGCTCGTCCGGGGCAGTGCCGTCGGGCAGGACGGCGAGAGCGCCGGGCTCACCGTGCCCAACGGCGCCGCGCAGGAGACCCTGCTGCGGCGGGCGCTCGGCAGCGCCCGGCTGGGGCCCGGCGACATCCAGTACGTGGAGGCGCACGGCACCGGAACCCCGCTCGGGGACCCGATCGAGATCGGCGCGATCAGCGAGGTCTTCGCCGACTCGCACAGCAGGAACGACCCGGTGATCGTCGCCTCGGCCAAGACCAACATCGGGCACATGGAACCGGCGGCGGGGATCGGCGGCGTCATCAAGGCCGTTGCCCAGCTGCGCAGCGGCGAGATCTTCCCGCATCTCAACTTCGACACGCCCTCGACCCGCATCCCCTGGGAGGTCTCCCCGGTCGAGATCCCCACCGAGACCCGCCCCTGGAAGGCCGGCACCCGGCGCGCGATGGTCAACTCCTTCGGCTTCGCGGGCACGTTGGCCTCCGCCGTACTCGAAGAGGCGCCGTCCGGCGCGGACGACCGCGCTCCCGAGCGGGACGCGCCGGCCGGGGAGGCCGGCGAGCCCGGGGGCCAGGTCTTCACGCTGTCCGCCAAGTCGGCCCGCTCGCTCGCCCTGCAGATCGAGCGCTACCAGCGGCTGCTGACCGACCGCCCCGATCTGCCGGTCGACGCCATCTGCTACACGGGCAGCACCGGGCGGGCCCACTTCGACCACCGGATCGCCGGGGTCGTCCGCGACCACGCCGGGCTCTCCGCGCTGCTCGCCGACCGGGCCGCCCGGTCGGCGGCCGCGGCCGGGTCCGCGACGGCCAGGCCGGAGGCCGTCCGCAAGGCCGTCTTCCTGTTCACCGGGCAGGGCGCGCAGCGCCCCGGCATGGGCCTCGCCCTGTACGAGCGGCACCCGCTCTTCCGCCGGACCGTCGACGAGCTGGACGCGCTGTTCGCCCCGCATCTGGGCCGCTCCATCCGGGAGTTGATGTTCGGTCGCACCGACGACTCCGACGAGCTGCACCGCACCCGGTACACCCAGCCGGCCCTGTTCGTCCTGGAGTACGCCCTGGCGCGGCTCTGGCTGTCCTGGGGGGTGCGTCCCTCCGCCGTCATCGGGCACAGCATCGGCGAGGTGGTCGCCGCGGCCGTCGCCGGGCTCTTCACCGCGGCCGACGCGGTCCGGCTGGTCGCGGTCCGGGCCCGGCTGATGGACTCGGTCACCGCGCCCGGCGGCATGGCGGCCGTCGGCGTCGACGCGGAGACGGCGGACGCCCTGGTGGCGCCGTACGACGACCTCGCCGTGGCCGCGTACAACGCGCCGTCGCAGTGCGTCATTTCGGGAGGTGCCGCCTCGCTGGACGCGGCGACCGCCGAGCTGCCCGCCCGGGGGGTGCGGGTCAAGCGGCTGCCCGTCTCGCACGCCTTCCACTCGCCGCTGATGGGCGCGGTCACCGAGGAGTTCCGCGCGGCCTTCGACGGCATCACCTTCCACGAACCCGAGTTCACCCTGATCTCCAACCTCACGGGCCAGGTGGCCCGGTGGCGGGACATCTCCAAACCCGACTACTGGGTACGGCACATCGCCGAACCGGTGGACTTCGCGGCCGGCATGCGGACCGTGGCCCGGCGCGGCCGGCACGCGTTCATCGAGATCGGGCCGTCCGCCACGCTGTCCTCGCTGGCCCGGGAGAACCTCGACGCCCCGGGCGACACCTGGCTGGCCAGCCTGCGCCCCGCCCAACAGGACGATCTGGCACTGCTGTCGTCGGTGGCCAAGCTGTACGCGGCCGGATACCCGGTGTCCTGGACCGGCTTCCACGCGGAGCGGCGGATGCGCCGGGTGGTGCTGCCGGGCTACGCGTTCGACCGCCAGGAGTACTGGCTCCGGTCGGCCGACCCCCGCCGCCCCTCGCCCAGGACGTCGACGGGCGGGCCGCTGAACGGAGCCGAGGGCGGCCCGGTGGGAGGTGCCCCGGCCGGGTCCGCCGCCGGGTCCGCCGCCACCGACCCGGTGGAGCTGGACACCGGACGGCTGCTCTCCATGGGCCAGGACGAACGCCTCGCCGCCCTCACCGGACACATCCGTGCGCTGATGGCCTCCGAGCTGCAGTTCGACGACCCCGCGGAGATCGAGCCCGGCGCGCACTTCCTCGACCTGGGCCTCGACTCGCTGGCCGCCGCCCGGCTCAGCGGACGGCTGGGCACCGCCCTGGGCCGCCGGACCACGGTGTCCGAGGTCATGGACCACCCCAGCGCACGTTCCCTGGCCGAGTTCGCCGAGCAGCGGCTGACCTCGGACTGAACCCCGCGCCGCACACGGCCGGGCCGTACCGACCTCCGGACCAGCCGGACCTGTTGATGGAGAGACCATGGACGAGGCCACGCCCGAGACCCTTGCCGCCATCCCCGGACACCACGCCGCCGTCCGGCCCGATCACATCGCCATGATCCACCTCGGCACCGAGGTGACGTACGCCGAACTCGACCGCGAGAGCAACCGCGCGGCACACGCCCTGCTCGCCGCCGGGCTCGCTCCCGGCGACCGGGTCGCGTTCCTCGGCATGGAGTCGCAGTACTACTACGAGATCGCCTTCGCCTGCGCCAAGAGCGGAACCGTCCTGGTCCCGGTCAACTGGCGGCTCACCGAGAGCGAGGTCGAGCACCAGCTGCGGGACTCCTGCGCCAGGCTCCTCTTCGTCGAGGAGGAGTACCGGGCCACCGCCGAGCGGATCGGGGCGGAACTGCCGGAGCTGAAGAGCGTCGTCGCCATGGACGCGGGAGGGCCGCGCGGCGCGGGCTTCCTGGACTGGAAATCCGGCTTCCCGGACACCGGCACCGGCTACCGCCCCGATCCCGCCCAGCCCGTCGCCCAGATGTACACGAGCGGCACCACCGGGCCGCCCAAGGGCGTGGTCCTGCCGCACCGGAGCTTCTTCGCGCTGGGCCGCGCGATGGACGAGCACGGTCTCGACTGGGTGGACTGGAAACCCGGCGACAGGAATCTGATCGGGCTGCCGGGACTGCACATCGCCGGGCTCTCCTGGTCCATGCAGGGCTTCACCGCGGGTGTGACGAACGTGATCATGCGGATGTTCGTCGCCCAGGAAGCGGTGGCGCTGATCAGGGACGCGGGTGTCACCACCACCTTCGTCGCCCCCGCCATGCTCCAGATGATGCTGGCCGAGCCCGCCGCGTCCAAGGAGACCTTCGCGACGCTGCGCAAGGCGGTCTACGGAGGTTCACCGATCGCCGAGGAGCTGCTGGTCCGCTCCCTCGACGTGCTGGAGGCCGACCTGGTGCAGGCGTACGCCGCCACCGAGACGGGCAACGCCGTGGCGCTGCTGCCGATGCCCGATCACACACCGGGCAGCCCGCGGCTGCGCGCCGCCGGACGGGCCTGCCCGGGGGTGGAGATACGGATCGTCGCCGACGGCAGGACCTGCGCCACCGGTGAGATGGGCGAGGTGTGGGTGCGCTCGCCCGCGGTCATGCTCGGCTACTGGAACCTGCCGGAGGCCAGCGCGCAGACCCTGACGGACGGCTGGCTGCGGATGGGCGACGCCGGCTATCTCGACGAGGACGGCTACCTCTACCTCTGCGACCGGATCAAGGACACGATCATCGTCGCGGGGGAGAACGTCTACCCCGGCGAGGTGGAGGAGGCGCTCGGCCGGCACCCCGCGGTCGCCGAGGTGGCGGTCATCGGGGCTCCGCACCCCCGCTGGGGCGAGGCGGTGCACGCCTGTGTGGTGCTGCGCGAGGGCATGCGCGCGACCCCGAGGGAACTGATGCTGTCCCTGAAGGGGCGGATCGCCGACTTCAAGATCCCGGTCCGGTACGACTTCCTGGACGGCCTGCCCCGCAATGCGACCGGCAAGGTGCTCCGCCGCGAGCTGCGGGACCGGTTCTGGGCGGGGCGGACCAGCAAGATCCACTGACGCCGGACGCCGGACGCCGGGGCCGATGACAGCCCCGGTTTCCGGTGTCGGCTCGGGTCTGCGGTGTCAGCTCGGGTCTGCGGTGGCGGCCCGGCTTTCCGGTGCCGGCCGGGGCTTCCAGTGCGGCCGGGGTTTCGGTGGCAGTCCGGGCCTCCGGTGCCGGCCCAGGGTCTGCGGTGGCAGCCCGGCTTCCCGGTGCCGGACCGGGTTTCCGGTGCCGGACCGGGTTTCCGGTGCCGGACCGGGTTTCCGGTGCCGGACCGGGTTTCCGGTGCCGGCCCGGATTTCCGGTGTCAGCCCCGTTGCGGGCCCGCCGCGCTGCGCCGCAGCCGGCGTGACAGGTCCGCGGCCAGCGCCATGGCCTGCTCGTAGAGGTAGAAGTGACCGCCCGGAAGTTCGCTGAGCCCCTGGAACGCGTCCGCCCGGTCGGCCCAGGCACCCATGGCGCCCCCGCCCAGGAGGGGGTCCGAGGCCCCGCCGTAGGCCACGACCGGGCAGCCGACCCGCGCCCCGTCGTCCGTATAGCCGTTGACCACGGTGAAATCGGCGCGCAGCGTCGGGAGCACGAGATCGAGCAGCTCGCGGTTGCCGGTGACCTCCGGCGGCAGACCTCCGAACTCCCCGACCCGGGCGAGGAACTCCTCGTCGGAGAGGTGCGCGACGGGGACCGGGCTCGGCCGGTGCGCGCTCCCCTCCCACGCCGACACCGCGAGCAGCGCCGGAGCGGGGGCGCCGTCCTTCTGCAGGGCGAGGGTCAGCCGGTACGCGATCAGCGCGCCCATGCTGTGCCCGAAGAACGCGAAGCGGCGCCCGTCGAGGTCGTCCTCCAGGGCCTCGTACACGGCCTCGACGAGGGTGTCCAGATCGGTGAACGCGGGCGTGGAACGCCGGTTCTGCCGACCGGGCAGCTGGACCGCGGCGACCTCCACGTCGGCGGGCAGCATCTGCGCCCAGCGCGCGTACGTCGCGGCCGATCCGCCCGCGTGGTGGAAGACATAGAGCCGGCACGCCGCGTCGGGCCGTGCCCGGCCGGTGTGGAACCAATCGGCGCCGAGCCCCGCGTTCTCCTGGACCATCTGCCCCTCCCGCGCTTGTGCCGCGACGGGCGGGGACTCTGCCGCCGGTCCCGCCCCGCGTCCGTACCGCTCGACGCTAGGCAGCGGGCGGGGGCCCGGACAATTACCTGCCAGGTAATCGACACCGCCGACACCGCGCGCGGAGGGTGAGCGGATTCGTACTGGTTCGAGCGTGGAGAAGAACGCTGTGACCGACGTCCACACCACAACGACGAGACCGGGCCGGGTCGCCGACGGCCGGCCCGGCTCCCTGGCACTGCCGGTGATCCTGGCCGGCACCTTCATGGTCGTCCTCGACTTCTTCATCGTGAACGTCGCGATCCCCGCGGTGCAGAGCGAGCTCGGCGCGAGCACGGCCCAGGTCCAGCTGATCGTGGCCGGATACGGTCTGGCGTACGCCTGCGGTCTGATCACGGCGGGGCGGCTGGGCGACATCTTCGGCCGGCGCCGTCTCTATGTCATCGGGCTGCTGCTGTTCACGGCGGCCTCGCTGCTGTGCGGGATCGCGCCGAACACCTCCGTGCTGGTGCTCGCCCGGGTCGCCCAGGGCATCGGGGCCGCGGTGCTCTCCCCGCAGGTGCTGACCATCCTCGGGGTCACCTACACCGGTGCCTCCCGCGTCCGGGCGTTCACGGCGTACGGCCTGGTCCTCGCCTCGGCCTCGGTCGGCGGCCAGCTGATAGGCGGGGCGCTGATCCAGGCCGATGTCGCCGGTCTGGGCTGGCGCAGCTGCTTCCTGATCAATGTGCCGATCGGGGTCGCGGCGCTGCTGCTCACCCCCAGGCTGATCACGGAGTCACGCGCGCAGGGCGCCACCCGGCTCGACATCCCCGGGATGCTGCTGGTCACGGTGGGCCTGGTGGCCGTGGTGCTGCCGCTGGTCGAAGGCCGGGAGGCGGGCTGGCCGGCCTGGACCTGGGCGTGCCTGATCCTCGCCGTGCCGTTCCTCGGGGCGTTCGTGCTGCACCAGCGGAGGCTGTCGTCGAACGGCGGCTCCCCCCTGCTGGACCCGGGGCTCTTCCGCCAGCGGGCCTTCACCGTCGGACTGTTCGCGGTGATCGTCTTCTACTCGGGGATGGCCTCGTTCTTCCTCGTCCTCGCGCTGTACCTGCAGCAGGGCCGCGGGCTCGACGCGCTGGACTCCGGTCTCACCTTCACCGTCATGGGCGCCGGGTTCTTCGTCACGTCCGTCTCCGGGCGGCGGCTCGGGGCGTGGCTGGGACGGCAGGCCCTGGCCCTGGGCGGGGTGCTGATCGCGGTCGGCCAGCTGCTGCTCTTCCTCACGGTCTCCCGCATCGGGGTCGAGGGGAACATCTGGCTGCTCGCCCCGGCGCTGCTGCTCGACGGAGCGGGGATGGGGATGGTGATGGCACCGCTCAACTCGACGGTCCTGGCGGGTATTCCGCCCCGTCTGGCCGGTGCCGCCTCCGGCGTCCTGACCACGATGATGCAGGTGGGCAACGCGCTGGGGGTCGCACTCATCGGCATCATCTACTACGGCAGGACCGGTGCCGCCCCGGCGAGCGCGGCGGACGGGCTGGACGCGGGGCTGGTGTATCTGACCGCCCTCGCGCTGCTCCTCGTCGTCGCCGTTCAACTGCTGCCGAAGAAGACCGCCGGGGAAACCGCCTGAGCCCGTCCGCGCGCACCCGCGATCCGGCGGCGGGTGTGCGCGCTCAACGGGCGGTCGGCAGCAGCGGGGAGCCCTCCGGCACCGCGGCGCGCAGGTGGTTGTTCCAGTGGTGGGAGTGGAGCGTGCCCGCGGTGTGCGTGTCGGCCGGGTAGAACGTCTCGATGGTCAGCTCGGCCAGCGTGATGTCGACGGGCGCCACGAAGGTGGTCACGGCACTGAAGAATCTCAGCTCGGTCCCGAGCGCACGGATGTGCAGCGGCATCGCGACCTGGTGGATGTCCGAGAAGTCCGGGGAGATCGGTTCCGTCTCCAGCAGGCCCGGCGGGTACCGGTAGGCGCAGACCTCGTCGTACAGGCGGTGGAGCCGCTCGTCGTCGGTGAACGCGGCGTCGCGGTGCAGCCGGGAGAGCAGATTCCGGCGCCATTCCGAGAAGTTGGTGATCCGCCGCGCCATGCCCTGCGGATGCAGCCCGAGCCGCACGACGTTGACCGGCGCCAGCAGCAGCTCCTCGGCCACACCGTCCAGCAGCGCCATCGCCGACCGGTTGGCCCGGAACAGGTCCGAGGCGGTGTCGAAGACCAGGGCGGGATACGGCTCGTGGCCGGTGAGGAGCCGTTCGACGGCCTCATTGGCCCGGCTCATGTGCGACTCGCCGATCGGTGTCTCCTCATAGGCCGGCGCGTAACCGGCGGCCATCATCAGGCGGTTGCGCTGGCGTACGGGCACGTCCAACTGGTCGCAGAGTCTCAGGAGCAGTTCGCGACTGGGCCTGGCCCGCCCGGTCTCTATGAAGCTCAGGTGGCGGCTGGACGTCTCGGCCAGCAGGGCGAGCGCCAATTGGCTCAGATTGCGGCGGTGGCGCCACTCCCGGAGCAAGGGGCCGATTCGATGGGGCTTCGTGTGACCGCTGGGCATCGTGTGTCCGCGCATTTACCCATCGTAAGCAGGTCGACTTCGCGGTTCCGGGCCCGGCCGTGAGCTGTAATAAACTTTGGCCGGAATGATTCGCCTGTGGCGGCAGGGGCTGTTTGTCCGTCGTCTGTCGTGTTGCTGACCTCCACGTAAATAAACGGAGTTCGGCGACAAGGAACCGGACTATTGAATTCCGGACTTCCTGGCCCCGGGCGCGCCCGCCGCGGTCCTGCCGGCCCCCGGCTTTCCGATCTTGGGCTTCCTGTTTCCGGTCTTGGGCTTCCCGGTCCGGGCCCGCGATGCCGCGCCCCCGTCCGGCATCCGGGTGGGTCAGTCGACCGTCAGGGCCGTATCAGTGCCCCCTGCCAGAATCGCCGACGTGCCGAGTCGCGCAACTTCCGGCCACTTCCGTGTATCCGCAGCTTTTGTCTCCGCAGTGTCGAACGCCCAGCACCTCGGAAGGAAGACATCGAATCGTGGAATCTCCCACCGGGACCTTCGGACAAGTCGCCATGAGTGGTTCGCGGCCGTCCCGACCCGTGTTCCTCAGCTACGACTCGTATATCGCCGGACATGAGGTGCCAGCAGGAAGACACGTCTACACGGTGAAGACATCGTCCATTCTTGACGACGTCTTCAAGAGCCTGACACTCAAACGGAAACTTGAGCGTGGTAAAGCCGATCCCGCGGACGCGGCGGACTTTGTCGTCGGACGCTGCGCGCTGGCCGACGACGAAACGGTCGAAGAAGCATCCCGCAAAGCGGCCGAGGCAGCTCCGGTATGGGCACGGTTTCCGCTGGAACAGCGCCTGCTGCTGGGCCGGGGAATCCGCGAACGGCTCCTGGAACGCCACCTGGAGTTCGTCGATCTGCTCATCGCCGAAGGCAACCCGCGGGCGCTGGCCGAATGGCAGGTGGCCGGACTGCTGGAGATCTTCAGCGACGAGACCCTCGGCTGGTGCGCCCGGCAGATGGAGCAGAGCATCGAGCACGGCAACCGGCGGATGACCGTACGGCGCGTGGCGGACGGTGTGGTCGCCGTCAACCCGCCGCAGAACGCGCCCGCCAGCAGCGCCCTGTTCGGCATCACCCCGCTGATCGCCGGCAACGCCGTCGTCGTGCGGGCCCCCCGCAGCGCGCCGCTCGGCGTCATGTACGCGATGCGTGAACTGGTGGCCCCGGCGCTCGACGACATCGGCGCGCCCCCCGGCACGCTCAACGTCTTCTGCTCCCGCCCCGGGCCCGCCATCAAGAGCTGGCTGGAGAGCCCGTACATCAACGACATCTTCTACACCGGAGGCGTGGCCACCGGCCTGGAGCTGGAGCGCAACTGCGTCGCGCACGGCAAGAAGCCCATCCTCGAACTCGCCGGCAACGACGCCGTGCTGATCTGGCGCGATGCCGACATCGAGGCCGCCTGCGAGGCCCTCGTCGAGTGCTTCTTCGGCTCGGGGCAGATCTGCATGGTCCCCAACCAGGTGATCGTGCACCCCGCCGTGGCCGAACAGCTGCTGGAACGGCTGCGGCTGACCGCGTCACTGATCCGTCCGGGACTGCCCGAGGACCCCGGTGCGCTGCTCTCCCCGGTCCTGCGCAGCGAGCGCTTCTACGCCTACGTCCAGGACGCGCTGGACAAGGGCGCCACCCTGGTCCACGGCGCCCGGCGGATGGAGACCGACGGAACGCCCTCCGACACCGGCCTCTTCCTCGAACCGACCATCCTGCGGGTGGACGGCCTCGACCACTGCCGGGACATCGAGGCGGTCGCCGAGGAGACGTTCTTCCCGCTGCTGCCGGTCATCGTGCCCGAGGCCGCCGACGACGACGAACTGCTCGACCGGATGCTCGCCTACGTCAACAGCAACCCCTACGGGCTCCGCAACTCGCTGTGGACCGGGGACGAAGCGGTCGCCGACCGCTTCGTGGCCGAGGTGTCCAACGGCGGCCTGCTCAAGGTCAACGACTCGCACATCGGCTTCCTGCCCTATCTGCCGACGCACGGCGGCACCGGACGCACCGGCGGCGCCTTCGGCGAGGCCAACTACCCGATGCTGCGCACCACCCATCTGCAGGGCGTCTCGCGCGCCACGGGGGTACGGCCGCGCGAGGCGGTGTTCGGGGCATACGCCGAGCTCGCCGGCGCCCGCCCGGGGCCGCTGGCGGACGTCACTCCGGAACACAACTCTGAGGAGCAGTAATGCAGTTCATGCAAGCAGACCGCGAATCCTGTGAGGCATTGCTGCCCGGTCTGCTGGACCGGCTGGCCGAAGTCCCCTTCGCCGAGCTGGAGTCCGACAACAGCCCCGCCGTGGGAATCTTCCGCGACCACGGAGGGTCCAACCTGCTGGTGCCCGCCGCGTTCGGCGGGGCGGACGCCACCGCGCTGCAGGCGGCCCGGGTGGTGCGCGCCCTGGGCGCCGCGGCCCCCTCGCTCGCCGTGGCGACCGCCATGCACCACTTCTCGGTCGGCACGCTCTTCGGCGTCGCCGACACCTTCGCGGACGGCACCGACCTCGACGACCTGCTGCTGAAGCGGGTCTCCCAGGAACGCCTGCTGGTGGCCTCGGCCTTCGCCGAGGGCCGCACCGAACAGGGCATCCTCAGCCCCACCATGGAGGCCCGGCCGGTGGACGGCGGGTACCTGCTGACCGGCTCCAAGAAGCCGTGCAGCCTGTCGAAGTCCATGGACCTGATCACCGCGAGCGTCGGAATGCGCCGGCCGGACGGCTCGGTCGACATGGGCTTCCTGATCCTGCCCGCCGACACCCCCGGCATCAGCGTGCACCCCTTCTGGAAGACCAGCGCGCTGCTGGGCACCGAGAGCAACGAAGTACGCCTGAACGACGTGTTCGTGACCGACCGGCAGATCCTGCAGCCGCCCGCCGAGCTGGCCGAGGAGCTCAGCGAGCTCCAGGAGGTCGGGCTGATCTGGTTCCAGATGATCGTGTGCGCGGCGTACACCGGCATGGCCAGCTCCCTGGTCGAGCGGGTGCTGCAGCGCGGACGCGGCTCCGGTTCCGACCGCGGCGCGCTCGCCGTCGGCATCGAGACCGCGGCCGCGCTCACCGAGGGACTGGCCCGGCGCGTCATGGACGGCGACACCGACAACGACGGGCTCGCGGCCGCCCTGGTCACCCGGTTCGGCGTGCAGAAGCTGATCGCCGAGATCACCGCACAGGCCGTGGAGATGCTCGGCGGCATGGCCTTCATCTCCTCCTCCGAGATCGCGTACCTCGCCGCGGCGACCCACGCGATCGCCTTCCACCCGCCGTCGCGCACCAGCACCGTCGACGGCCTCCTCGACTACTACGCGGGCCAGCCGCTGGTTGTGGCATGACAACGGGAGCGACCACGATGACCACCACGCACACCGGCACCGCACCGGCGCCCGCCACGGACCCGTACGCCGACCTCGTCACCCGCTACCGCCGCTACCTGAGCAAGGGCCGCGCCTCGCTCGGCGAGATGTTCGGCGGCGATGTGGAGGTCGCCGCCGAGGGCCCCTGGATCCACACCGCCTCCGGGAGCCGCATCCTCAACTGCGGCGGCTACGGGGTCTTCCTGATGGGCGCCCGGCACCCCCGGGTCGTCGCCGAGGTGACCCGGCAGCTCAACACCAACCCGGTCGCCACCCGGCTGCTCCTCGAACCCGCCGTCGTCGACGCGGCCGAGGCGCTGATCGACGTCGTCCCCGCCGGACTGCAGAAGGTGCACTTCGCGAGCTCCGGCGCGGAGGCCGTGGAAGGCGCCATCAAGCTGGCGCGCGCCCAGGGCCGCACCCATCTGATCTCCATGAACCTCGGCTACCACGGCAAGACCATGGGCGCCCTCAGCCTCACCGCGAAGGACGTCTTCCAGGAGCCGTTCCGGCCGCTGCTGCCCCAGGTCTCGCACGTCCCGTACGGCGACGCGGCCGCCCTGGAGGCCGAACTGGCACGCCACCCCGGTGAGGGCTGCGTCATCGTCGAACCGGTGCAGGGCGAGGCCGGTGTGATCGTGCCGCCCGACGGCTACCTGCGGGACATCGCACGGCTCTGCCGCGAGTACGACGCGCTGTTCGTGCTCGACGAGATCCAGACCGGGCTCGGCCGCCTCGGCACCTGGTGGGGCGCCGACCGGGAGGGCGTGGTGCCGGACATCCTCCTGGTGGGCAAGGGACTGGCCGGCGGCGTGGTGCCGGTCTCCGCGCTGGTGGCGACCCCCCAGGTGTTCCGGCCCTTCGACAAGGACCCGTTCATCCACACCTCGACCTTCTCCGGCAACCCGCTGGCGATGGCCGCGGCCCGCGGCGCGCTCGCCGCCATCAAGGAGGACTCCCTGGTGGAGCGGTCCGCCGAGCTGGGGCAGCTGCTGCTGACCGAGCTGGAGCGGATCGCCCGCAGGGTGCTGGGCCACCGGCTGCTGGAGGTGCGCGGAGCGGGCCTGCTCATCGGCCTGGAGTTCACCGTGCCGGGACTGGCGGGCGACCTGCTCCTGGAACTGATCGGCGCCGGTGTCCTCGCCAACCACTCGCTGAACTCCTCCACCGTCATGCGGCTGACGCCACCGGCGGTGCTGAGCCAGGACGACGTGCAGTTCCTCCTCGACGCCTTCGAGAAGGCCGCCCTCGCCGTCCTCGCCTGACCCCCGGACCGTCAGACCGACCCCCCCCCGAAAACTGGAGCGGTATCACCGTGAGAAGCATTCATCTCCTGGTGGCCCTGGACGCCGAGAACCCCTCGGCGGCCTTCGGGACCATCGCGGACTTCACCCGCTTCGCGGACATCGCGGAGGACATCCACGTCGTGGAGACCCATCCGCCCGCCACCCCGGACGCGCCGCGCGACAGCGACTGGGAGGTGAACTTCCGGCGCGGAATCATGCGCTGGAACGAGGCGGAGACCGTCGATCCGGAGCGGATGAGGATCGAATTCGACCAGACCGACGGCGACTTCGAGGAGTTCCGGGGCAGCTGGCAGCTGACCCCGGCCGGCGCCGGCATCGAGGTCCGCTTCGAGGTCACCTACGACTTCGGCATCGAGAGCCTCGTCGGAATCATGGACCCCATCGCCGAGCGCGTGATCAAGCGGGCCATCTGCTCCGTACTCGAAGGGCTCTTCGGCGCCATCACGGTGCTGGAGGGCGGCGAGGCGCTCACCGACCTGCCCGGCTCCGGTCCGGAGCCGGCCCCCTCGCTCTCCGCCCCAGGAGGTGCCTGATGGATGCGCTCAACCGCTTCGACACCAAGACCACCTACCGGCTGATCCGGCTCGAATACCTCTTCGCCCTCGGCGTCAGCTTCTACTTCTTCTTCCAGCACCTGGGCGACATCCGCTGGTGGGCCTTCGCCCTGCTCTTCGTCTACATCGACCTGATCGGCTACATCCCCGGCGCCATCGCCTTCCACCGCAGCAAGACCAAGCGGATCCCGAAGACGTACTACGTGCTGTACAACACCATGCACAGCATGGCGACCCAGGGCGCCGTCGCGCTGCTGTGGATCCTGCTGGTCGGCAACGAGTGGGCACTGCTCGCCCTCCCCATCCACCTGTGCGGGGACCGGGCCCTGTTCGGCAACTTCCTGAAGCCGTTCGGCCTCAGCTTCGAGCCGGTCGTCCACCCGAAGTTCACCGCGCTGGAAGCGGCCGTGGAGCCGGGGGCCGGACGGAACCCGGCAGCCGCCCCCGCCCCGGCCCATCAGTCCGCCACCTCATGACCTCGCCGATCGGCACGGCGCGACGGCCGGTCGTCGAGACCACGGTGTGGAGCGCCGCCCGGAGGTTCCCCACCGGAGTGTCGGTGGTGACCGTGGGCAGCGGGGACGCGGTGCACGGCAGCACCGTCAGCGCGTTCTCCTTCGTCTCCCACGAACCGCCGCTGATCTCCGTCTGCCTGCAGAACGACAGCTCACTGCTCCCGCGCATCACGCAGCAGGGCGTCTTCACCGTCAATGTGCTCGCCGCCCACCAGGCCGCGCTGGCCCGGCACTTCGCCAGCCGCTCCCGGAGTCCGGGGCGCGCCCAGTTCCAGGGGGTGCAGTGGACACCGGGCGAGGACGGTGTGCCCCGGCTGCGGTCCGCCCTCAGCTGGCTGCACTGCCGGGTCCACGAACGCGTCCCGGCCGGGGACCACATGGTGGTGCTGGCCACCGTGACGGCCTGCGCGGCCGAGAGCGACCGGGCTCCACTGCTGTACTTCGCCGGGCATCTTCACCCCGGTCACATCCGGATCGAGGAGGAAACCACATGACCACGCCGATTCCCGCCGAGGCGGACTGGGACAAGGCCCCCGGGCTCCTCGAAGGAGCCATGGACCTGGAGCTCACCGCGGCGGACTGCAACCTCCGCTACTGGCTGCAGGCCGTGCCGCAGGGCACCCTGCGCGGCCGCCCCGACGGGCACGACCCCGCCCTCACGGTGGCCCCGCACATGCTGGAGGGGCCGTTCTACGAGGCCATCACCCAGGAGTACGCCTTCCGGGCCCTGGCCGAGGAGAAGGCCACCCGGGTGCTGTCGTACCTGGTCTCGATCGCGCCGGACAACGACACCATGGAGTTCTACGCCACCCAGGTGCTGGACGAGTGCCGGCACGCCATGGTCTTCCGCAACCACCTGCTGGCACTCGGCGTCGCCCCCGAGCGGCTGGTCGAGGCGGTCGACACCTTCGCTTCCCCGTACAAGGAGAGCGTGCTGGGGCCGCTGGAGCAGCGCAGCCTGGAAATCATGCGCGACGACCGGGACTTCGTCGGCGGCGTGGTGATGATGACCATCATCCTGGAGGGCGCCCTCGCCCCCGCGGCCGAACTGAGCGAGCGCAAGTGGCGGCCGCTCGACCCGGCGGCCGCCGAGATCGACAAGGGCGCGGGCATCGACGAGATCCGCCATCTGACGGTCGGGGCGGACATCGCGCGCCGCCATCTGATCGACCACCCGCAGGACAAGGACCGGGTCGTGGAGCTGATCCGCCGCGGCATGGACATGTGGGAGGAACTCCCCACCCACGACATGGTGCACTGGCGCGAGGAGCGGTTCCAGGAGGGGCTGCGCCGCCACGGTGACGTGGTGGGCGACTACGAGATCTGGCCGGGCCGCCGGCTGATCGACACCACCCCGCAGGAGCGCCAGGACACCGCCGACAAGTGGTCCGACGACATGAAGGCCAAGCGCCTGAAGTACATGGGGCTGGAAGAGGCCCTCATATGACGGGCCCGGCCGGGGCCGGGCGGCCGGCCGGCCCGGCCGCGGTGCTGTGCGGGCTCGGCGGCTGGCTGCCGCCCAGGGTGGTGACCAACGAGGAACTCGTCGCCCGGCTCGACACCTCGGACGAGTGGATCCGCACCCGTACCGGCATCCGCCAGCGCCATGTGATCGAGCCCGGCATGTCCACCGGTTCGCTCGCCGTCGAGGCCGGGGCCAGGGCCCTGAAGTCGGCGCAGCTGGACTCCGTCGGCGCGGTGGTCCTCGCCACCACCACTCCGGACCGCCCCTGCCCGGCGACCGCCCCCGAGGTGGCCGCGCGGCTCGGCCTGGACGGCATACCGGCCTTCGACATCGGGGCCGTCTGCGCCGGATTCGTCTACGCGCTGGCGACCGGTGCCGGTCTGATCGCCTCCGGCACGGCGGACGACGTCCTGGTGATCGGCGCGGACACCTACTCGACGCTGCTCGACCCCGAGGACCGCGCCACCGGCCCGATCTTCGGGGACGGTGCCGGAGCCGTCGTACTGCGCCGCGGCGAGCCGGAGGAGCCCGGGGCGCTCGGCGGATTCGACCTGGGCACCGACGGGCACCTCTCCGATCTGATCGAGGTGCCGGGCGGCGGCTCGCGCCAGCGGGGCAGCGGTGAACCGGCCGGACCCCGCGACCACTACTTCGCCATGCAGGGCAAGCAGGTGTTCCGGCAGGCCGTGCTGCGGATGACCGGCTCCGTCCACAAGGCCGTCGAACGGGCCGGCTGGACCGTCGGGGACATCGACCGGCTCGCCGCCCACCAGGCCAACTCCCGCATTCTGGACGCCCTCACCGAACAGATCGGTCTGCCCCGGGACCGGGCCCTGTCCAACATCGACCGGGTCGGCAACACCGCCGCGGCGTCGGTGCCGCTGCTGCTGGCCGACTCGGTGGCCGACGGCACCCTGCGCGAAGGCCACTCGGTGGTGCTCACCTCCTTCGGAGGCGGCCTCGCCTGGGGCTCCACCACGCTGCGCTGGCCGCAGCTGGACGCCGTCTGACCGCACGACCACATCCGCTCCGCCCCATCCCGTCCCACCTGTGTGCGTACACCGTTGAAGGAGACAGAGATGCCCAGCGTTCTCGACCGGATCACCGAGGTCCTCGTCAGCCGGTTCGGAGTCGAGCCGGAGGAGGTCACCGAGGACACCACGATGCGCGATCTCGACCTGGACTCCCTGGCCCTGGTCGAATTCGCCCTGGTCGCCGGTGGTGAGTTCAACATCCAGATCGACGACGAGGAGGTCGGCGCGGAGTCGTCGGTCAAGGACCTGATCACGCTGATCGACAGCAAGAGCGCGGTGCTGTGATCTCCGGCCGCGACAGCGCCGGGGCCCGTGACATCGCGGTCACCGGTCTCGGCCTGGCGACCCCCGCGGGCATCGGCGTGGCGGAGAACTGGACGCGCGTCCTGGACGCCGGACCGACCGCCGCCCCCGATCCCGGGCTGGCGGGCCTGCCGGTCGACTTCAGCTGCCGCGCCGCGGACTTCGACCCGGTGGCCCACTTCGGCAAGCGGCGGGCCTGGCGGCTCGACCGGTACGTACAACTGGCCCTGATCGCCGCGGCGGAGGCCGTCCACGAGAGCGGACTCGACCCCGCCGGCTGGGACGGTGCTCGGGTCGGCGTCGTCCTCGGCAACGCCCTCGGCGGCACCGCCACCTTCGAGCAGCAGGTCCGCACCCTCGACCGGCAGGGAGCGGCGGCCGTCTCACCGATGCTGGTGCCGATGTCGGCGGTCAACATGGTGTCCGGTTACGTGGCCATGGAGTTCGGCGCCCTCGGGCCCAACCTCGTCACCGCCACGGCGTGCGCCTCGGGCGCCACGGCCATCGGCACGGCCCGGGACCTGCTGCGCTCCGGTACGTGCGACGTGGTGATCACGGGAGGCACCGAGGCGAGCCTGACCCCGACGGTGCTGACCGGCTTCGCCCGGATGGGCGCGCTCTCCAAGCGGCGCGACGATCCGGCCGCGGCCTCCCGCCCCTTCGACACCGACCGGGACGGATTCGTCGCGGCGGAGGGGGCGGGGGTGCTGGTGCTGGAGCGTGAGGCCGACGCCCGCGCCCGCGGCGCCCGGGTACGGGCCCGGCTGAGCGGGTACGGGGCGTCGGCCGACGCCCATCACGCCACCGCCCCCGAACCTGAGGGGCGCGGCGCCGAACGTGCCATCCGCGCCGCGCTGCGCGACGCGGGCGTGGGCCCGGACGAGGTCGACCATGTGAACGCGCACGGCACCTCGACCCCGCTCAACGACCTCACCGAGGCCCGGGTGCTGAAACGGGTCCTCGGTACACGTCCCGCGGTGACGTCGTCCAAGGGCGTGACCGGGCACTCGCTCGGCGCCGCCGGAGCCATCGAAGCGGCGCTCACCGTCCTCGCGCTGGAGCAGGGGACCGTGCCGCCCACCGCGAACCTCGACAGCGTCGACCCCGCCATCGAGGTCGACATCGTGGCGAAGGCGCCCCGGGCCCTGCCGATCGGAGTCGCCCTGAGCAACTCCTTCGGATTCGGGGGGCAGAACGCCGTACTCGTGTTCACCGCGGCCTGACCACGACGCCGTCCGGCCCGGTAATTCGGCTCGACATGAAGGAGAACGCTCATGCCCGCCCGACAGGACTCTCTGGCCATCTCGCCGACAGGCTCCTTCGAGGAGCTGTCCGAACTGGTCAAGCAGGCCGGGCTGATGGATCCCCGGAAGGACTACTTCGCCTTCAAGATAATCTCCAACCTCGTGCTGTTCGGGGCCTGCTGGGCGGCCCTGTTCTGGTTCGGGGACACCTGGTGGCAGCTGGTGACCGCGGTCGCGCTGGGACTGGCCTTCGTCCAGACCGGCTTCATCGCGCACGACACGGGCCACAAGCAGATCAGCAAGGCCAAGGTGCCCTCAGAGATCCTGGGCGCCTTCCACATGAACCTGCTGATGGGCACCGCGTACGGCTGGTGGATCAACCACCACAACAGGCACCACAGCAACCCCAACAACCTCGACCGCGACCCGGACACGATGCGCCGCCAGGTCATCTTCGACGTGGACGAGCTGCCGGCGAAGGCGACGAGCGGCTTCCGGCGGTTCGTCATCCGCTTCCAGTCGGTGATGTTCTTCGTGCTGCTGGGGCAGGAGGCCTGGCGGCTGCACGCGTCCGGCTTCAAGGCGGCACGGGCGGGCGGACTGCGCCGCCCCGTCCTGGAACTCGGGCTGATCGGGGTGCACGCCGTGGTCTGTCTGACCGCCGTGTTCACCGTGCTGTCACCGCTGACCGGTGTGGTGTTCGTGCTCGTCAACCAGGCGGTGTTCGGCCTGTACCTGGGCGCCGTCTTCGCCCCGAACCACAAGGGCATGGTGGTCTACCGCAGCGATGTCCAGCTCGACTGGCTCCACCGCCAGGTACTGACGTCACGCAACATCCGGTCCAGCCGGCTGACCGACTTCCTGTACGGGGGGCTGAACTACCAGATCGAGCATCATCTCTTCCCCGCCATGCCCCGGGTCAATCTGCGGTACGTACGGCCGTTGGTCATCGACTACTGCGCGGAGCACTCCCTTCCGTACTGGGAGGTGTCCGCATGGGCCTCGTACCGCGAGGTGGCGCGCTTCCTCGGGAAGGTCAGCGACGAGGCCCGCAACGGCACGGAACCGCAGGCTGCGTGAGTGTCACGGCCGGGTCCGCCGCCGCCGGACCGTCCGGCGCCGCGCGGCACCGGGTTGCCGCCGGGCCCGCGTGCCGTATGGTACGTGGGCCCTCAGCCGCACCGGCCGGCCCGAGGCAATCTTGGCTATTTTTTTGCACACCCCGCTGAGAATGGGTTTATCACGCGCCCGGTGGGTCGTCAATTACTGGGTGGGTAATGGACTTTGCCAAATGCCCTACTGCACAGTTGGCTGAGCGAGGGGCATACTCGATATACATCCAACGAGTGGCGGCCCTTCCCGACGGTCAACGGACGATTGGACGCGGGGGGATTCGTGACATTCAGGGTTCTTGGCTCAGTGGGAATAACGAACGGGAACGGTCTGACCGCCTTACGCGGTGCACGGCAGTGCACACTGCTCGCGCTGCTGCTCCTGAAGGCGGGGGAGCCGGTCACCAAGGAACAGTTCTTCGAGGAGCTGTGGGAGGAGGGAATACCCAGTCAGCCCGGAAACGCGTTACAGGCCCAGGTGGCCCGGCTGCGAAAGGTGCTCCGCGCGGAGCTCGGTGACGAGTTCGTCTGCCGGAGGCTGATCACCCGTCCCTCCAGCTACGTCCTCGACATCGATCCGCTCGAAGTGGACGTACATCTCTTCGGATCCTTGACGAAGCAGGCCCGCGCGCTGATACGGAGCGATCCGGCGGCGGCGAGGGACCTGTTCGACCGGGCCCTGTCGCTCTGGCACGGTGCGCCGCTGGAGGGGGTCACCGGTGGCCCGATCTGCCAGAGCGCCGCCGCGCAGTTCGAGGAGAACCGGCTCTCGGCCGTCGAGACGCGGATACAGCTCGACATCGCGATCGACGGATACGCGCAGGCCGTCAGCGAGTTGAAGATGCTCGCCTACCTCGCGCCCTGGCGGGAGCGGCTGTTCGAGCTGCTCATGGTGTGCCTCTACCGCCTCGGCCGTCAGGCCGAAGCCATACAGACCTACAACCAACTGCGCAGCCGCCTGGTCGAGGAGTTCGGAATGGAGCCCTCGCCGAGCGTCAAGAACTGCATGATGGCGATCCTCAACCAGGACCCGGCGCTCGGCGGCGCCGAACGGCTCGTGGTGGCACGAAACCCGCTCGGTTCCGCGGTCGCGTCCGCGGTCGCTTCCTGACCCCGCGGTCCCGGCGCACTGTTTCCCCTTCCCCGTACCCCGGAAACCGATTGTCGATGACGGAGGAATTTCTCGTGACGAAGCCCGACCGGTCCCCTGCGCCGGATGCGCCGAAGACGGAACTCGACGAGGTGCGCGACCTGATTCTGCGGTACCCGGGCGTCGCCCGTGCACAGCTGGAGCGCACGGCCGGGGGCCGGCTCACTGCGCGTGTCCAGGGCTGGGACCACGCGAATGATCTCTCGCCCACCGGGCCGCTGAGTGAACTCGCCGAGATCAATCCGCACGAGACGCGCTTTCTCTACGACGAGATATTCTCCGCCGAATCCTACTTGCAGGGCGGCATCACTCTGCGCGAGGACGCCGTCGTCTTCGACGTGGGTGCGAATATCGGAATGTTCAGCCTCTTCGTCGGTGCCCGCTGCCCCTCCGCCGACGTATTCGCGTTCGAGCCGGTGCCCGATGTCTTCGACGTGCTGCGCAGCAATGTCGAGCGGCACGGCGTGGCCGCGCGGCTGCTTCCCTTCGGGCTGTCCGACCGGGACCAGGACATCGTCTTCAACTTCTACCCGGGCATCTCGATCATGTCGTGCCGCAGCGACTACGCGGACCTGGACAACGAGGTCGACCTGATCAAGCAGTACGTCGCGAACACCCGGGAGACCGGCGCCACGGGCCGGGACGACCATCTGGCCCAGGTGGAGGCCCTGGTCGCCAAGGACTTCGAACTCACCGAGCGGCACTGCCGGCTGCGGTCGCTGTCCGAGGTGATCGAGGAGGCCGCGGTGGCGCGCATCGATCTGCTGAAGATCGATGTGCAGCGGGCCGAGCTGGACGTCCTGCGGGGCGTCGAAGAGCGCCACTGGTCCCTGATCCAGCAGATCAGCATGGAGGTCCACGACGAGAAGGGCACCCCGACCGAGGGCCGGGTGCAGCTCGTGAAGGACCTGCTGACCGCGAACGGCTTCCGGGCCACCGTGGCCGAGGAGGACCTGTTGCGCGGCACCGGCCGGTACGCCGTGCAGGCGGTGCGCCCCGAGTACGCGGACGACCCCCGGCCGGTGGTGGCCTCCGCCGAGTCCGGCAAGCCGCGCCTCGACCCCCTGGCCATCGCCGGCTGGCTGGCCGAACGCCGGCCCGCCGGACGCCTTCCGGACGAGGTCGTGCTGGTCGACAGCCTGCCCCCGCGGGACTGAGCGACCGGACCGGACGACCGGACCGGACGACCGGACCGGACGACCGGACCGGCGACCGCACACGGCGGAAGACCCCCGGGCC
>NZ_JBHVPX010000012.1:0-189233 GCF_042887155.1 Streptomyces sp. NPDC057963
AACACCTGTTAGCCACCTGGACCGGGACCTGCCCCACCTGCCGACAACCCACCCCATGGCAGACCTACGACACCACCTAACAAAGCCCTACTAGGCCCTGTCGTCAAACTGCCGTCGTCGCCCGGAGGGCGGCTACGCTGCGTGTGACCACAAGGCGCTGGAATGGTCTCGCAATGGAGTGCCAGGGCGTTTCGGCAACGCCGCCAGTGCGCCAGACGCTGCGCGGCAGACGGCAATTCGACGCCAGGAATAGTTCCGCCATGTCCGCAGGCCGTGAAGGCGCGCCCCGGTCCTGACAGAAATGCCTGTGCGTCCGGGCTTGGCCTCCCGGGGGCAGGCACTCCGGTACAGGCGGCACGCTGAGCATCCTGCGGAGCTCTCCCTTCCGCGGACCGCCGCGCCTACCCTGGCAGGCATGACTACGGGGGATGAACTACTCCTGCTCGCGATAGCCCCAGGCAGGCAGCGCATACGTATACGCAGCGACAATTGGCTTCGGTACGCCCTGCGGACCTCGGAGTTGGCGGATCTGTGCCTGGCAGGACGGATCGCCGTCGGGCGCCGACGGATCGAGGTGTTGGACCCCCAGCCTGTCGAAGACCGTCGCCTGAGCAATGTCCTGCAAGGTCTCGGCGCAGCTACTCCCCCGCCCGACCTCAAGGACTGGCTGCGCCGGACACCGCGCTCCCTGACCGTCGAGTACCTCTCCCGACTGGAGGACCAGAAGGCGGTCCGTGTCCGTCGGTGGCGCGATTCCAGTGGCCGTACCCGCAACGACATTCTTTCCGTGGACATGCCGCGCCGCCAGGCGCTACTGACCCGCCTCGACAGCGTGGTCCGCTCCGGCTCCGCAAGGTCCACCGCTGACCGCAACCTCACCCTCGCCGTGCTTGCCCAGGCCGCAGGCCTCGCCCCTGCCGCCTACCCTGGAGTGCGCGGCATCACCGACCGCCGCCGTATGGCCGCCCTCGCCGCAACGCACCGTCTCACCCCCTCAACCGCCGGAGCGGTCCCGGTCGCCGACGAGGAACTCGCTGTGGCACTGACCACCGGCGCCGACGTCCTCACCCGCCAACTCCTCGGCGAGCTCAGTGACCTCTACGCCGACTTCACCACCGGCGGCCACGGTCTTGGCCACGGCTTGGACTCCGGCGGTTGGTCCGAGGGCGGCGCAGGCGGCACCGGCCACCACGGCGACGGGCACGCCGGCTGGTGACTCCGACAGCAAGGAGTCGCACGGCTCTTGGCCTTGCCCGAGCCCGGTGGAACTCGGTACGCGAGCCGTGCGGGCATCTCCCGCCATCTATCACATGACATAGTGTCAGGGGTCCTCTACCATCTGTCGCTTAGCATCGAACCCACATCAGGAGCGATGCGAGAGCGACTGCTGCCTGGTAGGACTCGGCGGTCTTGTCGTAGCGCGTGGCAATGCCGCGCCATTGTTTCAAGCGGTTGAAGCAGCGTTCGACGACGTTGCGCTGTTTGTAGAGCTGCTTATCGAAGGCCGGCGGGCGCCCGCCGCGGCATCCTCGGCGGAGCCGGTTTCGGATCTGGTCGGCCCGTTCCGGGATGGTGTGCCCGACACCTCGCTGTCTGAGCCAGACCCGGATGGCTTTGGAGCTGTAGCCCTTGTCGCCCAGGACGTGGTCGGGCCGAATCCGTGGCCGTCCCGGTCCGAGGCGGGGCACCCGTATCGCTTCCATCACGGCAGTGAACTGGGTGCAGTCGTTGGTGTTCCCGCCAGTGACAGTGAAAGCGAGCGGACGTCCCAGGGCATCGCAGGCCAGGTGGATCTTGCTGGTCAGTCCGCCCCGGGAGCGTCCGAGTGCGGAACTGCCCCCTTTTCGGGCCCCGGCGGCGTGCTGGTGAGCCCGGACGGCCGTGGAGTCGACCGAGACAAGCCAGTCGATGCCCCCGGCCGCGTCCGCCTTCGCCTGGGCGGCCCGGAGCATCCGGTCGAAAGTGCCGTCCAGGGCCCACCGGCGAAATCGGGTGTGCAGCGTGGCCCACGGGCCGTACCGCTCAGGAACGTCCCGCCATCCCACCCCGGTGCGGAACTTCCACACTATGCCGTTGAGCACGGTGCGGTCATCCAACCGCTTCCGCCCCCGCAGCGACGCGGGCAGTAGCGGCCGGACGAACTCCCACTTGACGTCGGACAGTTCATGGCGCCGTTTCACCCGACCATGATCCACTAAGCAAGAGCTTTTGAAGACACTGCCTAGCTCTGCGGGACGTCCTTGACGAACACGATGCCGTCGCTGTCCGCCAAGTGGGCCGGGTCAAGCGGGGCGTAGCCGAACCAGGGGGACACGCGGGGCGTGGGCCGCGTGTCGCCGAGGGCGGTGGCCAGCCGCGCGGCGTCGATGACGCAGCGGTCCTCCGGGAGCGCGTACAGGAGCCCTTCGACGGTGTCCGGCGGCGGCGTGTCCACTCCCTGGTGCCGGATCGTCCCGAGGGCCGTGGACACGAAGGCGTACTCCTCGCCGAGCCGGGCGCTCACCAGCGCACCGGCGCTCCACCACTCCACCGACCCCTCCCACGTCTGCATCGTGCTCTTCTCCCGCTGGAGATGGGAGTTGTGGGCGTGGACGAGCGCCGGGCCCCGAGCGGCGACGGCGAGGAGGTTGTGGGCCATCATCTGACCCCGCACGCTCACCAGTCGGGTCATGCGGGCCGGTGAGGTGTCGGCCATCCAGTGGTGGTAGCGCAGCAGCCCGGTCGCGGTGCGCCCGTACAGGCGCGCCCGGTCCCAGTCGTCCCGCGGCGCCTCCGTGATCAGGCGCGGCGTCTGCGTGTCGAGCAGCGCCACCAGATCGTCGGCGAGCAGCCGCAGCCGACCGGCCTCGGCCGACTGCCCCACGGACCGGGCCGGGTCCATCATCGCGGCGGGATCGGTCCAGCGGTCGTCGGCACCGAGCAGGCGGTCGAGCGTCTTCCCGGTGCAGGGGAGCAGGCCCGCGTCCACCCGGGTCGAGAGGTAGTCGTGGAGCGCGGTGAGGGACTGCCGGGGGCTCGCGGCGCCGGTGATCTCCAGCGGGCCGTCGAAACCGGCGAAGCGGAGCCGCTCGGAGGCCGGCCGGCCGTCGTTGTAGGCGCGCATCCGGCGCACGAGTTCGCGGTTGCCCGCGAAGGAGCCCCAGCCGTGGCTGAATCCGTGTTCCATGACCTCGTCGAGGGTGCCCGTGCCCGTGGAGACGTAGTCGTCCACGGCCAGGCCCGCCATGCAGTCGCTCTCGATCGCGATCGTCCGGTAGCCCTCCTGCTCGACGAGCTGTCCGAAGAGTTCGTTGCGCAGGTCGAGCAGGGTGTCCTCGCCGTGAGTGGGCTCGCCCAGGGCGAGCAGACGCGGCCGGGCCGGGAGCAGACTCATGACGGCGGCGGCCTCGACGGCATGGACGGTTCCCTTGATGTCAGTAGCCATGCCTTCAACGGTATCGTTGAACCTTCGGTTGAAACTTTCCCGCGGTACCGTCAGGCTCATGGGGAAAAACCTTCAAAACGGCGGGCATCTCAGGCCGATCGACCTGGCGCGCGGGCACGGTCTGTCCACGCAGGCGGTCAGGAACTACGAGGAGGCCGGCATCCTTCCGGCCGCCGGGCGCACACCCCACGGCTACCGCACTTACACCCCCCTGCACGCGCGGGCCCTGGGCGCGTTCCTCGCCCTGGTGCCCGGCCACGGTCATCCGACGGCGACGTCGATCATGCGGGCCGTGAACCAGGGCGCGGTCGACGAGGCGTTCCGCCTCATCGACGAGAGCCATGCCCAGCTGCTCGACGACCGGCGGACACTCGAGGCCGTGGAGAACGCCCTCCGTGACTTGGCGCCCACCACGGTGTCCGAACCCGACGCTGCGGTGTCCGGGCCCGGCGGCACGTTCATCGGGCCGCTGGCCGAGGCGCTCGGAATCCATCCCGCGACGCTGCGCACATGGGAGCGTGCCGGGCTGGTGCGCCCGCGCCGCGACCCGCTGACCGGGTACCGCGTCTACGGCGAGGCCGACGTACGGGACGCACGGCTGGCCCACCAGCTCAGGCGGGGCGGCTACTTGCTGGAGCAGATCGCCCCGCTGATCGCCCAGGTGCACACGGCCGGCGGGCTGGAGCCGCTGGAGGCCGCACTGGGCGACTGGCACGGCCGGCTGTCCGCCCGCGGTCGGGCGATGCTGACCGGGGCCGCCGAGTTGGAGGCGTACCTCCGCGAGCCCGGATGAGACTTCGCCCGCCGCCCGCCGTGCAACTGGCCTCACTGCGCAACTGGCCTCACCGGGTGATGTCGGCATCGACGGTCGTGCCGACCGCGTCCCCCGTCGCTTCGAGCGCAGGGCTGAGCACTTCCTCGCCTTCGCCGGCATGGCCGCGGCCCTTCCCTCGTCTGCCACCGCCGACCCACCGGATGGAGCGGTCTCTCAGGTGGCGACGAACCGGCGCGGGCCGCCGGTGGTGATGATCCGGCCGAACCGCATGGCCGGGAAGTGAGAGGCAACGACGAGGTCTTCGGTGTCGGCCACCTGGTCGGCGATGCGGTTGCGCACCGCTGAGGCGGCGGCCGGATCGACGTCCCAGATCACCTGCCAGTCCCGCTCGCCGAGCTCGACGACCGAGTGCACCACGTCCCCGAGCAGCAGGGCGCGCTGCTCGCCGGAGGAAACGACGTAGATGGTCGAACCCGGAGTGTGACCGGGGGCGTGGCGGGCGTCGAGCCCCGGAGCGACGGTGAAGTCCGCGTCGAACAATTCCAACTGCGGTTCGAGCGGGCTGAGTTTGCCGACGGCCCGAGAGTCTGCGGCCGGGCCGGCGACGAAGTGTTCCCAGTCGGCCTGGTGGGCCCGGTACGTGGCGTTGGGGAACACGGTGGCGCCGTCGTGCGTGGCCCAGCCGACATGGTCGAAGTGCAGGTGTGTGAAGACCACGTCCGTGACGTCACGGGGTTCGATTCCGTGCGCGGAGAGCGAGGCGATCAGGCCTCCCCCGGAGTACTTGCCGTCGTCGAAGTCGCCGACCCCCGCATCCACCAGAACCGTCCGATCGCCCGTGCGCACGCAGAAGCCGCCCAACGGCAGTTGCAGTGTCCGGTCCGCGCCGAGGTGCTCGCTGTGACAAGCCCACGGATCGTCCACGCCGGGGCGTGTCAGGATGTCCGCCGCCACCTCCATGCCCATCCCGTCCACAACGGGAAGCACCTCGATGTCCCCGACCCTCATACGCGTACCCCCTCCTCGTTCGGCGTGTGCGGGCCAACCTCCCGTGCCCCATCGGTATTCCCGCCGTTCGGATCCCGGCTCCGCCCGCCAGCAGCTGTGTGCCGGCCGCGAGTTACGCAAGGGATACTGGTGCGCAGATCTGCCGTGGCGGAGAGGCGGTTCGGAACGTGGAGGTGGTTCGGAGCGTGGTGTCCAGGGCAATGGTGCGGGAGCAGTTGGCGGGCGCGGCGCGGGCCGCGCTGGGTGGTGGGCGGCGGCTGGAGGCGGTCGAGCGGGTTGCGGGCGGTAGCAAGAAAGGCGTGTACCGCCTGGTGATGGACGACGCGACGACGGCGATCGCCTACCTGTGGGACGACACCGAGAACTACTGGCCGGCGGCCGAGGGCGACGACGACCTCGCCGACCCGTTCTCGCCCGGTCTCCGGCTCGACCTGTTCGAGGCCGCACACGCGCGGCTGGACGCGCTCGGCGTCCGCGTTCCGGCGATCCGTCTCGTCGACCGCGACGGAGCCCATTGCCCCGGCGACCTCGCGATCGTCGAGGACCTCCCGGGCGAGAACCTGGAGGAACTGCTCGCGCGCGACCCGCACGCGGCTGCCCCGGTCATGGCCCGGCTCGGGGAGGCGCTGGCGGCGATGCGGGGTCATCGGGCGTCCGCGTACGGCAAGGTGGCCGTGGTCGACGGAGGGGGAACGTCGCGCGGGACGTCGTGCGAGGGGGTCGTCCTGGACCGTGCGCTGCGGGACCTCGACGAGGCGGCGGTGCGTGATCCGCGGATCGCGAAAGCCCGCGACCGGCTGGAGGGGCGACTGCTGGGTCTGGCGGCGGCGGTGCGGCCGCGCGCGGAGTATGCGGTCGTGCATGGCGAACTGGGCCCCGACCATGTGGTGGTGGACGCGGGCGGGAACCCCGTGGTGATCGACATCGAGGGCTTGATGTACTTCGACGTCGAGTGGGAGCACGTTTTCCTGCGGATCCGCCTGCACGACGCCTATCGGCCGCTGGGAGTGGACGGACTGGACGAGGACCGGCTCGCGCTCTACATGCTGGCACAGCGGCTCTCGCTCACGGCCGGTCCACTGCGGCTGCTCGACGGGGACTTCCCCGGCCGGGCGTTCATGGCGGGCGTCGCCGAGCACAACCTGAAGAAGGCGCTGGATCTGGTCCGCCCCTGAACGCTCCCCGGCGTCGCCAAAGAGGCACCCGACCAGCACCACGGCCGTGAGCGGACCGGTCTGCCGTTCTGCGCCGCCCGCGGGAGCCGCCGGCACCGCTGCCGACGCCGACCTGCGTCGGCGGTCCTTCCTGCGCGGATTCGACCTTGAGTACACCCTCCACATGGCAGAACAGGCCCTCGGCCGGACTTGCCCGGAGTTCCACTCCTGGAGATGCCACGCCGGTGGGGCCACTCGCTGGTCCAGTTCGCCACGGACATCCAGTTCGCCACTGACAGGGATTCCCGTACGCGGGTCCCGGTGGTCGCGGCTCCGCCGCCGACCGACCTCCACGGCCATCCCACCCACCCCGGCGCCGATGGCAGACTGAGGTCCGTGACGGATCAGGTGCCGACCGGCGCTAGCGTAGGTGGCGACGGGGATGGGGCTGGTGCTGGTCCGGTGCTGGTTCCGGGAGCGGAGTGAGGGGAAACGTGCAGGTCGGAGCGGTACAGTGAGGATTCTGCACACATCGGACTGGCACCTGGGGCGGTCGTTCCACCGGGTCTCCCTGCGCGAAGCCCAGGCCGCCTACCTGGATCACCTGGTGGCCACGGTGCGCGCGCACGAGGTGGACGTGGTCCTCGTCGCGGGTGACGTGTACGACAGGGCCGTTCCGCCGCTCTCCGCCGTCGAGCTCTTCGACGACGCGCTGCACCGGCTCGCCGCCGCCGGTGTCCCCACCGTGATGATCTCCGGAAACCACGACTCGGCACGCAGACTGGGCGTCGGCGCAGGTCTGATCGAGCGGGCCGGAATCCATCTGCGCACCGACCCCGCCCACTGCGCCACCCCCGTCGTCCTGCGCGACGCACACGGCGATGTGGCGTTCTACGGGCTGCCCTACCTGGAACCCGCTCTGGTGAAGGACGTCTTCAAGGCGGAGCGGGCCGGGCACGAGGCGGTGCTGGGCGCGGCCATGGACCGGATCCGCGCCGACCTCGCGGACCGACCGGACACCACCCGGTCCGTGGTGCTCGCCCATGCCTTCGTCGCGGGCGGCGAGCCCAGCGACAGCGAGCGCGACATCACCGTCGGCGGGGTGGCCGCGGTCCCCGCCGGAGTCTTCGACGGCGTCGACTACGTGGCGCTCGGGCATCTGCACGGCTGCCAGACCGTCGCCGATCGGGTCCGCTACTCGGGCTCGCCGCTCGCGTACTCCTTCTCCGAGGCCGCCCACCGCAAGACGATGTGGCTGATCGACCTCGACGCCTCGGGCGCGATCCACGCCGAGCGGACCGACTGCCCGGTGCCCCGTCCGCTCGCCAGACTCCGTGGCCGCCTCGACAGCCTCGTCGACGATCCCGCGCTGGAGCGGCACCGGGAGTCCTGGGTGGAGGCCACGCTCACCGACCCGGTGCGCCCGGCGGAGCCGATGGCCCGCCTCGTCGAGCGGTTCCCGCACACACTCCGTCTCGTGTTCGAACCCGACCGGGCCCCCGACGACCCGCTCGCGTCCTACGCACAGCGCCTCAAGGGACGCGACGACCAGCAGATCGCGGAGGACTTCGTGGCACATGTGCGGGGCGGGTCCCCGGCGGACGAACTGGAGCGCACGGTGCTGCGCGGCGCCTTCGACCACGTGCGGGTGGACGACGGTGCGCGTGAGGTGAACCGTTGAGACTCCACAGACTCGCCCTCACCGCCTTCGGACCGTTCGGCGCCACCCAGGAGATCGACTTCGACGCGCTCTCCTCGGCGGGGCTCTTCCTGCTGCACGGGCCGACCGGCGCGGGGAAGACCTCGGTCCTGGACGCCGTCTGCTACGGCCTGTACGGCGCGGTGCCCGGCGCCCGCCAGAGCCCCGGCACGTCGCTGCGCAGCGACCACGCCCCGGCCGCCCTTCCCACCGAGGTCAAGCTGGAACTGACCGTCGGCGGCCGACGGCTCGAAATCACCCGGCGCCCCGCGCAGCCCCGCCCCAAGAAGAAGGGCAGCGGCTTCACGACGGAGAAGGCCCAGAGCTGGCTGCGGGAGTACGACCCCGACGACGGCTGGCGGCCGCTGAGCCGCTCGCACCAGGAGATCGGCGAGGAGATCACCCAGCTCATCGGCATGAGCCGGGACCAGTTCTGCCAGGTGGTCCTCCTGCCGCAGGGCGACTTCGCCCGCTTCCTGCGCGCGGACGCCGAGGCGCGCGGCAAACTGCTCGGCAGGCTCTTCGACACCCGGCGTTTCGCCGCCGTCGAGGAGCGCCTCGCCGAGCTGCGCCGTACCGCCGAAGCAGAGGTCAGGGCCGGGGACGAACGGACCCTCGCGATCGCTCAGCGGATCGCCCAGGCCGCCGGGCCGGCCGCGCGCGAATCACCGCTGCCGGACATCCAGCCCGGCGAACCGGGACTCGCCGACGGCGTGCTGGAGTGGGCCGCGGCGGCCCGCAGCAGTGCCTGGGAACGGCTCGACATCGCCGCGTCCGTACTGTCCATGGCCGAAGGCCGGCAGTCGGCCGCCCGACGGGCCCTCGACGGCGAACGCGAACGTGCCGCGCTCCAGCAGCGGTACGAGGAGACGCAGCGCCGTGCCGCCGCACTCGAAGTCGGCCGCCCCGACCACGACCGGCACCGTGAACGGCTTGCGCGGGCCCGCAAGGCGGACCTCGTCGCTCCGGCACTGGAGCTGCGCGACGAGGCCGAGCGCGCATACCACGCGGCCCGTGAGGCCCGCGACAGCGCCCGTGCGCTGCTGCCCGACACCCTGGCCGACGCCGGTGCCGGACAACTGGCGGAACGGGAGCGAAGGCTCCGGCAGGAGCTGGGCGGTCTCGACGCGGCGAAGCGCGCGGAGCGGCGCAGTGCGCAGATCGACGCCGAGCGGGCCGGGCTGGAGCGTCAGGCGCGGGCCGACGACGAGCTGATCCACGAAGCGAAGGGCTGGCTGGCCGGGTGGGAAGCCACCCGGCACGAACTCCGGCTGCGCATCGAGGAGGCCCAGGAGGCCGCGACCCGCGCCGAACAGCTCGCCGGCCGACTGGAGCCGGCCCGCGCACGGCTGGAAGCGGCCCGCCGCCGCGACGCGCTCGCCCTCCGGGTGTCGGCCGCCGCCGAGCGGCTGGCCGCGGCCCGTGAACAGGCCTCGGGCGCCCACGAGTCGTGGCTGGAGCTGCGCGAACGGCGGCTGCGCGACATCGCCGCCGAGCTGGCCGCCGAGCTGGTCGAGGGCGAGGACTGCAAGGTGTGCGGCTCCGCCGACCACCCCAGGCCCGCCCGCGCGGGCGACGGCCATGTCGACCGGGCCACCGAGGAGCGGGCTCTCGACGCCTACCGGCGGGCCGAGGCGGCGCGCAACGAGGCGGACCGGGAGCTCGGGGTTGTACGGGAGAAACACCTGGCGGCCCGCGCCGCCGCACAGCCGGCGGTGCCGCAGCAGAGGGACGGCGCCGGTGCCGCTGTACCGGCCGTGTCCGGGCGCGTGGCCGGAGGCCTCGGCGCCGCGTCGCTCGCGCCGGCCTCCGCGGGCGGCGACGCCGGCGCCGGACCGGCCGTGCCCGCGCCGGTCGGCGGGGGTGCCGCGACCGGGCCGTCCGGGCCGGGTGCCGGGTCCGAGGCGATCGCCACCGATGCGGCCCGCGCCGTGCGGTCCCGTTCCGGTTCCGTCGCCGAGCCCGCGGCCGATCCGACCGTCGCCGAACTCGCCGCGCTCGCCGAGAGGCTGACGCGCGAGCACGCCGAGGCGCACCGGGCGGCTGCGGGTACGCACGCGGCGCGCGAGGCACTTGCGGCCTCCGAGCGGGAACAGGCCGAGCGCCTGGAGGGCCGGCAGCTGGCCGAGCGCCGGGCCGCGGCCCGTACCTCCCTGCGGGAAGGGCTGGACCGTGAACAAGCTGTGCTGGAAGCCGAGTTGGCGACCGCACGAGGAGGGTCCGCGAGCGTTGCCGGGCGCGCCGAGCTGCTGGAGCGCCGGGTCGGTCTGCTCGCCGCGGCCGCCGAGGCGGTGCGCGAGGAGGAGATGGCCGCACAGCGCCGCAAGGACGCCGACGGCCGACTCGCGGACGCCGCGTTCCGGGCCGGGTTCGACACTCCGCGGGCCGCGGCGGCGACCCTTCTCACCGACGCCGAACAGCGCGGTCTCCAGCGCCTGATCGACACCTGGCAGTCCGAGGCGGCCGCCGTCGCCGACCGTCTCGCCGAGACCGCGACCCGAGCTGCCGCCGACGGCCCGCCGGCCGCGGTGGACGCCGCGCAGGCCGCGTACGACACCGCCGAACGACTGCTGCGGGACGCCTCCGCGGCTCTGGCCGCCGCACGCGAGCGTTGTGCCGAGCTCGGCCGGCTGTCCCGCGGCGCCACGGACGAGGTACGCGGGCTCGGGCCGCTGCGCGAGGAGTACGACCGGGTGGCACGGCTGGCCGGGCTCACCGCGGGCACCTCCGCGGACAACGAACGCAAGATGCGGCTGGAGGCCTATGTGCTCGCCGCCCGGCTCGAACAGGTCGCCGCCGCGGCCACCGCGCGGCTGCAGCGCATGTCGTCCGGCCGTTACACGCTGGTCCATTCCGATGCCCGCACCGGAGGCCGCAGAGCAGGTCTCGGCCTGCATGTCGTCGACGCCTGGACCGGCCGCGAACGCGATACGGCGACACTCTCGGGCGGCGAGACGTTCTTCGCCTCGCTCGCCCTCGCGCTCGGCCTCGCCGATGTCGTCACCGACGAGGCCGGCGGCGTACGGCTGGACACCCTCTTCATCGACGAGGGCTTCGGCAGCCTGGACGACCAGACCCTCGACGAGGTGCTCGACGTGCTGGACTCGCTGCGCGAACGGGACCGCAGCGTCGGCATCGTCAGCCATGTCGCCGACCTGCGCCGCCGTGTCCCGGTACAGCTGGAAGTGGTGAAGGAGCGGCACGGATCGGCGGTACGGCACCGCACCGAGGGCGCGGCCAGCGGCTGATGGCGCGCCGGGGGACCCGGCTGCAACGGCGGAGCGCGTGCCGTGCCCGCCCTCGCCGAACCCGGCTACCGGGTAAAGGAGATGCTCGGCGGTTTCGAGTACTGGGTGCGTGAGGGTTTCGCGTGCGAGACCCGGAAAGGGCGCGACCGGGGCGACGCCGATCCGCTCACCGCACCGGTCGGCTCCGACGACTGCGACTGCTGACCGGCCGCGCCGGACGAGTGCCCCGCCCCCGGCCGCTGCCGCCGACGCGTTCCCCGGGAGTGCGAAAGCAGGCGGGGAAGCGAGAGGAACGGAGCGGGGGCGGGGGGACGGGTCAGAGCCTGGACAGTTCGTCCACGAGGTCGTCGAGACCGAGCGGCCCCTGCGACAGTGCGGCCATGTGCCAGGCCTTGGCGTCGAACGCGTCGCCGTGCGCCCTGCGGGCGTTCTCCCGGCCGAGCAGCCAGGCGCGTTCGCCCAGCTTGTATCCGATCGCCTGTCCCGGCATCGAGAGATAGCGGGTGAGTTCGCTCTCCACGAAATCGGCCGGACGGCCGCTGTGGTTGCCGAAGAACTCCTGGGCCAGGTCGGGGGTCCACCGCTCGCCGGGGTGGAACGGGGAGTCCGCCGGAATCTCCATCTCCGCGTGCATGCCGATGTCCACGATCACCCGGCAGGCCCGCATCATCTGCGCGTCCAGATAGCCGAGGCGGCGCTCGGCGTCCGGCAGGAAGCCCAGCTCGTCCATGAGCCGCTCCGCGTACAGCGCCCAGCCCTCGGCATTGGCGCTGACACCGCCGATCGACGCCTGGTAGCGGGAGAGGCTGTCGGCGACATGCGTCCACTGGGCGATCTGCAGATGGTGGCCGGGCACGCCCTCGTGGTACCAGGTGGAGACCAGGTCGTACACCGGGAAGCGGGTCTCGCCCATGGTGGGCAGCCAGGTGCGGCCGGGGCGGGAGAAGTCCTCGGACGGGCCCGTGTAGTACGGGGCGGCGGCGCCGCCGGGCGGGGCGATGCGGGACTCCACCTTCCGTACCCGTTCGGCCAGTTCGAAGTGGGTACCGTCGAGCGCCTCGATCGCCTCGTCCATCAGGCTCTGCAGCCAGGCCCGGACCTCGTCGACCCCCTCGATGTGCTTGCCGTGCACATCGAGATGGGCGAGCGCCTCCCAGGGACCGGCGCCGGGCAGGACCTTCTCGGCCTCGGTCCTCATCTCGGCGAGCAGCCGGTGGTACTCGGACCAGCCGTACGCGTACGCCTCGTCGAGGTCGAGATCGGTGCCGTTGAAGTAGCGTGACCAGCGCGCGTACCGCTCACGGCCGACCGTGTCCGGCGCGCCCTCGACCGCAGGGGCGTACACCTCGCGCATCCAGTCGCGCAGCGCCACGACCGACTCCGTGGCCCGGCGTGCGCCCTCGTCCAGCTCGGTACGCAAAGACGCCGGGCCGTCGGCCGCGAAGGCCGGGAAGAAACCGGTCTCGCCATCGCCGGCCCACTCGTCGAGCTGGCCGATGAAGGTCGCGGTGGCGCGCGGGCCGCCGTACAGCTTGCGCTCCAGGCCGAGCGCGAGCGACTCGCGGTAGCCCTCCAGTGCGGCGGGAACCGCGCGCAGCCGGTCCACGACCGCCGCCCAGTCCTCGTCGGTCTCGGTCGGCGTCACCGTGAACACCTCACGGATGCTGTGCGCCGGCGAGGAGAGGTTGGAGACCGTGCGCAGCCCCTCGTCGGCCTCATGGACGGCGAGTTCCGCGGTGAGACGCTCGCGCAGTAGGCGGCCGCAACGGCGCTCGGCATCGCTGTCCGCGCCGGGCAGCTGTTCGGAGGCATCGAGCTTCGCCAGGGTGGTGCGGGCGAGTTCGGCGAGGGCTTCCTGCCCTGCCGGAGAGAAGTCGGGAAGGCGGCGCGAGCTCTCCGCGACACCCAGGTAGGTGCCCGAGATCGGGTCGAGCTCGATGAATGCGTCGACGTAGGCGTCGGCGACCTGGCGGGGCAGCGCGCTGCTGGGAATGTCTGACATGCGGACATCCTCGTACGGCGGAGGCCTCCGCGTCACCACCATGGGGCTTTCGGTGCCCCGCCGGACCTTCGGTCTCAGTGGTCCGCCCCGGCCGGTCCGGCGTTCGGCGGCAGCAGGGGGCCGCACTCCCACTGCTGGAATATCAGCCGGGTCTCGACCCGGGCCACTTCACGGCGCGAGGTGAATTCGTCCAGTACCAGGCGTTGCAGATCCGCGGTACCGGTGACCGCGACATGGACCAGGTAGTCGTCGGGCCCGGTCAGATGGAAGAGCGCGCGGGATTCGGGGAGTGTCCTGATGCGCTCGACGAACGGGCCGATGAGTTCCCTGCGGTGCGGCCGGACCTGTACGGAGAGCAGCGCCTCCAGGCCGCGACCGAGCTTTGCCGGGTCCAGACGCAACTGCTGGCCGAGGATGACGCCGGAGCGGCGCAGCCTGGTCACCCGGTCCAGGCAGGTCGACGGTGCGACACCGACCTCGGCGGCCAGTTCGCGGTAGGTGGTCCGGGCATCGTTCTGTAGCAGTCGCAGAATGTGCAGATCTACCGGGTCGAGAACGACTGAATCGGGCATCTGCCGAACGTAGCACGGGAGATGGCCGCAACAACCAGGTGTTTGTTCAGAGTGCTGTCATGGACACCGAATCCCCGATGGCGACCTCGACGACAACCCGGACCAGGGCACTGGCCACCGAAGCCGTGCACGCGGGCCGCGACGATCTCGCGGCGCTCGGCCTGCACGCCCCGCCGATCGATCTGTCCACCACATACCCCTCGTACGACTCCAGGGGCGAGGCCGAGCGGATCGACACCTTCGCCGCCACCGGCGCCAAGCTCGACGGACCTCCCGTCTACGCACGTCTGGACAATCCGACGACGGCCCGCTTCGAGACCGCTCTCGCCCGGCTCGAAGGGGCGGAGAGCGCGGTGTCGTTCGCCAGCGGAATGGCGGCGCTCACCGCTGTCCTGCTGGTCCGGGCGAGCATGGGACTGCGCCATGTGGTCGCCGTCCGTCCGCTCTACGGCTGTAGCGATCACCTTCTCGGCACCGGTCTGCTCGGCACCGAGGTGACGTGGACCGACCCGGCGGGCATCGCGGAGGCGATCCGCCCGGACACGGGTCTGGTGATGGTGGAGACGCCCGCCAACCCGACGCTCGCCGAGGCCGACATCCGCGCGATCGCGCACTCCTGCGGTTCCGTGCCGCTGCTCGTCGACAACACGTTCGCCACACCCGTCCTCCAGCGTCCCCTCGAACACGGCGCGCGGATCGTGCTGCACAGCGCCACCAAGTACCTCGGCGGACACGGCGATGTGATGGGCGGAGTCGTCGCCTGCGACGAGGAGTTCGCGGCCGGCCTGCGGCAGGTGCGCTTCGCCACCGGCGGGGTGCTGCACCCGATGGCCGGATACCTGCTGCTGCGCGGGCTCGCCACGCTCCCGGTCCGGGTCCGGGCGGCCTCCGCGAGCGCCGCCGAACTCTCCCGCAGGCTGACGGCCGATCCGCGTGTCGCCCGCGTCCACTACCCGAAGCTGGGCGGGGCGATGGTCTCGTTCGAGGTGTACGGGGATCCGCACCGGGTGATTTCGGCCGTACGGCTCATCACGCCCGCGGTCAGTCTCGGCAGTGTGGACACCCTGATCCAGCACCCGGCCTCCATCAGCCACCGCATTGTGGACGAGGGCGACCGGCAGGCGTCCGGCGTGGGGGACCGGCTGCTGCGGATGTCGGTCGGTCTGGAGGACGTCGAGGACCTGTGGGCCGATCTGTGCCAGGCGTTGAGCTCACAGGAGGCCGGCGACCGCACGGAAGCCGATCCGCACGGCGTCGTTCATCGGCAGGTCAGCGGTCGGCCTGCTCGTACGGCGGCAGTGAACGGACCGGCGTCGCATCCAGCCGGGCGGTGATGACCAGCGTGCCCTCCTCGATCTGGTAGTCCAGCGGCAGGGACAGCGCGCGCATGGCCGTGACCATGCCGGTGTTCGATGCCTGGGTGACGGCGTAGACGTTCTCGCAGCCTGCCTCGACGGCGAGCGCCACCAGACGGCCGAGGAGTTCGGAGCCGATCCCGCGGCGCTGCCACTCGTCCTCGACGAGGAGGGCGACCTCCGTCTCGTCGCCGTCCCAGAGGAGGTGGCCGAGGGCGACCACCCGGCCGGAGGCCGTCTGCACCGCCAGAGTGCGGCCGAAGCGGGGACTCAGCAGATGGTCCAGGTAGCGGTCGGCGTCCTGGACCGGGCCGTGGTACCGCAGCCGCAACGTCTGCTCGGAGCAGCGGTCGTGCATGGCGCGGGCCGCTTCGAGGTCGCTGCGGTCCGCGCGGCGCACGGTGATCTCGTTGCCCTCGGGGAGCGTGAGTACCTGCTCGCTGCGCGGGACGCGGGGGCCGAGCCGGGCGTCGAGCTCGACCAGGGCGCGGGCACGGGCGAACTCGGTCGGCGTGAACGGAAGGCAGGGCCGCTCGATGGTGAGGGCGCCCCCCGACGGGTCGCGCAACCGCATCACCGTCTCCTCCAGCACGCCCTCGACCGGGGCGGTCTCACCGGTTGAGCGGCCGGTGATCGAGACGGCGGGCAGCGAGTGGATGGTGCAGCGGCCGAGCAGCTGGCGCAGGGCGAGGGGGAGTTCGGCCGCATTCAGGGCCGTGCGCGTGGCCAGGCCCAGGACACGGGTCGGGGTGTCCACCAGGTCGTGCGCGTCGGCCCGTTCGATCCAGGTCGAGCCACCCCCCGCTGCGGCGACCGCCCGGCTCAGCTGCTGAGCCTGGAGCGGGGCGGGTGCGCGCAGCAGGAACTCGTCGACCGTGCCCTGTGCCAGCGGGTGCGTCTGCAGGGTCAGGATGTCGACCCGGTGCCGGGCGAGCGCACCGCACAGCGCGGCCAGACTGCCCGGGGTGTCCCGGACGGTGGTACGCATCCGCCACAGCACCGTGTCCTCGGGGGACAGGGTCGCGCCCGCGGCGATGGGCGCGGTCGTGAGCGCGGTCGTGAGCGGGGGCGCGGCGGTGTGGCCGCTGTGGGTGTTGTCGAACGGGGCCGTGCTGTCGGTGCTGCCGGTATCGGAGACCGGGACGGAGCCGGTCGGCGGCGGTGCGTGGCTGTGCCGCCGCGCCCACCAGGTGTGGAACGCGGCTGTCACGGCCAGCGCCGCGGCCGAGGCGATCAGGAGATACGGTCCGTCCGGCTGGTGCCCGATCAGGTTGGCGATCGCGTCGGCCACCGCGACGGCGGTGAACAGCGCGGCCAGTTCGATCACGTCACGACGCCAGTGGTGGGAGCGGCGGGCAGTCTTGGCGGATGTCGCATCAGTCATGTCTTCACTGTGACCGAGTGGTGTTGCCTGATCGCGAACGCCCTGTGACTGATGGGTTAAGTGTGGATCTAGCCCCCTATCATCTGTTTTGGCGGATTACCGCCTTGATCAATTGCGGTGCGCACGAGTAGAGCAGTCTCCTTCCGGTCCGGAATCGAGGCGGCAGCTGGACGGCTCAGGGCCGGGCCGGGAGCGCGGGTGCACGCTCCGGCCGGTTGGCGCGGGTGCACGCTTCGGCCGGTTGGCGCGGGTGCACGCTCCGGCCGGTGCCTGCCCTGCCCGGCCGGTCCTGCCTGCCCTGCCCGGTGGCAACCGTCGGTCCGGGAGAGCCGCCGCGGGTCGCATCGCGATGCCCTCGGTCCTCACCGAGGCCCCGGAACCTGCTCCCAGGCCGTCTTCAGGCGCACCGCTTGACGGGCCAGCTGCGAGGAGCCGCCGCGCGCGGCGGTTTCGGCGAGCCCGGGTATCGGCTCGGCACCCATCGGACCACAGCGCTCCACGCACTCGGCGGCCACGGAGAGCAGATCAATCAGCCCGTGAGGCCCCTTCTCGCGGGCCAGTAGCCCGGGCAGAACCCCCATCAGCACGGAGAGCACCGTCCGGTACGCGCCGGTGGCGGCAGCCGTGCGGGCGGAGTCCGCGAGCCGACTGGGCTTCACCAGGCTGTGTTCGAGGAGGACCGCCAACTCCTCGCCCAGCAACGCCGCGTCCAACCGGCGCTGGGCCGCGAGCGCCAGCAGCGCGTCCACCGCCGACAGCCGGTCCTCCGGATACCGGGCTCCCATCGCATACGCCACGGCCAAGTGGGTGGCTTCGGCGGCCGGCCCGCCGAGTTCGACGAGCGCGGTCAGCGGCTCGGCCGTGCCCCGGATCTCATCGACCGTGCAGCTCGCGAGATTTGGCAGCAGCCATGCCGCGAGCGTCTCGCCGTCCTGGGGCAGCGTGGCGAGCCAGGGCCATGGGCTCTCGCCGCAGTGGTAGCAGATCCGGCGCGGGACGTGCGGACGGCCCAGCCAGTGGAAGGAACGAGGAAACTCCTGCTCGATGAGGGGGCGTTCCCCGGTGGCCATCAGGACCCGCCGTGTCCATGCGGTCGGTTGCGGCGACCAGCCATCGGACGAGGACCGTTCCTTGTCCAGATCGAACCGGTACACGGGCGCGAGCGGCTCGTCGGTCCGCAGCCAGGCGGCCAGCCGGTCACCCTCCGGGGTGCCGAGCAGGTCGGCCGCCGCGGCTGCCTCGTGCTGACCCTCGCGGCGTACGCGCAGCAGGGCCTGGGCGAAATCGGCTTCTCCGGGCCGGATCCCGAGCCGCTGGTACGTACGCAGCCGATCGACGAGCACGGCAGGGTCGAGCGAGCCGGTGTGCCAGGTCGGGACGGCCAACAGGAACGGCGGGCCGCCGCTCAGCACGGCGTCGGCGGCCTCCCACAACCGGGCCCTCATCACCCCGGCGAGCGCGGCATGGACGCAGGTCCCGGTGCCGGTCCGGGCGGCGCGCCCCTCCCGCACGGCCTGGACCGGAATCCGCCCGAGCAGGACGGCCACGACGAGCTCGATGCCCGCGTCCGAGGCGAGCCGCCGCTCGACCCGGGACAGTTGGCCGTCGTCGAGCCACCACTGGCCCGCCAGCGCCTCACGCAGCGCTTCGGCCAACGCCGACCGGTCGGTGCGAGCATGGCGGACCAGCCCGTCCAACGCCCGCTCGAAGGTGTTGATCTCCTGCGGTGCGGACCTCGCCAGGACCACCACCTCCTCGACGAGCTCCGACAGCGTCCGAGGTGCCGGGTCCAGGCGCCGCGGCTCCGGGGCGGGCGGCAGCAGTTCCCCGTACGGCTCCACCACCGACTGCTCGTCCAGCAGATCGCCGAACACCTCGGTCGCCGCCGTACGGTGCACCGGACTCAACAGTGCTGCGGACAGGGCGAGTTCCTCCCGCACCGGATCACCGGCGGCGGGCAGATACCGGGCCGCCAGCTTGAGCGCCCGCTCCTGAATGCCGATGTCCTCGTGGCCGAAGGCCTCCGCGACGGCGGGCAGCAGCTCGCCGGCCGTCGACCGCTCGCGGCGCAGGGCCTTGCCGATCAGCACGAGTTGCGCCCGGACCAGCTTCTTCTCCGTGCGGAACAGCACCGACCCCGAGACATCCGCCAGGGCCCGTGCGGTCAGCTCGCCGCGCTCGTCCAGCCGGCCGAGCACCTCCTGGGCGTGGCCGGCGACGGTGGAGATTCCGTCCGCGGCCATTCCCATCCAGTCGGCGAGCCGATCGGCCTCCTCCTGCGCGGTCGGCGCGAGCCGGCGCAACACGGCCAGGAAGAACCGGAGGTCGGCGGGCTTCCCGCCGCGCAGCAGCCGGGTCACACAACTGTCGAGGAGCACCGGCCGCTCCACCAGGCCCTCCGCCGCGAGGACGGCCAGCGCACTCGGCCAGTGATCGGGATCGTCCGGTTCACCGCACCAGGCCACGGACGACGGCAGCTCCGTCAGCTCGAAGAGCCGCGGCACCAGAACCCCCAGGTGGCGGTCGGCACGGAGGATGTCGATCAACGGTGCCGGATTCTTCCGCTGCCACTGGGACGTCTCCGCCCAACCCCGCACGAAGCCCTCCGTGGTGGGTACGGGGCACTGAGCGATCTCCACCAGCCCGGAGACGACCTCGTAGGTGATCTCCGCCGTGGCGGGCCGGGCCGCCAGCCGGTGCGCGACGTCACCGAGCCAGGCGGGGGGACGGTCCGCCAGCGCTTCGAGGAGCAGCGGGTACGGGGACCGTGTCCAGCCCAGCAGATCCCGGCCGCCGATCCAGGCGGCACAGCCCGCGGCGCCCGTGTGACAGCCCGCCCCGGCGATCAGCAGGGCCTTGCGGATCCTGTCCTGCTTGTGCCAGTGCCAGTCCCGTGCCTCCTTGCGGAGTGCCTTCAGATCCACCAGCGCCGACCGGCGCTGGGACCGATCCAGCCGGGCGAGCAGGGCGGGCACGTCCCGCTCGCGCCCCGCCCGTACGGCGGTGAGCAGCTCCGTCATCGCACACCCCCGGCAACCGGCGCGCCACGACGGACCATCCGGACGGCCAGCGCGTGTTTGCACGGGCCCCGGCGCCCGCGGTAGTCGATCCACCATGGGCAGGTGCAGCTCAGCGCTCCGTCCTTCTCCCGCACCTGGTAGCGACGCTCTCCGGAGGCCACGGTCGCGGTGTCCCCGTCCAGTGAGACGGCACCCGAGCCGGCCAGCCGGCGGGCCGCGACCAGACGCGGATTGTGCCGCTCGGCCCGGTCGGCGTCGTACGGCAGCTCGCGGTGGAAGTAGGCGGCGTCCGCGAGGTCGTAGCCGACCCGGCCCGCCGTCCCCAGCCGGGTGAGGGCCGCTCGTACCCGCTCCACCGGCAGCCCCGACTGCTCGGCGAGATCGGCGGGTTCGATCCGCGGCTCCCAGGCCAGCAGCACGGACACCAGCTCGGCGTCGGCCGCGGCATCGTCGGTGGCCAGGGCTTCGAGCACCCCGCCCTCGCCGGAGAACCCGCGCGAGGCATCGGGCGACAGCGTCAGGGTGAGCCGCATGCCCGGCAGCACCACCTCCCAGGCGCTCGCGGTCGCCGCTCCGTCGGCCACCGGCCCGTACACCCGCAGGGACGTCGCATGACGCAGCACCCGCTGCAGTGCCACAAGCCGCTCGGGACCCGGCAGACACACCGCACCCGCCACCGGCCGTGTCGTCGGCCGCAGCGTCTTTCCGGCGGGGACCACCCACCGCGCGCCCCGCGAGGCGTTCCCCGACGAGCGGGGCAGCGAACGCAGGAACCGCACGGCCTCCGGGGCCGGCAGCTCGGCCCGCAGGTCGAATCCGGCGGACACCACCTGCGCCTCGGCGAAACCGCGGAGCCACCGGTCGGGCAAGGGCACCTTCTTCTCCACGACCGGCCCGTCCAGCGTGGTGACGGCCATCTCGTCCGGACCCACCCGCAGGTGCAGAGGATCGTCCCCCGCTATCCGCGAAAGTGCCTCCCGCAGCGGATTGTTGACATCCACATTTGTCGTGCCGTGACCCGTCTCCGCGCCGTCCAGGCCGTCCCGCAGCACATCGAGACGCGCGTACACACCGCAGCATCCGGAGAACGACTCGAAACGCAACCGGTCTCCGTTGCCCGTCACCACCGGGTCGAGCGAGGCGGGCAGGGTGCGCTGGTAGTAGCGCGCGGAAGCCACGTCCGCCACGGCCAGCAGGCCGCGGGCGGCGGTCCTCGGCGATGTGAGGAAACCGGAGAAGAACCGCGGATGGGGCTCGGTGCCCCGGGGCGTGAGGCCGCCGGAAGTCTCCAGGCCGAGGAGCTGACCGGCCCGGGAGGCCTCCAGGGCGGACGGGCGTGAGTAGGCCAATGCCTGAACGGATCGGGTCATGCAAGAACCGTAGGACCCAGCACTGACAATCGGCCCCGGACCACCGCCCGGGGCCTCGGCACGGCCGGCCGGTTCACTGTCCTACGCGCCCCGGCTGCAACACCTTGCTGAACAGCACCGAGCCGCCCTGCGCCCGCAGCCGCACGGTCAACTCGCCGCTGTGGCCGTCGATGTCGACCTCGCCGAAGAACTGCGGAGTCTCCATCGGCGACACGTTCGCGCGCTCGGGCGCCCGCACGAAGACCCGGTCGGGACCGAACGTCGCGTCAAGTGTGTTGGCCGGGAACTGACCGGCGGCCAGCGGTCCCGAGACGAACTCCCAGAACGGTGCGAAATCCTTGAACGCGGCACGTTCGGGCTCGTAGTGCTGTGCCGATGTGTAGTGCACATCGGCGGTCAGCCAGACGGTGCCGGTGATTCGCCGGTGCTTGATGTACCGGAGCAGCTCCGCGATCTGGAGCTCCCGGCCGAGCGGCGCTCCGGGATCGCCCTGTGCGACCGCCTCGAAGTCTGTCGCACCGTCCGTGACCACCAGTCCGAGCGGCATGTCCGCGGCAATCACCTTCCACACCGCGCGGGACCGCGACAGCTCGTGCTTGAGCCAGCCGAGTTGCTCGGCGCCCAGGATGCCGGTGGTGTCGTCGGGCTGCCGGCCCGGGGAGTTGGCGTTGCGGAAGGACCGCATGTCCAGGACGAACACATCGAGCAGCGGGCCGTGCCGCACTACGCGGTGCATCCGGCCCTCGCCGGAGGAGGCATGCAGGGTGGACACCGGGAAGTACTCGCGGAACGCCCGCGTCGAACGGGCTGCCAGCACATCGACGTTCTTCTCGGTGTAGCGGGGGTCGTCGAGGATCTGCCCGGGATACCAGTTGTTGCGTACCTCGTGGTCGTCCCACTGAACGATCGAAGGCACCTGGGCGTTGAACCGCCGGACGTTCTCGTCGAGGAGGTTGTAGCGGAAGTTCCCGCGGTACTCGGCAAGGGTCTCGGCGACCTTCGACTTCTCCTCGGTGGTGATGTTGCGCCAGACACGTCCGTCGGGCAGGTTCACGCTCGGCTCGATCACCCCGTCCGCGTAGATGTTGTCGCCGCTGCAGAGAAAGAAGTCCGGGTCCAGACGGCGCATCTCCTCGTACACCGCGTAACCGCCGATGTCCGGGTTGATGCCCCAGCCCTGGCCCGCGATGTCGCCGGACCACAGGAAACGCACCCCGTCTCGGCGCCGTGCGGGCGCGGTCCGGAAGGTGCCGTACACCGGCTCGCCGGTGCGACGGGGGTCCGCGGGGTCGGCGAGTGCGACCCGGTAGTGCACCTGCTCACCCGGCGGCAGACCGTAGAGCGGTGTGGTCCCGGTGAAGTCCGTTCCGGGACCGACCAGCGGTCCGTGCCATGTGCGGGCCCGCCGGAAGGACTCCGTCGCCGATGTCTCCACGACCATCCGGGCCGGACGGTCCGAACGGACCCAGACCAGCGCCGACGACGCGGTGACATCGCCCACCTGCACGCCCCACGCGGCGCGCGGCCGGCCGGACAGGGCGAAGGCGGGGGCCGCGGCGCCCACCACGGGAAGCGTGAGCGCGGCCGATGCGGCGAGCGAGCCGCGCAGCACACCACGGCGATCGAGGGACGGAAAACGCGGACGGTACGACATCGGGACGCCTCCGGGGCAGTGGGGCAGCGGACGAACGGCCGGCACGGCCGCTCCCCACCCTTGTGGCCGTCGGCGGCGCGCACACCAACCTCAGGTGAACACCCGGCCCCGGCCCTCACCGATGTCCGGTGTCCGGCCCCTTCGCGTCCCGTTGAACCGCCGCCAGCAACCGCACACCCTCCACGATGTCCGAGGAAGGCAGGTGCGCGTAGCCGAGCACCAGGCTCACCGTCCGGTCGGCGGAGGGCGCGGTTCCGAAGTCGCTCAGTGGCCGCAGAGCCACTCCGGCCTCGGCCGCGCGCGCCATGAACACCGGCTCGGGACCGTACCTTCCGGGCAGCCGGGCGATGATGTGCAGACCGGCGGCGATCCCGCTCACCTCGGTACCGGGGAAGTGCTCCGCCAACGCCGTGGTCAGCGTGTCACGGCGCTCACGATAGGCGCGCTGGCAGCGGCGCAGCTGCCGGTCGTAGCCGCCACGGACGACGAAATCGGCGAGGACCGCCTGATCGACGGCCGGATTGCCCAGGTCCATCGTGCGTTTGCGAGCGATGATCTCGTCGGTCAGGGTCGCCGGTGCGAGCAGCCAGCCCAGCCGTAGTCCCGGGGCCAGCGACTTGCTCACCGAACCGGTGTATGCGACATGTTCGGGATCGAGGCCCTGCAGCGAGCCTACGGGCGCGCGGTCGTAGCGGAAGTCGCCGTCGTAGTCGTCCTCCACGATCAGCCCGTTTGTGGCGCGCGCCCAGCCCAGGAGCCTGCTGCGGCGGGCGGCGGTGTAGGCGATTCCGGTGGGGAACTGGTGCGCCGGAGTGGTCACGACGGCACGGACACCCGAGTGTCCGAGCAGCCCCACATCCAGACCATGGCCGTCGAGCGGCAGCCCGATGGTGGCGATTCCGGCCGATGCGAACAGCGCGGCGTGTTCGGGGCTGCCGGGATCCTCGACGCCGACCGTCCGCATCCCCCGACCGTGCAGCACGAAGCCGAGCAGGGTCGTCGCCTGTGCCACGCCGGAGCACACCACCAGGCGCTCCGGATCGGCGACCACGCCCCGGCGTCTGGTCAGCAGGGCGGCCAGGGCTTCCCGAAGTTCCGGCAGCCCCCGTGGATCGGGATAGCCGAGTGCGCTGTGCGGCAGCCGGCCGAGCACCGAACGGTATGTGGCGGTCCACGCGCTGCGGGGAAACATTGACAGGTCGGGTGTCCCGGGACGGAAGTCCACCCATGCGCCGGGTGTGCGAGGAGCGAGATCGAGCGCCCTTGGGGCGGCGGCCCGAACCGCCCCGCTCACCCATGTGCCCGCACCCCGTCCGCTGCGCAGATACCCCTCGGCGGTGAGCTGTTCGTACGCCTCGGTGACCAGCCCCCGGGACACCCGCAGATCGGCGGCGAGCGCACGGCTGGACGGCAGCCTCGTAGCCGGGGCGAGACGGCCGGAGCGTACGGCCTCCCGCAGCGCCGACCGGAGTGCGCGACCGCGCCTGCGCGCCGGAGCGGCGGCAGCCGGAAGCAGCAACTCCCAGGCAGCGGAATCGAATTCTCCGTTCTCCGCGCGGCCCGATGGCGGATTGGTCCCCGAAGACGTCATGAAAGTGGACCTTAAACCGGACCGCACGGCTGCCTAGCGTCGGCTCCATGAACGTCACTTCTCTGCGCGGGGCGCTCCTCGCGGCCTTCGCCTGCGTCCTCGTGGGCGCCTCCTTCACCGCCAACAGCGTCCTCGGCCACTATCCGTACGCGGGCGGCCAGGCGCTGCGCTACAGCCTGGCGGCGTTGTTGCTCCTGCCGTTCCTGGCCCGCGACGGACAGCCCCGCCCCACCACCAGGCTGCGCGCCCTCACCCGGCGTGAGTGGGGACGGCTCGCGCTGCTGGCCGCCGTCGGCATGGTCGGCTTCAATCTGGCCGTCCTCGGCGCGGAACGCTCCGCGGAACCTGCTGTTCCGGGAGTGTTCGTCGGCTGCGCCCCCATCCTCGTCGCCGTTCTCGTGCCGCTGCTGGACGGCCGCCGCCCGGCGCCCGCGGTCCTGTGCGCGGCCGGTCTCGTCGCCGCCGGGGCCTTCACCGTCCAGGGGTGGGGCCGTACGGACCCGGCGGGCATCCTCTGCTCGGCCGGCGCGCTGGCGGGCGAGGTCGGCTTCGCCGTTCTCGCCGTACCGGTACTGCGCCCGCTGGGACCGAAGCTGCTGTCCGCCACGGTCTGCGGCATCGCCGCCGCGGAGTCCGTGCTGCTCGGTGTGCTGCTCGACGGCGGGGACGCACTGCGGACGCCGACCCCCGGCGAGGCCATCGCACTGCTCTGGCAGGCGGCCGTGGTCACCGTCGTCGGTTTCGTCTGCTGGTACACGGGCATGCAGCGCATCGGCGCCGAACGCGCCACACTCTTCTCCGGCCTGATTCCGGTCTCCGCCGCACTCACCGCGCCGCTCGTCGGCACGGGTTCGTACGGGATCCCGCAGGCCGGCGGCAGCCTGCTGGTCGGGCTGGGCGTGGCGCTCGGTTCCGGCGTCCTGCCCCGGCGAGGAGCGGAGCCGGGCGCCGGTTCAGCGGCTGGTGTCGAGAATGACGCGCGCCACGAGGGCGGGATCGTCGTTCATCGGAACATGACCGCAACCGGGCAGCCGCACCAACCGGGCCCCGGGAATGGCGTATTTGGCCCTGATTCCCTGACGGCGCAGCAGCAGCCGGTCGCGGCTGCCCCACGCGACGGTCACCGGCATCCCCGGCACATCGTCGGTGAACGCGACACTCCGCCCGACGGCAAGCGTCGGGTGGAAACCGGTCGCCTCGCGCAGGGCGACGGTCTCCGCGACAACGGCATCGGGTGAACGGCGGCCGGGCCGGGCGTAGATGGTGCTGGTCAGGGCCGCACGCCCGGCCGCGCTGCGCGCAAGCCGTTCGATCACCGGCATCGGCAACGACAGCGCACCCCGTCGCATCGCACGCAGTGTCCCGAACGCATAGCGACGCTCGCCCTCCGTCCAGAAACCGGCGGGCGACAGCGCCGTCACCGATCGCACGAGCTTGGCCCGGCCCAGCTCCAGAGCCAGGAGGCCGCCAAGGGAATTGCCCCCCACGTGCGGACGGTCCAGGCCGAGCTTCTCGCAGAACGCGCCGAGCACCGGGACCACGCTCGCCAGGTCGTACGGAACCCCCTCGGGCAGCGCCGGGGAGTTACCGAAGCCGGGAAGGTCCACGGCGACCACGTCCCGTTCCAGGGCGAGGAAGGACAGCACCGGATCCCAGGCCTGGCGGTGGTGGCCGATGCCGTGGAGCAGGAGCAGCGGTTCGCCGCGGCCGGTCCGTTCATACGCCATGGACACGGTCCGGAGGCCTCGCGGTGAGTTGACGCCGAACGGGACCGTGGTTGCCATGGTGATACCCCCGGGGTGATCCGACATGAACGGACCATGCCTGAAGGTGATTTAGACGTCTCGTCAATAACAATTACCGTTCGGTAGCTTGCAGTTCAAGAGGGCCGCGCGATTCGCGGTGGACAGGGTGCGGCAAGTCGGCTGGGATGAGGGGGTGGCAGCCGACACCGCGACCGACGTCTTCGAGGAACACCGCCCCGTGCTCACCGGCGTGGCCTATCGCATGCTGGGCAGGATCGCCGACGCCGAGGATGTCGTGCAGGAGGCATGGCTGCGCTGGTCGTCGGCATCGCGTGAGGACGTGAGAGAGGCGCGCGCCTTTCTCGTGAGGATCACCACCCGTCTCGCCATCGACCGACTGCGGCAGGCGCAGTCGAGGCGCGAGGCGTACGTCGGGCCCTGGCTGCCGGAGCCGCTGGTCACCGACTTCGGGCCGACCGCGCCCGACACCGCCGAGCAGGCCGTTCTCGCCGAATCGGTGTCGGTCGCCGTGCTTGTCGTCCTCGAATCGCTGTCCCCTCTGGAGCGGGCCGTCTTCGTCCTGCGCGAGGCCTTCGGTTTCCCGTATGCGGAGATCGCCACCGCCCTGGACCGGTCCGAGGCCGCGGTGCGCCAGCTCGCGGGGCGCGCGCGGCGCCATGTCGAGGAGCGCAAACCGCGTTACGACGTCGATCCGGTCCACCGCCGTGATCTCACGGAGCGGTTCCTCGCCGCGGCGGCGGGCGGCGACATCGACGAACTGCTGGCCCTCCTCGCGCCCGATGTGCGGCTCGTCGGTGACAGCGGTGGAAAGTCCAAGGCGCCGCTGAGGGTCATCGAGAGCGCCGGCAAGGTCGGCCGTTTCCTCTTGGCCGTCACCCACGATCAGGTCCCGGACCTCGACATCCGCTTCCTGGAGCTCAACGGCGGGCCGGGCCTGCTGGTGCTCTCGGGCGGCCGGCCCGACTCCGTCTTTCAGTTGGACGTCAAGGACGGGCTCATTCATTGCGTATATATCGTGCGCAATCCGGACAAGCTCGCCAGTTTGCCGACAGGCTGACCGCGCCGCGGGCGACTCGGCACGCTCTCATGCGGCGCAGGCACTTCCGGCCGCCCCGGGACCCCTGCTCGAAGCCCCGCGGTCCGACCGGCGGTTTCTGGGCACTGTCGCGGGGTCTTGTGCTGCGGGCGGCCCACGGCACCACGAACGTCCTGTGAACGCTCTGCGGCAGAGCCCCGTTTCCCTGTGTGACCAAGGAGGATTGGTCTTGACCAAGGGGGTGTCCCGTCCTATGGTCTCAACGTTAAGACAGGAACCTTTAATAAATAACGTCGCGGAAAAGCCGCTGGGCGATTGCGGAGGACAGGGTGGGGACCACGCAGCTGGAAACGGTGCAGGAGCCGAAGTACTGGCACCTCAAGACCGTGCTCAGTGAGGCACTCGACTCGGACTTTGCGGTGGGCGAGATCCTGCCCAACGAGCGCGAACTCGCCGCCCGGTTCGGAGTCGCCAGGGCGACGCTCCGGCAGGCTCTGGAACAGCTCGAACTCGAAGGCAGGCTGCAGCGCCGCCGTGGCGTCGGGACCACCGTCGCCCCGCCGCGCGTCGGGGTCGCCGTCTCCTCGGCACAGCGTGACTGGGCCGGCGGCGGTGCGGGCGAGGCCTGGCAGCCCGTGAACTGCACGACAGCGGCCGCACCGGCGTCAGTGGCGGCCACGCTCGACGTGGAGAGCGACGAACCGGTGCACATCGTCCGCCGGATCCGGGTCACCCACGGACAGGCGGTCGCGGCAGAACTCCTGTACGTCCCGTCGTCGTCGGTGCCCGAACTCTCCGCGATCGATGCCCCGTCCGGCCCTGCCCGGGCCCGCGGTGTCCTGCGCGAACTGCACCGCCTCGGCCTCGACGGTCAGGACCGTTCCGTGGAGCTCGGCTCGGCGCGTGTGGACGACGCCAAGGAACTGGACCGGCTTCCCGGCGCCCCCGTTCTCGTCGTCACCACCCGCTACCTCGTGGCGGGAGGCACCGCTGCGCTCTCCGTCGCCACGTATCGGGCCGACACCTGCCGGCTCACCTTCGGTGACTCGGGTGACCTGGAGATAAGCCACCACGGCCAGGAGCGTCAGGCCTCCTGAGCGCGACCGGCCTCATCCGCTCAAGACGTACACATACGGCCCGCCGCACTCAGCGGCGGGCCGTCACCGTTGCCTCCACGGCGAAGAGCTGCTCCTCGACATGGTCGAGGGCGAGCCGCAGCGCGCCCGTGGCCACCGCCGCCTCGCCGAGCAGCGACAGCGTGACCCGCGGCGGTCGAAGGCAGTAGCGGGCCAGCTCACGGCGGAGCGGGTCCAGCACACCGTCCAGCCCCGCGGCCCAACCACCGATCACCACCAGCTCCGGGTCCAGGGCCAGCACCAGCGCCGCGACATCGTGCACCAGACGCTGAATGAACCGCTCGACGGCAGCCTGGGCGCGGACATCGCCGTGCCGTGCCTCTGCGAACACGGCGGCGACCGCAGGCTCGTCCAACGGGTCCAACGGCGTGTCCGTCGTCGACAGAAGCTTCTCGGGCGTCGCCTCGCGACCGAGGAGATGGAGCGCGCCGATCTCTCCCGCCGCACCGCCGAAACCGCGGTGCAGCCTTCCGCCGATCAGCGAGCCGGCGCCCGGGCTCAGCCCGGCCAGCACGAACACGATGTCGTCCGTCTCGGTGGCGGCGCCCTTCCAGTGCTCCGCGACCGCCGCGGCATTGGCATCGTTCTCCACGAGGACGGGGCAGCGGAAGGAGCGTCTCAGCCGCTCGCCCAGCGCCAGACCCGTCCAGTCCGGCAGTGCGGTGCCCAACCGAACGGTTCCATCGGCCTCCACGATGCCCGGGCTGCCGACGCCGACCGCACGCAGACTGCTCCGGGCCACCCCGGTCCGCCGCAGAACATCGGCGACCACGGTCCTGACCTTGTCGAGCCGGTCGTCCGCGCAGGCCGCCTCCGACACCTCGCGTGAGCCCGCCCCGATGATCCGCCCGTCGAGTCCCGACAGCAGAGCGGAGATCCGATGCGGTCCGATCTCGATGCCGAGCAGATGCCCGGCCTCGGCGCGGAACCGGAACCGGCGCGCAGGCCGCCCCTGCCGTCGGGCCCCGGCGCCGTCGGGCACCGACTCGACGACCAGCCCGGCCTCGAAGAGCCCTTCCACGACGCCCTCGACGGTGGGCCGGGACAGACCCGTGATCCGGGTCAGATCCGTGAGGGTGGGGGAGTCGGCGCCTCGGAGGGCGTGCAGGACCACTGCGGAATTGATCCGTCGCAGCAGCGACGGATCCCCACCGGTCAGCCGGCCCACGGTGTGTCCTCCCAGCTCGTGCGCATGTCAGGCGGATCGTACTCGCTGCTCGGGTGCAGGGCGACCGTGGGCCGGAACGGATATCCGGAGGCGGCGGCCCTCAGCTCGGAGCGACGAACCCGGACTCGTACGCCGCGATCACCGCTTGGGTGCGATCCCTCGCACCCAACTTGGCCAGTACGGCGCTGACATGGGTCTTCACCGTCTCGACACCGACCACGAGCTTGGCGGCGATCTCCGCGTTCGACAGACCACGGGACATCAGGCGGAGGACCGCAGACTCACGCTCGGTCAGCGCTGCCCGGTCCATGGCCGCCCGCGCCTTGTTCGTGCCGTACTCGGCGGCGAGTTGCCGGACCGCCGCAGGGAACAGCAACGACTCGCCCTCTGCGACCAGGCGTACCGCATGCACGATCTCGGCGGGCCGGGCACGCTTGAGGAGGAAACCGTCCGCTCCGGCGCGCAGCGCCTCGTACACGTACTCGTCGTTCTCGAATGTGGTGACCACCAGGATCTTCGGTGGCTCCGGCACGGTCCGCAGCACCACCCGCGTCGCCTCGATGCCGTCCATCAGAGGCATCCTGACGTCCATGGCCACCACGTCGGGACGCAGCTGATGCAGCAGCGGGATGACTGCGGCGCCGTCACCGGCCTCGCCCACCACCTCGATATCGGGCTGGGCCTCAAGGACCGCACGCAGCCCCGCGCGGACGAGGGGTTCGTCATCGACCAGAAGAACGGTAACCGGCATCAGGTCAGCCTAGGCCGTTCAACGGAAGACTTGCATGCACTCTCCATTCGCCGTCGTGCGGACCGGTCTTGGCCTTTCCGCCCAGCAGCGCGGCCCGCTCGCGGATGCCCCGCAGCCCGCTCCCACCGCCCGGCGTACCCACGGAATCAGAGAGCGGATTGGTCACCTCCATCTCCAGCCGGCCGTTCGTGACGCTGATCCGCACCCGGACGGGAACCGCGCCGGAGTGGCGGAGCACATTGGTGAGGGATTCCTGAAGGATGCGGTACCCCTCGCGGGAGACCGCCCCCGGAACCTGCTCCAGCGGACCGGAGAGGTCCGCATCGATCCTCGCCCCCGAACCACGAGCGGAGTCCAGAAGCCGGTCTGCTTCCGCGAGCGTCGGCTGCTGTCCCACCGGAGTCCCCGACTCGCGCAGCACCCGCAGAACCCGCTCCAGATCGTCGAGCGCCTCCCTGCCGGTCTCCTCGATCGCGGCAAGCGCCCGCTCCGTGAACTCCGGGTCCCGAGCAGCCCGTGCCGCCCCCGCCTGCACGACCGCGACTGTCAACGCGTGCCCGATGGAGTCATGCAGCTCCCGTGCGATGCGGTTGCGCTCCAGCAACTGCTCGGTGCGCTCCTCCAGAGCGGTCAGCCGTTGCACCGGCGAAGGACCGAGGAGCCGGCGCGCGATGGCGGTGATCAGCTCGCCGCTTGCCACGGCCATGGCCAGCAGCACCAGGACGGGCAGAGGCGCGAGCAGGACGTACCACCAGTGCGGCGCCACTCCGTGGACCAGCCATTCGCCGCTCGGCCCTGCGCCCGCTGAGCTGAGGACGAGGTCGACCGTGGTCGCCAGCAGCCATACCGTTGCGAACCCCATGGCGGCGGCGAGCAGTAGCCGTATCTCCAGCCACAGCACTGTGCGCCAGCGATCAGCCCAGGTGGCCGCAGCGGTTGCGGAGATCGCGGCCTCGGGTCTGCCCCGCTCCGCAGGCGTGAGCAGGAGTTGTGCCTGGACGCCCTCGGCCAGCCGCATGCCGGGCAACAACCCCACGGGCACGGCGAAGACCATGGGAGCCCACGGCGCGTCCGTGGAAATGAAGAACCACACGCTGCAGACGGCCCCCGGGATGAGGAGATGCAACCACCGGGAGTAGGTGGCAGAGGTGGCCAGCGGGCGGAGAAGACGGAACATGCTGCCATCGTGTCAGCCCGCACGAGCCCGGCGGCTCCCCCGAGCGAGGGAGATGATCCCCACCCCCGGGGGAGGCCAGGCACCCTCGGGGGCAGCCAGTCTGAGGACATGACCAGCATCGACGTCCATGAGCTCACAAAGGAATACGGCACGACCCGCGCCGTGGACAGCCTCACGTTCAGCGTGCGCCCCGGCCGCGTCACCGGCTTTCTCGGCCCCAACGGTGCCGGTAAGTCCACCACCATGCGTCTCGTTCTCGGCCTGGACCGGCCCACCGGCGGCACGGCCACGATCGGCGGGCAGCCCTACGCCACACTCGCAGATCCGCTGCACCGGGTGGGCGCCCTGCTCGACGCCCAGGCCGCGCACGGTTCGCGTACCGCGCGGAATCACCTGCTGGCTCTCGCGGTCAGCAACGGCATGGGGCCTCGGAGAGTGGACGAAGTCCTGGAGGAGGCAGGACTCGGTCAGGTCGGCGGAGCGCGCATCAAGACGTTCTCGCTCGGCATGCGGCAGCGGCTGGGCATAGCGGCCGCGCTGCTCGGAGACCCGGAGATCGTGATGCTCGACGAACCGTCGAACGGACTGGATCCTGAAGGCATCATCTGGATCCGTGAACTGATGAAACGGCTCGCCCGAGAGGGCCGCACGGTCCTGGTCTCCAGCCATCTCATGAACGAGACATCCTCGTTCGCCGACCACCTGGTGGTGCTGGGCCAGGGGCGGCTCCTTGCGGACCTGCCGATGCAGGACTTCCTGGACTCCCGCAGCCGGCCCCGGGTGCGGGTGCGCACGACCGAACCCACCCGGATGCACGATGTCCTGACCCGCAAGGGGTATGCGCCTGCGCGGAGTGACGACGGGCGTTGGGTCGTAGAGGGTGCCAAGGCCGGGGAGATCGGTGCGATGGCCGCCGCCGAAGGCATTGCCGTCCTTGAACTCATGGACGAACAGGCCACGTTGGAACAGGCATACCTCGACCTCACCGCCGGCGCGATGGATTTCGCGTCCGCGGCGGCCTCGTCCACCAACCAGCAGAAGGAAGCCTGACCATGTCCACTACAGCAGTGTTGCGGTCCGAGTGGATCAAGATCAGATCGGTGCGGTCCGTCATCGGATCCCTGGCAGCGGTCCTTCTCGTGACGCTTGCCGTCACAGTGCTCGCATTCGCCACCGTCGACCAGGCCGAGGCCGCCAACGCCGACACAGAGCGGCTCTTCGGTGCCTTCTACGCATTGAACTTCGGCCAGATCGCGGCGATCAGCTTCGGGGCAACCGCGATCTCGACCGAGTATCTCAACGGCGCCCTGCGGATATCGCTGGCCGCGGTGCCGCGCCGCAGCGTCTTCTACGCGGCCAAGATGGCCCTCGTCGGAGCGCCGGCTCTTGCCGTCGGTCTTGTCAGCAGCTTCAGCGCCTTTCTGGTGGGGCAGACGTTCATGGGCAAGTACGCGATCGGCCTGGGGGAGCCGGGCGCTCTGCGGGCAGCCTTCGGTGGCGGGATCTATCTCGCCCTGATGGCTCTGTTCGCGGCCGGATTGACGGTACTGCTGCGCAGCGCTGTGGCCGTGCTCAGCCTCCTCATTCCGTTCGTTCTCATCGTCTCCTTCGTGGTCGGAGACGTCGCAGGCGGGGCGGCGCAGTACCTGCCGGACCAGGCGGGGCAGCTGGTGCTCCACCAGAACCCCACGGGCAGCCTGGGACCGTGGAGCGGACTCGCGGTGACCACTGCGTGGGTCGCGGCCGCGCTGGTGGCAGGCTGGTGGGCGGTCCGACGCAGAGACGCGTAATCGGCTGTCACACCCCAGACGCCACACACCACACGCCATGTTGACGTCGATGTTCATGACCGCGTGCGGGTGGGGTGCCATCGGGCTCTGCACGGAAGAGGGGCACCCGGCTACGAGCTGATCGTCGCGCCGGGTGCGACGCCACTGCCGCAGCCGCAGCCGCAGCCGCAGCCGCAGCCACGGCCAAGTGGCATCGGTATCGAGCTGTGAGGACGTGTCGAAGCCGTCAGGCTTCTTCGGTGGCGAGCGAGTCGTGCTCGGCGTAGGCGCGGAGGCGCCCGTATTCCTCCGCCATCGTCTGAGCCGTCCAGTGGGCGTTCAGGCCACTGGGGTTGGGCAGGGCCCAGACATGGGCGCCGCCTATCGTGTGGTCCTGTGGGCCGATCCGGGCAGTTCGTCTACCGAACGCCGTGCGGTAAGCGGTGACCCCCACGACAGCCAGCCACTGGGGTCGCAGTTGCTCGACCTTGGCTGCGAGGAGCTGTCCGCCTTCCCGGAACTCCTCGGTGGACAGCTCGTCCGCCCGTGCGGTGGCCCGGGCCACCACATTGGTGATGCCGAGGCCGTATCGCAGCAGTTCGGTCTGCTCCGCCGGCTTCAGCTGCCGAGGGGTGAAGCCCGACCGATGGAGCACCGGCCAGAAGCGATTGCCGGGGTGGGCGAAGTGGTGGCCCGTTGCCCCCGTCATCAGGCTCGGGTTGATCCCGCAGAACAGCACGCGCAGGCCGCCCGCGACCACATCGGGAACGGTGCGGTCGCGGGCGGCCCTGAGCTCTTCGGGTGTCATACGGCTGTGGTGGTGGCCGTCAGAGGATGGAGCCCGGCGTGTATCCGGCGGCCTCGGGGTGCTGCTTGGTGATGTCCTCGATGCGCGAGACCAGCGCGGTGACCTGGTCGCCCGCCGCCCCTGTGAAGGAGAGCTTGTCGGCCATCAGCGCGTCCAGCTGTGCGCGGTCCAGCGGGATGCGGTCGTCGGCGGCCAGCTTGTCGAGCAGTTCGTTGCGCTCGGCGCCCTGTTCGCGCATGGCCAGGGCCGACGCGACCGCGTTCTCCTTGATCGCCTCATGGGCGACCTCACGACCGACACCGGCGCGCACCGCGCCCATCAAGACCTTGGTCGTGGCAAGGAAGGGCAGATAGCGGTCGAGCTCACGGGCCACAACAGCCGGGAATGCCCCGAACTCGTCGAGCACCGTCAGGAAGGTCTCCAGCAGGCCGTCGAATGCGAAGAACGCGTCCGGGAGCGCCACGCGGCGGACCACGGAGCAGGACACGTCGCCCTCGTTCCACTGGTCGCCCGCCAGTTCGCCGGTCATCGACGCGTAGCCGCGCAGGATCACCATCAGGCCGTTGACGCGCTCGCAGGAGCGGGTGTTCATCTTGTGAGGCATCGCGGACGAGCCGACCTGGCCCGGTTTGAAGCCCTCGGTCACCAGCTCGTGCCCGGCCATCAGACGGATCGTCTTCGCGACCGACGAGGGCGCCGCCGCCAGTTGTACGAGCGCGGTCACCACGTCGTAGTCGAGCGAGCGGGGGTAGACCTGGCCCACCGATGTGAAGGCATGGGCGAAACCGAGGTGCGCGGCGATGCGCTGTTCGAGGTCCGCGAGCTTCCCGGCGTCGCCGCCCAGCAGGTCGAGCATGTCCTGGGCCGTGCCCACGGGGCCCTTGATGCCCCGTAGCGGATAGCGGTCCAGCAGGTCCTCCAGCCGCCCGTAGGCCACCAGGAGCTCGTCCGCCGCGGTCGCGAAACGCTTGCCGAGCGTGGTCGCCTGGGCGGCGACGTTGTGGGAGCGGCCGGCCATGACCAGCTCGCGGTACTCGCCCGCCAGCTTGCCGAGCCGGGCCAGGACCGCGACCGTGCGGTCGCGCATCAGCTCCAGGGAGAGCCGGATCTGAAGCTGTTCGACGTTCTCGGTGAGGTCCCGGGAGGTCATTCCCTTGTGGACCTGCTCGTGGCCGGCAAGGGCGTTGAACTCCTCGATCCGGGCCTTGACGTCGTGGCGGGTCACCTTTTCGCGCTCGGCGATCGAGGCCAGGTCGACCTGGTCGATGACACGTTCGTAGTCGGCGAGGGCGGCGTCCGGCACCTCGATCCCGAGGTCCTTCTGAGCGCGCAGCACCGCCAGCCACAGCCGGCGCTCCAGTTTCACCTTCTGCTCGGGGGACCAGAGGACGGCCAGCTCCGTGGAGGCGTAGCGGCCGGCCAGGACATTGGGGATGCGAGGCTTCGCAGACACAGCAGTCACGTGTCCAGAGCTTACCTGTCGTCTTCAGCGGTCGTGAGCGGCCACAAAGTCCACAAGGTCCAGGTCAGAGGCTCCTGGACCACCGTCTCACACACAGCGTGAGACACGCGTGAGACGAAACGGCCCCGGACCGGTGATCCCAGCGCCGCCGGGGCCTTGAGACGAAACCCTTCCGATCGAGCAAGGGAGCGGACCCCATGCAAGACCGTAGCCTGAGCGTCGAGCTGGGCGGCCCCCTCGCGGCTGCCCTCGAAGCACTGGCCATGCCCGCGCCGGCCACAAGAGGACATCCGCCCGCATTCCGACCGCGTCGTACACGCTCGGGTCGCCCCGCAGCGGGTCCAGCAAGGGCAACGACTCCGGTCGGTCTGCGGACGGCCTGCGGGTCCGTCATGCCGGGCACCCCTCCTCTGCGTACTGCGACCGGGGTGCTGCGGGGAAGGAGCAGATAGGCCGATGAGCGTGCCGGGCACCGTAGCGGTGCCGACCTTTCGCCACGAACCCACAGGGCCACCCCCTCGCATCAACGTCCTGTGCGTCGGACTCCGGCAGCCGCCGCGGACTCAGTCCCGCGCCTCGCGGAACCGCTTCACCACCTCGCCCGCGCTCGCCGCCAGGACCTTCATCGCCGCCAGGGTGTAGGAGAACTGCGGGGCCTGCCAGCCACCGTTGGCGTCGGACAGAAAGGCCGGGTCGAACAGCTCCTGCCGATGCAGGACCCACGCCAGCGACAGCGCGAAGGCCTGCTCGGCGGCGATGCTCCACGCCGCCAGCGAACGCGTCCACACCCGCACCGCCCGGATCGTGTCGAGTGTCACGAGGCCGACGAGCCCGGCCAGGATCGGCCAGATCCACCAGACCACAGGCTCTGGTCGAGTACGTCGAGGCGTGTGCCGCCGTCGGTCCGGTACGGCTGCACGGTGTGCTGCCAGACGATCAGGGCGATCAGAAGCGCGTGCCACACCACCCGGGCGTAGGCCGCCGCGCCACGCTTCTGCGGCACGTCGCGGTCGGGCAGGTCGTCGGGCGTCCGGGCTCCGCCGACCGTGCCGGGCCGCTTGCCGGACCGCTCGATCAGGGCGAACACCACAGTGAGCCAGGCAATCACCTGGGCGCCGACGGTGAGCACCGCCCCGACGGCTCCGCCGATCACCTCGCCGACCCCTTGGCCGTCCAGGACGTCGAGCACCGCGCTCACGGCGGTGACCACCGGCAGCACGGTGGAGAGCAGGACCGTGAGGAGCCGTACGTACGTCGGGCAGAGCTCGGGCCCGATCAGTGCGAGCGGCCGGTCCGCGTACCGGGCTGCGAGCCGGATCGGGTCGCCCATCCCGGTGAGCACCTCGCCCTCGGCGGTCGCCGGGTCGGCCGGGCCGCGGGCCTCGACGGTGTCGGCGATCGTGGCGCGCAGCTCGTCGGCCACGTCGCCGCGCTGGTCGGTCGGGATGCGCCGGACGACCTCCACCGCGTATCGGTCGGTCAGCGTGCCGGTGCCGGACGCATGCAACGTGCTCAACGGTCCCCCTCGGTCGGTCGCGATATCGAGGCGCCGAGGTTCTGCCATTCGCGCAGCAGTCCGGTGCGGACCCGGGCACCCTCCGGGCTGACCCGGTAGAACTTGCGCGGTCCGGACTCGTCGGTGTTCCACTCGCTGATGAGCAACCCCTGCTTCTCCAGGCGGCGAGCGAGGGTGGACCTGTCCCGAGCCTGTTGCGGCCGGTGCCGCCGAGCCCCGCTCGGCGGCTTGGCCGCTCTCGGCCCTCAGCTGTTGATCTTCTCGGCAACGCTGCACGGGATCGGGTACCGCCGGGGTCGGGAACATCGGCCACAGCCGCTCCACCAGGGGACGGCCGGCGACGCTATCGTTGGTCCGCATGACCCACACCGAGATCGAGATCACAGCGGAGTTGGTCCGGGACCTGCTGCGTGACCAGCACCCCGACCTGGCCGATCACCCCGTGAAGCTCGGCGCGCGTGGTTGGGACAACCAGCTGTGGCGGCTCGGCGACGACCTCGCCGTCCGGCTGCCCTGGGCGACGCAGTCTGCGGACGCGCTGCTCCGCAAGGAGCACGCCTGGCTGCCCGCCCTCGCCCCGCACCTTCCGCTGCCGGTCCCTGTCCCGCAGCGCCTCGGTGAGCCCTCCGAGCGGTTTCCGCGGCCATGGATCGTCACCACCTGGGTCCCGGGCGAGCCCGCAGACCGCGCCCCCGTCACACGCGCCGCGGAGGCGGCCGACACCTTGGCCGCCTTCCTGACGGCTCTTCACCGCCCCGCCCCCGATGGGGCGCCCGTCGGCCGAGGCCGCGGGGGGCCACTGGCCGACCATGCCGAGGGGTTCGCCAAGCAGCTCGCCTCGGTCACCGAGCTGGGGCTGATCCCCGACCCGGACGCCGTCCGCGCGGTCTGGGAAGACGCCGCCGCCGCGCCCGACTGGACGGGCCCGGCACTGTGGCTCCATGGCGACCTGCATCCGGCCAACGTTCTCACCACGGACGGCACCTTCTGCGGCGTGATCGACTTCGGTGACCTCTTCGCAGGCGATCCGGCCTGCGACCTCGCCGCCCCCTGGGTACTGCTGCCGGACGGCGCCGCCGACCGCTTCCATGGGGCCTACCAGCCGACCCCGGACGACGCGACCTTGCGTCGCGCCCGCGGCTGGGCGGTGCTGCGCGCCCTCGCCTGCATCCTCGTTGGAGATGCAGGCGTCCACGGCCGCCCCGGCGGCAAGCCCACCTGGGGCCCACCCGCCCACGCCACGCTGCGACGCCTCGTCGCAACGGCCCGCTGAACGACCGCGCCGAGCAGGCCGCCGGAGCAAGGCGGGCCTTGATGCTCCTGGCCGGCTCCCGTACTCAACTGTCACCGGCTCCTCGTGGAACCCAGCCGGCTGGTGACCGTTGGTGATCTCCGCGGCGTAGCGGCTTCACTCGTTTGTTGGGAGAGCGGGGCTGTCCGGCGGGCCTGCAGGGGCGGCAGCCGGAAGCGCCGGGTGAGTGTGGTGGTCGGACACCACCGCAGGTCCGGTGGTTGGGCACCACCGCAGGAAGGGTGGGGCGGTGTTCCGGTTGCGCTCGTCGTGTTCGACGTGCCGGCGGTCAATGTCGGCCTGGTGGCATGGGGTGAGGGTCTGGCCGTGATCGATGAGCGGGTTGAGGGTCGGCGCCGGTCACGTTGGAGACGGCGTCGGCGTCGGCGTCGCGGTAGGGATGCCGATCAGGGCAGACGCGTAGGGTGATTCGTCATGGACGCAGACCAGGCCACGCCGGGCGCGGCCGAGCCCCCCGACGCGATCACCCGGCCGCGCAACGCGGCCTCAGCCCGGCCCGAGCCGGCCCCCGCCCCCTGACCCGGCGCACGCAGCATCGGGAGCGCCCACCACCGTCTTCCTCGTGCAGCCCGGCCCTCGTACGGCATGCGCTGGTCCCGGTGAACAGTGCGAGTTCACCGGGCATCGGGCCGCCTGTCCGCGTACGGTGGGCCCGCCCCCGCGCCCCGTCCGCCGTGGTGAGGACGGGTGCGGGTCATCGGGACAGCTACGGCATGGGAGGAAGAACGGCATGACGGAGGCCACTGCGAGCGAGCTGAACGAGCGGGTGCTGGGGCGCAGGTGGACCGTGCGCCTGGACGCTGCTGGTCGTGGCAGTGCGGCGGTGCGCGTCTCGTGCAGCCGTCCCTCCTGCGCCGAGCAGCGTCTGCCGTCCGCGTCCGCCGGCCGTGCGGCCGCAGTCGCCCACCTCAAGGCCCACCTGCGGGCCGCTCCCGAGCCTCGGGCCGAGGTGTACTGCGCGTGCCGGGCCGAAAGCTGCCGCATGCACATCCGTCCCGCCGACCGGCAGATGCATGCCCAGCCCTGGCGGTGCGGCGGGGCGGTCGTCCTGGCCGTGGTCACCGACCGGGAAGGACGCTGGTGGCAGGCCCTGGAGTGCTGTTCACGCTGTGCGGCCGCCGCGCCCGGTGCACAGGTTGTCGCTACTGCTGAGGCCGCCTCCGGCTCGGCGACCCGTACCCCGGATACCGCCGACCGCCCGTCGACCGCTCCTGCCGGTGTGCCCCAGTTCTCCGACCGTCCCCCGCCCGCGGCCGACCCGCGGGAAGTACCGGCCCCCCGCTCCGCGCCGACGCGGCGCCGCCATCCGCACGGGAAGATCGCGCAGCGGGTCGTCCCCCACGATCTGCAGCCCGTTGTCCTGCGGGACGAACTCGTCGAACTCGGTGAGCTCTTCCGCTCGTACCAGCAGCGCACCGAACCCGACTTGGCGCTGCTCGCCGATCTCCAGGAACGAAAGGCACGCGCTTTCACCACCTGGGCCAATGTCAACGGCGACGTCAATCTGCGGCTTGAGGCCCGGCGCGCCGAGCAGGCCGCCACCGCCGCCCGCTTTCAGCACCAGCAGCGCACCGGTTGCAGTACGGACGGCGATGGGCCGGCGGTGCCCCGGCTGCTGACCATGCCGACGCAATGGGAACACGCACGCTCCGTCCTCGCTCACGTGGCCGACCACAGTCCGCTGCCCGGCCTGGAAGCACGGCTGCTGGTGGTGATGCTGACCCTGCGTACCGCGCACACCGGCGCCGGCAACCTCGTCGGGCAGGACGTCACCGCGCTGGGTCTGGTTGATCCGGAGGGCCTGGTCGAGAAACTGACCGGCTGCGGCTGGCTGTGCATCCCCGGCACCGTCGGTGACCTGCTCGCCTCCCGTCCCGAGAACCCCACCCCGGTCACCGTCCCGTCCCTGGTGGCCCGGGAGGACGGGACGGGCCCGTTCCCGTTCGGCAAGAAGATGCGGCCCAAGCTCAGCGGGTGGGCCCAGAGAGTCGTCTCGGACAAGAAGCTCCGCAAGACCAAGGCCGCCGCAGGTACCCGGCTGCTCGCCCTGACGCTGGCCACCCAGACCAGCGCCCCTGGACGGCTCGGCCCCGGCGGAAGGGGCGTCCCCCTGGATTCGCTCGCCGCCTGGTGCCCGGTGGGTCCTGGCGAGCTGCAGCACCTGGTCGACCAGCTGATCACAGCGGACTGGCTCGCCGAAACCGCCGTCACCGACACCCACCTCATTGGGCAGCTGACCGAACGCGTCCTGCCGTTCACCTGTCCCCTTCCCTAGCCGGACCGGGCCGGTCCGGCCGACCGACGAAACACGGACACGGCATCGCCGGTCAGCCGGTCAGCCGGTCAGCGGTCAGCCCGCTCGGCTCGGGCGCGGCGCGGCCTCGCCGTGAACGGTGTGCGGGACGTCGTCCTCGCCACCTGGGCGTCGCCACTGGGGCGGGGCACCCGAACGCGGCCTTCACGAGGGCCAGGTACGTCCACGCGGAAGTCGACACCTGCGGGCGGCCGCGGCTGCGTGGGACGCCCCCCACGGGGCCGGGCCGACCGGTGGCGGGAATCTGTGAGAGATGATCAGTAGTTGATCTACTGGAAGCGCTCTGACCCGGGTCTATCCGTTGTTGTGCAGACGCGTGTCTTGTGCAGACGCGTGCAGAACAGTGTCGAGACCCTGCCGGCGGTCTGTGCAGGCCGGCGCCGTGGTCCGGTCTGCGGGTCGCTACGAGAGTGGAGGCGCGTCCACCCGGCGCCACGTGGCCACCGGGCCGGGGTCGCGGGCATCCTCGGGGGTGACCCAGAACGCCCTTCTCAGTTCCGCGCTGTACTGGGCGCCCGTCCGCCCGTCTCCGGACGAGCGGCCGGTCAGACGGCGGCCGATCCACGGCATCAGATGGCGGCGGGCGAAGCGGAGGTCGTCGACACGTCGTATCGCCCACCTCGGGGGCACGGCGGTCGGGAGCGGCGTGCGCCAGTCGCTCTCCTGCGGCAGCCCCAGCGTCTGCCAGACCGCCTCGGCAACCCTGTGGTGCCCGTCGGCCGTCAGATGGAGCCGGTCGACGTCCCACAGCCGGGGATCGCCCAGGGCCGGCGCTCCGTAAAGATCGACGACCAGCGCACCGTGGCGGGCAGCCAACTCGTCGACCAGGGAGAACAACTCCTCCATCCGCGGGCGGAAGCGTTCCATCACCGGGCCGTTGCGGCCGGGGCTGCGCATGAGCACAAGCTGTCTGCACGACGGAGCGAGACGCTCCACGGCCTCTTCGAGCCGTCCCCGGACCATGCCCATGTCGCACTTGGGCCGCAGCGTGTCGTTGAGACCGCCGACGAGCGTGATGACATCCGGCCGCATGGCGGCCGCCACGTCGACCTGTTCGTCGACGATCTGGCCGATCAGCTTGCCCCGTACAGCGAGATTCGCGTAGCGGAACCCCGGCGTACGGACCGCGAGCCGTCCGGCGAGGACATCGGCCCAGCCCCGGTACGAGCCGTCGGACAGGAGGTCCGACATGCCCTCGGTGAACGAGTCGCCGACCGCGACAAGGCTGGTGTAGGAGGCATTCATTTCCATGGCGATGCGATCGTATCGCGGTGGGGGCCGCCCCCTTCCGGTGAAGTCCGGGAGCGGCGGACCCCTCGCAGGAGGGGGTCCTTTCGTGAAAGGGGGCGCGGCCGGTCGCCGCGCCGCGCCCCCGAAGCCTGTCAGGCAAGCCTGCGGCTGGACCGTCACCGTCCGCCGCGCCCCCGGCGGCCCCGCTCATCGATCAGCGCGGCTGCGGCCGGCCCACCAGTTCCCGCAGCACGTCCTCCATCGTGACCATGCCGGCCAGTCGGTCGTCCTCGTCCAGCACCGCCGCCAGGTGCGTACGGCTGCGCCGCAGTGCGGTCAGTACGTCGTCGAGCGGCGTGGCGGCCCGCACCCGGGCGATCGGCCGCATCGCCGTGACGGGGAACGGCACATCGCGCGGTGCGGCGTCCAGGGCGTCCTTCACATGGAGATAGCCGAGGATCCGCTCTTCGCTGTCCATCACCGGAAAGCGCGAGAAACCGGTCTCGTAGGAGAGCTGTTCCAATTGCTCCGGCGTCGTTCCGATCCTGGCGTACACCACCCGCTCCACCGGCATCACCACATCCCGCACCGGGCGTCGGCCCAGCTCAAGGGCGTGGTGCAGCCGCTGGGCGGCGCGGCCGTCGACCAGCCCCGCGTCCCCGGCGTCCTTCACCAGCCGGGCCAGTTCGTCGTCGGAGAACGTGGCGGACACCTCGTCCTTCGTCTCGACCCGCAGGAGTTTCAGCAGCGTGTTGGCGAAGGTGTTGATCGTGAAGATCACCGGGCGCAACGTCCTGGCGAGGGTCACCAGCGGCGGCCCGAGCAGCAGAGCCGCCCGTACCGGCTCGGCGAGGGCGATGTTCTTGGGCACCATTTCGCCCAGCAGCATGTGCAGGTACGTCGCCAGGGACAGCGCGATCACGAACGAGATCGGGTGGATCAGTCCCTGCGGCACCCCCACCGCGTCGAAGGCGGGCTCCAGCAGGTGCGCGATGGCCGGTTCGGCGACGATGCCGAGGACCAGGGTGCAGAGGGTGATGCCCAGCTGCGCCGCCGCGAGCAGCGCCGATACGTGTTCGAGGCCCCAGACGACGCTCCGCGCCCGCCGGTTCCCGGCCTCGGCCTCGGGCTCGATCTGGCTGCGGCGTACGGAGATCAACGCGAACTCCGCGCCGACGAAGAAGGCGTTGACGACCAGGGTCATCGCTCCGATGAAGAGCTGGACGGCGATCATCGTGCGTCCTCCGTCAGCTCGTCGCAGTCGTCGTGCAGCGGCGCATGCAGCAGGGCCCGCGCGGCACGGCGCCCGGAGGCGTCCACCACATCGACCCGCCAGCCGGCCAGCTCGAACGAATCACCCACGGCGGGTATGCGGCCGACCTCGGTGGCGACGAGTCCGGCGAGCGTCTCGTACGGTCCGTCCGGCACCCGCAGTCCGATCCTCTTCAGCTGGTCGATGCGGGCGGCGCCGTCGGCCGACCACAGGGTCCGCCCGTCGGCGTCCTCGCCGGCCGGCGCCAGATCCGTCGTCTCGTGCGGGTCGTGCTCGTCGCGCACCTCGCCGACCACCTCCTCGACGATGTCCTCCAGAGTCACAACCCCGGCCGTGCCGCCGTACTCGTCGATGACGACGGCCATGGCGAGCTTCCCGGACAGCCGGTCCAGGAGCCGGTCCACGGTGAGGGTCTCCGGTACGAGCAGGGGCTCGCGCAGCATCTCCGAGACGCGTGTACGGGGCCGCTGCTCGGCCGGGACGGCCAGCACGTCCTTGATGTGCGCTACACCGACGACGGTGTCGAGGCTGCCCCGGTAGACGGGGAAGCGGGACAGGCCGGTCGCCCGGGTGGCGTTCGCCACGTCCTCGGCGGTCGCCTGCACCTCCAGCGCGGTGACCTGCACCCGCGGTGTCATGACGTTCTCCGCCGTGAGTTCCGCCAGGTTGAGCGTGCGGACGAACAGTTCCGCGGTGTCCGCCTCCAGCGCACCCGCCTTCGCCGAGTGCCGGGCCAGCGCCACCAGCTCCTGCGGGCTGCGCGCGGAGGCCAGCTCCTCGGCGGGCTCCAGGCCGAAACGGCGCACGATCCGGTTCGCGGTGTTGTTGAGGTGGCTGATGAACGGCCGGAACACGGCGGTGAAGGCCCGCTGCGGGGTCGCCACTACCTTCGCCATGGCGAGCGGGGACGAGATGGCCCAGTTCTTCGGGACGAGCTCGCCGACGACCATCAGGAACACGGTGGACAGGGCGGTTCCCAGGACCAGGGCCACCGAGGACGCCACGCTCGGTGACAGGCCCACGGCCTCCACCGGACCGCGGATCAGCTTCGCGATGGACGGTTCGGAGAGCATGCCGACCACCAGGTTGGTGACGGTGATGCCGAGCTGTGCGCCGGAGAGCTGGAAGGTGAGGCTGCGTACGGCCTTCATGGCGCTCGCCGCGCCGCGCTCACCCCGCTCCACGGCCCGTTCGAGCTGCCCGCGCTCGACGGTCGTCAGAGAGAATTCGGCCGCGACGAAGGCCCCGCAGGCGAGCGAGAGCAGCACTGCCACGAGCAGCAGAAGCACTTCGGTCATCGGTTCACCTCCGTCCCATGATCGGGCAGGGACGGGAGGATCGCTCGATGTCGGAGCTGTTGACTACTGGGAGGCTCGCCCATGGGCGGACGCTCACACCTTTCGGAAGGATCGGTCAGGAGTTAACCATCGTAAAGGATCGGCAAAGACGTCTGCTCTTCCGGCCGGTCTCGCACTCACTCCGCGAGGGGTTTCACCCAACGGCTCCACTGCGGCTCGGGCCCATAGCCCGCGGCGCGCCAGGTGTGCTGCGCCGCGTGATTGCGGTCGAGCACCATCGCGTCGCCCCGTCGCCCGCCCAGCCGCACGAATCGTTCCTCCGCGGCGGCGAGGAGTGCGCTGCCGACGCCTCGGCGCCGCCGGTCGGGATGGACCGCGAGCCGGTACAGGTGGCACCGCCAGCCGTCGAAACCGGCGATCACCGTTCCGGCGAGTACGCCGTCGGACTCGGCGAGGAGCAGTGCCTGCGGATCACGGGCGACGAGCCGCTCGACCCCGTCCCGGTCGTCGCTGATGCTGGTTCCCTCGGCCGCCACCTTCCAGAAGGCGAGGACGGCGTCGAGGTCGGCCGGTGCCGCGGTCCGTACGACGAGGCCGGACATGTCCGCATCGAGATCGTTCATGCGGGGGATCCCACCACCGGGACCTCGGGAGCGTCGAACGGATTCCGCCATGTGGTCACCGGCGGCCGGTAAGGCGCGGACCGACCGGTGTACGGGGCGCCACGAGCCCCCTCTTGCCGGTGCTAGCACACCCGCGCTAGCGTGTTGGTGTGCCCAAGACTCAGCTGAACGTGAGAGTGGACGAGGCTACCGCCGAGGCCGCGCGACAGCGCGCGCTGCAGAGGGGGATGAGCGTGAACCGCTACATAGAGGAACTCGTGAAGCAGGATGCGGGAGAGGTCGGACATACCTTTGTCGAAGCTGCGGCCGACTTCATGAAGCAGTACGAGTCGGTGTTCGCCGAGGAGTTCGGCCCGGAGCGCAAAGGCACGCGTTGAACCTCCAGATCGACCTTTCCTGGCTGCTCATGGTGGCCGAGCACAAGACCCCCGGCGATCCGCAGGTCGTCGACTGGGGTGCGCTCGTGGCCGCGGTGGCCCGTCATGAGGCCGAGATCTTCGGCAGCCCTGTCTACAGCGACCCGCATTCCAGGGCCGCGGCCCTCCTGCAACTGCTGCTCCATGTCCCCGCGCTCGAACACTCCAACGCGATGTTCTCCTCCGCTGTCGCCTACGGCTATCTCGTCGCCTCAGGGCTGAAGGTCATCACCTCGCCCGAGCAGGTGCGCGACCTCGCCCGGCTGGTGAAGGAGGGCAAGGCGGACGTCCGGGCCGTCGCCGACGAACTGCGCCAGTGGAGCCTGTGACGTCTCCGGGTGCGCGGGACGCCTCCGATGTATGGGACATCTCCGACGCCCTCGGTGCGCGGGATGTCTTCGGTTCGGGCGACGTCTCCCCGGTCCTCGGTGCGCGGGACGCCCGCGGTCCCGAGGGCGTCTCCGAGGCCCCTGGAGCGCGGGACGCCTTCGGCACGGGAGCGCCTCCGGTGCGCGGTGGTGGGCCGACGCGTCAGCCCACCGCGGTCGGCCGCCGCGCCACGCCCAGCACACAGTCGGACGTGGGCAGCCGTACGCCCCGGTCCGGCATCCTGACCCGGCGATAGGCCTCGACCGTCAACCCGGCCCTCTCGATGGCGGCCAGGGTGTCGCGCGCCGTGTGGCACCCGCCCGCCAGCAGCGGCCAGACCGTACGGTCCAGTACCCGCTGGGTGGTTGCCATGGCCCGGTCGTCGGCCCGCACATGCTCGAAGAACCGCAGCTCACCGCCCGGCCGCAACACGCGCATGATCTCCGTGAGTGATCGCTCCGCGCTCCGTACGGTGCACAGCACCAGCGAGGTGACCGCCCCGTCGAACGCCTCGCTCTTCACCGGCAGGGCCTCCGCCGTGCCCGGCACCACATCCACCGGAATTCCGGCCCGCAGCGCCGACCGCACCGCCAACTGCCGCAGGGTGCGCTCGGGTTCGATCGCCACCACCTCCGATACCTCGGGCGGGTAGTGCGCGAAGTTCAGGCCGTTGCCGGCGCCGATGTCGATGATCCGGCCGGACAGCCCGGACAACAGCTCCGCGCGCACCGCGGCCAGTCCCGCCCCGGTCTCCGCGGCCACGCTCATCCGGGCATAGAACCTGGCGAAGACCGGGTGGTGCACCGTGTCCTCCGGGATTCTCGTGCTGCGAAGACGCATGGCGGACCTCCTCGACACGGTGCTCGACCCGCAAGGTACGGCACTTTCGATTCTCCCCCGTCACGCACGGCTCGGCCGCTTGTCCGGGGGCCGGTTCCCGCCCAGTTCCGCCGCCAGCCAACTCCCGGCCCGCGCGCGGAAGTCGGCCGGCCCGAGCGCCCCCGCGCCGGCCGGCACCGCACCCAGCAGCGGGGCACCCGCCGCCACCGGAAGGTCCGACAGATTGCACCGCGCCGCGAGGTCCGGCTCGGCGGGCATGCTGCCCACCACCACACCGAGGCACTCCAGCCCCCGGGCCCGCAGGGCCTCCGAGGTCAGCGCGGTGACATTGAGCGTGCCCAGTCCCGCCTGCGTCACGACCAGAACCGGTGCGGCCAGCAGCCGGGCCGCGTCGGCGAGGGTCGCGCCCTCGTCGTCGAACCGCACGAGCAGTCCGCCCGCACCCTCGACCAGCACCAGATCGTGTTCGGCTGCCAGCTTCTCGGCCGCCTCGGCGATCTCGTACGGGCGTACCGGCGGAAGACCGGCCCTGCGGGCGGCCGTGGCCGGAGCCAACGGCTCGGGGAACCGGGCCAGTTCGACCGCGGTCACATGGCCGCCCGCCAGCCGTACGACCTCGGCGGCATCCCCGTGCTCGCCGGGGGCCAGCCCTGTCTGCGCGGGCTTGAGCACCGCGACGCGGCGATCCCGGTACGCCGCCGCCACGGCCGCGGTCACCACCGTCTTGCCGATCTCCGTGCCCGTGCCCGACACCATCAGAACCGTCATCTCAGCCCTCCCGCGCTGCCGCGCAGACGGCGCGGCAGATCCGCGCCACATCGTCGTCATCGGTCACATAGGGCGGCATCGTGTAGACGAGATCGCGGAACGGCCGCAGCCACACGCCTTCCCGTACCGCCGCCTGGGTCGCGGCCGTCATGTCCACCTCGTGATCGAGCTGTACGACGCCGATCGCGCCCAGCACCCGCACATCCCGCACCCCGGGCAGCTCCGTCGCCGGGGCGAGGCCCTTCCGCAGCCCCGTACCGATGCGCCGGACCTCCTGCTCCCAGTCCTGCCCGAGCAGCAGGTCGATGGAGGCGCAGGCCACGGCGGAGGCGAGCGGATTGCCCATGAACGTCGGTCCGTGTGCCAGCACCGGCACCTCGCCGCGCGAGATGCCCTCCGCCACCCGCGACGTGCACAGCGTCGCCGCCATCGTCAGATAGCCGCCGGTCAGCGCCTTGCCCACGCACATGACATCGGGCGAGACCCCCGTGTGCCCGGCGGCGAACAGCTTCCCCGTACGGCCGAACCCCGTGGCGATCTCGTCGAACACCAGCAGCACGTCGTGCGCGTCGCACGCCTCGCGCAGCACCCGCAGATAGGCGGGGGAGTGGAACCGCATCCCGCCCGCACCCTGCACCACCGGCTCCACGATCACCGCGGCCAGCCGCTCGGCGTGCTCCGCGATCAGTTCCCGCAGGTGGCGTGCGTACGCGGCGTCCGGCTCCGCGTCGAAACCGGCCGGTGGCTCGTCCGCGAAGATCTGTTGGGGCAGTACGCCCGACCACAGCTCGTGCATGCCGCCCTCGGGGTCGCACACCGACATGGGCTGCCAGGTGTCCCCGTGGTAGCCGCCGCGCCAGGTCAGCAGCCGCTGCTTGGCCGGCCGCCCGGCCGAGCGCCAGTACTGCAGGCACATCTTCACCGCGACCTCGACCGACACCGAACCCGAGTCGGCGAGGAAGACGTGCCGCAGCGGCTCCGGGGTGATCTCGACCAGCCGGGCGGCCAGCCGCACGGCGGGCTCATGGGTGAGCCCGCCGAACATCACATGACTCATCCGGTCCAGCTGGCCGCGTGCCGCCTCGTTGAGCACCGGGTGGTTGTAGCCGTGCACCGCCGACCACCACGACGACATGCCGTCGACCAGCTCGTGGTGTCCGTGGGCCGGTTCGGCGAGCCGGAGCCGCACCCCGGACGCGGACTCCACGACCAGCGGCTCCTGACGCCCAGGCATCGGGCCGTAGGGATGCCAGACGTGGGCCCGGTCCAGGGCCCGCAGCTCGGCCGGGGCGAGGGCCTCAGGCATTGGGGGCGAGATCCGTGCCCGCGCCGCGACGGCGCACCGCGACCAGATCCGTGCGTGCTGCCGGGACCTCGCCGGGTTCGGCCACGGCGTCCCTGGGCGCGTCGCCGCACGGCGCGCACCCGCCGTCGTGCGAACCGCAGCCGCCACCCGCCGCCGCACGGTGCGCGGGCAGCGTCGTCGTCCCCGCTCCCTCCACCTCGAAACCGGCGTCCGCGATCATGTCCAGATCAGCCTGCCCCGCCTGTCCCTCACTGGTCAGGTAGTCGCCCAGGAAGATCGAATTGACCAGGTGCAGGGCGAGCGGCTGCATGGAGCGCAGATGCACCTCGCGTCCGCCCGCGAGCCGGACCTCCACATCCGGGCAGACGAACCGGACCATGGCCAGAATGCGCAGGCACCGCTGCGGGGTGAGGTTCCACTCCTTGGCCAGCGGGGTTCCCTCGAACGGGATCAGGAAGTTCACCGGCACCGAGTCGGGGTCCAGCTCCCGCAGCGAGAAGACGACATCGACCAGATCGGCGTCGCTCTCGCCCATCCCGGCGATCAGCCCGGAGCACGCCGAGAGCCCGGCGGCCTGCGCCTGCTGCACGGTCTCCACTCGGTCCGCGTAGGTGTGGGTGGTGGTGATGTCCCCGTACGTCCCCTCGGACGTGTTGAGGTTGTGGTTGTACGCGTCGGCGCCCGCCGAACGCAGCCGGTCGGCCTGTCCGTCGGAGAGCAGACCCAGACAGGCGCACACCTCCACGCCTTCGTGTCGCTCCTTGATCGCCTCGATGGTCTCCGACACCCGGTCGACATCGCGGTCCGTCGGACCGCGACCGCTCGCCACCAGGCACACCCGCTTGGCGCCACCCGCCACCCCGGCCGCGGCGGCCTTCGACGCCTCATCCGGTTTCAGCCAGGTGTACTTGAGGATCCCGGCCTTCGAGCCGAGCCGCTGCGAGCAGTACGAGCAGTCCTCGGGGCAGAGCCCGGACTTGAGATTGACCAGGTAGTTCAGTTTCACGCGCCGCCCGAACCACTGACGGCGCACCTTCCCGGCCGCGGCCACCACGTCGAGCAGATCGTCGTCCGAGGTCGCCAGTACGGCGAGTGCTTCTTCACGGGTCGGCAGCTCGCGCCGCAGCCCCTTGTCCACCAGCGTGTTCAGGAGGTCCATGGCGTTGATCCTGGCCTACGGCACGGCCCGTAGCCAAGGAGGAACCGGACAACAGAGCCCGTCTGGGGTGTGTGCATTGCCACACCATGACCTGCTGCGCCCCCGGCTAGGGTCTGTGAGCTGCCTACAAAAGGGACCGCTCATGCCCTTCGCCCCGTTCGACTGGATCGACGACGAGGCGCGCCGCCGCGCGGACGCCGGACTCGTCCGTGCACTGCGCCCCCGGCCCGCCGAATCCGCACTCCTGGACCTCGCGAGCAACGACTATCTGGGTCTGACCCGGCACCCCGAGGTCATCGCCGCCGCCGCCGGGGCCGCGCACCGGTGGGGCGCGGGCGCGACCGGGTCGCGGCTCGTCACCGGCTCCACCGCACTGCACGCCGAACTCGAACACGAGCTGGCCGATTTCTGCGGGTTCGAAGCGGCCCTGGTCCTGTCGTCGGGCTACGCGGCCAACCTCGCCGCCCTCACCGCGCTGACCGGCCGCGGCTCGCTGATCGTCTCCGACGCCGGCAACCACGCCTCGATCGTGGACGGCTGCCGGCTCTCCCGGGCCGAGACCGCCGTGGTACCGCATGCCGATCCCGACGCCGTACGCAAGGCCCTGCGGACGCACGAGGGCCGCGCGCTGGCGGTCACCGACTCGGTCTTCTCGGTGGACGGCGACGCCGCCCCGCTGCCCGAACTGGCCGACGTCTGCCGGACGGAGGGCGCCGCGCTGCTCGTCGACGACGCGCACGGCCTGGGCGTGCTGGGGAAGGGCGGCCGGGGCGCGCTCGCGGCCGCCGGTCTCGCGGGCGGCGACGGCATCGTCACCACGCTCACCCTCTCCAAGTCCCTGGGCAGCCAGGGCGGAGCGGTACTCGGTCCGGCCCGGGTCGTCGAGCACCTGGTCAACACGGCCCGTACGTTCATCTTCGACACGGGCCTCGCGCCGGCCGCCGCGGGCGCCGCGCTGGGCAGCCTGCGGCTGCTCGGCCGTGAGCCGGAACGCGCCGACCGGGCCCGCGCGGTCGCCACCGCGCTGTACGAGCGGCTGACCGCGGCCGGTCTGACCGCCGTACGCCCCGACGCGGCCGTGGTCTCGGTGCGGGCGCCTTCGGCGGACGCGGCGGTGCGCTGGGCGGCCGACTGCCGTATGGCGGGAGTCGCGGTGGGGTGCTTCCGGCCGCCGTCGGTGCCGGACGGCGTCTCCAGGCTCCGGCTGACCGCGCGAGCCGATCTGACCGAGGAACAGATCGCCGACGCGGTGGCGACCGTGCGGCGGACCGCTCCCGTCAGCTGACCGGACCCCGGTGAAGGCCGGAGACGAACGATGTCCAGGCCGCCACGGAGAACCGCAGCGGTGGCCTGGACACATCCTTGGAGTCCCGCACGGCCAGCCGTCCGCCACCGAACGGCGCGGCCTCCACGCAGTTGTTCATACCCGTGCTGCGGCTGCTGCGCCGCCACCGTAACTCGTGCTGTGCGAGGCAATCCGACATGACGCCCCTCTCGGGCAGTCCGGGGTCACTGACCGTCGCGGTCGATCGCGGCGATGAGCTCCAACGAGTGCTGGGGCGACAGCGCGTGTGACTGCATCGTGCGGAAGGCCGAGCTGTACGCCTCAAGGTCTTCTTTCCGCTCCAGGTAGAGGCTACTCGTCAAATGGTCGAGAACTACCACGTCCAGATCAGAAGTGTTCGGAAATGAGAAGATAACGAAAGGGCCGGTGAGGCCGGTGTATCCGCCGACCGAGAACGGCAGCAACTGAAGCTGCACGTGGGGCAGTTGAGCCACCCGAGTCAGATGGCGCAGCTGGTTGTGCATCACCCGGCACCCGCCGACCTGACGTCGCAGCACCGCTTCGTCGAGCACCGCGCTCAGCCGCAGCGGCGGATCGGTCCGCAGCACCCCCTGCCGGGCGAGCCGTACCTCCACCAGGGAGTCCAGCTGACGGGCGGGCAGCCCGTCGAGTGACGCCCGGGTCACCGCACGGGCGTAGTCCGCCGTCTGCAGGAGCCCGGGGACCACCGAGGTCTCCAGGGTCCGCGCGGTACGGGCCTGGGACTCCAGGCTGATGAAGTCGCGGTACTGGGGCGGAATCAGACCGCGATAGGCATGCCACCATCCGGTGCCGCCACCACCCGCCGAACCCGCCAGCGCCTCCAGGAGCGTGCGCAGTTGCGGATCGTCCACGCCGTATACGTCCAGCAGCCGTGCCACATCGGCCGGCCGCACTCCACTGACACCCGTCTCGATCCGGCTGACCTTCGACTGGTGCCAGCCGAGTATCCGCGCGGCGTCCCGACTGGTCAGTCCCGACGCATGGCGCAGACTCCGGAGCTCCTCCCCGAGCTTGCGGCGCCGTACCGCAGGGCCATGGTGCATCTGCGGCCTCCCTCCCTCTTCTGCCGAGCGGACAGTGTGGCGTCCGCATGCGGCCTTGTGCGGCAGGTTCACCGCATTGAGCGACAGATATATGCATATCTTGGTGGATCGCCGTCACAGGGGGCAGCATCAGTGGCAATCTGGCGCGAAGCGCAACCCGGACCGAACGTGGGTCGGTCCGGGTGGGAAAGGGGCGGCTCGCCATGGCAGACCACCAAGAAGCAAGCGTCACCCTGCCGAGCGAGCCGGTCTCGGTCGCGGCGGCCCGCAGATATGTGGACCGGGTGCTCACCGAATGGGGCCTGGCCGCCGGTACCGAGTTCGCCGACAGCATCCGGCTCATCGTCTCGGAGCTCGTGACCAACGCCGTCCAGCACACCTTCGGGCAGTCGCCCACCTTCACCGTGGACCTGAAACTGGAGCGGGAGGAGGAGTTGCGGATCGGGGTGACGGACAGTCACCCGCGCCGGCCGCGGCGACTGCCTGCCGCCGTTCAGCAGGACAACGGGCGAGGTTTGGTGATCGTCCGCTGTCTGGCCAAGGAACGCGGCGGCCGACTCGCCGTCACCCCCACCGCCGACGGCGGCAAGACGGTCTGGATCGAGCTCCCGTGGAACCTCCCCGTACAGAACTGACCGGCTTTTGTCCGCGGTGTTCTCCGCGGTCGGCCGACGGCTGCGGCAGGTTCGCCGAGCGCACTCCCCGGGCAGCGCGCTAGATTTGCGGATCGATCCCTGCCCGACGGCTGTTGGAGTTCCGCAGTGACCGAAGTTGTGCTGTTTCACCATGCTCAGGGCCTTACCCCGGGCGTGACGGCCTTTGCCGACGCATTGCGCACCGAAGGCCATACCGTGCATACGCCCGACCTGTACGAAGGCCGCACCTTCGACACCCTGGACGCGGGACTGGCGCATCTGGAACAGATCGGCGTCGACGAAATACTCGCTCGCGGCGTGCTGGCGGTGGCCGACTCACCGGCCGAGCTGGTCTACATCGGGTTCTCCCTCGGCGTGCTGCCGGCGCAGAAGCTGGCCCAGACGCGGCCCGGCGCCCGCGGTGCCGTATTCGCCCACTCGTGCGTGCCGAGTTCCTGCTTCGGAACGTGGCCGTCGCAGGTCCCGGTCCGCATCCACGCCATGGAGGAGGACCGTCTCTTCACCACCGAGGGCGACGCGGACGCCGCCCGCGCACTCGTCGACGAGGCTCCCGATGCCGCATTGTTCCTCTACCCCGGTGACCGGCACCTGTTCGTGGACAGCTCGCTGTCGGCCCACGACGCCGAGGCTGCCGCGCTGATGCTCGACCGCACACTGACGTTCCTCCGCTCGCGGTGAACCGGGTCCGGTGCCCGCGACCGGCCGGTCTCGGGGCCGACGCCGATCGGGCCCCGGGCGGCGATCCGCCCCCGCGAGGATCCCGCCCACCACCGCGCGGCGACGGCCGAACGGCCCGAGCGGAGTCGGGCCCGCGGGCGACGGCCCGGCGGGGCGCCGGCCGCCGGACGGGGCGGTGGGATGCCGCACGTCCCCGACCGCGTGATCATCCGCCCTCGCCGCCCGGTCGCCGGGCCGACGCCGCCCGTCCGAACCCACTGCGCAACAGCGCCTGAAGCGTCGCCGCGGCGGCGCTCGCCCGGTCACCGCGGTGCACCACCGAGATCGTCCGCCGGAACGAGGCGGGTTCGAGCCGTCGTACGGACAGTGGCGTCGGCGACATTGCGGCGACCATCTCCGGGACGACCGCCATCCCGATGCCCGCGCTGACCAGCGCGCAGACCAGCGCGTAGCCGGGCGACTCGCAGACCACGGCGGGTGTCGCCCCCGCCCGGGCCAGCGCCTGTTCCACCCCGCGACGCGGCGGATGTGTCGGCGCACTGCTGATCAGCGGCCGTCCCGCGAGCTCCGTCACCGGCAGCCGACCGGTGCCTTCGGCCAGCATCTGCCCCACCTCCGTGATCAGGACCAGTTCCTCGACCAGCAGCGGCTCGGCGAAGACGCCGGAGGGCCAGGCGGCCGGGGGTGCCGGCTCGTACACGTGGGTCAGCGCGAGGTCGACCTCGCCGGCGGCCACCGCGGCGACGCCGTCCGGTGGCTCGTACTCGGTGACCGCCAGTTCCACGTCCGGGTGGGCGCGGCGGAAGGCGCTCAGGACCGGCGGCAGCAGATGGATGCCCGCGGTGGTGAAGGTACCGACCCGGAGGCGCCCGCCGGAGAGCCCGGACAGCCGGGCCAGCTCGTGACGGGCCCGGTCCATCTCGTCGAGGATCCGCCGGGCGCGCCCGGCCAGCAGCTCTCCCGCCGCGGTGAGGCGCGCCCCCCGGTGGTGGCGCACCAGCAGCGCGGCGCCCGCCTCCCGCTCCAGCTTGGCGAGCTGCTGGGAGAGGGCGGGCGCGGTGTAGCCGAGGCGGGCGGCGGCCCGGGTGATCGATCCGGCCTCGGCGACCGCCACCAGCGCCGCGAGCCTTGTCGGGTCGTACATGAAGCGTTCCTTTTGGCAGACCCAGAAGATTGCAAGTACACGCTAAAGGCTCCGTTGGTCCAGGGTGGACCCATGGACGCACAACTGATCGCCTTCACCGGGGTCGCCGCGGGCATGGTCGCGCTGCCGGGCGCGGACTTCACCGTCGTCGTACGCAACGCGCTCGCCTCCCGGTCGGCGGGGGTGGCGACCGCGCTGGGCGTTGCCGGGGGACTCCTCGTGCACACCGCGCTTGCCGTCGCCGGGCTCGCCGCGGTGCTCGTGGCGGTGCCCGTCCTGTTCCGCACCGTCCAGCTGCTCGGCGGGGCCTATGTCCTCTACCTGGGCATCAGCGCCCTGTACGCGATACGGCGCCGCACCACCACGGACACGGAGGGGACCGCGGACGAACCGGCCGGCCGGGGATCCCTACGCGCGCTGCGTCAGGGGTTCCTCACCAATGCCCTCAATCCCAAGGCGCCGGTGCTCTTCCTGAGCCTGTTGCCCCAGTTCGTTCCCGACGGGCAGCCGCCGCTCCCGAGGACCTTGCTGCTCGCGGTGATCGTCGTGCTGCTCGCCCTGGTCTGGTTCCCCGCCGTGGCGCTTCTGGTGGACCGGATGGGCCGGTGGCTGCGCCGGCCGCGTGCCGCCCGCGCCATCGAGGGCGGCAGCGGCGCGGCGCTCACCGCGTTGGGGCTGGTGCTGGTGTCGGGTCCCCTGGTGCACTGAGGCCCCTCCGTGCCGAGGTTCCGCTGCGCCGAGAAGGGCGGACCGGCGCCGGAGGCCGGGCTCGTCCGGCGGACCCGCCCGTAGTAGACGCGCTTCGTCCAGATCTTCTCCAGCCGGACCACCGCGCCGGTCCTCGGCGAGTGCCAGATCTTGTTGTGACCGGCGTAGATCCCGACGTGGTAGACGCTGCGGCCGGAGTGGAAGAAGACCAGATCGCCGCGTTGCCTGTGCGAGGCCGAGATGTGGCGGGTCCTGTTGTACTGCTGCTGGGCCGTGCGGGGGAGCTTCTTGCCCGCCTTCTTGAACGCATAGGACGTCAGGCCCGAGCAGTCGAAGCGGTTGGGGCCGGTGGCCCCCCAGCCGTACGGCGAACCCTTTTTGGAAGCGGCGACCTTGAGCGCCTTCACCGAGAGAGTCGCTGCCTGGGCTTCCGGAGCGGCGCCGGGGGCGAGCATGGTGCCGCCGACGGCGGCCAGAGTCAGAACCGAGGCCGTGCCGGCCCGGGCGAGCAGAGACGGGACATGAACCTGCGCAGTCATGCGCAACCCTTCGTCAGCCGCCTGTGAAGGATGACCTGTCGGGTTCGGGCTGGCGAAGTTGCCCGGCCGCGCTCGGCGGCTTCACCCCGAGGGCCGACCGTTGATCCGGTCGACCCGTTGTGCTCGGGTCCTCCACTCCTGCCGATCCACTTCTGTCGACCAGTCATCCGGGCGGCGGCAGGACTCGGCGTCCGCCCGGACCGCCCCGCCGCGGTGGCGGGGGCTTGTCGTCCCAGGGATCTTGACTCACCGACTGCCGGATTTCCGAGGGGAAACAGCGATTTGTGAGGCTCCTCACGACTGATCCGTTCGGGTGGAGCCGACGCTTTCGGGGAGCCCTGGCGGTCACTCGGACCGGTCCCGCACCAGGGCGGAATCAAGGATTCCGTCCACTGCTCATCCGAAAAACGCAAGTTGAGATATCGCTCGTGAGGGGGACTCTCTACGCCGAAAGAGCGAGGAATTCCGACGTGGCCACCGGGCGTGTCGCGAAGGGGAGTTGGCTGACCCCTCGGGCGGGGTGGGGGGAGTTGGGCGGGCGGTGCCGGGGCCCGGTGAAGAACCGGCTGATCAACTTGCCGGTGCGGGGGGTACGGTGACGCGTCCGGCCCGCCGTTCCCCGTCCAGTACCCGCAGCGCCCGCGCCAGGGTGGCGGCGTGGATCCGCGCCTCGCCGCGCTCGTGCATCAACACGAGGGCGTCCCGCAGTGCGCCGGCCCGTGAGGCCAGTGCCTGTGCGGCCCGCAGGGCGCTGTAGGTGTCGCTGCCGTGGGCCGGGTTGATGCGGCCCAGTTGGTCGAGGACTTCGAGATAGCGGTCGATGAACTCCCCCTCGGCGCGTGTCAGTGCGGGGAGCGGCGGCAACTCTGGCGGCTGCATCGGGCGTTCACCGCGTGCCGTGCGGCGGGAGCGACGACTTCCGGTTCTCCGTGATGTGGTCCACCAGGCCGTAGGCCTTGGCGCCCGGGGCATCGAGGATGAGATCGCGCTCGATGTCGGTGGCGATTTGCTCGGCGTCGCGGCCGGTATGACGGGTCAGCAGTGTGATGAGCATCTCGCGGACCCGTTCCCATTCCCGGGCCTCGATCGCCAGATCGGACGGCTGGCCCTGCACCGGCTCGGTGAGTGCGGGCTGCTGCACGATGACCCGGGCGCTGGGCAGTGCGTGCCGCCTGCCGGGAGCGCCCGCCGCGAGCAGCACCGACGCGCAGGAACCCGCCTGGCCGAGGCAGTAGGTCTCCACCTCGCAGGTGAGGTACTCCATCGTGTCGTAGATCGCGGACATGGCCCCGAACGAGCCGCCGGGGGAGTTGATGTAGAGGGCGATGGGCCGGTCCGGGGCGGCGTGTTCCAGATACATGAACTGGGCGATCAGATCGTTGGCCGCGGTGTCGTCGACCGGCGTACCGAGGAAGACGATCCGTTCGGCGAGCAGCTTGGAGTACGGGTCGAGGGTGCGGGTCCCGTTGCTCGTGCGCTCGGTGAACTCGGGCAGCACGTAGCGGGCGGCGGGGTGGAACAGCATGGACGGTGCCTTTCCTCCGGGATCTGTACGGCTTTTGCGCAAGCGGGGTCTGCGCAAGCCTCTGTAAAAAATGTACAGGACGTACAGAAGGTTATGATGGAGCATGATCCTGGTGATCCACTAAAAGTCCCAGGTCAGAGGCCGTTTTGGCTGTTCGCCGAGGGCGGAAATCTCGTAATCTCTCTAGACGTCTTGATCATCAGGCTGCTTCGCCCTCACTGAAACCGAGTAGAGAGGTGAGGTGGTCCGAGGCGACGCGGAGGTCCTCGGGGCTCGGGTGGACGTACACCCGCTTACGACTCGGTACGCGATTGAAGTCTGGGCGCGCCGGCCTGGCGGGTCGGCCGGTGGATGATCAGCAGGCGGCCTTCCGGGCGAGCACGGGTTCGGTGCTCGTGTGCCGCCGGGTGGGCCTGCGGGCCGCGCGGTCGGAGACCAGTCCGGCGATGGCGGCGTGGGACTCGCGTCGGCCGGGGTATCGCTGGAGCGGCCGCCCCTTCTTCTCCTCGCCGATGGTGTGCTCCACGCAGATCCGCGCGGAGGACCGCCGTCGGCGCGCTTCGCGCCAGGCGCAGTTCTCGCCCAGCGGCACTTTGTCCTTCGGCTTGCGTGGCGGTGCCTGGACCTGGTTGGGGAAGTCGTTGGCCAGGCCCCGGTATCCCTCGTCGACCTTCGCCTTGACCTGCGGATGCAGACACAGCTGTTCGACGATGCCTTCGATGCGCATCGTGGTCTGGTCGTGCAATCTGCCGGGCCGGTCGGCCCCGGACCACAGCTGCCGGGGTGCGCAGGGGGATGCCGGGCCGGTCGGGGACGGCGAAACCGCGGACAGCCGGCAGCGGGCGGATCTCGTGGATGGCACCGGCTCCCGAGTCGCAGCGTTCACCACGACGTTCGAAGCGGCGGAGGACTGGAGGTACAAGGCAGCGGCAACCAGCCCGCACAGCACCGGCTGGTACAGCCCCCGCTGGGCGGAACGATTCCGAACCCCAGGCACCGACGGACAAGTCGCTCGGGTACGGCTTGCGCTCGGTCACCCCGCCAGCACGGCCAAGCGCACCGACCAGCAGATTCGCTCCAGACTCACACGGGAGCAATGCTCAGAACCTGTGGATCGGCCGGGAGGACGCACCTTCCCTGGTGATTGACGACAGGTCACCGAGCAAGGCCGACGTCGCCGCGTCGGTCGGGAAGGAATGTCCGGGCTCACCGTGGTCAACGCCGACGGAACCACCAGTGGCAGGGCATCACTGCTGGGCGCGCACGCCGGGGCGCCTACGGTGCAGGCGCCCCGGCATCGGTCAGCGGCGGATCTGGTAGGCGCGGGTCACCGTCTGCTCGATGGTGTTGCCATCGGCATCGGTGGCCTGCACGCGCAGCGACACGAAGCCCGCGTTCACGGGGTTGCCGATCGTGCCGTTGAGGCCGCCGTCGAGGCGGACCTGCCGCCAGTTGGCGCCGTCGTCGTATGAGGCCCACAGCTTCGCCCCGGCGAGCTTCAGACCATTCAGGCCCTTGGGGTAGCGCACGCCCAGTCCGATGCGGGTGGTGGAATGCGGCCGGGCGCTGTTGGCCTGGTCGACGTCGAGTCGGTAGTCGACCGACAGGACGGGGAGCAGGGTCAGTCCTTCCTTCCGCTCGGAGTGGAATCGCCAGTCGGTGCGCACCTTGGTGGAGGTCGTCCAGCCGGGGGCGTCCCGCTGCACGTCGGTGACCACGCGGTATTCAGCGCGCTGTGCCGTCATCGGGAAGGCGACGGGCGCCGAACCGATGCTGCCGAGGAGTTGGCCGTCCCGGTAGACGGTGGACAGCGCCTTGTCGCTGCCGGCTTCGGCGGAGAAGGACTGGTCCGGCGCGGTGTCGAGCAGACCGCCCGACGCCACCACACCGACATCGCCCTGCCGAACGGCCGCATTGGACTGTGCGTCCGGCAGCGCGGTGCGTACCACGGCCTTGTTCCAGTCGCGGTGCACGCGCTGTCCGGCCTTGAGCGTCGAGGCGTTCGTCATCTTCCAGGAGCCGTCAGACGTCCACACGGGACCTGCCTTCACCGCTTCCCAGGTGGGCACGTCCGCGGAGACGTACTCGGTCCGGGAGCGCGGCAGGACCACCCGATCGAAGCCGAAGTACGCCGTCGGCTGCATCGGCGAGCGCGTCAGCCGGGCGTATCCGCCTTCGGTGGCCGGCGTCGAGGCGTGGAACGAGGAGTCCACGGTGGCCAGTTCCTCGTTGCGTACCCGGTAGCGCTGGTCGGCGGGGATGCCACCCTTGCGGTACTTCAGCAGCTCGTAGGAGTACGGGCTCACCGCCGTACCGGAGATCCTGATCATGGCGTTGTCCAGGGCCGCCAGCTTCTCGCCCTGGGTGCCGGAGAGGGTCATCGCCGGGATCTTGGTGGCCGTTGGGCCCCAGTTGCCGGTGAGCCAGTTCTCGGGGATGTCGTTGTAGATGAGGATGGCGAGCGCACCGGCGCTCGCGGCGTCGTCGACCTGCTCTCCCGCCGTGCGCTCGGCGCTCCGCTTCACCAGGGCGAGCTTGCCCCGGACGTTCTCTCCGGCCTTCGCCACGCGCAGGACGCGGGTGCCGTCGATACGTGCGGAGCCCGTCCAGCCCTCGAAGTAGGCCGCGTCCAGGGTCCGGTTGCCGTGCCCGACGAGGCGGGCGTCGAGTGCGGGTGCGCCGAGCGACCAGCCGACGCGCGATTCGAAGCGCTCGTTCGCGGTCTGCGACGGGATGGAGTACACGGCCGTCTCGCCGTCCAGCCACGTCTCGCGGTCGTGGATGAGGCCACCGTCCACGGCCTGGAAGTTCAGACCGACGCGGGCTCGGTTGGTCTCCGTCGGCCGGGAGGTGGTCATGGTGACCGGGCCGGCCTTGGCACCGTCCAGAGTGAAGGTCCGATCGGAGTCGATCACCGTGCCCGGCTGGGCGGCGTAGGTGTACTCCTCAAGCCGGCTCCAGTCGGAGTTGTAGTGGAAGATCTCCGAGATGAAGGCGTGCTCGCCGCGCGGTACCCGCACCACGACGGTCCCGTCCGCTGCGACCGGGTACGTCTCGGGTAGTTCGGAGCGGTCCAGCCGCCAGGCGGTGACCGCGGCGATGCCGCTCGTCGGCTTGCCGTCGCGGTCGAGCACCTTCAGCGTAACGTCGAAGCGCTGTACGTCCCGGCCGAAGCCGACCGCGGTCACTGCCGCCGTCCGCCCGTCGGCGGAGACCGCGGTGACGTGCGCGCCGTGGGATCCGGTCGTCACGCCGACGGTGTTGAGGGTGAGGCCGACCTCGGCGGTGCCGTGCGCCGGCACGGTCACCGAGTCGGCTCCCAGGCTGAGCACTCCGGCCGGCAGTTCCTCGCCCGCGTTCTCGACCTTCAGGGCGAGGGTGACCGGCTGGTCGCCGTCGTTGACGTACTCGATCTTCTTCCCGACCGGGGCGGTGGCGTCCCAGTCCCGCAGTCCGAAGTCGGCCGTGCCGCTGGCCGATACGGGCTGCCGGAGTGCGCGTGCCACGTCCACGCGGCCGGCGCCCTGGGCGTAGACGGAGGTGGCAGCGGTGGTCTTGGCCGTACTGATCAGCTGGCTCTTCAATCGGGCCGGCGTCCAGTCGGGGTGGCGCTGCACAAGGATCGCGGCGGCGCCGGCCACGTGCGGCGTGGCCATGGAGGTGCCACTCGCGGTGGTGTACGAGCCGTCCACCGGTGTGCCCATCGTCGTGCCGGCGGCGCGGGCGGCAACGATCCGCGAGCCCGGCGCGGTGATCTCCGGCTTGAGCCCGCCGTTACCGCCTCGCGGGCCCCGGCTGGAGAAGTCGGCGACTGCGTCGGTGGAGTCCACGGCGCCGACCGTCAGGGCCGCGTCGGCGGCTCCGGGTGAGCCGACGGACGTCGCCGCGGGGCCGCTGTTGCCCGCCGCGATGGTGAACAGCACGCCGGTCTGCGCCGTCAGTTCGTTGACCGCCAGCGCCATGGGGTCGGTGCCGTCGGCGCCTTCCCCGCCGCCCAGGCTCATGGAGATGACCTTCGCCCCCGAGTGCGCGGCCCAGTCCATCCCTTCGATGATCGAGGATTCCGAACCGGTGCCGCCGTCGTCGAGCACCTTGCCCACGACCAGTCCGGCGCCCGGTGCCACGCCCCGGTACTTCCCGCCGGAGGCGGCTCCGCTTCCCACGATGGTGGAGGCGACGTGGGTGCCGTGGCCGTGCCCGTCGCGCACCGTCTCGCCGGGGACGAAGCTGCGGCTTTCCACGATGCGGTCGGCGAGGTCGGGGTGGGTGGCGTCGACACCGGTGTCCAGCACCGCGACCTTCACGCCGGTGCCGTCGAAACCGTCCTTCCACGCCTCCGGGGCGCCGATCTGCGGGACGCTTTTGTCTAGGAGCGCCTTGACCTGCCCGTCCAGCCAGAGGCGCTGGACGCCGCCCGAAAGGCGGGCCTTGGGGGTACCCGCACGGGCGCTGTCGTCGTCGACGGCCTCCCAGAACGCGTCGCCCTTGCGTTTGTCGGCGCTGACGGCGGCTCCGCGTACGCCGGGGAGTTTCCGTGTGAGGCGGGCTCCGCCGGGTGCGGTGTCCTTGGCGCCGGACGCGTAGCGCACGATCATCGGGGTCGACGCGTGGTGGGCATCGTCGTACCCCTGGGCGATGAGCTGGGTGACGTTGAACAGCCGGCTGTCCACCTGGCCGTTGTGCACCAGCGCTTCGACGTCGCGCGGGATCACGTACACATCGGTGCCGACGGTGTACGTCCGCAGCTCGGCCGCACTGCGGTGGTACGGGGTGATGTTGACGGCGAGGGTCTTGCTCGCCCTCGTGGCCACCGTCACCTGGTCTCCGGTGACGAGGGTGACCTTCGCGGTGCGGACTTCTGCCTGGGACGGGGTGGTTACCGCGTCCTCCCCGGACTTCGGTGCGGGGGTGGCACCGTACACCAGGCCACCGCCGGCCAAGGTGGTGGCCAGGGTGGTCGCCAAGGTGAAGCTGAGCAGTGCGGCTCTTCGCCTGAAACGCATGCTGAACGTTCTCCTTCCGCCGGCAGGGAGGGTTCCGCGACCGGCGGGTCAAGCCTCGGCAGGAAGGGGCACCGACGCTACGGTCGCGCCTGTCGAAGAAGTGACATGTCCGCTCGCCGACACTTCGCGCATATCGAAGTCGGATGGTCGTCGTGCGTGATAAAGCGGACAACGTTCCGGTGTGCGGGTGTGGTTAGATCACGCTGTGTCCGTTGGGTGGTACATCGGTTGGGGTGGGTGGGGGCGTCGTGGGAGGCGGACACATGCTGGAGGCCGCGGGGATCGGGGCGGGGGAGGAGCGGGTGTACCGCTTCCTCGTCGGGGTGCGTGAGGCTGATGCCGCGGTGATCGCCGAGCAGCTGGGGCTCGACGTGGCGCAGACACACAGGCTGTTGGCCTCGCTCCACGACAAGGGGCTGGTGGGGCGGGTGGCCGTTTCGCCGGCGGGGGGCGCGGTGCGCTATGTGCCGGTGGCGCCCGATGCCGCGCTGCGTCCGCTGCTGCTGCGTGGGCATGAGGCGCTGGAGTCGGCGCGGCGGGGGGTGGAGCAGCTCACCGAGGAGTACCGGGCCGGGGGGCGGCGGTATGACGCAGGGCAGCTTGTCGAGGTGATCACGGGGGCGAGTGTGATCCGGCAGCGGCTGCGTCATATGGCGTACGGGGCCAGTGAGATGCGGTGGCTTTGCAAGGCCGGCCATGTGGCCATGCCTGCGGCGGAGAACGACGAGGAGTGGGAGCTGCTCGCCCGCGGGGTGCGGTACGAGGCCATCTATGAGCGCGCGCTGCTGGAGGAGCCCGGCATGGTCGACAACGTTGCCCGGAGCATCCGCGCGGGTGAGCAGGCGCGGGCTACCGGGACGCTGCCGGTGCGGATGGTGATCGCGGACGGTTCGATCGCCATCTGCCCGCTGATGCACGGCGGTTCGGGTGGTTCGCTGGGGGAGCCGACGGCCGCGGTGGTACACGGCAGCAGCCTGCTCGACGCGCTGATCGCGCTGTTCGAGAGCCAGTGGGCGGCGGCGTCGCCGCTGCACGTCACGGACTCCGGTGAGCTGGCCGACTTCGGCGGCAGTCCGCGGCCCGGTGCGAACGTCGCCGACGACGAGCGGTATCTGCTGTCCCTGGTCGTCGCCGGGGTCGCGGACAAAGCGATCGCCTCGCAGCTACGAGTCAGCCAGCGCACGGTGCAGCGCCGGATCCAGGTGCTGATGCAGCGCGCCGGCGCCGCGACGCGGACGCAGTTGGTGTGGCAGGCGGCGCGGCGGGGGTGGCTGCCGTGAGAGAGGGATGGCTGTCATGAAGCAGCGAACCTGTTCTTCCAGTTGATCTCCGGCCGCCGACCGCGGGCCATCTTCGGGGCGCCCATGCCTATCAGCCGCGCTATGAGGCGAGTTCCCTCTCACGCGCTTGAGAGCGAACCGAGAACCGGCCAACGCCGCCCTCCCATGGGTGGGGAGGGCGGCGCCGGGGTCAGATCGGAAGGTAGGGGCTGGGCTTGTGGTGCCAGCTGATGTTCAGCGCGTCGCGGGCCCGGGTGGTCGCCACGAACAGCAGGGAGCGCGCCTTGCGCTGTTCGCGCTCGTGGCGGGGAGGGTCTTCGGTGCGGAAGCGCTCGATGGCGTTGGTGCGGGGGATGATGCCGTCACTGGCGCCGACAATGGCGAGGCGCTGGTATTCGAGGCCCTTGAAGCGGTGCATGGTGCCGACGTGGACTTCGCCGTCGCCCACTTGTTGCGGCCCGTGATCTCGGCGCCGATGTTGCGCGGCCGCCACCGCGTACCTGCCCGTGCCGGCACATCGGTTGTGCCGCGTGAGCGTGGCTGTTGGGTCGCCTCAGTATGGCTTGGGCCGCCGCTGTCCTGTCGTCCTGACGGCGCGAAAGGGCCCCGCGGAGAAACCTGCAGATACGCCTGCTCAATGCCGTACGGCGGGGAGGCCCGCCACCGTGGCCTCATACTCCTCGACCAGACGCCAGACGATTTCCGCCGCAGGCATGAGAGCTCAACCAACGTCCGCGCGAGACCCATGGCTGTCGCACTCCGGCAGAGGTCTACGCCGGCCTCCTGAACAGCGGCGATGCGCTGACCGCTTGAGCTCGCCATCGTTGCCGACCGGTAGCCCGCGAAGGTGGGCGGCGTCGGGGCCGGGTGGGGGCGCATCACCTCGTGGAGCGGTGCCATTCGGCGGTGGCGCTGATGTTGATGTCGGCCTGGCGGGCGGCTTCGGCGGGGTCCTGGCCGCGCAGGGCGGCCAGGAGGTCTTCGTGTCCTGCGGGATCGGCGCCGTTGAACCCGGGCCGCTCCCAGAGGCCGGACATCGACGCGCGCAGCGGTTCGGTGAGGTTGCGGTACAGCTCGGCGAGCAGCGCGTTGCCCGAGGCGTCGACGACGCGGGTGTGGAACTCCCAGTCGGCGCTGACCCAGCCTTCGAAGTCCCGGGCCGCCCAGGCTTCCGCGCGGCGCTCCAGTGCGGCGGCCAGGGCGGCGAGGTCGTCGTCGGTGACGTGGGTGGCGGCGAGGTGGGCGGCCTTGCCTTCGAGGGCGGCGCGTACGTCGAGGAGCTCGGCGGAGGCCCGGTCGGCGTAGAGGCGCTGGACAGCGCCGGAGAGCTCGCTGGCCGCCCGCACGTAGGTGCCGTCGCCCTGGCGGACCTCCAAGAGGCCGGCGTGGGCGAGGGCGCGGACGGCCTCGCGGACGGTGCCGCGGGCGACCCCGAGCTGGCGCATCAGCTCCGGTTCCGGCGGGATCCGGGTGCCCACGGGCCACTCGCCGCTCGTGATCTGCCGGCGGAGCGTGTCGAGCACCTCGGTGGACAGTGAGGGGCGGCGTACCGGGTCCAGGCTCATACAGCCATCATACATCCGATGATTTGACTGATAAACATCAAACGTCTTACGTTTTACGCATGACGACGACCACCTTCACCACCGGCAGGCCCCTCGGCCACACCCGCGCCGCCTGGCTCGCCGGAGCCGGCGTGGTGCTCATCGCGCTCAACCTCCGCCTCGGCATCAGCAGCGCCTCCGCCCTCCTCGACGCCCTGCGGACCGACCTCGGATTCGGTTCGGCGGCTGCCGCCGCACTCCCCGCTCTGCCGACGCTGAGCTTCGCCGCCGCCGGCTTCTTCACCGGCCGCATCGCCGGCCGCCTCGGGGCCGAGCGGACCGTGCTGCTCGCGCTCGCGGCACTCACGGCCGGGCTCGCCCTCCGCGGCATCCCCGCCACCTGGGCGCTGCTCGGCGGAACCGTCCTGGCCATGTCCGGCCTCGCCCTGTGCAACGTCCTGCTGCCGCCCCTGCTCCGCGCCCACTTCCCGGCCCGGATCGCGCTGCTCACCGGCGTGTACACGACCGTGATGGCACTCGGCTCGACTCTGGGCGCGGCCGTCGCCGTACCGCTCTCTGCCTGGGCAGGCTCACCCTCTCTGGGGCTGGCCGTGTGGGCGATGCCCGCGCTGCTGGCCACGCTGGTGTGGGCGTTCGTTCGGGCACCCGTGGCCCGCCCCGCGTCCTCTTCGGAGGGTTGCGGGATGTATGTGTCTCCGTGGGCGATGGCGCGTACCCGGCTCGGGGCGCTGGTGACCGCGTACTTCGCGCTCCAGGCGCTGAACTGCTACGCGATCATCGGCTGGCTGCCCACGATGCTGTCCGAGCAGGGCATGTCGGGTGGCGGTGCGGGCGGCATCCTCGCGGTGTCCCAGGCCGTCGGGGTCCCGGCCACCTTCATGGTGCTCGCCTTCGCCCGCGCACCGGGCCGGCTGCGGCTCGCCTTCATGGCGATCTCGGCGGCGATGCTCGCCGGATTCACCGGGCTCCTCCTGGCCCCGGTGGCCCTGCCCGTCGCCTGGGCCGTCCTGGTCGGGTTCGGGCTGTGCTCCTTCCCCCTGGTACTGGCGGTGATCGGCAACAGCGGCAGCGGCCCCGCCGAGACCACCGCGCTCTCCAGCCTCTCCCAGTCCCTCGGCTACCTGGTCGCTGCCCTCGGCCCGTTCGCCGTCGGCCTGCTGCGCAGTGCTTCCGGCGGCTGGACCCTGCCGGTGGCGGCGCTGCTTGTCACTGCCGCGGCGCAGCTCGCCGTCGGGATGGCTCTTTCCGCCCAGCGGCGCTGACCGGCGCAAGGGTTCCGGCCTGGGCCCCAGTGGTGGACCGCCTCATTCATCCCCGTCGCCGTCTTCGTCCAGCTCCTGCGCGTCCGGGTCGCGCAGTGGGCGCAGGGCGCCGGCGGCCGGGGTGGAGGCGGTGAAGCTGTAGCGGCCGAGCAGATTCAGGTTGCGGTGCTTGAGCGGCGAGAGCCGGGCGATGTCCTCGTCCTGTCCCACCCGCACATCGTCACCGTGCACGACTTCGGCTCCGCGATGTACGACGGGCGGCCGTATGCCTGAGCTGCTTCGCGGAAAGCCTCTCAACCTGGTGCTGGAAAGCGGGCGGCTGCCCCTGCCCGAGGTCGTGCGCACGGCGGCCTGTGTCGCTGACGCCCCGGGGAGCGCGCACGAGGCGGGCCCGACCCACCGGGACATCAAGCCGTCCGACGTCATCGTTCGCTCCAACAGCAAGGCGAAGGCCGTCGACTTGGGCATCACCAAGAGCAGCGACGCCCGGCACGACATCACCACCGGCGTCCTGATCGGCATCCCGGCCCACAGGGCGCCCGAGTGCTCCAGTGGCGCCCTCGACCACCGCTCCGACCTGTACTCCCTCGGATGCGTGATCTACGAGATGATCACCGGCAACTGACTTTCACCGGGACTTCCTCGCACCTGATCAACCAGCACCTCAACGAGCAGCCGGCTCCCTTGCTCAAATTTCGGCTCGCCACCCCGTCGGAGCTGGTGGGCTCTCGTCACCCGGCTCCTGGCCAAGAATCCCGATGACCGCCCGGCCGGTGCCTTCGAGGTCGTGCCGGCCCTCCGTGAAATCGACCGGCGGTACTTCGACGAGGAATTGCCCACTCGCGGGGCGGACAGATATGTCCGGTCCACGGTGAGCTCTCGCATCGCGGCCTTCGGGGCAGTCACACGGCTTCTCCTCGCCGACCGGCACCCCTGCCCGGCCTGCGCTTCCGCTTCCGGTGCGCTCGGTGCGGAGGGCTGCAAGTCCTGCCAAGGAACCGGCGAGGTTTCCGTAGAAACAGCCCACCGGATCCGGATTCCCCCGGAGCGAGTCCCGGGCAGCGACCGCGACTCAGAGGACTGGGCTGGCCCGGTAGAACCGGCGGGGAGGCGGGTGACCTCTTCTGGCCTGACGCCCCGGCAGAGGGCCAAGCACAGCCGCACGCGGTATTCGGCCAGGTCCGATGGCTTTGTGCCATTCGCCGGTAACCCGCCTCCAACATCGCTGAGGCCCGGCTACACAAGGACGTCGGGGTGCGCTTTGCCGCCCCCGCGTGGTGATGGCCGATCGTTGGGGGGTCTGAACACAGTGCTGACCATCAACGTGGCCGTGCTGCTCGCGGTCATCGTCGTCATCCGGTTGCGTCGGCGTACGCATTCTCGGAGTCGGCTGGATGAGAAGTTCACCGTCGTCATCGTTCTGGCGCTGGGGGTGCTCATCGCACCGACACCGGTGGGCCAGGGGTTTATGGACTTCCTCGGCCAGCTCGCCAGTGGCGTCACTCAGGCCGGCCGGTGAGCCCCCGCGCACGCAAGAACCGGGTGGCGGCGAGCAGGCGCCCGCCAGTGCGGCGGCGGACCCGCAGGCCGGGCAGGCGCCGACAGCGAGCGGACGACCGGCTCATCGGTTTCCTCGTGCTCGCGGCCCTGGCCGTCGCCTTGGTGGTGGCCGTCGTCAACTGGCTGCTGGCCCACTGGTGGATCCTGATCGCCATCGGTGTGCTCGCCGTGCTGGCCGGCTGCGGCTGGCTCTACCACAAGCAGCAGCAGGCGCGGTGGGAAGCAGTCCGCGCGCAGGGCCTGCGCTACGGGCTACCCCAGCTGGATGCCCTGCACCATTCCCAGTTCGAGGACGCGGTGCGGGACCTGATGCGCCGGGACGGCTGCCGGGACGCCGTCCGAGTCGGGGGAGGCGGGGATCTGGGCGCGGACGTGAAGGCCACCGACCCCTACGGGCGGCACTGGGTGATCCAGTGCAAGCACCGGCGCAAGGGTCTCGCCGGCTCTGCGGTGGGGACCCCGGACCTCCAGGTCCTCAACGGCACCGCCCGCCAGGTCCACGACGCCGACGTCGCGGTCATCGTCACGAACGGCCGCGTCACAGGGCCGGCGGTGAACTTCGCCGAGCAGCAGCGCCTCCACGTCGTCGACCGCCACACCCTCGCCGTATGGGCTGCCGGCTCCCGCCCACTGTGGGAACTGCTGCGCGCCGTCCCGCCGCCACGCAAACCAACCTCGCTCTCCTAGGGATCAGCGGCACAGAGCCGCATCCCGGGCGAGAAGCATCCCGGGGCGGCCTGACCGGGCTGCGCGGGGCCAGAGGACCACGGCCACCGCGCGGCCCGCCGTGTCTGTCGGTGGCGGGGCTATGTATACGGGTTGCGGTTCTGGCTCAGGTTGTGTGGAGCGGACACGATGTATCAAGTCTGCTGCCAGGTGCTGGGGAGCAGACCGGGAGGTATCAAGGCCTTGCGTGTCCAAGCGGGGTACCCGGTGTAGTGGGCGAGGTAGCCCCTCTCGAACTCTGGCAGTTCCACGCCGCTGAGTTCCAGTGTCGGCGTACCCATGGCACTGGCACTGGAGTCCTCGTAGGCCTTCTCGGATGCGGCGACGAAGTCCCGGTATCCATCGAAGTCGCCGGGGTCGCCTGCCACACCGATGCGGATGGGCGCGTCATTGGGCAGGTCGCTGAGCGCGTCGCGAAGCGGCGCGGCTTTCCAGACCTGCGGGGTGTGCTCGAAGACGTCGGTCATGGGAACAGGGTGCCGGGCCAGACCCCGCCACCGGTGGAGACACGGCTACGCCCTGGGCCAGAGCACTGAGCCTTTTCCAACCTGACGCTGATGGCCGCGTGTTGGACGGTTCTGCGGAACGGCGAAGCTCCTGGTAGCCAGGTTCTCGGCCGGGATCGCCCGCAGCTACCAGGAGCTTCGTGCGCTTGTCTGCCCGTCGTCGATCGACCTGTCCAGTCGCACGCTGCGGTGCCTGACCGAACGGCTCGCTGTGCGGCGTGGGGAGATCGGGACCGGTGGCGGCGTCTGACCGCCGGTCGTCAGGCTCTCCTCGTCCTGGCCCATTTGCGATGCGGTGACACGTACGCCCAGCTCGCCGCGGGGTTCGGCATCGGTATCGCGACCGTATGCCGCTGCTTCGCGAAGTGGACGAAGGAAGGCGTGTTCGCCCAGCTCAACGGCGCGCTCAGGCAGCTCTTGCGGCAGAAGGAAGGGCGGGACGCCGAACCGTCGGCCTGCGTGATCGACGCGCAGAGCGTCAAGACCTCCACCAGCGTCCCCACCTCCGGCCAGGGCATCGACGCCGGGAAGAAGATCGTGGCCCGGAAGCGGAGCATCGTCACCGACACGCTCGGCCTCCTGCTCGCGGTGCTCGTCACTGCGGCAAGCGTGCAGGACTCCGTGGCCGGTACCCAGCTCCTCGACCAGGTCGCCGCCGAACACCCCGACATCCGCGAGGTCTGGGTCGACGGCGGTTACCGCCGACACCTCGTCGAGCACACAGCCACCCTCGGTATCGACATGGAGATCACCGCCCGCACCCCCGGAACCAGGGGCTTCACCCCCATACCAAAGCGATGGGCGGTCGAGCGGACCTACGGCTGGCACATGCTCCACCGCCGCCTCGCCCGCGACTACGAAACCCTGCCCGCCCGCTCCGAAGCCGTGATCCACCTCGCCGTGACCGGCCTCACGGCCCGTCGTCTCACCGGCGGAGCCACCGTCTCCTGGTGCGGCCCGACACCACAGACCAAACAGCAGATACCGGAATAAAACACTGGGAGAAAGCGACCTCCAAGTGTGTTGGGCTACGGCACAGCTGCAAGCGGAGGAGCAGTCCGATCAGGCGGCAGATCTCCGCGACGGACAGGGCGATCAGGCGGGTTCGTCCAAGGGCTCTGCCCTCTTTGGCAGTTCCTGGGCACGGATGGCGGTCAGTGCGGCGAGTGAGGCCGTGGACGGGGTGATGTGCCGGTATCAGGCGTCGAAGCAGAGGTCCTGGTAGTAATCCGGGCCGCGCTCGTCATTCGAGGCCCGGAAGCACCGCCGGGTCCGCGCACGTCCCGGTCGGCCGATCCGCCGAAAGGATGAGACGGCCGTCGCCTCCCGCACGGGAACCAGCCATCGGGTGGATGCCCCGTCCACGGTCCGTGGCCGAGGGTGGGGCCATGGACGACGAAACACTGTTGGCCCTCTCGGCCACCGCCTCCGGATCCCGCGCTGCCGGGCGCCCGCGCCACCGGCGCTGCCGCCTTTTGCCCGTGAGCGTGGGTGCACTGGGAACTGCTCTCCTCACGGTCGTGACCGGGACGTTCCCGGTACAACCGGCGCACGCCGCGCCTCCCGGGCCGGTGATCCGAGCGGATACGAACAGGGACGGCCTGATCACTCCGGACGACGACTCCGGCAAGGACACCTGGACCCGCCACCGCGGTGCGCTGATGCTGCCCAACGTGGACGACGACCGGCGGCGTTGCCCCACCGAGGGCCCCGGAGAGGCGCGGTTGCCCGACAAGCGCCTGGCGGACTGCAACGATGCCACGGACACCGTGGTCAACGGCCCTGCCGACCTCGCGGACCTCGCGCCGGTGCACATCACCGCCGCCTCGCGCGCCATGGCCGGCACCACCGCCACCGTCGCTGCCGACCCGGCCTCCCGGAAGCATGTCCGGATCTTCGCCGAGCGCCGTGGCCGCATGGTCCTGCTGAGGCCCGACGACCGGCTGACCACCGACGAACTGCGCCACGGCATCCGGCTGGGCGTGGAGGCCACGGATTTCGTACGCGACCCCCAGAAGTGGGCGGGCTTCACCGACATCGTTCTCAAGGTGGGACGCGAGGGCGCCATGACCGAGGACCGGGTACGACTACGGGTCGCGCCGCTCGTGTTCCAGCACGACCTGATGCCGATACAGCACATGATGACGGCTGATCACAGCACCGAGCCGGCCGAGGTGGAGCGCGGCAAGCACTACGACCCCGCCGTGCAGCCACGGCCCGTGAAACCGGGGGAAGCCGCGTTCCGCCGCGATCTGCGACGCGGTCTCGACCGGGCCGGGTTGCCCGCCCCGCTGTACAATTACCCCACCGGCGGCGATGTCTGGATGCAGGACCTGTTCAAGACCGCCTACGCGTCCATCCCCGCGCCGGGCGGCCGGGAACACCGCGTCACCGTCATCATGCGGTCCGCAGACGTGATGCCCGGCACGGCCACACGCGACTTCCCGCTCAGGGACGCCTCGCGGAGCGTGTTCCCGCTGCTCCGCGGTCCCGGCACGGGAGTGATTCAGCAGTACGATCCCCGGCGCGTCGGCAGCGACGACAGCTTGTACTACGGTTCGTTCAGCTCCACCGGGAACTTCGGAACCATCCCGCCGTACACCTGGCGAGGCCACCGTTACCCGGTGGGCCGGGTCATCTACGGTGGTACGGGAGGCAAGGAATCCCCGGACGCCTCCTTCGTCCGGATGCTCGACGCGCAGGGCTACCAGCGGCCGATCGTGGTGGACAGCAGCTGGCTGGGGGTCGGTCACATCGACGAGTTCCTGTCCTTCGTCCCGGCCAGGAACGACCAGGGCTGGGTGGCCGTTGTCGCCGACCCCGAACTGGGACGGAAACTGCTGGAAGATCTCGTGGAGCGCGGTCGGGGCGGGGAGCCGCTGGTCCGCGGGATTGCTCCGCAGGACACCGAGGATCCCGGTCTCACGGTCGCCGACGCGTTGCGCAAGCCCTCACTGACCCGGGGCACGGAGATCGCCCGAAAGGGCATCGACTCCGCTCTGCGCACCCTTCGCGAGCAGGCGGGGCTGACGGAACGCCATGTCGTCCGTGTGCCCGCTCTCTTCAACCGGCTCGACGTGCCCGCCGGGTATCCGCGCCGGGACGTGGTTGCCAACTACCTGCCCGGCGCGGCCAACGGCGTGAGCACCGGCACCGGGGTCTACCTGGCGCCACGCCAGCACGCCCCGGACGCCGACGGCCAGGACGTCTTCGAGCGGGCGGCCGAGAAGGCCCTGAGCGGCACGGGCACCCGGATTCACTGGGTGGAGGACTGGGCCTACTCGCACCACCTCGGCACCGTCGGCGGAGAGGTGCACTGCGCGACCAACGCGCTGCGAAGCCTGTCCGGAACCCGGCCGTGGTGGACCGAGCGGGACTGATCCCGGTCCCGGGGCGCCATCCGGGCGAACCGCCGTGTCTCATAGAGTCGATGCTCATGAACGATCGACACCTGCCCATCCTGCGCGTCTTCGGCGGACTCCTGCTGCTGGGCCTGGCCACCGCCGCGTGCGCGACCGCGTCCACCGCGGGCGTCGCGATCGTCGCCGTGGGTCTGGTGACGGCCGGCGCGGCAGTGGCGACGGCGGCCCGCCTGCCGCTGCCTCCCGCGGCCCGGCGGCGGCCGTGGCTCGCTGCCGCTGCCTCCCTGGTGTTGACGGCCTGCTTCCAAGGGCCGGTTGTCAACGCCACGGGCTGGTGGTGGGCCGCGGAGACCTGCGCGCTGCTCGCTCTTCTGGTGCCGACGGTGCGCCGGATGAACGGGCGGGCCGGGGAGATCGCATGCGCCATGGTGCACGGCGCGGCGGTCGTGGTGCTGCCGCTGCGGATCGGCCTGCATCTGACGCCGCCCGCGGCAGCGGCGGAGATCGGCGTGCTGTGCCTGTTCTGGTCCCTGCTGGCGGCGGGCGCCGCGGCGCTGGGCGGGTATTTGCGCGGCCAGGACTCAAGGAGGCTCCAGGCGCTCGCGGACCAGCGTCGTGAGCAGCTTCTCGAAGTGGCCCGTGATCTGCACGACTTCGCGTCGCACGACGTCATGGGCGTGGTGGTCCTCGTCCAGGCCGCTCAGCTCCTGGCACGCGAGGACCCCGAACGGGCCGTGGGGTTGCTGCCGCAGATAGAGGAAGCGGGTATGCAGGCGCTGGCCGCGATGGACCGCACGGTCTGGACGCTCAACGCGCAGGAGGACCGGGACCGTGAAGGGGATGCTGCCGGTTCGGGCGACACCTCCGCCGAGCCGTCCGGACGGCCGCCCCGCGCGGAGTGCGCCGCGCGTACCCACGACCGTCAGCGAGACCTCGGTGAACTGCCCGCCCTGGCAGCCCGGTTCACCCGCACCGGCACCGTTCCGGCCCAGCTCGATGTGCCCGCCGGTGTACTGGAAGGCTTGCCCGCACAGGTCAGCGCGACCGGATACCGCATCGTGGTGGAATCCCTCACCAACGTACGCCGCCACGCTCCCGCTGCCGTCACCGTCCGCATCGCCGCCCGGCGGGTTCCGTACGGCGGCGGTACGGCCCTCCATCTCACTGTCACCGATACGGCTGAGGCCGGGGCCGGAGCCCGGGCTGCCGATCGGGCCTCCCCGCTTCCGGAGCGCTCGCGGGGCGGCCTCGGACTGGCGGGCCTCACCGACCGTGCCGAGGCTCTCGGCGGCACGCTGACTGCGGGGCAGCACGGGACCGCGGGCTGGCAGGTCGCGGCTATGCTCCCGCTGCCCGGCAACGCGGCACCGACCAGCGGCCGGCACGAGCGTACGGCCGCCGCCCGGCACACGGCACCCGAGGAGACCGTCGCATGAGCGGCACTGGCACCATCCGGGTTCTGCTGGCGGACGATCAGGAGACCATCCGCGCCGGATTCCGCCTCGTCCTGGACGCCCAACCCGACATGACCGTGATCGGCGAGGCGGCAGACGGTGTCACCGCGCTGGACGCTGCCCTGAGGCTCCGTCCTGACGTGATCCTCGCGGACATCCGGATGCCGGGTCTCGACGGCCTGGAACTGACTCGGCGGCTCGCCGGACCCGGCACGGACCCGCCCCTCCGGGTCATCGTGGTCACCACCTTCGACCTCGACGCGTACGTACACACCGCACTCCGCGCCGGAGCCTCGGGTTTCCTGCTGAAACGCTCCGGACCAACGCTGCTGGTCGAAGCGGTGCGTGCGGCGATGTCCGGTGACGCCCTCATCAGCCCCCAGATCACCGCGCGCATGCTGCACCGGCTCGTCCCACCGGTCCTCGGGGAGGGGAGACCGCCCCCCGAGCCGCTGACGCCGCGCGAGGAGGAGGTCGCGACGCTGGTGGCCGGAGGTCTGTCCAACACCGACATCGGCGAGGAACTGTTCATCTCGCTCGCCACCGTCAAGTCCCATGTGGCCAGCCTCCAACGCAAGTTGGATGTCCGTAACCGGGTCGGCATCGCCGCCTGGGCCTGGGAGTCAGGACTGGCACCCACCGATCAGATTCGCTGACTTGATCTTCAACCTGTGCGGCGTGGAAGCGGGGTGCCGTTCGGCCAGCCGAATCACCGGGACGAGTCCGGCATGCGCGACCAGGTTCGGGTCATCGAACACAGCGGACACCGCACGTTGCTGCGTGGAGGAATGCATTCCGGAGATGCACCTCCGAATTGGTCGAGCAGAAGCCTCAGGGCTGTCCCGTAATCCCTGGCGGGCGTGCGACGACAGCTACGGCACCTCGCCGCGTTGTCGGAACGCCCGAATACATCCAGTATGAGGGCGTCCCCCTCCGCCTTGCGATGCACCGCATCTGACGCCGCACGCTGATCCACCAGGGATTACGGGACAGCCCTTGGAGAACTCCCATTTTCCAAGGTCAGAGTGCATCTCCACTTTCATGTCCAGGAACTGGACGAACCATCACCCGGTGGATCGAGGCTAAGCAATCGCATCCTTGCAGGTCACGGGTGGCCTTTCTGCTATCGGGGCGTCAGAGCAGTGAATTCCGCTGAACAGCGGAGGTTAACCGCTGTACCGATGTTCCCCGAGGCCGAAGAACCCCTACGGCTCCAACGGTGACGGGGTCGTGGACGCGACCTGCACGGGCGGCAAGCGCGTGAACGGGCTATACGGCTTCGGCACCGTCAACGCCGCCTGGGCGGTCAAGTGACCCCGTCGGTCAACCTGTTGAGCCTCCGCACGCGTCATACCACCCGTACCGCGAACCAACTGGAGATCTCTATGGCAGCGCCGCGCACACGCTCCCGTCGTCTTGTCACATCCCCGCTGGGGATGGTCATGGCGACCGCCCTCGCCTTCCTGCCCAACGTCACGGCGTCGGCGGCCGAGGCGGCCACGTCGGCCACGTCGGCCGACGCGACCTCCCTCAGCTACATCGTCAACGTCGCCACCGGACGAGGCCCGTCCACGATGGTGAAGAAGGCCATCGCCGACGCGGGCGGCACGATCCTCATCGCGTACGACCAGGTCGGCGTGATCGTCGTCCACTCCTCGAACCCCGACTTCGCCCGGACCATCCGTAAGGTTCCTGGAGTGCAGTCGGCCGGAGCCACCCGCACCGCGCCCCTTGTCGCGCAGTCGACGACCGACATCGGTACGACGAAGGTGCTCAGTGCCAAGGAGGTCACGAACTCCCAGGCCGCCGAAGGCCAGGACCCGCTGGAGTCGTTGCAGTGGGACATGCGTGCCATCAAGGCGGACAAGGCACACAAGAAGACCCTCGGCAGCCACGACGTCACGGTCGCCGTCATCGACACCGGCGTGGACGACACCCACCCCGACCTCGCGCCGAACTTCAACCGCGAGGCGTCCGTCAACTGCGTGTCGGGCAAGCCGAACACCGCCGACGGGGCCTGGCGGCCGGGCGCGTCGTCGGGGAGCGCTCACGGCACGCATGTCGCGGGTGAGATCGCGGCCGCCAAGAACGGCATCGGCATGACCGGCGTCGCACCCGGCGTGCAGGTTGCCGGCATCAAGGTGTCCGACCCGGAGGACTACGTCTACACCGAGGCCGTGGTCTGCGGCTTCGTCTGGGCGGCCGAGCACCATGTGGACGTCACCAACAGCAGCTACTACACCGACCCCTGGAACTTCGACTGCCTTGACGACGCCGACCAGCAGGCGCTCGTCGACGCCGCCACCCGGGCCTCGCAGTACGCGGAGCGCGAGGGCACGGTCAACGTCGCGGCCGCGGGCAACGAGAGTCACGACCTGGACGCGGACTCCATCACCGACCCCGCCTCCCCGAACGACGGCACGCCGGTCGACCGGGTAATCGACCCGCACAAGTGCTTGGACATACCGGCCCAGCTGCCCGGTGTGGTGACCGTTTCCGCGACCGGTGCGAAGGGCATCAAGTCGTCGTTCTCCAACTACGGTCTGAACGTCATCGACGTCGCCGCGCCCGGTGGCGACTCTTCCCCCTACCAGCCCCCGGCACCGCCGGCCACCGATGGTCGGATCCTCGGCACGCTGCCCGGCGGCACGTGGGCCTACAAGGCGGGCACGTCGATGGCGTCCCCGCACGTCGCGGGGGTGGCCGCCCTCATCAAGTCGACGCACCCGCACGCCACCGCCGGCCAGGTGAAGGCCCTGCTGTACTCCCAGGCCGACGCCACGCCGTGCACGGACCCGTACGACATCGACTCCGACGGCAAGATCGACGCCGTGTGCAAGGGGTTGAAGAACCACAACGGGTTCTACGGTGTGGGGATCGTGAACGCGTTGAACGCTGTGACGAAGTAAGCGGCTTTCCACCGAGATGCAACCACAAGGCGCGATCCCCACGCGACGTCGCCCGGATGCGGCGCGACGATGCGGCATCCGGCACACCATCCCCGAACACCTCGACCAGCAAAAACACCGGCAGAACCGAGGCTCCCGAGGCGGCCGGCCCACCGGCTCGCACCCCGGCAGTCCTGCCCGAAGCAGACCCGGCACACCGCCAGCTGCAGGGTGCCGTACCGGTTGTGCCAGGCCAGAACCACGCCCGGCACTTCACTCCGAAGAACGGGTCTTCGAACGGGTCCCCGGCGGGAACTGGATCCGCTGCGAGGGCGCGATCTGTCCGACGATCAACGGCGGGCCGATACCTCCGCCGCTGGTCGTGCCACCGCCGGTGCGGATGCAGAGATGCTTGTGTGAAGGGCGCCCGGGTCACTCGAGCGCGCCTCGATCCCCATCCGAAAAGGCGGCCTCTTACCGGGGCTGTCATGGACGGTCGCAACCGGCGTTCTTGCTGGTCAGGGGCACTCTCCGTGGTCGACCCCGCAGACGGGCGGTGCGTTTGCGGTCCCTGCCCGACGGTCCTAGCTTGGGCATATGGACACATAACACCGAAGTTACGGGCGTTCGTCCCATGGACAGCGACACCGTTGCGGAGATCGAGAAGATCTTCACCGAACTGCACATCGCCCCGACGGCCTGTCATGGCATCAATGAACCGTGCGACCGCGACAACCAGTGTTGTGCGGGTCTCCACTGCGACCTCGAGAAGAACACGTGCGTGAAGTGACGCACCCCCACGGGGTGGTGGTGGCCAATCTGGGCGAGGGCGGGGTCCTGCTGGACACGGCACGGCCCATCGCAGCGTTCGTCAGCCCCGCCGCCCTGAAGTACCTTGCCGGCCGCCCGCCGACCGTCGAACACAGGGAGCAGTACGCCCGGTGTCTCGACGACTGGCGGGCGGCCGGGCTCGTCGCAGATGACAACGGTGCGGCTGCAGCGGGGACTGGCCTCGAAGACCTGCGGGTCCGCGCGGACGAGGAGAACGCTCAGCGCCCGGTTCTGACGGTGGCTATGGGGAAGTCCTGCGGGTTCTGTACCCAGCTGTCCGCCGACCTGGCGGCGAACGCCGCGGTACTGCGCGATCTGGATGCGAGCGTCCTACTGGTCGAGGACGAGCGCGAGACCATCTTGGGCATCCCACCGGACCACCGGATGCGGGCGTGGCTGGGCGAAATGGGCCGTGCGGCAGGGGCGAAGGCCGGCACGCCGTCGGCACTGCTGCGCACCCCGGGCCGCCCGGCACGGAGCCGGCTGGGATTCCTTGAGGTCAGTGCCGCGTTCACCGAACTCAGCGGAGCCGATCCGGACGTGACGGTGATGGAGGCGCCCACCACCTGCTCGGTGAACGTCGCCGCGCAGCCGGTGGACACGCTGGTGACCGCGCGGGTCGGTGGACGCAGGGTGGGGATCGCCGTTCGCGGCACCGAGGCGCTGGAGGCGGTCCAGCCCGTGACAGGCGGCGGGAACGAGCCGGGGTACACGCCGGTGACGTTGACGGTGGAGCGGCCCGGTTCGATGTTCCTGCTCTTCCGCGGCGGCGAGCTCCTTGCGCGGGCCCGCAGCTCGGAGGCCCTGCGTACGTCCCTGGGGGTCGTCCTGGCGGGCTACGCGCCGTCCGGGCCGACCGGGCTGAGGCTGCTGGCCGGAGCTGCGGTCCACGAGGGCGGCGAGGCCGTCCTGTTCCCCCGCAACTGGGTGACGGACCTGGTCACTCACGGAACCCGGCTGGGGCGCAGCGGTTGGCGGGTGTGTCTGGAGCCGTTCAGTACCGTGCGCCGCGACTCCGGCGGCGGGCTGGTGCTGTCGTCCCGTTCCCCTGACGGCGCGTCCGTGGAGTCCCCGGTGGCCGGCGTCCTGACGCAGGCGCTCGAACGGCCGGGTCCGCTGTCCAGATCCCGGCTCCTGGCCCAGGTCACGAACTGGATCGCCCGCCCGACCACCGCCGGCTCGGTGGACATGCTGGCGGCGTCGCTGGGCGCGTTGCCCGTGCACGCCGGCACCTGGCGTCAGGCCATCACCCACCTCACCGGCACAGCCCGGCAGGAGCGTTGAGAATCCCGCCCTGCGGCCCGTCAAGAATCGGGCTTGCTCTTGTCCTTGCCCTGCTTCCTCGCTGGCTCGACGGTCTGCGGGGAAGCCTGAGCGACGACGGGAGTCGGTTCCCCCCAGCGGGTGAGACCGGGCTCGGTCGGGTGCGGGGCGGGGCAGCTCTCCGAGGGGAGGCGTGCCTTGCGTGCCAGAAGGCAGCCGCACAGACCGCACACGGACTTGTCCCGGACCCCGATGCCGGCCACCGTCTGGAGCAAGGCGGTGCCCTTGCCCTGGGGGCCGGGCCGCAGATAGGGGCAGTGCCCGCAGGCGGTGAGGCGTCGGCGTCGGGTCTCCTTGTCCACCTCCACGAACCCGGTGCGGCTCCAGCGGGCCAGAGCCTTCGCGCTGTGCGCGATCAGCGCCGCCGACGACAGGTCGCCGCCCGGGGTGGGTGGGGGACACCTGAGGAGATGCTGCAGTTGAGTGGGGTCGCGGCAGGTCAACAGGGCGCGGGCGTAGTCCTCGTCCGCCAGGGCGGCCGTCCATGCGCCTTCGGGCACCGGACCGTCCAGCCCGAGGATCCGCCCCAGTTCACTGCATCCTTCCGGCATGCCCGCGCGGTCGGGCGAAGCATCGTTCATCGTCGGCTTCCCATCGGATCACGGCGGCGGCTGTGGTCCGTGCGGGACGGACCACAGCCGCCGGGGTCAGGCCAATTCCAGGTTCGGCGTGTTCAGGGCGCTACGCGTGCCCGACCGGCGACTTCGCGCCGGTCTTGTCCTTCGGCGGGTTCCCCGACGCCGCATACACCGCCTTCAGGATCGAGTTCTTGTCCCGTACGTCGTTGGAGGCTTCCCACGCGATGATCGTGACGAGGCCGAGTTCCCGCGCGAACTTGACCTTTTCCGTTGCCGTCGCCGGGGTCTCGTACCAGATGTTGTGCTTGTACGGGTACTCGCCCGACTCGTGGACGAACTTCGGACGCGCAGTCGCCCCGTCCACCTTGATGTTCGGCGGGTTCTTCGACGCGGCTTCCGGGAAGTCCTTCAGGATCTCGGACCATCGGAGGACCTTGTACCCGGGGGGCACGTCTCCTGTCTTTGGATCCTTGTCCTTCGCGTAGGAGAAGTCGTAGCCGTAGACGGGCACCCCGACGCCGAACTTCGCCCGCGGCGCTCCCTGCCCCTTGCCCTGCCAGTTGGAGTACGGCTTGAACGTCCAGTACCAGAGGGAGTCCTCCACGCTCAGGATCGGGTTGTCGGCGGCCGGGTCCGCCGCACTCCTCGGGTTCGGCCACTTGCCCTGCTGATCGTCCTTGTACAGCTCCGCCGCCTTGTCGGGCGGACACCGGTAGGTGAGCGTGTGCGGCCCCGCGGGGGACGTGTCCCACGACCCCGTGAAGTCGTAGGTCATGACCCCGATCCAGTCGCAGTACTGGGCCAGACCGGCGCCGTCGTAGTCGCTGCCGTACCACGAGGTCGCCATCACCGCCGCCGAAAGCACCAGGTCCTTGCCGCCGAGTTCGCGGAGCTTCCTCGCGAACTCCACCAACCCCTTTCCAGCCGGATCCGGACCGTCCTCGTGCTTCCGCCCACCCTGGTCCCCCTTCCCGTCCATCGCCCACCAGCATTCGAGGTCGAGATCGATGCCGTCGAACTTCTTGTCCTTGCAGAACGTCACGACCTCCTCAGCGAGCTTGAGGAACGCCGGGTTCTTGGGGTCCTTCCCACCGATCCCCATCAGCTGGTTGAACGCGAGATCGTTGGCGCCACCGAGCGCGAACATCAATTTCACGCCCAGATTCCGCGCCGGCTTGTCGAACGCTGCCAGCGTCGTCTCCACGGCCTTGACGGACTCGGCCTTCAGGGTGCCGTCCTTCTTCTCGCCGACCTCGACGAAGCTGATCACACCGTGCGTCATGTACTTGAACTGCTCGGTGTTCTTCAGGTACTCCGCTTCGCGCCAGGTCGGAAGGTACGCCACCACGTTTGACGCACCGGTGAACGGCGGGAGGGCGGACTTGTTGTCCGGGTCGTCGTAGATCTCGTCGACGAGCCGCCAGCCGTTGTTGTTCGGATCCCCCTCGCCCGGCCTCGTCTTGCCGGATGTCCAGAACGCCGTCTGCCACGCACCACCGTCGCAGGTGCACTTCGCGCCCGCCTGCAGGTCGGGGCCGTCCTTCTTCCACTTCGGCCACTCGGATTCCGGGTAGTCCTTCTTCCATCCCATGCCTGGTGGACCTCACTTCCGATGTTGTTCCGGCATGTCCTCAGCCGCTGTCACGGCAGCAGCGAGTCCGGCGGCGGTGTGCCCACCCGGCGCCCGTACGCCTCTGATCAGGGCGTTCGCTAAGCGGGTGCCCGTGTCGGCGCTTTGAACCGCTACATGTCGTGCGAATTCGAACCAATCTGGTTCCGAGGCTATGGTCCACCGTGAGGTGTCCCGAGCCGGATGGACACGCCTGCACGTCGCTTTCTTCTACGGAAGTTAGGCCCACTGGCTGCATGGCCGGTCAGGTGTGCGTGGGGGCGACAGCGTCGGCGAACGGCGGGGTGCAGTTGGTCCCGCCGAGAGCCTCATCCGCCCTGCCGAGGTCGCAACCGTCACGCGCCGGCCGACCTCCAACGCCGAGAGAACGTGGGCGCTGGGCGGAACGCGCATCCTGGCACCGGGCCCTTCGGCCCTGCGGCGCTTCCGGGTGGTCGACGGTGAACGCTGTCGGGCAGGTCGATTCCGGCGCCGCGCCGATGCCGGAGAGCGTGAAGTCGAGATGCCCAGCTCTGCCGAACTCCTGTTGGTGGTAGCGGAATTTGGCCGGTGGCCGGTGGCTGGTGGCGAGAGGCGGGAGGCGGCCCAGTCCACGGTCTCCGTGTGGTGAGTCCCAACCGTCCGTTGGTCCAGGCCGGAAAGTCCGCCGCCACCGCGGAGACCGGGCCCGGTGCGGATGACGTGGATATGCACCGCATCGGGTGCGCTCCCAGCCTCCGAGGCCGGCCGGGGTGGGTGCCGACCGGAAGTCGGGCGGAGCGCGTCAGCGGTTGCTGTCGTTCTGGAAGATCTGGTGGCTGGTGGTCTTGTAGGCGAGGACGAAAATCTTCTGGCAGTCGAGGCCGTAGGCGATCACGCGGCGGTTCCACAGGATTTGGCCGAACTGGTTGTGGACGGATTCGGAGTCGGCGTGCCAGGGGTAGACGAGTTGGTGGGCGAGGGTGGGTTCGGGGATCTGCTGGAGGTGTTCGGCGCGATGGAAGCCGCGTTCGGGGTCGCTCTTGAGCTGTTTGCCCGTGTTGCTGTCGCGCATCGCCCGGTCCTGCGCGGTGGTGGTGACGGCGACGGGGACGCGGTGCTGGTGGTTGCCGTGCCGGCAGGCGATGTTCAGCGGGTGGTACCAGCGGCTCCTGATATGTGCTCTGCGGTGTTCGAGGCGGGTGACGGGGACGGGGCTGCATCGCGTACTCGCGCAGATGCAGCAACGTGCCCTGCACCCCAAGGAACTCCGGTACGCCGCCAGTTCGACCAGGACATCGTCCACGGGGAGCCGAGCGGGTGCGTCTCGACGCAGCACGGTCAGGAAGCGGTTCTCCAGCGCAGCAGGCAAGGTCAGCAGTGAGGGGTCCCACTCCTACGAGGGCTTCACCCCGGCGAACCCCGGTAGTGCAACTCGTACGAGACGTACAGTGCCAACTGGAGATCGTCTTCGTAGGGATCCGTCTCCTGGGCCGCAGCGGGATCCGGCAGCGGACACTGCCCTGCGAGAGAGCCGATCAACGCGACGGAGAGCGTGCCCCGATGCTGTGGGAGCACCGGATCACGCTGGTTTGTGCCCATGCCTCTCATCCCGGTTCAGGTCCGGTACATCCCGCGCGAGTCCGCGTGGCCACGCGGTAGGTTCATCCTCCAATCGATGCTCGCTCCACCCGCGTCCCGACGCATCTCCGACGCTCGCAGCAATGGACGTCTCGGAAGGACAGATTGACGCAGGTGTCGGCACGGCGTATCGCGTCCACGTTGCGAAAGGTCTTCGGTCACCCCCGCGGACGACCACGGTGGCGGCGTCTCATCTGGTGAGGCCTGAGGTAGCGGACGACCTCAAGATCCGGGCCATATTCTCAGCGACGAAGCCATATCGACCGACATGTGGCGTCGGAGCGAGAACGCTCTGGTCAGTGCCCCGGGCGTTCCCGCCCAGTTGGCGAGAACCGTGCGGATATGGGCTGGAGTTGAGGATCGCGCGTGCCGCTCTGCTCGCCGGTAACACCACCCGCTCGACCTGCCCCGGCCACGAGCAAGGCGCACCCCATGCCTCAGTGTGACCCCGGGTGCGTCTGATGGCGCGCGGCAGTGCATTCACCGTCAGACTGTGATGGCGAACTCCCTCACTGAACAACCGATTTCACTGCCCACGCTCAGTTCTCTGGTGCGGGGGCGGCTGTGCTGAACGGCGCCGTGCCGGCGGCCATGTCTGAGACACAGCGCCGTGGTTCCGGCTTCGTTGCGGTCCTTGCCTCTGCGATCACGGGTCCGGTAGGAAGCAGACTCATCTGCCGGAAAAGCGGCGTCAGTGTCGGATGACACCGCGTCAGCGAGCGTGTCCCACGGCACTGCGGTCTGAGCCGGTATGGTCCGGCACCGCCTGCTGCCCCGGCCACCCCAACGCCGCTCGAACTGGATGCGACGTGCGGGCTCGCTACCGAGGTCGCGAGGAAATGCCACAGCTGTGAAACTGGTGAGCTGGACGTCAACCTGAGACAACGGCAAATCTCCTGGTCAGCATGCAGGCCGTGCCGCGAACCACGAGAACTTATAAGGACGGGCTGCGGACCGGAGCGCCTGGAAGGGCACTGTCTCCACGCAGGGACAGAGGACGCGGCAGGACCGCCGCCCGTGCTTGGATCCTCACGTGGGGTGGGTGTGATCGCATCACGAAGACGCCGGCCCGGGTGCACCGGCAGTGCCCACCAGCTCTCCGGGAGGGCTTCAGGCCCGCCAATGACGGCCGTGCTACGGGCTCGGTGACGACGAGCTTCTCGCTTGTCCAGTGCACGACTCAGCTCTCGTACTCCGGCTGGCCCGCTCTGGGCTGCCCGGGACGGACAGTTGACTCGGCATGCCGTGCTCCAGCCGTGCTCCGCCCAGTACAGGTGGGCGCTGTTCAGGCAGGACAGCCGGACCAGTTCCGGGCGTCCGTAAACGGGCGCCCGGGTGAAAGCCCCAAACACCCGCCCTGCCTTACCCGGGGCGGCACCTGGCGAGGTTTCCGCCTCTCGTCAGCCTGCCGAAAGATCATCGTTCCCCGAGGAAGCCGATTCGATCAGTGGCCGGTCCAGCGACCGCGCAGGCCGGCTGCCTTGTGCTCTGCGCCGGCGCGAGGCTCCCCGGATCGGGACAGGAGCCGCCGCCAAGGGCAGTTCACCGACAGCACCGCCGAATCCGATCTCTGCGTCTGCTGTGGAGTAGCTCCTGCTCAGTCGCCCGGCGGTCCTCTCACCGCGCACCGCGCACCGCGCATCGGGCCCGGTCCGGAAGCCCCGTCGGCGCGCCCGTCCACCACCGCCTCCGCCCGCCCCGAGAGGCCCGGTTGCTGCGATGCCCTCACCCTTCTCCAAGTGCCGCATATTCGCCGGGAGCGGAGCGCGGCCAGCGGCGGCAGCCAGGGCGCGCGAACTTCACCGCCCGGACCCGCTGCTGGGCGTAGACGGTGGGCACGGATCGCAGCTTGAGCGAGACCTGGCGGCGACCCGCACGAGCCTGCGACAGATGATCCCGGAGCGTGCTCTCGAAACCGGGCCGAACGGTCCTGAAGGCCATGCTTGATCATTTGAGCGCCACTGTTGCAGATGAATTCGGTTGCGGCGGGAACGGCGTCCCTGGTGAGGTAGCTCCATGGACGGGGCTGCGGAGCAGGAGCAACGAGCGACGACAGGCAGGGTCCATAGGCTCACTCGGCAGCTGTCTCCATGGCACAGGCCAGCGGTGCTCTTGGCCCTGATGCTGGCCGCCTTCACCTTCAACACGGCGGAGAACCTGCCGGTCGGCCTGCTGGAGCTCATCTCTGGAAGCCTTCGGGTGTCAGTGTCAGCGGTCGGCCTCCTGGTCACCGGCTATGGCGTGACGGTGGCCCTGGCTTCTCTGCCACTCGCCCACGTCACGCGGACCGTGCCCCGACGTCATGTGCTCACAGGACTACTGACCGCGCTGGTCCTGTCCAGTGTCGTTGCGGCCCTGGCCACCTCCTACTGGCTGCTCCTTGCGGCTCGGCTGTTGACCGCGCTCGCCCAGGCGCTGTTCTGGGCCGTGATGGGGCCGGTCGCGGTGGGCCTGTTCGCACCCGAGGTCCGCGGGCGTGTGGTCGGGGCGCTGTCCATCGCCGGTTCGCTCGCCCTCGTACTCGGTGTTCCTGCCGGGACCTGGCTGGGCCGGCAGAGCGACTGGCAGGTGCCCGTCTGCATGTTGGCGGCTCTGGGGCTCGTCTCGCTGGTGACGATCGCCGTTCTGCTTCCGACCTCGCGTCCGGAAGAAGAACCTGCTGCCTACGCGACCCGTCCCGACGTGCGGCGGTTCGCGACGGTGCTGGTGGCCGGGGCCCTGGCCGCCAGCGGGGCGTTCGCGGGATACACGTACATCGTGAAGTTCCTGGGCGACGTGAGCGGGTTCTCGCCGAGCACGGTCAGCGCCCTGCTCGTGGTTTTCGGTGTCGCCTGTCTGGTCGGGGTGAGCATCACAGGGGCGTTGCTGGACAGATTCCCGCAGTTTGCGCTGCCCACAGCCGTGGCTACGCAGACGGTGGGCATGCTCGGCCTGTACTCGGTCGGTACTCATCCGGTGGCGGCGGTGATGTTCTTGGTCCTGATGGGCGGCGCGCTCGGGCCGGTGTTCATGGTCGCCCAGAACGAGATGCTGCACTGCGCGCCGGGCCGCACGGACATCGCCCTCGCGGCCAACTCCGGCGCCTACAACGCCGGCATTGCGGCTGGCGCCGCACTCGGGGCACTGGTCCTGCAGCTTGCCGGGGTGCGAGGCACCTTCCTCGCCGGCGGGCTGCTGACCGTCGTGGCCTGCGCCGTACTGCTCGGCGGTCGGCTGCTACCCCGCAGCCCGCTCCTAGGCTCCCGCAGCCGGTGCTCGGTCGACGACCTGCGTTGACGAGACTGACCTTACGTCCCTTGGCAAGTCACGCTCGTCCGACCTGCGAAGACAGGCACGAGATCAGATGACGATCCCGATCGAGGTCGTCAGCGCGACCGAAGACCATGCCATCCGCTTCCACCAGGTCCACCTGCAGGACATGGGCCGGGTCCGCACGCGCAAGGTCTGCTCGATCGAGGGCGAGGTCGTGCCACAGGAGGGGATCGGCAAGGGCTATGAGCTCACGAAGGACGAGGTCGTCCCGGTCACGGATGAAGAACTCGACACCATCCCCCGTAAGGAAGGCCCCGGCATCACCACTTCCGACCTCCTCGTCATCAACACAACCGACCTTGCCCCCGCGTCGGCGCAGACCTCGCCACCATGGCCGCCGATGCCAAACAGCAACGCGGCGACCTGCCCGTCATCTTCACCAGCCTCATCTCGAACGACAGCATCCGCGAAGTCGCCGACTGGGGGACCGGCCACCTCACCCGGTGGCGCACGCAGGGTGCCGCATGAGCACCGGCACCCAACTCACCCGGACTGACGCCCTGTACGAAACAGACGCGCAGGCGGCCGGTGCCGAGGCCCCCCCGGACACCCGCACGGCGTGTGTGCCACCGCCGGCATCCGCGCCATCTACAACGGACGTGCCACCACACTCCCGCAACTGCGCAGCGACGGCCCGTTCCACCTACGACGCCTGCGCACCGGTGGACGGGCCGCCATGGTGGGAATCATCAGTGCGATGAGCGCCCCGCTCGGCGGTGTCCGGCTCACTCTCGACATCACCGCGGGTCGGCCTGGCAGTGAGCCATCTTCCCCGCCGGCGCGGACTCACTGGACACTGGCTTCCCAACCCAGGTCAAGGGCTTCGCGGCAGCAGGCGTGTCCGCTGCCGACGCCTGCGCGGTACCCGAGAGGAGACCCCCGACGACGAAGGCGCTTATTGCAACTGCCGTTCCACGTAACGTCACTGGAGATTCCCCACCTTTCGGACCGTGTCCCTCACGGTCGTCAAGCCGATTGAACTTACCTGCGGCACTTGCCACACGTAAGGTGATCGCATCATTGCTTTCGGCCGATATTGGGTGCGGCGGCTTCCTCCGGTCACTGTGAAGCCACTGGTTTTTCACCCCTATGCTTAGGGGTACTTCCCAGCGCTGACGCGAGGTCCTCATGAAGTTTCTGCATCACATAGTGGCTACAACCGCTGTCTTAGCGACGGCAGCAGGCGCCGTTCCCGTCGTTGCCTCAACCCCGGCGGATACTGAGCACACTGCAACTGAGGCCGCAGCGGCCGGCTGGCCGCTGGCGTATGAGGCGGACCCCAAGACAGGGCGCTACGTCCCTCTGGGGTTCGTAAGCCCGAACAGCCGAGTGGTGCCACTCTCCACAGAACAGCGGGGCTACGTTGCTGATCCGCGTACTGGCAAGCTCGCGCCCGTAAGAGAGGGGCAGCTCTCTTCCCCGGCGTCGGCTGACTACGCCCAGCAGCCAAGGTATTGAAAGTGACAATGCCTCCACTGCGGTCGTTGGGGGCATTTCCGCGGAGGCGTGGAGCGCCACTGACGGGCCGGGATGGATGAGCTTCCCGCTCAACTGGCCAACTGAGCACAGGTAAGCGACTCACTTTCGATGCTGCCGCTTCCCCTCGGCGATCTTTCGCCTGTGCTCGGCTGCCTTCTCCGGGTCGCGTGTATACCCCTTCCAGGCGCGGTGACACCGGGTATGCAGCGGGTGGCCGAGGTCCGACCGAGTGAGCAGATGGGGCGAGATCCGCTCTTCGCAGAGGACGCAGAACTCGCGGTCGATGTTGGGGAGCGGCGTAGGCCGGACAGGCGCGGGCGGTGGGGTAATGATGGTGTGCTCGGTGCCAGCACAACGCGGGTGTGCGCGGTGCCCTTGCGGGGTGACCACTGCATACCGTTCGGCCGACGTGATCGGGTCCGCACAGAAGATGCACCGTATCGAGGCCACCAGAGCTCCGTTCGTCGCCAACGGGTCCACGCTATGACCGGCTGACCATCACCGCCCTCGACGGCACTCAACCTGCCCAGACTCCAAACCCTCACCAGCACCCACCAAGATGGCTGTTAGCGAGATGACGGGCGGTTGGGGTTGAGGTCTTTCTGGTGGATGTCCTTGGGCAGGCAGACGGGGACGCCGCCGACTGCTTCGGTCATGACGGCGAAGCCGGCGAAGTTGACGACGACGGTGTGGTCGACGCGCAGGCCGGTGAGTGCTTCGACGGTGTTCTGGGTGCAGGCGGGGTTGCCGGCCGTTGTGCTGCCGAGGGTGAAGGCGGAGTTGAACATGGCGTTGGTGCGTGTCTGTGACCAGGTGCCGCCGGGGAGCAGGCAGGGCGGTATGACGACCAGGGAGTCGCGGGGGATGGACAGGCCGACCGCGTGGCGGTGGTCGGTGTAGACGTGCAACAGGATCGTGGTGTCGGAGCGGCCCACCGGATCCTTGCCGCCGTCGAGTTTCGTGTTGTCGCCGGACCTGCTGTCGGATCCGATGAGCAGGATGTTCTGCGCGTCGCCCGGGGTCTTCTGCGGGCGGTGATGGCTGAGCCCCTTGCCGTCGAAGGTGTTGATGTTCCCGGACAGCCGCAGGTATACGGCGCCCCCTGCCGTGATGGCTGGCACGACGACCGTTGCCGTGGCGGCCAGGAACAGCTTCTTGCGGTGCGGGGCCTGCGCCGACGGCGTGCACCGGACGGCTCCGCCGGGCGCTTACGACGTCCACCCCGGCCCTGCGGGGACGTTGATGTGCGCTCTGGAGCAGGTGGTCGCTGGGCGGGGGCGTTGTGTATCTGGTGCTCGGCGGTCGTGATCACGCATTCGTCCGGGCGCCAGGCTCCGGGCGCGGGGGAAGCCCCCGCCGTGTGCGGGGGCGCGGGTGACGCATGGGGACGCGAAGTCCGGGAAACGCCGTAGCGGCCCTCCCGGGCCGCCACGGCAAAAGATGGAGGCAGGCCGTCAGGCCAGGATCGGAATGAGCCCCAGGCCGAAGACGACGTAGAAGAGGGCCGCCACGGCCAGCCGTCCGGGGGTGAGTTTGTGGGCGCGCATCGTGACCAGGAGGTAGACGATCGCGGCCATGGTGATCAGCCCGGCCCAGAGCAGGGATCCGTCGAACTTCCAGCTGGTGAACAGCAGCCCCAGTCCACTGGGGACGGTCGCCTGGATCATCATGGCGCCGGAGATGTTTGCCAGGGCGAGCTTGGTCTTGCCCTGACGGACCCAGATGATCGCGTTCATGATCTCGGGCAGCTCCGTCGCGATCGGTGAAAGGAGCAGCGCGGTGACCGCGGCCGAGAGGCCGAGCATCGGGCCGATCGCGTCGAGCTGCTTCACGAACAGCTGGGACGCGAAGAAGATCACGGCCAACGTGGCCAGGGTCTGTACCACGACCGCCCAGGTGGCGGGGGTGGCGGCCTTGGGCTGGAGCTTCAGCGGCTCCAGTTCCTCGTCCTCCTCGCCGTCGTCACCGCTGCGGATTTCACGCCAGAAGTAGACGGCGTAGGCGCCGAAGAACAACAGGCCGAGGGCGGGCTTGAAGGCGAAGGCGACCAGGCCGAGTGCGACCTTGACGATGAAGATCGGCAGGAACCACTTCTGGTCCTTCGCGAGCCGTTTCATGTCCTTCTCATCACCCAGCGCCTCGGCCCCGTCGGGGCAGCTGGCCGGCATGCCAGTGGTGGCCAGGACCAGGCTGCGTTCCTTGCGACGCTTGAGGAGCAGCATCACGCCGGTCACGCCGTAAGCGACCGTGGCCAGCGCCAGCGGACCGCCCATCGCCGCACCGACGCCGATGTTCTTGGCCTCTTCGGTGGCGCCCGTGGTGACCGCGACCAGCGTCACCACCGACTCGGGCAGCGCCGTGCCGAACGCGGCCAGGATCGTGCCGACCGCCATCTTCCCCACATTGAGGCGCTGGCCCAGCCACTCGACCGCGTTGACGAACCACTCGCACGAGAGATAGATCGCCACCGCACACACGATGAGCAAAACGAAATGGATCACACTGACCGCCCGGCTTTCCCGCACTGCGGGATCGGGGGTACGCGGTAGGAGTCCCGGCGTACGACCTCGGCCCCGCGACGTACGTACATCGTCGACAAAGAGCCGAAGGTCTCGCCCACCCGACAGATTCTGCACGGGCCCGGTCACCGGGAGCCACAAGGACTCCAGCATGTCGACGACCGGTTTGCGGGGCTACTCCCCTTCGCAGCCGCCCACTTTACACAGACCCGGCACGCCTCGGAAAGGTCCAGCCCCCGCGCATCCGGGGCCGACCGCAGGCGGGCCGCGCCTGGTCCAGCCAGCCATGCAGCACCTGCTGCTCCGCACCGGAGGCGGCCGCTCCTCCTTGCATCTGCCGGTACCACGCACCATCCCCCGTTCCAGGGTCGATAGCGGCTGGGGAAGGAACAATGCTGGGAATGACAAGCCGACGTCACGCAATTCCATGTAAAAGCGGCCGACGGCTTGACCGGGTGCGAGAGCCCAGTTGGTTCTCTGTGATCCGGCTGCCTCCCGGCAGCGTCGCGGTGCTGCGTGTCCAACGCGCTCATAGGCACCATGCAGCAGACCCTGCCGTGTCCCGGGCGGTCGGTCGGCGAGCGGCCCGGGCAGCGTCTCGGAGGCGGACTGCTTTCTCCAGCGTCTCGGCGTGTGCATGGAGTCCGGCGGCGTGGTGGTCGGTGCGCGCGATGTTCGCGCACGACGGCCGGCAGCGATCCAGCCGCGGATGTCCTCACTGAAGCCGTCCCGACCGAGGCGGGAGGCAATTCGGCGCGTGAGCCGCACTTCCCGAACACGAGCGGGTACGTCCCGGCGGCTCGGCGGGCAAGTCGGCGCTCCGCCTCGGTTCGCAGGTGTCGGCATCATCCTGAACGTACGCGCCCCCGACCATCCGGTCGAAGTTCAGGGAAGCCGCGGCCAGTTGGCTCGAGTCCTGGGCAACCTCGTCGACAACGCCCAACGCCACACCACCTCGACCGTCACCGTGGAACTACGTGCCGACGGCACCGACGCCGTGCTCACCGTCACCGTCACCGACGACGGCCACGGCATCGCCCACTCGCCAAAACGGGCGACCTCTCCGACCGTAACGGCGTCCCGGAAGCTGGTGACCAGCAAGTATTCGGAAGCTAGGCATACGGCGACGCCGCCCCCGCGCAGGACGTAGGCGAGACCGCGGCGGGCTTCGACGCTCGGCGCGGATGGGCCGCCGAGACCGCAGCCCGCAACGTTGCACAGGGCTACTCGCCACGTGGCCGTAGTTATGCGGAAACAGGACCTATGTCAATGCATACAACTGATGCTCTGAATATGGCATATATGGCAAAATGGAATGCATGGAGTTTGATGCTGAAGACAGGTGAGAGGAGTGCGTCATGATCGTCAAGCTGCTCGGCAAGCTGTCCTTCACCCGCCACTACGGTGCGTACGGGGAACACGACTGGGGTGCGTAAGGCGGTGACGTCCGGGTCTGACCGCATTGCCGGCGGGAGCCCCCAAGCGCCCGTCGGCTCCTGGCTGTGCTGCCGACGATTTCGGCCTGGACAGGTACGAGAGGCAGGGGCGATCCCATGGGCCGAATGAATGAGCCGCCGCGGTTGCATGGAGGCAGCTTCGCGGCCTGGAGCCGCGACCGGCTGGCACTGGCGCGCCGTGGCGCTGCCGAGTGCGGGGACGTCTGGCAATTGGAGCCGGGTGTCTATGTAGCCGCTACGGCCGGGCCGTGTGAAGCAGTTCTGCACCGCGCGCAGGACTTCCCCAAGCCGCCCTCGCCGCTCTTCCCGCCGCTGAATCGGCGAGCACCGACGCCTGAGGAGCGTGCGCGCACTCACGCCGCCCGCATGCGCGGACTACGCCCGCAGGCGGTTGCAGCCCGTATCGGTGAGATGGCGCCCAGGACCGCTCAATTTGCTGACCAGTGGCCCACGGGCCGGGACGTCGAGATTCTGCCCCCGGTCCGGCACGCCCTGGCAGAGATCGGTGTGCGCTACCTCTTCTCCGAAGACGCTCCCACCCTGCTGCCCTTTGCCGCACAGCTCTTCCTGGCCCGGGAGGTGCTCGTATGTCCCTCGCGCTGGGTATGGCCGCGCTGGGTCCCCACACCGGCACGGCGGTTCCGCACACGGCAGCAAGTCGCCTTCGTCGACGCTTTGCGGCCCATCGTCCGCCGGCGCCGTTCATCGGGCCGGCTCGGTGACGACGTGCTGGGACAGATGCTCCGGCCGTCCTCCCGCTATGGCCTGCTGCCGGAAGAGGCCATACTCGACCCTCTCCCCGGAATCACCGTCGCCACCTTCGAGACACCCTCCCGGGCAGCCGGATGGATTCTGCTCCACCTGGCCCGATACCCCCAGGCAGCGGGCCGCGTCGCGGCCGAAGCCGCCTTGCTGCCCGCGGACCCGGCCGCGACGACCAGCACCCACCTCGACAGCCTGCAATACACCCAGGCACTGGTACGCGAGGTGCTCCGCCTGTACCCCCCGAGCTGGCTACTGACCCGGCGCGTCGGGCGACAGACTCAGCTCGCCGACTTCACCATCGACGCCGGGTCCACCGTGCTCATCTGCCCCTACACCGCCCACCGCGACGCACGGGAACACTCCGATCCGGACCGGTTCCAGCCCGAGCGCTGGCTCGATGATTCGGGCTCGCCGACGAAACCCGGGGCATTCCTCTCCTTCGGTACCGGCCCGCACGGCTGCGAGGGAGCCGCTCTGGCCATGGCGATGCTGACGCTCCTGACCGCGCAGACCGCCCGCTGCTACCACTTGAGCGAGCCGCCCGGATCGGAACCCGGCTACCGGGTCACCACCTTGGAAGGTCTCGCACCTGTCGGCCTGCGCCTGCGTGCCACCTCGCGCAGCTGAGGGCAGCCCTGCTTTCAGTGACAGGCCGCCTCCACCCACGAACAGCGAGCGTTGATCAAGACCGTGTCCTGTGTGGTGAGGCGAGTGAGTCGGTTGTAGCAGCAGAGGGTGGCGGCGAGGCCGAGAAGGCCAGGTAGTTGCGGGGTTCGAAGTTCCAGCCGCGGTGAGGGTCGTGTCTCGATCGGAGACCACATCTCTCGCAAACGAGAGCGCACGGGAGCACGCGATCGCCTCTGACCTGGATGATCGCTGTCGCCACGGACCACGGCAGACCGGGCGGACATTACATAGGCTAGGGAGCATGGCCTACGAGATTCCGGTGACGCAAGCCCGAGCTGAGCTCGCCGAACTGATCAACCGTGTCGTCTACGGCGGCGAGCGCGTGGTCGTGACGCGGCACGGCAAGCCGCTCGTGGCGCTCGTTTCGGCCGCTGACCTGGAGCGACTCGAAAACGACGACGCGGCTGCCGAGGAGCAGGTGATCAGCTCGGTCTCCTCGATCGGCTCCTCGGTGTCCGCTCCCGGCGAACGGCGGCGCTTCGGCATCGCGGCGGAACACCGCGGGCATCGCGAGCCGGGCAGCTGAGCGCCCCCGACGGTCCGCAACGCGGAAATGCCGTGCCCCGCGTCCGCCGCGGACGGGGGCACGGCCTGCGTGTACGAAGTGCCCCGGCCGCCGGGCCACCGGGGGCGGCTCCGGTGTGCCGGGCGCGGGTGCGGCCGGAGGGCGGGCCCGGCGTCGGCCGCCGATGAGAACCGCCGACGGTCCGGGCGCCCCGCGGCGTGAGCGTGGGCAGCGCGCCGAGCACCCCGCTGCCGTCGCCGTCCCAGAAGGCGACCGGCCACAGTGGTGACCGCAGTGGTGATCGCAGTGGTGAGCCGCCTGCGCCCGGCGGCATCGGCTGCCCGATCGTGCCGATCGGCGGTTCGGGCGCGCCGGTGACGCCGGAGAACGGGTTTCCGGGCAGCGCCAGGGCGCCGAAGCCGGCACCGAGCGGCCCGATCGGTGCGGCGAGCCCTGCCGCTGTGCCGCCGCCGGCCGGCGTGGTGAGCCCGAGCGCCCCCGCCTCGGCCCGCCCGATGTCCACGAATCTGCAAAAGGTCAGTTAACGCGCCGGAAAAACTTCGGCTCCAACGTGCAATACCTTGCCGCGGGGCACCGGTTCGGAGTTCAACAGTCTGTTGAGGAGGGCTAATGTCTCGCTGCGTCCAGGACCGGTACTGGGCACGCGACTGTGAGGTGGAAGCATGCAACTGACCCCGCATGAGCAGGAACGTTTGCTCATCCATGTTGCTGCCGATGTGGCCCAGAAGCGCCGGGCACGCGGACTGCGGCTCAACCACCCCGAGGCGGTCGCCCTGATCACCGCGCATCTGCTGGAGGGTGCCCGTGACGGCCGTACGGTCTCCGAACTGATGGCATCGGGCCGCAAGGTGCTCTCCCGTGACGACGTCATGGACGGGGTGTCGGAGATGATCCACGACGTCCAGGTCGAGGCCACCTTCCCGGACGGCACCAAGCTCGTCACCGTCCATGAGCCGATCGTCCGACGGGAGGCGTCACCGATGATTCCCGGAGAGATCCTCTACGCGGACGGGCCCGTGCCGTTCAACGAGGGCCGGCCCGTCACCCGCCTCACCGTTCTCAACGCCGCCGACCGGCCCGTTCAGGTCGGTTCGCACTACCACTTCGCCGAGGCCAACCCCGGTCTGGAATTCGACCGTTCGGCCGCCCACGGCCTGCGGTTGAACATCGCCGCCGGGACCGCCGTCCGCTTCGAACCCGGCATACCCGTCGACGTCGAACTCGTCCCCCTCGCCGGACGGCGCATCGTCCCCGGCCTGCGCGGCGAGACCGGAGGTGCCCTCGATGGCTGAACTCGACCGCGCCGTCCACGCCGATCTGTTCGGCCCCACGACCGGCGACCGTATCCGGCTCGCCGACACGGATCTGCTCGTCGAGATCGAGGAGGACCGCTCGGGCGGCCCCGGACTCGCAGGCGACGAGGCGGTGTTCGGCGGTGGCAAGGTCCTCCGCGAATCGATGGGCCAGGCCCGCACCACGCGCGCCGAGGGCGCCCCGGACACCGTCGTCACCGGCGCCGTGATCATCGACCACTGGGGCATAGTCAAGGCGGACATCGGCATCCGTGACGGCCGGATCACCGGGATCGGCAAGGCCGGAAACCCGGACACCATGGACGGCGTCCACCCCGATCTGGTCGTCGGCCCCGAGACCGAGATCATCGCGGGCAACGGCAAGTTCCTCACCGCGGGCGCCATCGACGCCCATGTCCACTTCATCTCGCCGACCCTGATCGACCAGGCGCTCTCCTCCGGGATCACCACCCTGGTCGGCGGCGGCACCGGACCGGCCGAGGGCACCAAGGCCACCACCATCACCCCGGGGCCGTGGCACCTTGCCCGGATGTTCGAGGCGCTGGAGGCGTATCCCGTCAACATCGGCCTGCTCGGCAAGGGCAACACGATGTCGCGCGAGGCCATGCACTCCCAACTCCGCGCCGGTGCGCTCGGGTTCAAGATCCATGAGGACTGGGGTGCCACCCCCGCCGTCATCGACGCCTGCCTGAGCGTCTGCGAGGAGACGGGCGCCCAACTGGCCATCCACACCGACACCCTCAACGAGGCCGGATTCGTCGCCGACACCCTGGCCGCCATCGCCGGGCGCTCCCTCCACGCGTACCACACCGAGGGCGCGGGTGGCGGGCACGCCCCGGACATCATCGGCGTCGTCTCGGAGCCTTACGTGTTGCCGAGTTCGACCAATCCGACGCGACCGCACACCGTCAACACCATCGAGGAACACCTCGACATGCTGATGGTCTGCCACCATCTCAACCCCGCCGTGCCGGAGGATCTCGCCTTCGCCGAGTCGCGGATCCGGCCGTCCACCATCGCGGCCGAGGACATCCTCCACGACCTCGGCGCCATCTCGATCATCTCGTCCGACTCCCAGGCGATGGGCCGCATCGGCGAGGTCGTCCTGCGCACCTGGCAGACCGCCCATGTGATGAAGAAGCGCCGCGGCGCACTGCCCGGAGACGGGCGGGCCGACAACCACCGAGTGCGTCGCTACGTCGCCAAATACACGATCAATCCGGCGGTCGCCCAAGGGCTCGACCGGGAGATCGGTTCGGTGGAGCGAGGCAAACTCGCCGATCTGGTGCTGTGGGAACCGGCATTCTTCGGAGTCAAGCCGCAGACCGTCATCAAGGGCGGCCAGATCGCGTACGCGCAGATGGGCGATGCCAACGCCTCCATACCGACCCCGCAACCGATCCTGCCCCGCCCGATGTTCGGCGCGGTCGGACGTTCCCCCGCGGCCAACTCGCTCAACTTCGTGGCGAGCGCGGCCATCCAGGACGGGCTGCCCGAACGCCTCGGCCTCGGGAAGCCGTTCGTGCCGATCACCAGCACGCGCGGGGTCACCAAGGCCGACATGCGGGAGAACGACGCACTGCCGCAGGTCCATGTCGACCCGGACAGCTTCGCCGTGACGATCGACGGCGAACCGGTCGAACCGGCACCGGCCGTCGAACTCCCCATGGCCCAACGTTACTTCCTCTTCTGATGCGGACCCGGCGATGAGCCGCGCGGCTCTGCTCGTCCTCGCCGACGGCCGGTTCCCCGCTGGTGGCCACGCACACTCCGGCGGCGCCGAACCGGCCGTGAAGGAAGGGCGCATCCGCAATGCCGAGGACCTCGCCGCATTCTGCCGGGGCCGTCTGCACACCACCGGACTCACGGCCGCTGCGCTTGCCGCGGCGGCCGCCCACGGACACGACCCGCTCGCGCTCGACGAGGCGGCCGACGCCCGTACCCCGTCACCGGCCCTGCGGGCCGTCGCGCGCAGGCTCGGCCGGCAGCTGATGCGGGCCGCCCGTGCCACCTGGCCCAGCCCGGAACTGGCCGCGCTGGCCCGAGCCCGGCCGCGCGGCGCGCACCAGCCCGTCGTCCTCGGCCTCACCGCCCGCGCGGCGGGACTCGGGCCCGTGGACGCCGCGCACTGCGTCGCGTACGAAACCGTCAGCGGACCGGCCACCGCAGTCGTCCGGCTGCTCTCGCTCGACCCCTTCGAGGCCACCGCCGTCCTCGCCCGCCTCGCATCCGAACTCGACCGGGTCGCCGAACAGGCCGCCGTCGCCGCGCACGGCACCATCGACGCGCTGCCCGCCGCCTCCGCCCCTCTCCTCGACATCACCGCAGAGGCACACGCGGCCTGGCCGGTTCGCCTGTTCGCCTCGTAAACCCGCAAGAACCAGGAGTCGAATCCCATGCACCTCGACCACGGCCAGCACGGCGCCGCCGCCGTGAGCGCCGACGCCGCCCGCCCCGACGGCACCCGCCGCGCCCTGCGCATCGGGCTCGGCGGGCCGGTCGGCTCCGGCAAGACCGCGACCGTCGCCGCCCTCTGCCGGGTCCTGCGCGACCAGCTCTCCCTCGCCGTGGTCACCAACGACATCTACACCCGGGAGGACGCCGCCTTCCTGCTGCGCCACGCCGTCCTGCCGCCCGAGCGCATCCAGGCCGTGGAGACCGGCGCCTGCCCCCACACCGCGATCCGGGACGACATCTCCGCCAACCTCGAAGCCGTGGAGGACCTGGAGGACACCGTCGGGCCGCTCGATCTGATCCTGATCGAATCCGGTGGTGACAACCTCACCGCCACCTTCTCCAAGGGGCTGGTCGACGCCCAGATCTTCGTCATCGACGTGGCGGGCGGCGACGACATCCCGCGCAAGGGAGGGCCCGGCGTCACCACCTCCGACCTGCTCGTCATCAACAAGACCGACCTCGCCCCCTACGTCGGCTCCGACCTCGGACGGATGGCCCACGACGCCGCACGGCAGCGCGGCCCGCTCCCCGTCGCCTTCACCTCGCTCACCTCCGAGGAAGGCGTCGGGCCGGTCGCCGACTGGGTGCGGGGGCAGCTCGCCGCCTGGACCGCATGAGCGTCCAGGCCACCGCCCGGATCACCGCGGTCCTCGACAGCCGGGGCGTCACCGCGCTTCCCGTGCTGGAGAGCGACGGACCGCTCGCACTGCGCCGGACCCGGGCCGTGAACGGCCCGTACGCCCGTGTCACCGTCGTCGGCGCCATGAGCGCACCGCTCGGCGGCGACCGGCTCGCCATCGAGGTGCGGGCCGGCGACGGCGCCCGGCTCACCGTCGACTCGGCGGCCGCGACCGTCGCCCTGCCGGGACCGGGGCCGGCCGCCGGACCCGCCACGTACGACATCGAGTTGAGCGCGGGGGAGGGGGCCGAGCTCCGCTGGCTGCCGGAGCAGCTCGTCTCGGCGCACGGCAGCGCCCTGCGCATGACCACACGGGTCGAACTCGCCCCCACCGCACGGCTGGTGCTGCGCGAGGAGCAGATCCTCGGCCGCCACGGCGAGAGCACCGGCACGCTCGGCAGCCGCCTCACGGTGCATCGCGCCGGCCGTCCGCTCATCGACCAGCAGGTGGCGTACGGGCCGGGAGCACCCGGCGGCTGGGACGGCGCTGCCGTCCTGGGCGGCCACCGGGCCGTCGGCCAACTCCTCGTCGTCGACCCGTCGTTCGCCGGGAAATGTCCCGAAGCGCGGCTGCTGGGACCGACCGCCGTCCTCACTCCGCTCGCCGGCCCGGCCGTGCTGGTGACAGCGGTCGCCCCCGACGCGCGCCTGCTGCGCAGGGTCCTGGACGAGGCGCTGAACGACGTACTCGACACCCGGACGGGCTGAACACCGCTCAGCGGGACACGGATGTCCGGTTATCGATTCGGTAAAGAAGTGGGTGCGTGGCCTGTTCTCAGGAACCTCACAGACGACAGGATCCGCAAGAGGTCCCGAATGAATCGCGCCACCACCGGTGGCGCTTCAGATATTGGGGGAGGTTCCACTTGAGACGCACAGCAGTGCTCGGCTCGGCCGGCGCTCTGATCGCGGGCACGCTCATAGCGGGCGCGGTAACCGCACCGGCGGCCACTGCCGAAAGCCGTCACCACCACGGTTCCGAGGCGCGCGGCGTTCAGGTCGCCGCGGCACGGGCGGCCAGGTCCGGCATCGACTGGAAGGACTGTCCGGCCGACTGGGCCATAGCCAAGCCGATCCAGTGCGGCTGGGTGACCGTGCCGCTCGACTACGCCAGGCCCGACGGCAAGCAGATCAAGCTCGCCGTCGACCGGCACGTCAGCACCGGCACGAAGGGCGAGCGACAGGGCGCGCTGCTCTACAACCCGGGCGGCCCCGGCGGTTCGGGCATGGCGTTCCCGAAGCGCATCATCAACAAGAACGTGGTCTGGGCGAACGCGGCGAAGGCCTACGACTTCGTGGGCTTCGACCCGCGGGGCGTCGGCCACTCCGCGCCGATCTCCTGCGTCGACCCCCAGGAGTACGTCAAGGCCCCGAAGGCCGACCCCGTGCCCGACTCCGAGGCCGACAAGCGGGCCCAGCGCAAGCTCGCCGCCGCGTACGCGGACGGCTGCGCCGAGCGCAGCGGCGACATGCTGCCGCACATGACCACGCCCAACACCGCACGCGACCTGGATGTCATCCGCGCCGCCCTCGGCGAGGAGAAGCTCAACTACCTGGGCGTCTCCTACGGCACCTATCTCGGCGCGGTCTACGGCACGCTCTTCCCGGACCACGTCCGCCGCATGGTCGTCGACAGCGTCGTCGACCCGTCGAAGGACAACATCTGGTACCAGAGCAACCTCAACCAGGACATCGCCTTCCAGGGGCGCTGGGACGACTGGAAGGCATGGGTCGCCAAGAACGACTCCGCCTTCCACATCGGCGACACCCCGGAGAAGGTCGAGCAGGCGTGGCTGACACTGCGCGCCGCCGCCAAGAAGAACCCGATCGGTGGCGTCGTCGGCCCCGCCGAGCTCATCGGCTTCTTCCAGAACGCGCCGTACTACGACTCCACCTGGGCGCTCGTCGCCCAGACCTGGAGCGACTACCGGGGCGGCGACACCCAGGCCCTGGTCGACGCGGCGGGCCCGGACATGTCCGACACCGCGGGGAACATCTCCTCGGAGAACGGCAACGCCGTGTACACCGCGGTCGAGTGCGCGGACGCCAAGTGGCCCACCAGCTGGCAGAAGTGGGACCGCGACAACACCCGGCTGCACAGGGACCACCCGTTCATGACATGGGCGAACGCCTGGATGAACCTGCCCTGCGCGACCTGGTCCACCAAGCAGCAGACCCCGCTGAACGTCAAGACCGGCAAGGGCCTGCCGCCGGTGCTGATCGTGCAGTCCACGCGTGACGCGGCCACCCCGTACAAGGGCGCCGTCGAACTGCACAAGCGTTTCAAGGGCTCGCGCCTCATCACGGAGCGGGACGCCGGTTCGCACGGTGTCACCGGTCTGGTCAACCCCTGCATCAACGAGCGGGTGGACACCTACCTGCTCACGGGCAGGACCGACCGCAGCGACGTGACGTGCGCTCCGCACGCCACACCGAAGCCGTAGCGGTCGCACTCCACGGGCACGGGCGGCCGGCGGCTTCGCGCCACCGGCCGCCCGTTCTCGCGTACGGGCCTGTGTCTCACGCCCGGCGGTCGTACGCCTCCAGCCAGGCGTCCTCCGCCGCGTAGTCGAAGAGCTTCTCCCCGTACGCCCGCAGCATGACGGGGAACGCCTCCCTCCAGTCCCTGCCCTTCAGCTGCGCCCCGATCCACTCGACCGTCTTCGCAAGCGACTCCGCGTAGCCCGTCACCGGCCGGTAGCCGAGCTCCCGCTCGGCTGCCGTCATGTCGTACACGATGGAGTGGGGGGCGCTCCACGGCGTCGAGCCGACACCGTCCTCCCCGGGCGCGCCCGCCATCAGCACGGTCTCGGTGCTCCGGCCGAGCACCGCGTCGACGGCCTCGCCGATCTCCGCGACCGTCGGTGCCTGCGGATCCCCGGCGTTGAGCACCCGTGAACCGGGCCGCCCGGCGGCGAGCCGGATCAACTCGGCCAGGTTGGAGGAGTGAACAGGATGGAATCGGGACGCACCGCCGTACGAAAGCACCCGTCGCCCCCGGCCGTCCAGGAGCCGCTTCACGAACCACAGCTCGCGGGGAGAGCGGCAGTACGTGCCGTGAATCGCCCCCGCGCGCAGCAGCGTCACCGGCAGCGCGTCCCCCGCCGCCAGCAGATCCCGCTCCAGCTGTATCTTCCGCGTCCCGTACGTGGCATCGCCCGCCGAAACGGTGCGCTGCGTCTCCGGGATCGGCACGGGGTAGCGCGGAGCTCCGCCGGGCTCGCCCTGCGTGTCGAAGCTGTGCCCCTGATCGTCCTCGTACACCGCACCGCTGGAGACGACCACCGCCGAACCGATCCGGTCCGCCAGGCCGGTCAACTGCCGGGCGTGGTCGGCGCCGTACGCCACCATGTCGACGAGTACGTCACAACCGTCGCCCAGTGCGGCGGCGAGCGCCCCGTCCTCGTCCCGGTCGAGAGCCGTCGTGCGCACCGCACCGTCCCACCGGACGTCCCGGCCGCCGCCGCGGGAGGCGGCCGTCACCTCCCAGCCGTCCTCGACGAGCGCCCGCACGGCCGCTCGCCCGATCTGTCCCGTCGCTCCCAGAACCCATGCGTTTCCCTTGGTCATGACAGGCACGCTAGAGCCGGGACCGCGGCCGGGAACAGCGGAGTTCACCCTGCGCGGATCAGCCCTCAGCGTCGCAGTTTCGGGAACTTCCGCGACTGCCCGGCCTGTTCCGCCTGCGCCGCCTTCACCTTGGCCGCGTACTCGTCGACGTACTCCTGCCCGGAGAGGGTGAGGATCGCGTACATGATCTCGTCGGTGACGGCCCGGATCGCCGCCCTCTGGTTCTCCAGGCCGGCGTAGCGGGAGAAGTCCAGCGGCTCACCGAAGCGGATGGTGACCCGTTTGATGCGCGGCACGGCCTGTCCCGGGGGCTGGATCTCGAAGGTGCCGACCATCGCGCACGGCACCACCGGTACCCGAGCCGTGATCGCCATGACGGCCACGCCGACCTTGCCCTTGTAGAGCCGGCCGTCGTGCGAACGGGTGCCCTCCGGATAGATCCCCAGCAGCTCGCCCCTGCCCAGCACCCCGAGCCCTTCGCGGATCGCCGCCTGTCCCGCGTCCTTGCCGGACCGGTCCACCGGAATCTGCCCGATGCTGCGGAAGAAGGCCGCTGTCAACCGCCCCTTTACGCCCGATCCGGTGAAGTACTCCGCCTTGGCGAGAAACGTGATGCGCCGTCTGAGGATCGCGGGCATCAGGAAATGGTCGGAGAACGACAGATGGTTGCCGGCGACGATGGCCGCGCCGTCCTCCGGGACGTGCTCCAGACCCTCGATCCTGGGGCGGAAGAACAGCCGGAGAAGCGGCCCGAGAACGACGTATTTGAGCACGTAATAGAACACGGGGCGGCTCCTAGCCCTGTCGGATCGGTTCCAGTGCTGCGTTCTGCGAGGTCAGCACACAACTCGCGGGAGGGCAGCCTATGCGCCGCCGTCGTCCTGTGTAACCGTCTTCGGGCGGGTCGATGCGGACGTCTTGACGACGTTGTGGGCCCCGGCATCGCGTGGGCGTCGAGCGCTCCCGCGATCCCGACGGGGGCCGAAGGGCACCGCTCGGTGAGCTCGCCGCCGGAGTCGGCCCGCGGCGCCGTCGACGGGCGCGACGGCCACCGGGACCGTCACCCCCGGTCGGCTCCGGCGCGATCACCTCGCGGGTGCGGGCCGAGAGCGACCGGGAGCGGTACGGAGCGACTTCGCCGGCCCCGGAGGCGGCGGGTCCCCGGGCGCCTGCCGCGGCAGGGACGTCCGTCGCCGGCGCCTGCCCGAGTGCGGCGGATCCCCCTTCGAGCGCGCCCGCCTCGGCTCTCTCACCGCCCGCGGCCGTGCGGGGCACGGCCGGGCATCTCGACCCACGCCACTCCGCCGTCCCCGTCGGGGTCCCGCCGCCCGTGGTCAGTCCTTCAGATGCTCCAGGATCCGGTGCATCCCGCTGTTCCAGTTCTCCCTGAGTGCCGCGACGGCCGCGTCGAGGTCGCCGCGCTGCAGGCACTCGGCGATCCGCTCGTGCTCCACCGCCGAACGCTCCAGGATGTCCTGGTCGCCCAGGGCCACCCGCTCGTAGCGGTGCATCGTCACCTTCAGGGAGGTGATCAGCTTCATCAGGCGGTTGTTCGTGCAGCCGGACAGGAGCAGGTCGTGCCACGCGTCGTCGTAACGCTCTATGACGTCGTGCGGGGCCTGCGGGGCCGAGAACGCGCGCGCCTCCTCAAGGAGGCGGGGGGCCGTCGCCGCCAGGTGCTCGGGGTCGCTGGACTCCAGGGCGAGCGCCTCCAGCGTCGCGACGATCGCGGACAGGTCACGGAACTCCTGCGCACTGAGCGGTGCGAAGCGGAAGCCCTTGCCGCGCTCGCTGGTGATGACACCCTCGCGCTCCAGCGTGATCAGTGCCTCGCGCAGCGGCGTACGGCTGACACCGAGTTCGGTGGCGAGCTGCCCCTCGTTGATCGGCTCGCTGGTCGCGATCGTGCCGCGCCCGAGGCGCTTGATCAGTTCCTCCTTGACCTGTTCGCGCAGCGGGCGGTTTTCGATTGGCATCTGAGGCTGCCCTCCCCTTCGGTCCGGTCGATTATCCGCTACCGGCGGGTCACGCGGTACCGGCGCCGTCGACCGGGATGATCGCCCCGCTCAGGAATGCCGAGGCGTCGGAGGCGAGGAACGCCACGGTCTGGGCGATGTCGCGGGGCTGCCCGATCCGGCCGAGCGGCCGGTCGGCGGCGTCGGCGTAGAACGCGTCGGAGCTCTCGCCGAGTTGGCGGGCCTCCTCGGCGAGCATCCCGGTCGCCGTGTCACCGGGGCAGACACAGTTGACGCGGATGCGGTCGGGGCCGTGGTCGATGGCCATGGCGCGGGTCATGTTGACGACGGCGCCCTTCGACGCGCAGTACGAGACGGCCCGCCCGCCGCCGCGGATGCCCCATCCGGAGCCGGTGTTGATGACGGAGCCGCCGCCCCCGGCAGCCATCCCCGGGATCACGAGGCGGCTCATCAGCATCACCGAGCGGATGTTCACGGCCATCACCAGATCCCAGTCGTCCTCGGTGATCTCGCAGACCGTGGAGCGGCGGATGATGCCCGCGTTGTTGAAGAGGACGTCCACGCCGCCGAACTGCTCCTGCGCCGTGCGCACGACGGCCTCGCAGTCCTCGCGCCGTGACACGTCGCAGCGGACGAAGGCCCCTCCGGTGTCCTTCGCGGTGCGTTCGCCGCCGTCCGTGTCGATGTCGGCGATCACCACGCGGGCGCCGAGCTCCGCGAGGAGCTGGGCGGTGGCGCGGCCGATTCCGGCTCCGCCTCCGGTCACGATGGCGCGCTTGCCGTCAAGGGAGATCATCTGGGGCTCCTTCTGGGGGTAGGGGGAGGTATGAGGGGTCATCCGGCCAGGCGGTACAGCGATGTGCGCCGCCTGCCGGTGATGACGGGGAGGTGGCCGGACAGCTCCGCGTCGAGCGCTTCGTCCCCGGTGTCGAGGAGAAGAGGGCGGCCGCCGAGCGCGGCCAGTTTCTGTTCGGTGCACAGCACGAGCAGGCGCTCGCGGCCGCCCGCCGCGCGCAGGACGCGCGGCGAGATCTGCTGGTTGCCGCGGCCGAGGAGGAAGCCCTGGCCGCCGATGGGGGAGAGGGCGATCCAGGCCGGGCCGATGGAGAGGAGGGCGTCCTCGCCCGCGTCGCGGGCCACGATGCGCGGCAGATGGCCGGGCCGCAAGCGGAGCACGTCGACCCCCGTGAGGGAGACGTCCGCGCCGAGCGCCGCCGCGACCGCCCGGGTGGTGCTGCCCGGCCCGAGCACGAGCAGCCCGTCCCCGACGCGCTCGGCGACGTCGGCCGCGATGCCGCCGACCGCCTCGGGCGCGGCGGCGGTGCTGCCGGTCTTGCGCTGCTGCACGCGGACCGGCACGTCGGGGACAGGCAGCCAACCGAAGAGCCGGGAGGCGACGCGGCCCCCGCTCAGGGCGTCCTCGTCCCGGTCCATCACCTCGGCGTCCCGCAGCCGGACGGTGCTCCTGCGGGCCAGCCACGCAGCCGCGACCTCACCCGCGGCGCGCGGACCGACGGCGAAGACCGCCGAGTGCATCTTCACACCGGTCGGTACGCCGAGGACCGGGCAGGGCGCGTCGCCCAGGGCGCCGAGCACATCGCGCGCGGTGCCGTCGCCGCCGGCGAAGAGCAGGAGGTCGACGCCCTCGGCGACGACGGCCCGCACCGCGGCGGCCGTGTCCGCGGCCGAGGTGTCCCGCCCGGCTTCCGCGGTGTACACGACCCGCCCCGCAAGCCCCGCGGCGGCGACGGAGTCGGCGCCCAGGGGACCGGCGGCGGTGACGACGAGGAGCCCGGAGCCCGGCGGGTGACCGGCCGGGGCCTCGGCCGCCGCCGCGGCCCGCGTACCGCTGAACCCGTTCGGCGCGGGATCCCCGGTGGCGTCGGCCCGGCGGCCGGGCGCGGCGTGCGGCGGGCGCCCCCGCGCGGCTGCGGGGACGTGCGCCGTGCCCTTCGACGCCTCGGGACGCCCGTCCGGCGCGGAGGCCGTCGAAGCGCCGGCCGCCTGTGCGCGCCGACCGGGCGCGGGGTGCGCCGCCGCGTGGGACCCGCCGCCCCGACCGCCCCACGCAGGACACCCGTTCTCCGCCGACTGCCCCGCACGAGTCGCCAGTTCACCCAGAGCCGTAGCGGCGCGCACTCCCGCCGAGGGATGTGCGCCCAGCGCGAGTGCCCTGCGGGGCCGGTCCGGGCCGTCGGTGCCGCCCAGGCCCACCCGGCCGCCGAGACCGGCGACCGGGTTGACCACCAGGCCGATCCTCCTCACCGGCCGGCCTCACCGAGCACCTTGCGGCGGTAGGCGCGCCAGGAGACCGCCCAGGTCGCTGGGGAGTCCAGGGCTTCCGGGCGGACCCGGTGGACGGTCGAGCGGTGCGGCGCCGTGCGCACGGTCTCCGGGTCCTCGTACGCCTCACGGGCGATCTCCGCGAGGATCGCCGCGTACTCGTCGAGGTCGGCGCGCGTGTAGGACTCGGTCGGCTCCAGTGTCATGGGTTCCGGCACGATGTACGGGTGGTGGCTGGTCCAGTAGTGCGTACCGAAGTCCGCGGCGCGCAGTCCGATGTCCTCCGAGTGCAGGCCGGTGTCCTCGTGCAGCTTCTCCCAGCTGTAGCGGACCTGTTCGACGCGCGGGCGCCCCGCCGCGTAGGGAATGGAGACGCCCGGGATCTGCCGGACCTTGTGGAGCAGGTAGTTGTTGTTGAGGACGGCCGTCTCGGCGGCGGCGCGCAGGCCCTGTGCGCCCAGCGACATGATCCAGGCGTAGGCGCGGACCAGGTTCGGCACGACGCCGTAGAACGGCCGCATCTTGCCGACCGACTCGGGCCGGTCGTCGTCCAGGCGGTAGGTCGAACCGTCGAACTCGACGGTGGGGCGCGGAAGATAGGGGGCGAGGTCCTCGGAGACCGCGCACGCGCCGGCCGCCGGGCCGCCGCAGGCGTGCGGCGTCGAGAACGTCTTGTGCAGATTGAAGTGGCACAGGTCGAAGCCCGCGTCCCGGGCGCGCGTGATGCCGAGGATGCCGTTCGCGTTGGCCTGGTCGTACGAGCACAGGCCGCCCGCCTCGTGCACGATCCGGACGAACTCCTCGATGCGCGGGTTGTAGATGCCCGTGTCCTCGGGGTTCGTGATGAGGAGCGCCGCTGTGCGGGGGCCGACCGCCGCCTTGAGGGCCTCGATGTCCGGGTAGCCGTCCGCGTCCGGGTGGAGCGTGATGACCTTGAAGCCGGCCGTCTTCGCGCAGGCCGCGTTCGACGGGTGGGAGAAGATCGTCGTGATGACCTCGTCGCGCTCCTCCAGCTCGCCGCGCGCGGCGAAGTAGGCGCGGATCATCGCCACGTTCGTGTAGATCGCGGCGGATCCGGCGCCCGGCTGGAGCGAGACCCGGTCCATGCCGGAGATCTCCTTCAGGAGCTGCTCCAGGCCGTGGATGATCCCGAGGACGCCCTGGACCGTGTCCTCGTCCTGGAGCGGGTGCAGCGCCGCGATGCGCGGGTCGCGGACGAACTGGTCGTTGACCTTGGGGCTGTACTTCATGGTGCAGGTGCCCTGGCCGACGTCGATGTTGAGATCGGCGCCCAGATTCTCCTGCGAGAGGCGCAAGTAGTGGCGCAGGACCTGCTGTTGGGACAGCTCCGGCAGTGCGGGCGGTTCTGCGCGGCGCAGGGCGGCGGGAATCTCGGCCTTCCCGACGGACGGGTCGGCGACCGGTACGAGGACGCCCCGCTCGCCCGGTGAACCGAGCTCGAAGATCAGCTTCTCGTCCCAGGACGCCTGCTGGAACCGGCGCAGGCGCGGCTTGCCGGCGATACGCGCCTCCTCGGGGGAGACGGACACGGGTGTGTGCGGGGCGGTCACTTGACGATCTCCTCCAGGGTCGCGGCGAGCCGGTCGATGTCGGCCTTGGTGTGGACTTCGGTGACGCAGTACGCGGCCTCGTGCTCGCCGGTCGGGACGCCGCCGAAGATGCCCCGCTCCTTCAGGCCGGCGCGGATCTCGGCGGAGGTCCGGCCGCCCGTGTAGCGGACGGTGAAGTCGGCGAAGTGCAGGGCGCCGCCGTACGGGACCTCGATGCCGGGTACTTCGGCGAGGCGCCGGCGGGCATACGCGGTGAGCGCGAGGATCGTGTCGCCGATCTCCCGCATGCCCTGCGGTCCCATCAGCGCGAGATAGACCCCGGCACCGATGCCGTGCAGTGCGGCGGCGGTGCCGACCCACTCCTTGCCCTCCTCGCGCAGTGCGAACGATGTCCGCTCGTAGGCGACGTCGCCGAAGCCGTACTCGCCCTCGACGGTCGTCGGCACCAGGCCGAACAGGCGTGACGGGTACTCGGCGACCAGCTCCTCCTCGTCGCGCGTGGCGATGAAGCCCGCGTTGCCGCCGCCGAAGCTCTGGTGGAGGCCGAGCGGCTGGATGTCGCCGCACGCGATGTCGGCGCCGTACGCGGAGGGTGGTGCGAGCACGCCGAGCGTCAGCGGATTGCAGCCCACGACGTACAACGCCCCCGCTTCATGGGCCAGTTCGGCGAGTCGGGGCAGTGCCTCGTCGACGATGCCGAGTGCGGAGGGCGTGTCCGCGTACACCGCCGCCGTGTCGCCGGCGGCGAGTGCTTCACGCACCGCGTCGAGGTCGGCGCAGCCGGTGTCCGGGTCGACCGGGACCACCGTCACGTCGTGATCGGGCCGCACGTAGTCGCGGATGCGGGAGAGTTTGTCGTTGTCGATCGCGGTGGCGACGAGCACGCGGTGGCGGCCCGTGATCCGGCCGGCCATGCGCAGGGCGGTACCCGAGGCCTGGAAGCCGTCGTACACCGGGACGTTGACGATCTCGACGTCGAGCAGTTCGGCCATCATCGACTGGTACTCCCACAGCGCCTGGAAGCGGCCGTGGTCCTCGTAGGGCTCGCCCGCGTACGCCGTGAGGAACTCGCTGCGGTTGACCACCTCGTCCACGACCGCCGGGACGTGGTGCTGGTAGCAGCCGGAGCCGAGAAAGCTGAGCGCCTGCCGCGTCGAGGTGTTGCGGCCGAGGAACTCCTCCATGTGGCGGGTGAGTTCGGCCTCCGAGTGCAGTGGGGCCGGCAGGTCGAGGGGGCGGTGCAGCCGGATGCCGTCCGGGATGTCGGCGTAGAAGTCCTCGACGCTCGACGCGCCGATCTCGTCGAGCATCGCCTGCCGCACGGCCGGGACCGCGTTCGGGATGTAGGGATGGGTGCAGGGGTGGACGGAGTCCTGGGGTGACGTCATGCCGCGCCTTTCGCGTGAGCCGACTCGGTCAGGTCAGTCATGAACCACAGCAGCAAAAGTCTTTGGGTGTACACCTCTTGACGGCGGGCTCCGTCATTCAGTGTTCTGAATACAGCATTAGGCATTCAGGCTCCAGGAGGCAAGAGTGTCAACAAGGCCCACCCGACGGGTAGTTCTGGCCACGGGTCTCGCGACCGCGGCATCGTCACTGGTCAGCGGATGTGCCATGGGCGGCGCGGGCGGCGGGGTCGCCCGCGGCATCGGCGGCGGCGAGGACGGCGGGGGCAAGGTCGGCGGCAGGATCACCGTCTGGTCGTGGGACGTGGCCGCCAAGGCCATGAAGCGCTTCGCCCGCATCTTCGAGGAACGCCACCCCGGTACCACCGTCGACATCGTCGACATCGGCTACGACAACGCCTACGACAAGATCACCGTGGGCCTGCGCGGCGGCTCGGGCCTCGCGGACGTCCTCACGGTCGAAGGCAGCCACATGCCGCGCTACATGGGCAACTTCCCCAGCGGCTTCTACGACCTGACGAGCCTCGGCGGCCGCTACGGAGGCGACTTCGACCGCGCCGCCTGGCGCACCGTCACCGGCAGGAACAGCGCGGTCTTCGCCCTGCCCTGGGACATCGGCCCCTGCGCGCTCTACTACCGCACGGACCATTTCCGCGCCGCCGGAGTCGACCCCAAGTCGCTGGTGACCTGGGACGACTACGTGGCGGCGGGCGTCCGCATCAAGAGGGCCACCGGCCGCAAGCTGCTCATCATGGATTCCACGGACGCCGGGATCCTGCCGATGCTGCTCCAGCAGCAGGGCCAGTACTACTTCAAGGGTGGCCGGGTCGCGGTCGACACCCCGGAGGCCGTGCGGGCCCTCACTCTGATGAAGACCCTGCACGACCAGGGGCTCGTCGACTACGAGAAGGGCTGGGACGGACTTGTCACCGGCACCAAGGAGGGCAAGGCCGCCACCACGCCCACCGCCGCCTGGTGGACGGGCACGCTCACCGAGGAGACGCCCGAGCTGACGGGAAAGTTCGGGGTGGTACCACTGCCCGGATTCACCGCCGACGGCATCCGCACCTCGAACATCGGCGGCTCCACGCTCTGCGTCCCGGGGCAGAGCCGGAACCCCCAACTGGCCTGGGCGTTCATCGAGTTCCTGCTCACCGGAAAGGCCAACCAGGTCTCCATGCTCAAGCGCGAGGGCCTCTTCCCCGCCTATCTGCCCGCGCTCGACGACCCGTACCTGAGCGAGAAGCAGGAGTACTTCGGCGGGCAGGCGGCCCTCGACGTGTTCGCCCGGCTCGCCCGCAACATCCCGCCGGTCGAGTACAACAAGGACGACGCGAAGGCCACCGACATCATGGTCTCCGCCGTCACCGGCGTGATGCTGCGCGGCAAGGACCCGCGCGCCGCCCTCGACTCGGCCGCGCGGCAGCTCGCCGCGGCCACCGGCCGCGAAAGGGTGAAGTAGCCCGATGGCCCTCCACACCACCTACGACCGGCCGGTCGCCCCTGCCCGTGCCCCGGCGCCGGCACGCCGCAGGCGCCGGCGCCCCACCGCCTGGATCTTCGCCGGACCCGCGGCCGCCCTCTTCGCGCTCTTCTTCGCCTACCCGCTGGGCGCGAGCCTCCTGCAGAGCTTCACCACCGAGGACGCCGGCGCCGTCCACTGGGTCGGGCTCGACCAGTACCGGCGCATGATCCACGACCCCGCGTTCCTGGAGTCCCTCTTCAACACCGGGATCATCCTCGTCGTGCAGGTCCCCGTGATGATCGGCCTGGCACTCGTCCTCGCCGTCCTGCTCAACCAGTCCTGGTTGCGCTTCCGCGGCACCTGGCGAGCGGTCTACTTCCTGCCCGCCGTCACCACACTCGTCGCGTACGCCGTCGTCTTCCAGGTCCTCCTCAAGACCGACGGCGGCCTCGTCAACCAGATACTCGGCGCCGTCGGCATCGGCCAGGTCGACTGGCTCAACAACCCCACCTGGGCCCGCGTCTCCCTGATCGCCTCCCTGACCTGGCGCTGGACCGGATACAACGCCGTCATCCTGCTCGCCGGACTCCAGGCCATCGGCAAGGAGCAGTACGAGGCCGCCGCCATCGACGGCGCCGCCACCTTCGCCACGTACACCCGCGTGATCCTGCCGCAGTTGCGCCCGGTCGCCCTGTTCTGCGTGATCACCTCCACCATCGGGACACTCCAGCTCTTCGACGAGAACTACGTCCTCACCCGCGGTGGCCCCGACGACGCGACCCTCACCCCGGTCGTCTACCTCTACAAGGTCGGCTTCCAGCAGCTCGACTTCGGCTACGCCGCCGCCATCGCCTGGGTCGTCGTGGCCCTCATCGCCGCGATCTCCGCCCTCCAGTACGCCGCCTTCGGAAGGGAGCGCCGCCGGTGACCGTCCTCCCGCAGGCCCCCGCACGCGTCCACCCGGCCCGGCGCGCCGGCCGCTGCGCCCTGCGCCTCCTCCTCGCGGCCGGCGCCGTCGTCAGCCTGGTGCCGTTCCTCTGGATGGCGATCGCCGCGACGCACTCCACGTCGGACCTGTTCCGCTCGCCGCCGCCGTTCCTGCCCGGCGGACGCCTCCTCGACAACCTCGCGCGGCTCCAGGACACCATCGGCTTCGGGAGGGTCCTCCTCAACAGCGTCGGCGTCGCCGTCGTGCACACCGTGCTCAGCTCGCTGATCTCCGCCATGTGCGGCTACGGGCTCGCCAAGTACCGCTTCCGCGGCCGGGGGCTGCTGCTCGGCGCCGTGCTCGCCACGATGATGATCCCGTTCCAGGTGCTGCTCGTGCCGCTGTTCCAGATGATGGCGAGCGTCGGCTGGATCGACTCCTACCAAGCGGTCGTCCTTCCCTTCCTGGCGAACTCCTTCGGCATCCTGCTGATGCGGCAGGGCTTCGTCGACTTCCCCGACGAACTCCTCGAATCTGCCCGTATCGACGGCTCCGGCGAGCTGCGCACCTTCTACCAGGTCGTGCTGCCGTGCGTGCGCCCGCAGCTCGGCGCCCTGGTCATCTTCACGTTCATGGCGCAGTGGAACAGCTTCATCTGGCCGCTGCTCATGCTCAACTCCGAGGAGAAATACACCGTGCCCGTCGCGCTCAACACCCTCACGGGGCTCTCCCACGTCGACTACTCGGGACTGATGCTCGGCTCGCTCCTCGCCACCCTGCCGCTGATGGCGCTCTTCCTCCTCTTCCAGCGGCAGTTCGTGGCCGGACTCCTCGGCGGGGCGGTGAAGGGATGAGCCGCCTGACCCGTGTCCCGGGCATCCTCTACGGCGGTGACTACAACCCCGAACAGTGGCCCGAGGACGTCTGGGCCGAGGACGCCGAGCTGATGCGCGAGGCAGGCGTCACGATGGTGACCGTCGGTGTCTTCTCCTGGGCACGGCTCCAACCCGGCCCGGATTCCTGGGACTTCGCCTGGTTCGACCGGCTCCTCGACCTGCTGCACGCCCACGGCATCGCCGTCGACCTGGCCACCGCGACCGCGTCACCGCCCGCGTGGCTGGTGCGCGCCCATCCCGGGATCCTGCCGGTCACGGCCGACGGCGTACGCCTCGAATTCGGCTCGCGCCAGCACTACTGCCCGTCCTCGCCCGAGTACCGCGCCGCCGCCCTCCGCCTCACCCGAGCCCTCGCCGAACGCTACGCACACCATCCGGCCCTCGCTCTCTGGCACATCCACAACGAGTACGGCGACCATGTCACCGAGTGCTTCTGCCCCCGCTCCGCCGACCACTTCCGCGCCTGGCTCACCGACCGGTACGGCACGATCGACGGCCTCAACCACGCCTGGGGCACAGCTTTCTGGTCGCAGCGCTACGGCACGTACGACGAGATCGAACCGCCCCGCACCGCCCCGGGGCCGGTCAACCCGACGCAGCTGTTGGACTGGCGGCGCTTCTGCTCCGACGCCCTGCTCGCCTGCCACCGCGCTGAGCGCGAGGCACTCGGGGAACTCAGCCCGGACACCCCGGCCACCACCAACTTCATGTCGATGTTCAAGGCACTCGACTACTGGAAGTGGGCCGAGCACGAGGACCTCGTCTCCGACGACGCCTACCCCGATCCCGCCGACCCCCGCGCCCACGTCAACGCCTCCCTCACCTACGACCTGATGCGCTCCCTCAAGGGCGGCCGGCCCTGGCTGCTCCTCGAACAGGCGCCCTCCGCCGTCAGCTGGCGGCCGGTCAACGTCCCCAAGAAGCCGGGTCTGCAACGCCTCTGGTCCCTCCAGGCCCTGGCCCGCGGCGCCGACGGCATCATGTACTTCCAGTGGCGCGCCTCCCGCGCCGGCGCCGAGAAGTACCACAGCGCCCTGCTCCCGCACCGCGGCACCGCCTCCCGCGGCTGGCGCGAGACCGTGCGCTTCGGCGCCGAACTCGCCCGGCTCGGCGAAGTCACCGGCGCCACCTCCCGGGCCGACGTGGCGATCGTCCTCGACTGGGACTCCTGGTGGGCCCTGGAGGCCGACGACCACCCCTCCTCCCGCATGCGCTGGCCCGATCTCCTGCGCCCCTGGTACGCGGCGCTCCACGCCCGCGCCGTCACCGCCGACTTCGTGCCCCCGCACGCGGGCCTCGACGGCTACCGGGCGGTGCTCGCGCCCAACCTCCACCTCGTGCGGCCCGAGAACGCCGCACGCATCGCCGCCTACGTGCACGGCGGCGGCCACCTCGTGTGCGGCCCCTTCAGCGGCGTCGTCGACGGCCACGACCACATCCACGACGGCGGCGCACCGGGACCGCTGCGGGACGTACTCGGCGTGTCCGTCGACGAGTGGTGGCCGATCCCGGACGCCGAGGCGGTACGGCTCGACTCCGGCGCCGAAGCCACCCGGTGGAGCGAGTGGATCGAACCCGACGCCCCGGACACCGAGGTCGTCGACTCGTACGCGTCCGGAGAACTGACCGGCCGCCCCGCCGTCACCCGCCGTCCCTACGGCGCCGGCACCGCGTGGTACGTGAGCGCCCACCTCGGCGACGGCATCGCGGCCGTGCTCGACGACGTGCTGCGGGCAGCGGGCGTGCGCCCCGTGCTCGAAGTCCCCGAGGGGGTCGAGGCGACCGTACGCTCCGGCACGCAGGGCACGTACCTCTTCGTCCTCAACCACGGCGACCACGACACGCGGACACGACTCACCGGCCCCTACGCGGCCGGCGGCACCGACCTGCTCACCGGAGCCGCCGTCCGCGACCACATCGACCTCGGCCCGCTCGGCGCCGCCGTCCTGCGCATCGCCACCGACTCCCCTGGAGAGACCCACAAGTGACCGGACACCGGCTCCTGAGCGCCCTGGCCGCGCTCCTCCTCACCGGCGGTGCCCTCGCCGTACCGCAGACGGCCTCCGCCCACCCGCACCCGAAGCCACCACCCCCCTCGTACGCCGACGTCCTCGACCTGCACGGCACGCCCACCGCCGCCCAGCCCGGCGACGACGAGGACAACAACCCCGTCGACGTCTTCGCCGACCGGGGAGCCTGGCACGCCTACGCCCTGCCCGAGGGCGGCGACAGCGACGCCTACGGCGGCTTCTCCGGGCCCCTCTACATCGCCCAGGAGTATCCCTGGTGGCTCAGCAAGTCCTTCAGCCGCATCCGCCTCACCGAACACGGCCGCACCCTGGACCTGGCCGGGGGAGGCGCGCCACGTTTCACCTCGCTCCCGGGCCGGCTCCTCCAGTCGTACGACCTCGGCCGCGGCCTGCGCCTCACCCTCGACCTCCGCTTCGCCACCGCGCGCAGCGCCCTGGTCAGGGCCGAGGTCCGCAACACCGGCCCGGCGCCCCGCACGCTGGACGCCGACTGGACGGGCAGCCTGCTGCGGCCCGCCGACAAGCCGATGCGCGACGCGCCGTCGCTGACCGCCACCGGCTCCGGTGTCGGCGTCGGCTTCGCGAAGGTCCGTGAGACCTGGGACTACCTCACCGGCGGCACGGAGCGCTTCGAGGTCACCCACAGGGACCGCGTCCGCACGACGGTGGACGGCGACAGCTACCGCACCGAGGCGGCGGACCCGGTGACCCTCGCTCCCGGCCGCTCGCACAGCTTCGACTGGACCGAGTCCTACACCTTCACCACCGCCGAGCGCAGGAAGGAGCAGGCGAAGGTCCGCGAGGTGCTGGCCCGCCCGGCACCCGTCGTGTCCGCGTCCGACGCGCGCTGGCGGGGCTATGTCGCCGGGGTGACCGAGGGCGTGCCGGCGGACCGGCGGCGTACGGCCGTGAAGTCCCTGGAGACCCTCGTCACCAACTGGCGCGGCGCGGCGGGGCAGATCAAGCACGACGGGATCACGCCGTCGATCTCCTACAAGTGGTTCACCGGCGGCATCTGGGCCTGGGACACCTGGAAGCAGGCCGTGGGCACCGCACGCTTCGCGCCCGAGCTGGCCGAGTCGCAGATCCGCTCCATGTTCGACTGGCAGATCCGGCCCGACTCCACGACCCGCCCCCAGGACGCCGGGATGATCCCCGACGTCATCTTCTACAACGACCCCGCACACGGTGGCGGCAACTGGAACGAGCGCAACTCCAAGCCCCCGCTGGCGGCCTGGGCGGTGTGGGAGGTGTACGCGAGGACCGGGGACAGGGCCTTCCTGCGTGAGATGTACCCGAAGCTCGCCGCCTACCAGGCGTGGTGGTACCGCAACCGGGACCACGACCACAACGGTCTCGCGGAGTACGGAGCCACCGCCGACCCGGCCAACGACTCCCCCGAGGAGCGGCGCCTCGCCGCCGCCTGGGAGAGCGGCATGGACAACGCGCCCCGCTTCGACGCCACTCTCGGCACCGGCATCGTCGCCAACAGGGCCGCCGGCGGAACGCTCCTCGGCTACTCCCTCGACCAGGAGTCCGTCGATCTGAACTCCTATCTCGCCGCCGACCAGGGCTACTTGGCGCGGATCGCGGGCGCGCTCGGCCGCGGCGCCGACGCCCGGCACTGGCAGCAGCGCTCCGACGCCACCGCCACCGCCGTCCGCACGACGATGTACGACGCCACGGACGGCTGGTTCCACGACACCGCGCTCGGCACCGGCGCACCGCTCACGTCCCGGGGCCGCGGCATCGAGGGTGCCGTCCCGCTGTGGACCGGCACGGCGTCCGCCGGACAGGCCCGCTCCGTGCGCGACAAGCTGACGGATCCGGCGGAGTTCGCCACCACCGTGCCCTTCCCGACCGTGGCCAAGAGCTCCCCCTACTTCTCGCCGACCGCGTACTGGCGCGGCCCCGTCTGGCTCGACCAGGCATACTTCGCCCTCGGCGGCCTGCGCCGCTACGGCTACGGCACGGACGCGGACGCCCTGACCGACCGGCTCCTCACCCACGCGTCGGGCCTCGCGGGCAACGGGCCGATCATGGAGAACTACGACCCGACCACCGGGGCACCGCTCAACGCGCCCAACTTCAGCTGGTCCGCGGCGCTGCTGCTGCCGATGCTGACGAGAGACAGGTAGGAGGCGGGCGAAGGCCGTTCGCCGCGCGGGGCGCCCCGGCCGGGTCCGCTCAGGGCGTTCCCGCCGCCGGCCGGCGGCGGCCGCCCGAGGCGCCCTCCCGGCGCCGAACGCCGGTTCCCTCGCGTCTTCCTGGCGGGGCGGCCAGGACGTCGGTGCCGGGCGGGTCAGGAACCACCGACCCGCAGCCGCACCGGACCCAGCAGGCCGCTGACCCGCTGGCCCGGGAAGACGAAGTGGGTCGGGCTCGTCGCGTCCATATGGGGTGCCAGCGTCCCGAACACGGTGATGTCGAGGGTGTGGGCCCCCGGGCCTGCCAGACCCGTCAGATCGAACACGTACGGGGAACACACCCGCACCCCCGCGGCAGTGCCGTCGACCCGCACCTCCGCCGTCCCGCGAACCCGTCCGAGGTCGAGCGACACGCGCCCGGTGGTGGCCCCGGCGGGCAGGGTCACCTCGCGGCGGTACCGCACACCGCCGCTGTACTCGGCCAGGCCGTGCGCCTCCCAGTCGCCGGCGCGGATCCGTCCGGGACCGACCTCGCAGCGCACCGGACCGGCCAGCGCGGCGCCCCCCTCGTACCCGGGGCGGGTCCGGACGCGCAGGGCCGCGGTCCGTGGACCGGAGGGGCGGCTCGCCGGAAGATCGACCGCCACGGTCCGAACGCCCCCGGCGTCGACGGCATCGACGGACGCGGTGCACTCGCGGCCGTCCACGAAGACAGTCGCCCCGCCGTGCACGCGAGCCGTCAACCGGACGGTCCCGGGCGGCAGTTGACACCACAGCCACTCCACCGCGCCCAGGTGCCCCGGGACGGCGAACCGGACCGGCACCACCGTGCCGTCGTCCGTGCCCGGATCCAGCCAGGCGGCGCCCGGCAGCGGGTGGGGGCGGCGGCGCAGATGCAGGGCGGCCGGGTCGCCCACCGGCTCGCGGCGCACCGCGGCCGCCACACGCCCCCGTGCGCTCCCGGCCCACCACCGGGCGTCACTGTGCAGGGCCGCGACACGGTTGCCGTCGCCGTCCTCGAAGACCGCGTCCACGAGGACCGCCCCGTCGCCGCCGCCGGACGTCTCGACCGTGATGTCGTTGTCGCCGGTGCGCAGGGCCGCCGCCACGTCGTGCCGCCGTACCCGCGGGACCGCGTGCTCGGCGTAGGGGTCGAATCCGCCCTGTCTGCCCATCAGCCGTCCGTTGACGCGCAGTACGCAGGGCACGCGCGCGGCCACTTGGACGACGGCCCGGACGGGAGGCGCCGGGAGACGCACCGTCGTGCCCGCCGTCCCGGAGGCGAGAATCCACTCCGGGCGCCGGTATCGCCCCGGATCGCGGACGAGCGCGACATGCGCCCGCAGATCACAGTCCTGATCAGGCGTCAGGTCAAGTTCGAGCAGACGGCGGCCCGCCGCCACCCGCACCGGGCCCAACGCGAGGTGGCCTCCGTCCTCCAGGCAGACGGGGACGCCGTCGAGCCGGGCCCGCTTCGCCGCCGCCGCCCCGACCGCGAGGTGCCCGTCGAAGGCCGCGTCGAGGAGCAGCTCCACGCGCAGCCGCGCCACCTCTCCGGCGGGCGTGGGACCGATGAGCACGAACTCCTCCGGCACATGGCCCTTGGGCCCCAGAACGGCGCGGTGGACCGGGTCCTTGTACACGCCCAGGGTGTCGGACCACTCCAGGACCGACCGCGCGCCCCGGTCGCCCCGGCCCTCACGGAGCACGACCGCGTGCGGGCCGAACGTCGCGTGGACCCTGTCCCCGGCCGGGGCGCCGGGGCGCTCCGGCCCCATGGCCCATCCGTCCCGTACCCCGTCCTCGCCGGGCGCCTCCACCCGGTGCCGGAAGGTCCGGCACTCGGTGACGGGCGGGCCGGCGGGCGGACCGGTCGCGGGGCGGGCGAAGTCGCCCCAGGTGTTGTCCAGGGTCGGCACGAGCGCCATGTCCCAATCCGCGTCCGGAGGGATCTCGACGGTGGTGACGACCGGCACGGCATCCGGTGCCGCGGGCGCTTCGGCCGTGGCCGCTTCGGGGTCCCGGGCCGGAAGGACCAGCACCGCCGCGGGACCCGTGTCGAAGGGGACATCGACCTCGACGGCCCGTGCGTCGTCACCGGCGGGACGCACCGGCAGTGTGCGGGGCGCGGCGCCGAACGGGTCCACCAGGACGGCCGGCCCCGCCGCGTCCCGCACCCGCACCCGTACGGCGCGCGCGTAGCGGTCCGGGTCGAAGTCGTACCGGGCGTCCAGCCAGCCCAGCGCGGCACCCCGCTCGTCGGGGGCCGCGACGGCGGCCCGGGTCGCCCGCGGGGCGGCCGCGGTCAGGAACACCACCGTCGCGCCGTCCGCACGCCGTGCGAGTGCGGGAACCGGTGCCCGGACCACCGGGTGCACCCCCGCGAGCGCAGCGGCGAGCGCGTCGGCGGGATCGTCCGTCCCGGGGACGAAAACGGCCCGCCCGTCCGCGAAGCACGCGCGCAGCCCGGCCTGCACACCGGCCGCTCCGGGGCCGACGACGTGCTCGGGGAGGGCGCCGAGCGCGATCAGCGTCCCCCCGGCAGACGCGAATTCGACGAGCCGCCGCGCCGTGCCGTGTTCGAGGACCGTGCACGCGGGCAGCACGAGCGCGGCGTACGCCTCGTCCGCGACCCGCAGCCGCACTCCGTCGTCGGACGCCGCGACGCGGGCGCGCACGACGGACGCGTCGTCGATGACGTCGGCGTCGAGACCGAGCCGGTCGATGACACCCGGCCGGGTACGGAACCAGGCCATGTCGCCGACGAGCCGGAGATACGTCGACTGGGCTCGCGCCGCCGCTTCCGTGACCCCGTCCAGGGCGGTGCCGGCCTGGGCCGTCGTGGTGGGCAGCAGGATCGCGACGTCGCACAGATGGCGGCCGAGGCTCAGGATCGCGCACAGCCGGGTCACGGCGTCGGCGAAGACGCGGTGGTGGCGCCAGTACGGCTGACGCCAGTCGGTCGCGGGCGGCGCCCACTCCCACCAGCCGCCCTTCGTCGTGTAGTAGACCGCGTGCGGGTTGTAGAGGGTCGCACCGGCGCGCAGCCACGGCAGCAGCCAGTCGAACGTCTCCTCCAGCGTGCCGCCCCAGCCGGTGGAGTGGAAGGCCTCGATCCAGGTGCGGGGGTGGCCGTAGAGATGGGCGAGCGAGGAGTGGATACGGGCGTCCCCGTGATGGTCCGAGCCCGGTGCCGAGAACCAGCGGTGGGTGCGGGCGTAGTCGGCGTACAACTCCACGCCCGCCAGGGGGTGTCCGGCGCGGGCGGGGTCCTGCTGGTCGCAGCCGATGCGCAGACCGTGCCGGTCGTGCCAGGCGGCCAGCGGCCGGAAGAACGCCTCCTCGGCCAGCTCGGCGCGGGTCACCTGGTAGTCGCGGCGGATCCGGTGGGTGTCCGGATCCGTACTGTCGTCGTACAGGGCGTCGAGCCGTGCCGTGATGTCGTACCCGCGAAGGCGCGCGAAGGCGTCGGCGAATCCGGTGGACCAGGTGGGCAGGGACGGGAGTTCGTCCTGGAACGAGCCGACGACCACAGTCCCGAGCCGGTCGCCGAGCCGGCGCTCGAACTCTCCGTGCACCCGGTCCAGCAGCGCCGCGCACGCCTCCGCACCGAGGTAGTCGAAGCCCAGTGGCACGTGGTGATGGAGCGTCAGAAGCCACCGGCCCGGACCCGGCGCCCGCACGACTCCGTCGTCCACCGCCACCGGGACCGCCGGGCCGACCGTCCGGCCGGCGGCGTCCACCGGTTCGGCGCGGCCCGCGAGCGGCCTGCCGTCCGGGGGACACCGCAGCTCTCCGGTCCGCGGGGCCGTGGAGTCGACGACGCCGCGCAGGCGGTCGAGCCGGCGCCCCGCGTGCGCGGGCCGTTCGTCGACGAGGCGTGCCTGGAGGTCGGCACCGGAGAAGCCGAGCTGGTCGTAGAACCACAGGCTCGCACCGAGTTCGACGGCGTCTTCGCACACGCCGTCGAGCAGGGCCCACCACGCGGCGGACAGAAAGGGAGGGTCGTCGGCGTCGGAGCCGAACAGAGGGCCCGAGGGTGCCAGGTTGAGGAGGACGAGGTTGTGCACACCGCCCTCCGTGAACCGTTCCAGCTGTGCCCGCAGCCGTGCGCGGTCGAGCCGTTCCCCGCTCCACCACCAGATGGCGGCGGGGGAGAAGGCGCGCGGCGGCTGCGCGAGGACCGCCGCGATGCCCGGGGGGAGCGGTGGGGGTACCGGGTGTGCCATGAGATGTCCTCAGCCCTTGAGTCCGCCCGCGAAGCCCTTGATCACATAGCGCTGGAGGAGCACGAACACCGCCAGGACCGGCAGTGCGGCCAGCACCAGTCCGGCGAAGACGAGCCCGTAGTCGGAGACGTACTGGCCGACGAAGGCGAAGACGCCGACGGGCACGGTCTCCTTGCCGGACCCGCCCAGGTACAGCAGCGGGGTGAAGAAGTCGTTCCAGACGAACACGGCGTTCAGGATGATCACGGTGCCGGTGATGGGACGCAGCAGGGGGAAGACGATCCGGGTGAACGCCTGCCGGTGGTCGCAGCCGTCGATGAGCGCGGCCTGTGCGTAGTCCTGCGGAAGGGCCCGGATGAATCCGGTGTAGAGGAAGACGGTGAACGGCAGTTGGATGCCCGTGTGGAAGAGCACCATGCCCTGGTACGTGCCCAGCCAGCCCAGGTCGTCGACGAGTTTGTACAGCGGGATCATGCCGAGCTGGAACGGCAGCACGATGCCCAGCAGGAACAGGATGTACAGCCCGTGGCCGAGGCCGCGGGCGCGGCGCGCGAGGCAGTAGGCCCCCGTGGAGCCCAGCACGACGAGGAGCAGCAGACTCGCCGCGGTGATGACGGTGCTGTTGAGCAGGGCGGGCCCCAGCGATGCGGAGGACCAGGCATCGCCGAAATTGGCGAAGGTGGGCGGGGAGGGCGGTGAGAGGGGCGAGTCGGAGATCTGCCGGGGGTCCTTCAGCGCCAGGGTGACCAGGGCGTACACCGGGAAGAGGAACACGACGGCGACCGCGATCAGGACCAGTTCGAGGACGTACCGCCCGTACCGCGGTCTGCGGCCCCTGCGCGCCCCGCGTCCGGGTTTCCGCCGTGCGGGCCCGCGAGTCGTTGCGGTGCTCACGCGGGGACCTCCCTCGCGCGCAGGCAGTGGAGCTGGACCAGGGAGACCGCGGCGACGAACAGCGCGAGTACGAGGGCGACAGCGGTGCTGTAGCCGAACTTCCCGTAGACGAACGCTTCCTTGTACAGCACGGTCGACAGCGTCTCGCTGGAGGTGCCGGGGCCGCCGTTGGTGGCGGCGTAGACCTGGTCGAAGAGTTTGAGACCGCCGATGGTCGACAGCAGGAGGTTGATCGTCAGGGCCGGGGCCAGCAGCGGCCAGGTGACATGGCGGAATCGCTGCCAGGAGCCCGCGCCGTCGATCTTCGCGGCCTCGTGGAGTTCGGCGGGCACCCCCTGGAGGCCGGCGAGGAAGACGACCATCGAGTAGCCGGCGTACTGCCACACGACCATCGCCGCCACCGACCACAGGGCGAGCGAGGGATCGCCCAGCCAGTCCTGCCGCAGACCGCCGAGCCCGATCGCGCCGAGGACGCCGTTGAGTCCGGCGCCGTTGTCGGGGTTGTAGACGTACTTCCACAGGATCGCGACCATGACCGGGCTGACGACGGCGGGCGCGAAGAAGATCAGCCGCAGCAGCGCACGGGACTTGATCTCGGTGTGGACGCCGAGCGCGAGCAGCAGACCGGCACCGTTCTGGACGACGACCACGGCCGAGGTGAGCAGCAGTGTGTTGCCGACGGACTCCAGGGCCCGGCTGTCGTCGAGCAGGGTGCGGAAGTTGTCCAGGCCGGTGAAGGAGAAGCCGCCGATGCCGGACCAGTCGGTGAAGGCGTACATCACCCCCGCAAGGCTCGGGTACAGGACGACGAGGGCGTACACGCCGAGCGCCGGGACCACGAAGATCCACGGCGGGGCGGTGTGGTCGCGGCGGCGGACCGGGCGGCCGGAGCCGGTCCGCGGCCCGTCCCCGGCCTTGCCGACGGTGCCCGGGACGGCCTTCTCGGAGGTGCTCGTCACGATTTCTTCCCGTAGGCCTCGTCCATCTGTCCCAGGGCGCCGTCGACGTCCGTCCTGCCGGCCAGCAGGTTCTGTACGGCGGCGAAATGGGCCGGCTGCACCTCGGCGTTGGGCCAGCTCTGGTCCATGAACGGAACGGCGCGGTTGTCGTCGATGAGGGGCAGGAAGCCCTTGAGGACGGGATCGATCGCGGTGGACGGGCCGCGCCTGAACGGGATCGCGGCGACGGACCGCGCCCAGCGGTCCACGTTCTCCTGCCTGCCGAGGAATTCGATGAACCCCTTCGCCGCGGCTCCCTCGGAGGACCGTGCGGAGACCCCGAGGCCGACGACGACGCCCGCCGGAATCCACAGGTCCGCCGCGTCGTCACCGCCGGGGAACGGGAACATGCCGAGATCGTCCGGTTTCCCCGTGGCCTGGCGGAAGTTGGCGAGTACGGCGGAGACCTGGACGGCCATCGCGGCCTTGCCGCTCGCGACCAACGAGGTCTGCTGTTCGTACGTCGTTCCGTTGGGGTTGTCGTTGAAGAAGCCCCGGCGCTGCAACTCCTGGTACCTGCCCATCGCGTCGGCCCACCCGGAGCCGCGGAAGTGTGCCTTTCCGGCGGCCATCTCGGCGTCGAAGCCGGGATTCTTCGCGTAGACGGCGTTGGGGACCAGCGCGTACGTGATCAGTTGGGTGACCCAGGGGGTCTGGGCGCCGAGCGCGATCGGAATCACGCCCCTGGCCTTCAACGCGGCACAGACGTCGAGCAGTTCGCTCCATGTCCCGGGCGGCTCGACTCCGGCCCTCGCGAAGGCGTTCTTGTTGTAGATGGCGCCGATGACGCTGCTTCCCGCCGCATACAGATACGTCTTGCCCTCGTAGCGGTACGCCGGGTGGAAACTCGCCGGGACCTCCTTCGTCCATGCCTGGCCGCTGAGGTCGGCGAGCAGACCGGCCTTGGCGAGCTCGACCATGGACATGGCACTGCCGCTGCCGGGATACAGCACATGGACATCGGGGGCGTTGCCCCCCGCGAGCTGGGTACGCACCACCGTCTGCACCTGGTCCGTGGGTGCGAAGGAGGTGGCGAACTCGTCGTCCGGGTGGGACTCGCGGTACAGCGCGACGAGCTCCTCGACCGGCTTCTGCTGGTCGGCGACACCGACGACGCGCAGCCTGCCGGAGCCGCCACCCGAATCCGAGCAGGCCGTCAGGGCGGGCGGAAGGGCGGCGAGCGCCGCGGCGCCGCCGCCGATACGGAGAAACCCCCGGCGGCCGATCGCGCCCCGGCCCGGCCGGCTGTGAGAACCCGTCGTCATGGTGTGTCCTCCTCGTGCGAACGTGCGGACGATGGTTTCGCCGCCGGTCCCGGCATGCGGCGGCCCGAGGTGGGCGACGGCCGGGCCGCCGGAGGCGTGCCGGCGCCGCCAACGGCCGGCGGACAGGCCGAGGTGAAGCGGTAGGTGCCCGAGGACACGCGGTGGAGAACATGGTCGGAGGCGGTCGCGAGCAGTGTGATGTGACGGTCGCCGACTCCCGGGACCACACCCGATTCGCGGACCGAGCGCGGGTCCGTGGTGGGCACGTACACATCGGCCGTGGCGCCGGGCGGCACCCGTACGCACAGGGCGAGCCGGCCGCCGCGCCTCTCCCAGCTCACCTCGACGGTGCCGCGGACCGATTCGTGACGGGCGCTCGCGCGGCGCAGGGCACCGGGGCGGGGCCGTATCCGCAGATGCCGGTATCCGGTGGAGTCCGGAGCCTGGTCGAGCCCGGCGACACCGCGGTAGAGCCATTCGCCGATCGAGCCGAGCGCGTAGTGGTTGAAGGAGTTCATCGCGGGTGCGCGGAACCCCGTTTCGGGGGTCCATCCGTCCCAGCGTTCCCAGATCGTGGTGGCGCCGTGCCGCAGCGGAAACCGCCACGACGGCACTTCGTCGCGGGCCAGCAGTGCGTGAGCGAGGTCGGCCCGCCCGTGGGCGTCGAGGACGGGGGCCGCGAGCGCCACCCCGAGGAAGCCGGTCGCGAGGGCGGGCCCGGCCGACTCGACGAGTTCGGCGAGACGGTGTGCGGCGCCTCCGACGAGGCCGTCGGGCAGCAACTCATGGGCCAGCGCGAGGAGGTAGCCGGTCTGGGTGTCCCCTGTGATGCGTACGGCGTCGGGCCCGGCGGCGGCGCGCTCGACGGTGACGAAGCGCGCGGCGAACGCGCGGCGGATGCCGTCGGCCAGCCGGTGGTAGTGGTCCCCGACGTCCGTGTGGCCCAGGACGTCGGCCGCCTTCGCCGTGAGCCGGGCACTGTGCGCGAAACAGGCCGTGGCGACGACGTCGCGCGGGGTGGGGGTACCGGGGGCGAGCCAGTCGGAGAAGTGCGGACCCACCCGTCTGCGCCAGACCAGATCCGGATTGTGACGGTGGATCAGATCGACCCAGGCGCGCATGCCCTCCAGCGCCCGGCCGAGGAAGCGCGGATCGTCGTAGGTGCGGTAGAGGTGCCACGGGATGATCACACCCGCGTCGCCCCAGCCCGGCGCGCCTTCGTCGCAGACGCCCACGAGACGCGGGGCGACGTTGCTGAAGCCGCCGTCGGGGCTGCGGGCGTCGTCGATGTCGCGCAGCCACTTGGTGAAGAACGCGGCGACATCCGCGTTGAGCGCGGCCGTGGGCAGGAAGACCTGCGCGTCGGCCAGCCAGCCGAGCCGCTCGTCGCGCTGCGGACAGTCCGTGGGAACACTGACGAAGTTCGAGCGCTGCCCCCATACGACACAGTCGTGGAGCCGGCGGAGCTCGGCGTCCGAGCAGTCGAACTCGCCGGCCCACGGGGTGTCGCTGTGCAGCACCACGGCGACGGCATCGGACTCGGACAGCTCCGGGATCCCGCTGATCTCCGCGTACCGGAACCCGTGGTACGTGAAGCGCGGCTCGAACACGAAGTGCCGCCGCCCGTCCCCGATGAGCACATCGGTCGCGGCGGCGGTCCGTAAATTGGCCGTGTACAGCCGGTGCGACGCGTCCAGCACCTCGGCGTGGCGGATCACCACCCGTGCCCCGGCGGCGAGTTCACCGATCCGCAGCCGCACCCGCCCGGCGAGGTTCTGGCCGAAGTCGACGACATGGGTGTCCGGGGAGACACGTCTGATCGAGGACGGGCGCAGCTCGGCGGTCGCCCGCACGGGCTCGTCGACGGACGCCACGAGCCGACGGCGATCGGTGTCCGTGACCAGGGCCGGGGACCAGCCGCCGTCGTCGAAGCCGGGCAGCTCCCAGCCGTCGCGGGCGTGCCGCAGATCGTGGCACTCGCCCATCAGCAGATCCGCGTGGCGGATGACTCCCGTGCTCGTCCGCCATGCGCCGTCGGTGACGATCGCGGCGCTCCGGCCGTCCGGATACGTGAGGTGGAGTTCCGCCAGGAACTGCGGGAACGAGCCGTAGTGCGCCCCGGCCCGGCGCGGTTCGAAGCCGACGAACCCGCTCCACCAGCCGTCGGCGACGGTCGCGGCGAGCACGTTCTCGCCCTCACGCAGCAAGTCGCCCACGTCGTACGTCTGGTACTGGACGCGGTGGTGGTAATCGGTCCAGCCGGGCGCGAGTTCGGCGTCACCGACCCGTACGCCGTTGAGCCGGACCTCGTACAGGCCGCGCGCGCTGACATGGAGCCGGGCGCGCCCGCCCGGCGAGGCGGTGAAGGTGCGGCGCAGTACGGGGCACGGGGCGAGCCCGTGGTGGTCGAGGGCCGACTCGCCCTCGGTGGGCGCGTCCATGACCTCGACCGGACGCGGGTCGTGGGTGATCCACGACGCCTGCCAGGCCGCGGGTCCGGTGAAGGCCGTCTCGAACCAGGACGTGGCCTCGGCGGGCGCCGCCGTTCCGGCCGGCCAGACGGAGACCCGCCAGTGATAGCGCGTGCGGCCCCGGAGGGCGGGCCCGGCGTATACGGCGGCGGTCGCACAGGAGTCCGCCACCCGGCCCGTGTCCCAGAGGAGTTGACGGCAGCTGTCCAGGTCCTCGGGGCGTTCGGCGACGCGGACCCGATAGGCCACGGGGTCGTCCCCACGGCGGTCGGACGCCAGCCGCCAGGAGAGCCGGGGCGCGGGTTCGTCGATTCCCAGCGGGGCCGTGCGGTGCTCGCACCGCAGGCCGTACGGCCGCAGCGGCCGGCCCTCGGGACGACGGCCGGCCGCTGCTCCTTCGGCGGGACGGGAGGCGGGCACATCCGCTGCCGGGGAACCGGACACGAGCATGTCCTTCCGTCGCACCGAATTTCCCGATGTGAAATCTAACGTTAATTCTGTGGCGTGGAGACTATGAGCCGCCCCGGGGGGTGTCAAGGGTGCTGCCGACCCGGCGCCCGACCGCCGGGAGAATCGCCGATGCCTCCCCAACTGACCCCTTGTGAACGGTATTGCGGCCATCGGCGCGTGGTCTTGTGGCGTGTGATTCCCCTGTGATATTCAGCCTGTGATTACCACATGGGCGGACGTGAAATCACGCGCCGATCCCATCTCGTACCGCACGGGATCCCGCCCGACGAAGGGACGAGCTTCATGCGAATGAACAGTGGGGCAGGCGGCACCGGAGGGTTCGGCAGGCGAGCGATGCTCGGCGGGACGGTCGGCATGGCCCTCGCCGCGGCCGGCCTGTCGGCGGGCAGCGCCTGGGGCGACGCGCCCTTCCATGACGACCCGTTCACGCTGGGAGTCGCCTCCGGCGATCCCTGGCCGGACGGATTCGTGCTGTGGACCCGTCTCGCGCCCCACCCCCTGGCTCCGGACGGGGCCGGCGGCATGCCGCCGTACTCCGTCGACGTCCAGTGGGAGGTCGCCCGCGACGAACGCTTCCGGTCCGTCGTACGCCGGGGACGGACCCGGGCGGTGCCCGAGCTCGCCCACTCCGTCCACATCGAGGTCTCCGGACTCCAGCCGGGCCGGCACTATTACTACCGCTTCCGCGCCGGGGGCGTGCACAGCCCCGTCGGCCGCACCCGCACCGCGCCCCCGCCGCACAGCCGTCCCAAGGAACTCGATTTCGCCTTCGTCTCCTGCCAGGCCTGGTTCGAAGGCTTCTACACCGCCTACCGGCACCTCGCCGAGGAGGACGTCGACCTGGTCCTGCACCTCGGCGACTACATCTACGAGAACACCATCGACGCCATGGGCGGCGTACGCAACGTCCCGGTCGCGGCCGAACTGCGTCCCGAGCCGATGGACCTCGTCCAGTACCGCAACCGCCACGCCCTCCACCGCTTCGACCCCGACCTCATCGCCGCCCACCGGGTCCACCCCTTCGCCGTCGTCTGGGACGACCACGAGGTCGAGGACAACTGGGCCCGCGACAGGTCCAAGGCCGACACCGAACCCGATCAGGACCCCGCCGTCTTCCGGCAGCGCGCGGCGGCGGCCTTCCAGGCGTACTACGAACATCTGCCGCTGCGGCTGCCGAACAAGCCGAACGGCTTCGAGGCCCGGATGTACCGCAGCCTGCGCTACGGCCGGATGGCCACCTTCCATATCCTCGACACCAGGCTCTTCCGCGACGACCAGCCCTGCGGCGACGGGACCAGGAGCGGCTGCGACGAGCGGCTGGCACCCGGCCGCACGATCCTCGGACCGGAACAGGAGCAGTGGCTCCACCGCGGCCTCGGACGTTCCGACACGACGTGGAACATGATCTCCCAGCAGGTTCCCGTGGCCCAGGTCGACACCGACCCCGGCCCCGGCCAGTCGTTCGTGATGGACTTCTGGGACGGTTACGTGGACGCGCGCCGACGGCTGTTCAAGGAGATCACCGCCCGCGGCGTCAGCAACCCCGTCGTCCTCACCGGCGACATGCACCGTCACCTCGCCGCCGATCTCAAGCAGGACTTCGACCACCCGGAATCACCCACGATCGGCGTCGAGTTCGTCGGTTCGTCCATCTCCACCACGAAGGACGGGACGGACCTGGACCCTTCCGGGGCCCGGCTCCTCGCGGCCAACGAACACATCAAGTTCACCAACTTCCAGCGCGGCTACGTACGCTGCGCGCTCACCCGGGAGAGCTGCCGCGCCGACTTCCGGGTCCTCCCCTACGTCACCACCCCCGGCGCCCCCGTCTCGACCCGCACCTCGCTCGTGACCGAGGCGGGCCGCCCCGGGATCCAGCCCGCCTGAGAAGCACCGGCCGCCCCCTGCCGGGAGAGCGGCAGGGGGCGGATCGCGCCGGGCGCGTCCCTCGCCCGGCACTCGGCCCCGTCGCCGCCCGCGCGGACGGCGACGGGGAGCCCGGTCAGGGAGCGGTGCCCCAGGAGAGGGTGCCGCCGACGTAGACGGCGATCTTCGAGGCGTCGGCGTAGGCCGTGTTGGTGGCGTGGCTGTAGTCGTCGGCCTCGTCGAAGTTCGACCAGTCGGTCTTGTTCAGCCGCAGCTGGATCTCCCCGGTGGAGGCACCCGCCGCGAGACTGCCGCTGCCGAACCCGACCTCCAGGTAGTGGCTGGCCCCCGCGGCGGAACCACCCGTCGAGGACACACCGTGGGTCACGTGGGAGCAGCCGACGACCGCGTAGTCGCACGCGGTGGAGAAGGTGCTCGCCCCGGCCTCCGGCGTGAACCAGTACCGCACCTTCACCGTGGACAGGTCCACCGCGGCGGAACCGGTGTTGACCAGGTGCAGACCCATCCGGATCTGGTTGTCGGTGGCCGAGGAATCGGTGTTCTTGTACTGGACCTTGAGCGTCCCGGTCCCGGTGCCGCCGCCCTGGTCGGTCGTGGCCGAGACCGCCGCGGAGGCCGCCGAGACATGGCCGGCCGCATCCCGCGCCCTGACCGTGTAGCTGTACGCGGTCGAGGCCGTCAGGCCCGTGTCCGTGTAGGACGTCGACGCGGACGAACCCACCTTCGCTCCCGCGCGGTAGACGTCGTACGCGGTCACCCCCGTGTCGTCGGTCGACGCCGTCCAGGACAGCGACACGCTGCCACTGGTCTTCCCCGTGACCTTCAGACCCGTGGGCACGGTGGGCGCCTGGGTGTCGCCGCCGCCACTGCCGCCCAGCGGCGGGTAGGCGTTGCGTACCAGCTCCTGGAACTGCGCGGAGAACCAGTGGCCCGCGAGCGGGGAGTTCGGCAGGGCGCCGGTCAGGTTGTTCCCGTTGCGGCCGTTGCCCGTGTACGTGGGGTCGCACATCCGGTCGAAGCCCTTGCCCTCGTCGTTGTCGATGGGCCGGCTGTTGCCGTCCGACTCGCCCGGGGGCTTTGCCCATACGTAGGCGTCGATGCCGGGCTCGGGGGCGCTGGTGGGCCGCTCACCGATACCCGCGCCGCTCTGGTTGCACCAGTTGCCCGCGTGGATGCGCCGGTCGACACGGCCTCCGTCGACATAGTCGTCCACATGGGTCAGCGGTCCCGCGGCGGTGGGCCGGGCGGAACCGCCCCAGCCGTTGCGGGCCGTGTCGATCAGCATCCCGATGTCCGAGGCGAAGCCCTGGCTGACCAGCTCGGTGCGCAGCGCCTGCGCGAACGACAGCTCATCGACGTAGTAGTTCCAGTCCACCCACTTGGACTGGCGGACCGTGGTGCCGTTCACCGTGTCGGTGACCTTGAAGTTCGGCTCCTTCAGGGCCGAGTAGTTGGCCGTGTTGACGATGAAACCCTGGACGTCGGCGACCGTGGCGCCCTCCGATGTCGCGGCCTTCTTGAACTCCTGCGCCGCCGGGACGAAGTTGGAGTCCCAGCCCAGCCAGCCGTGGTGGGCGGCATCGACGTAGTTGTAGACGTTGGACATGGCACCGAGGGTGTGCAGGGCGTAGCCGACACCCTTCTCGTAGTTGCCGTTCGCCTTCATCGTCGCGCAGGCGTCGGTGGACCCGTCCGTGCCGCCGGCGTTGGTGACCAGGTTCGGCAACGAGTCCGGCTCGATGATGGTGACGATGCGCAGACTCGCGTAGGCCGGGTCGGCGAGGATGGCGGCGATGGGATCGATGTACTCGGTCTTGTACCGGTCGATCTCGGTGGGGCCGAGCTCGCCGTTGGAGGCCAGTGCGGCGCAGTCCCGTCCGGGCAGGTCGTAGATGACCACCTGGAAGAGGTTCGCGCCCTGGTCCAGCGCGGTGTCGAGGTGCTCGCGCAGACCCATCGCGTCGCCCGAGCCCTCGATGGCCGCGATGCGGTCCATCCAGACGAAGGAGGGTTCGTCGGAGACGGCGCCGCCGCCCGGTTCTGCCGCCGCCTTGGCGGACCAGTCGGGGTTCACATACGCGGTGGCGCCCACGTAGGGGTTGTCGACCCGGGCTGCGGCCTGCGCCGTCGAGGGTATGGCCACCGCCAGCGCCGCGCCCATCGCCAGGGCGGAGAGCGCGGCCAGCTTTCGGCGTACTCCGTGCGGGGTGGTGCCTCTGGTTCTCATTGCGGCTCCGTGCTCCTCTCATACGCCTGCGGAGGTACCCGCAGGCGGGTTCGCGGGGGTGTCGAGCAGGGGCGGCGGCCCGGTCAGGGCGCGGTGCCCCACACCAGGGCCCCGTCGGCATGGACGGTGACCTTCGGTGCGTCGGTGAACGAGGCGCCGGTGGTGCGGCTGTAGTCGTCGGTCTCGTCGAAGGCCGACCAGGCGGCCTTGTTCAGGCGCAGTCGGATCTCGCCGGTGGTGGCGTCCGCCGCCGGCGTGCCCGCGCCTGCGGTGAAGCCGACCTCCAGGCAGCGCTCGGCGCCCGCCTTCGGGGCGGCGACGGCGGCCACCTTGTGAGTGACGTTGGACGAACCGAGCGCCGCGTAGTCGCAGTTGGTGCTGAACGTGCTCGCGCCGCCCTCGGAGGTGAACCAGTACCGGACGGTCACCGTGGACAGGTCCACGGGGGCGTTGCCGGCGTTCAGGAGTTGCAGACCGAGCCGGATCTGGTTGTCGGTGGCCGAGGAGTCGGTGTTCTTGTACCGGACCTTCACCGCGCCGCTGCCACCGCTGCCCGCCTTCGTGGTCGCGGACACGGCGGCGGAGAGCGCCGAGGTGTTGCCGCCCGCGTCCCGCGCGGCCACCGCATAGCTGTACTCGGTGGCCGCGGCGAGGCCCGCGTCGGTGAACGCCGGCGTCGTCGCGTTCCCCGCGAGCACCCCGTTGCGGTAGACGTCGTAGCCCGTCACCCCGACGTTGTCGGTGGCGGCCGACCAGGCGAGCGACACGCTGTTGCTCGTCGTGGCGGTCACGGTGAGCCCACCGGGCACGGTCGGCGCCTCGGTGTCCCCGCCGCTCCCGCCCCCTTCCACCAGCAGCTCGGCGTAGATCGCGAAGGCCAGCGCGAGCGCCGCCTGGGCCCAGAAGCGGTGATAGGTGAAGGTGGGCGCCGCACCGCCGTCCAGATAGGCCTGGACCTTCGGCCAGTCCGGGTCGTCCCGGTACCAGGTCCGGATGCCGGTGAAGGTGACGCCCGGCTCGACGGTGTCGCCGTTCGGCATGGTGCCCGACCACCCCGACGGGACGTACACCTCGTCCTTGAACCGCTTGTAGTCGGCCCTGGTCTCCGGCACCGCGATGCCCTTGGCGTCGGCGTTCAGCGCCATCGCGTCGAGGAGGGCCTTGGCCAGTGAGCCCGCGGCCCGGTCGCCCGACTTCGCGGCGTAGTAGGTGAGCGTCTTGACGTACGCGGCGCCCACGCCGACGTCGTTGGAGTAGTCGGCCACCGACACGTGCAGCCCAGCGTTCTTCCCGGGGGACGCCGGGTTCCAGGTGTCCGGCTTCCCCGTCCAGCTCAGCGTGGAGGGGAAGCGGTAGCTGCCGTCCGCGCCGACCGCCGTCTCGCCGGAGGCCCACGCGACCCACTTGTCCAGCACGGCCCCGGCGGTCGCGTTGCCGGTGACGTAGTAGTACGCGGCGACCCGCTCCATGCCCCACGCCTGGAAGCCGAACCAGTTGTTGCTCGGCGGGTCGTGGTACACCGGCTGCCAGTCGTAGGCCATGCCGTAGAAGGTGGGGGTGCCGGCCGGCGGCGTGCCGTACCGCCCCTCCCAGCTGTTGGTGCACCCGCCCGCGAACGCGCCCTCGCTGGACTGCAGCCAGGTCAGGAACTCCAGTTGCCGGGTCAGGCTCTTCGCCCAGTCCGTCCTGGCCGTGGCCGACTTCGGAGTGAGCGCGGGTACGTTGGACAGCGCCCAGGCGGAGAGCGGGTTCTGGTACCCCTGGTGGGAGGCGCCGTCACCGATGCGCCAGGCCCAGCCGCCGCCGCTGCCGGCCGCAGCGCCGCCCCAGGCGTAGTACCAGGACAGCAGGTAGTGCTGCGAGTCACGGCCGGAGGCGGCGGGGCAGGAGGCGGGGTCGGTGCAGTCGCCGACGCGCTTGAAGTACTTGTCGAACATGGCGTAGCGGAGGTAGTCGCCCATTCTGGCGGCCTTCGCCACCGAAGCCGCGACCTCGCTCTCCTTGCCCTGCGCCGAGGCCCAGCGGTAGGCCCAGTAGGCGGCCTGGACCGCGCGGGCGTCGGCGTCGGGGGCGTTGGTGTACTTCCACTGCTTGGCGTAGTTCTGGTCGCCGACGAACAGATCGAGATAGCCGTTCGGGCCGCCGTACGCGAAGAGGTCGGTGGTGGGCTGCGGGATGGTCTCCCACACCGACTCCTGCGAGCCGCGCTGGTAGGAGTTGATGAACGAAGGACCGGCGCCCGGGCCCGACTCGCCGCCGGTGCCCGGTTTGTTGCCGTAGCCGTAGGTGTTGTCCAGGTCCATCAGCCAGTGCATGCCGTATACGTCCATCGTGCCGTAGGACGCGGCCAGCTCGGTGGCGAGCGGGTCCGTGCCGACGGGGACCGAAGGATCCAGGGGCGAGGGGTAGTTGTCCGGCAGCGGCCACTCCGGGGCGTACGTCGCGGGGGCCCCGGGGTTGTACGCGTCGCTGGTCGGCTGGTCGGCGTGTTGCGGGACGATCGTCTTCTCCGCCACCGCCCAGGCCTGGTTGAACGGGGCCCAGTCACCGGTCACCCGCCCGTACGCCGCCTCCAGCCACATCCAGAAGCTGACGGCCTCCGGGGTGGTCTCGTGACCGTGGTCCGGAGCCTCGACCATCAGGGTCTCGACGGAGTGGTACGGCAGGCCCGCCGGGCTGAAGTAGCCGTTGGCCGCCGCCTTGATCTTGCCGTACTGGGTGAGGAACGCCTGGGTGTACGGGTCGTCGCCCGCGGCGCCCCGGGCGGCACCGCGGGCCGCCGGTGCGGCGGGAGTGGCTGCGACGGCGCCCTGGGCCAGGCCCATGGCGAGCAGGCCGCCGCCCAGCGCACCGCTGAACGTTCTACGGGATATCGACACAAATCCTCCAGTGGCGGGTGTCGTGGGGGAGAGGTGGAGGGGTGGGGGCGGTGGCGGCGCGGTGGTGCGGAACGGGTCCGGGCGGCGTACGGGCCCGATGCCCCGGGCGGGATCACCGCGGGGGCGCACGGCGGCCGTTGTGTGCAAGTCTTGATTGTGGGAGCGCTCCCAAGGTGGCGTGGTGATGCGCACCTGTCAAGACTCTAATCACAACTGCTTTACGGCTTCGCCGACTTGACACCCCGGCGCGGGCCCAGCCCGTGGCGCACGGCCGCTGGTGACAGACGGTGCGCCCCGGGCCGGAATCGCGTGGTCCGTCGGCGCGGGACCGTGCGCGTCACCGAACGGTGAGCGACCCCTTCATGGACGGATGAATGGTGCAGATGTACGGGTGGGTGCCGGGCTCGGCCGGGGCGGTGAAGGCGGCCGTCTTCCCGGACGCGGTATCACCGGTGTCGAACGTCTTCCCGTCGGTGGCGGCCACCGGTCGAGCCCGGTTGGTTGATCGAAGATCCTGATCGATTGGCCTGCGACGACAGACCTCCGGCACCGGACATCACGAGCCGGCGGCACGGGTGAAGCGGGCAGCCCACTCCCGGACGAAGTCGACGAACTCGGGAGGGCCGAGCACCTCGAACTCCGCACCCACATTGCCCAGTGCCTGAGTCGGCCAGTCCAGGGTCTGCGAGGTCATCCGTACCCGGCACCGCTGCTCGTCGACCTCCTAGCGCGTCTTCCACGACGAGCGGGGCACTGAGCTCTTCGACCTGCCCGACGCGCCGCTCGCCGACCCGGACCTGCCCGTCCCCGTGCGATTTCTGCCCGCCTTCGACAACCTCCTCCTCGGGCACACGGACCGCGCGCGAGTGATCAGCGAGGCAGACCGCAAGCTGGTGATGCCGGGTCAGGCCATGGTGCGGCCCACCTTCCTCGTTGACGGCTTCGTCCACGGCACATGGTCGGTGAAGGGCTCCGTACTGCTCATCTCCCCCTTCCGGCCGCTGTCGCAAGCGGGCACACAGGCAGTACTGGACGAGGCCGAGCGACTTCTCGCCTTCGTCGCACCTGATGCGACCGGGCGGGGGGTCACGTTCAGCTGAGAACGACGGGGCGTTTCCCCCTCGTGCGGCGGCCGCCCCGTCCTCGCCGAGCACGCTGAAGTCCATGTCCGGGCGGGCATCGTAGTCGTCCGGGGTGATGCCGAGCTCGTGGGTGGAGTACTCGCCGAACCGTTTGATGTGCTCGGTCAGGCAGGGGGAGATCTGGGCCAGGCCCAGCGAGTCGACGACCTGGCCCCCGGCCTGCAGCTCGCGGACGACGTCGGCGATGTCCAGGGCGTTGCGGAAGGTCGCCGGGTTGGCCGGCAGCGAGGTGAATTTCACGCCCTTCTCCTGCTCGACCGGGTTGTCCGCCGCCACCGTGCCCCGCTGGGACGGAAGAACAGCAAGTCCTTCCAGTTGCGGATCCTGGGAATCAGGCCGATGCCCAGCAGGTGCGCAGCCGCGAGGACCGGGTGGCTCTGGCCCTGGGACTCCCGGACAAGATCAGCCTGCGGGTGGTGGAGCCGTCACAGCTCCTCCCGATGCCGCCGGGGTGTTCGCTCCGGCGGATTCCGGCGCCGTCGACTTCGTACCGCCACTGTTCGAACAGCCGGCGACGGTGACGGCGAACGGTCCCGTCGCGATCGCGGCAGCTGTCCGCGGATGGCTCCCCCCCCCGCACAGGAGCTCCTCCGACCGGGCCGCCGCTGCGGCGGCCCTCCGGCCCGAACGCCAGGGGGCGCCCGACCTACGAGGAGGCAGGCACCCGGGAGGACCTGCCGGTCCCATCCATCCGGGGCTGCGGGGCCGCTGTCCGCCGGTACTCCACCCGGACCCGGCGGCGGCCCCCGGAGGGTGGGGCCGCGGCGCGGCGCCTTGCCCGGTGCCGACTTCCAAGATCATCTTGCCGGGTTCCCGCAGACCGGGCGTCCTGGACATGCGGGAAATCCCCGGGTCCGTTGCTGAGATCCCCCGGTCCATTGCCGAGATCCCCCGGTCCATTGCCGGGACGCCCCGCAGCCCCGTGTCCCCAGTACCCCCGAGTCACAGGAGTTCTCCGATGCGCCCGCGTGCCGCTCTCGCCGTCGCCGCCCTGCTCACCCTCACCGCCGCGGGGCCCGCCGCGGCCGCCCGGTCCGGCGCCCCGTTGCCGGAGCGCAGACTCTTCCTCACCGTCTCGGGCAGCGCGAACACCTGGATCCGCGGCGTCGAGCTGATCTGTCCGCCCGCCCCGGACGCCCGGCACCCCGAGGCGGCCGCCGCCTGCGCGGCGATCGACGAGGCCGCAGGCGACCTGGACGACCTGCCCCGCGACCCGCACCTGTGCACCAAGGTGTACGACCCGGTGACGGCCACCGCCACCGGCAAGTGGGACGGACGGCCCGTCGCCTGGCGGAAGACGTTCCCCAACGCCTGCGAGCTGGACGTGGCCACCGGACCGGTCTTCCGCTTCTGAAGCCGGTCGTTCGGCCCGGCCGTCCTGAGCCGGACGAGCCGACCGGCTCAGGATTCGCGCGTCGCGGCCATCCCCAGCGTGATCAGCCCGAGCACCACCCACCCGAACCAGAGCCAGCCACTGCTCCCCAGCGCCACCGTGTAGGCGGTGACCGCCACCAGGGCCGCCACGGTGATCACGCCCATGGTCTTCGTGGATCCGGACATGCCCGCACCCTCCTCATCGGCCATATGGCCGTGGATGCCATCGTCACCCCGGAGGCATGCGCACCGCTACTGCCCGCGCGCCTGCAACGAGGCGAGATAGGCGTTGTACGCCTGAAGCTCCTGGTCGCCGTTGCGGTCGGCCGCACGGTCGGAACGCTTGGCCGTCCGCTGCTCGGAGCGGTACCACTGGAAGACCAGCGCGATCAGCACCAGTACCGACGGGATCTCGCTGAACGCCCAGGCGATGCCGCCCGCCCAGTTCTGATCGCTCAGCGCGTCGATGCCGAGTGAGGCCGGCGGATGCCTGTACGTGTCCACCATCGGCGTCGTCGCCATCATCAGCGCGATGCCGAAGAACGCGTGGAACGGCATCCCCGCGAACAGCTCCAGCATCCGCATCACATAGCCGGGTCGGTGCGGCCCCGGGTCGACGCCCATGATCGGCCAGAAGAACACCAGGCCGACCGCGAGGAAGTGCACCATCATCGCGATGTGTCCGGTCTTCGAACCCATCAGGAAATCGAAGAGCGGGGTGAAGTACAGCGCGTACAGGCTGGCGATGAAGAGCGGAATCGTGAAGACCGGATGCGTGATGACCCTCATGTACCGGCTGTGCAGCAGCATGAGCAGCAGCTCACGCGGGCCGGTGCGGCCACGCCCCGCGACCGGGAGCGCCCGCAGCGCCAGGGTCACCGGAGCACCCAGCAGCAGCAGGATCGGCGACAGCATGCTGATCACCATGTGCTGCACCATGTGCACGCTAAACATGACCATGCCGTAGTCGTTCAGCTTGGTGCACATCACCAGGGCGATGGACAGCACACCGACGACGAAGAAGACGATCCGGCCGATCGGCCAGCTGTCCCCGCGCCCGCGCAGCCGCAGCACGGCGTACCCGTACAGGCCGATCGCGAGAACGCAGCCGATGAGGAAGAACGGGTCCGCGGAGAATTGGAGCCCGCGGCCCAGCGTGAACGGCGGTAGATCCATGTTCATGCCGTGCCCGCTGTGATCCATCTGTTCACTCCCGCTGGGGACGTCCCCGTTTCGTGCCGGTTGTCCCGACCAGAGTAGAACTGCCCCCGGCCGCACGTGCGGCCGGGGGCAGTTCGTGGGACCGGGTGTCTCTCAGAGCACGCACTCCGCCTCGGCGTACCGCTCGGCCGGGACCGTCTTCAGGGTCTCCACGGCCTCGCCCAGCGGCACCATCACGATGTCCGTGCCGCGCAGCGCCGTCATCATGCCGAACTCGCCGCGGTGCGCGGCCTCCACCGCGTGCCAGCCGAAACGGGTGGCGAGCACCCGGTCGTACGCGGTCGGGGTGCCGCCGCGCTGCACATGGCCGAGGATCACCGGGCGGGCCTCCTTGCCGAGGCGCTGCTCCAGCTCGGTGGAGAGCTGCGTCGCGACCCCGGCGAACCGCTCGTGGCCGTAGATGTCCGTGGTGCCCCGCTCGATCTCCATGGAGGAGCCCTGGCGCGGCTTGGCGCCCTCGGCGACGACCACGATCGCGAACTTCTTGCCGGCCGAGAAGCGCTTGCCGACCAGTTCGGTCAGCTCGTCGATGTCGAAGGGCCGCTCGGGCACGACGATGGCATGCGCGCCGGCGGCCATGCCCGAGTGCAGGGCGATCCAGCCGGTGTGGCGGCCCATGACCTCGACGATGAGCACCCGCTGGTGCGATTCGGCGGTCGTCTTCAGCCGGTCGAGGGCTTCGGTGGCGACACCGACGGCGGTGTCGAAGCCGAACGTGACATCGGTGGAGGCGATGTCGTTGTCGATCGTCTTCGGCACGCCGACGATCGGCAGGCCCGCCTCGGAGAGCAGGTTGGCCGCCTTCAGCGTGCCCTCGCCGCCGATCGGGATGATCGCGTCGAGACCGAGATCGGCGACATGGCCCCTGGCCTGTTCGACGCCGCCCCGCAGATGGGCGGGCTGGACCCGGGAGGAGCCGAGGATCGTACCGCCGCGGGCGAGAATGCCGCCGACCGCGTCGAGGTCGAGCTTGCGGTAGTCGCACTCGAGGAGACCCTTCCACCCGTCGTGGAAGCCGATGACCTCGTCGCCGTGGTCGACCACCGCGCGATGCACGACGGAGCGGATGACGGCATTCAGGCCGGGGCAGTCGCCGCCGGAGGTGAGCACACCAATTCGCATTGCCCGGGAAACCTTTGCAACGTGGGCCGACGACCGGACCACGTCGTCCGGTTGGATCCCCGCCACCCTACCGGCGCAGGGTGGCGGGGCCGAACCGGGCGTCCGCCTGCTGGACGCCGCTCAGCTGAGCGAAATGGGCCTCATCAGGCGGGCTGGGTCGCCGACGCGATGCGCTCGGCACGCAGCGCCTCGTACCAACGGTCGTCCGTCGGCGGCAGGGCGTTGACATCGAGCGCCAGCTTCAGCAGCAGATCCGCGATCAGAGGGTTCCGCGCCATCACGGGACCGTGCATGTACGTACCGAAGACGGTGTCGTTGTACGCGCCCTCGGTGCCGTCGCCGGTGCCGTTGCCCCGGCCGAACTGCACCCGGGCGAACGGGCGTGCCGTCGGGCCGAGGTGGGTGACGCCCTGGTGGTTCTCGAAACCGGTCAGCGGCGGCAGGTTGAGGTGCGGGTCGATGTCGGCCAGTACGTCACCGACGCACCGGGCTCCCTCGCCTCGCGTGGAGACCACGTCGAGCAGACCGAGACCGGCCTCGCGCTCGCCGAGGTCGTTGATGAACTCATGGCCGAGGATCTGGTACCCGGCGCAGACCGAGAAGATGATCGCGCCGTTGGACGCGGCCCGGCTGAGCCCGCCGTCGCGGCGCAGCCGCTCCGCGGCCAGCCGCTGCGGACGGTCCTCGCCGCCGCCGATCAGGTAGATGTCACCGGACGTCGGGACCGGCTGGTCGCTGCGGACGTCGACGCGCTGCACGTCGAGACCGCGCTGCCGGGCCCGGCGCTCCACCACGAGCGCGTTGCCCTGGTCACCGTAGGTGCTGAGGAGGTCGGGGTAGACCCAGACCAGACGCAGACCGTTGTTGCTCATGCTTCGTCCTCTCCGGAGGTGGCCGCGGCCGGGGTCAGTTGCCGACACGACGGCGCAGTTCCTGGAAGGCGGTGTAGTTGGCGATGACCTCGATACGGCCGGGCGGGGCCTGCTGCACGGCCTCGTCGAGGCTCTCGCAGACCCGGAAGTCGAGACCGGCCACTTCGAGGCGGACCGCGAGGTCCAGCTTGCGGTCGCCGAGCACGAAGATCGGGTGACCGGCGAGCTGGGTGTAGTCCACGTCCCACAGCCAGGAGGTGTCCGTACCGTCCGCGCCGCGGGCGTTGACGGAGAGGATCACCGGGGTGGGCGGCGGGTCGATCAGCGAGAACGTTTCGAGCCAGCCCGCCGGGTTCTTCGCCAGCAGCAGGCGCAGCTCACGGCCGAGGAAGCTGACCACGTCGTAGCGGCCCGCGACGGCCTGCACCTGGTACATGCGCTCCAGCGCCACCTGCGGCGGCACACCGAAGACGGCGGCCACGGCGGCGGAGCTGGTGGCATTGGCCTTGTTGGCGCGGCCGGGCAGCTGGAGGTGGATCGGCCACGCCGATCCGTGCGGGTCCAGGACGTAGTCGCCGTGCAGCACCCAGCTCGGGGCGGGGCGGCGGAATCCGCACTCGCCGCAGAACCAGTCGTCGCCGGGGCGCTGCATCACACCGCCGCAGGAGGGGCAGGACCAGGCGTCGTCCTTCCACGCCTGGCCGGCCGCGACCCACACCACATTGGGAGAGGAGGACGCCGCCCAGACGATCAGCGGGTCGTCGGCGTTCGCGACGATCACGGCCTTCGAGCCGGACAGCCCCTCACGCCACTTCTCCGCGAGCATCCGGGTCTCCGCGGCGCGGTCGAGCTGGTCGCGGGAGAGATTGAGCAGCGCGATCACCTTGGGCGTCGTGTCGCGCGCGACCCCGGCGAGGTACTTCTCGTCGACCTCTATGACGCCGTACTTCGCGTCCGAGCCGCCCGCCAGTGCCGAGGTGATGCCCGCCGGCATGTTCGCGCCGAGCGCGTTCGACACGACCGGGCCCGCGGCCCGCAGTGCCTCCGCGATCAGCCGGGTCGTCGTCGTCTTGCCGTTCGTCGCCGACACGAGGATCACGTCCAGGTGCTGCGCCAGCCGCCCCAGCAGGTCGGGGTCGAGCTTGAGCGCCACCCGGCCGCCGATCACCGATCCGCTGCCGCGCCCCGCGGCGCGGGACACCGCCGCCGCGGCCTTACCCGCCGTCACGGCCAGCTTGGCCCGCGGCGACAACGGCTCCGTGTTGCCTGCCATCGTCCTAGATCCTCCTTGCATCGGTCCATGCCCAGCCTATCGATGTCCGGCGCGGCGACCGCACCGCGGCACCGCCGGGGAGGTGGAGGTCACGTGGAACGTACGATTGCTGCCATGCGAAACCGCCCGATCCCCGGCAGTTCCGGACTGATTCGTGCCATGAGTCTGCTCGGTGATCCGGTGCTGCACGGAGCCTGCGAACCCGTCACGGACTTCGGTCCCTCGCTCGCCCGCCTCGTCGAGGACATGTACGCGACCATGTACGCAGCCCAGGGCGTCGGGCTCGCGGCCAATCAGGTCGGCGTTCCGCTGCGGGTGTTCGTCTACGACTGCCCGGACGACGACGACGTCCGGCACCTCGGACATCTCGTCAACCCGAAGCTGGTCGAGGCGGACGGCATCACCGTACGCGGTCCGGAGGGCTGCCTGTCGCTGCCCGGGATCGAGGCCGGCACCCCGCGCTTCGACCGTGCCGTCGTCGAGGGCACAACCGTCGGGGGCGAGCCGGTACGGGTCACCGGGACCGGCTTCTTCGCCCGTTGCCTCCAGCACGAGTGCGACCATCTCGACGGCACGGTCTACACGGACCGGCTGACCGGGCTGCGCCGGTCGAGGGCGCTGCGCGCGGCCCGCCGGGCGCCCTGGGCGAAGGGCGGCTGACCGCACGGCGCCTCAGAATCCCGGGCCGCCGGGCCGGTCGCGCGCGTCGGCCAGTCTGCCCCACAGCAGATCCGCCAGGCTGCGCACCAACTGCTCGCGGGAGCAAGGGCGTTCACCGAGCCACCAGTCGCCTGCGGCGTGCATCATGCCGACGATGCCGTGGCCCCAGATACGGGCCATGGCCTCGTTGTCGGGGCCCAGGTCCACCCGCTCGGCTATCACCAGGGCCAGTTCCTCGCCGAGTCTGCGCAGCAGTGGCGCGGAGTGCCGTCCGACGTCGAAACCCTGCTCGGTCGAGGGCGCCGAGTCGTCGGACGGGTGCATCAGGAAGCGGTAGACCTGCGGGCGGGCCTCGATCGCCGCCAGGTAGGTGTCGAGCGTCGACTCCACGCGCCGGCGGCGCTCGGCGGGTGCGTCCAGCGCCGCCCGCAGAGCGATCAGCAGGGCGTCGGTGTGGCGCTTGGCGAGGGCCCGGTAGAGGCCGCCCTTGTCGCCGAAATGCCGGTAGAGGATGGGCTTGGTGATTCCGGCCTCCGCCGCGATGGCGTTCATCGAGGCGCCCGGTCCGTCCCTGAGCACCACGCGGTCGGCGGCTTCGAGCAGCTCGCGGCGGCGGCTCTCGGCCGCTGTCCGCTGCCGCTCGGCCTGTCGTGTGCTCTCCATGTCGTCTCTCCCCGCCCCTGGCCACGCACATTGCGTCCTGCCTGCGCAACGTAACACCCTGCCCGGCGGCCTGCGGATGGGAACCCGGGCGGTTGACAGAGGCTACTTGTCGGTAACAGACTGCGGTTACCGCAAGTAACGAGTGGTTTTTCAGGGTAGTACGTGGAGGGGAACATGGCGGAGTTCACGCTCGAACTCAACGACGACCAGAAGCAGGTCCGTGACTGGCTTCACGGCTTCGCCGCGGATGTGATCCGCCCCGCGGCTTCGGAGTGGGACGAGCGTGAGGAGACGCCCTGGCCCGTCATCCAGGAGGCGGCCAAGGTCGGCATCTACTCCCTCGACTTCTACGCCCAGCAGTTCTTCGACCCGACGGGTCTCGGCATCCCGATGGCGATGGAGGAGCTCTTCTGGGGGGACGCGGGCATCGCCCTGTCGATCGTCGGTACGGGCCTGGCGGCCGTGGGGGTCCTCGCCAACGGCACCGAGGAGCAGATCGGCACCTGGATCCCGCAGATGTACGGCGACGCCGACGACGTCAAGGTCGCGGCCTTCTGCTCCTCCGAGCCGGACGCGGGTTCCGACGTCGCCTCGATGCGCACCCGTGCGGTGTACGACCGGGCCAAGGACGAGTGGGTGCTGAACGGCACCAAGACCTGGGCGACCAACGGCGGGATCGCCAACGTCCATGTCGTCGTCGCCGTGGTCGACCCGGAGCTCGGCTCCAAGGGGCACGCCTCGTTCATCGTGCCGCCGGGCACCCCCGGCCTCTCCCAGGGCCAGAAGTTCAAGAAGCACGGCATCCGCGCCTCGCACACCGCCGAGGTCGTCCTGGAGGACGTCCGCGTCCCCGGCCACTGCCTGCTCGGCGGCAAGGAGAAGCTCGACCAGCGCCTGGCCCGGGCCCGCGAGCGCGCCGCGTCCGGTGGCGAGCGGGTGAAGAACGCGGCGATGGCGACCTTCGAGGCATCCCGCCCCGCGGTCGGGGCCATGGCGGTCGGTACCGCCCGTGCGGCGTACGAGGTCGCGCTGGACTACGCGAAGACCCGCACCCAGTTCGGCCGGCCGATCATCGACAACCAGGGCATCGCCTTCCAGCTCGCCGACATGCGCACGCAGATCGACGCGGCCCGGCTGCTGGTCTGGCGCGCCTCCTGGATGGCCACCACCGGCAAGCCGTTCACCTCGGCCGAGGGCTCCATGTCCAAGCTGTACGCGAGCGAGACGGCGAAGAAGGTCACCGCGCAGGCCGTCCAGATCCTCGGCGGCAACGGCTTCACCCGTGAGTACCCGGTGGAGCGGATGCACCGGGACGCGGCGATCTACACGATCTTCGAGGGTACGAGCGAGATCCAGCGCCTGGTGATCGCCCGCACCCTCTCGGGCATGCCGATCCGCTGACGGGGTGCGCGGCGGTGGTGTGCACGGCTCAAGCTCGCTGAGCCCTCCACCCCGCCGTCCTCGGTGGCCGTCCGGGCCGGAATCGAGGCCCGTCCGGCCACCGAGGGGGAGAGCGGCCGTCCGGTGGTGAGGACGGAACCGCTCAGGCGGGCAGCTGGGACTCGATGGCGGCGACGAGCTCCGGTGCCTCCGGCTCCGTGCGCGGGCGAAGGCGCGCGACCGGCTCGCCCGCCGGCGAGATGAGGAACTTCTCGAAGTTCCACTGGACGTCACCGGCCTCGCCGTCCTCGTCCGCGAGGGCGGTCAGCTCGGCGTAGAGCGGGTGGCGTTCCGCGCCGTTCACGTCGGTCTTCTCCAGCAGCGGGAAGCTGACACCGTACGTCGTCGAGCAGAAGGTCTGGATCTCCTCCGCGCTTCCCGGCTCCTGGCCGGCGAACTGGTTGCACGGCACACCGAGCACGGTGAAGCCGCGGTCCCCGTACGCCTTCTGAAGCCGTTCCAGGCCCGCGTACTGCGGGGTGAGCCCGCACTTCGACGCGACGTTCACCAACAGGACCGCCCGGCCGCGGTAGTCGGCCAGGGAGGCGGGCTCGCCGGTGAGCGTGCGCAGGGGGATGTCGTACAGCGTCATGAGGCTCTCCTTGTGAGGGTGGCTTCCACAGCCATTGTCGTGCCCACTGGTTGATCACCGTGAACCCGAACTCCCGAACGCCCGGCTGTTCGGATCCAGCAGCCGGGCCGCGGCTGCCCCAGGTGTGGGGCAACGGTCCGTCGGCGACCCGTAGGTGCGCCCGACGATTCTGCCTACGAGGCCGTGGACGGCCCCGCGGCCCGTTTCGCCGACCCCTGCGCGGCGCCGGCCGCCTTGTAGTAGAGCGTCGTCGGTCGCAGGGCCCCGGCCGGGTCGGCGGCGTAGTCCGGAATCGATCCGCACTCCGTCCAGCCCGCCGAACGGTAGAGGCGTTCGGCGGGGCTGCCGCTCTCGGTGTCCAGCACCAGCAGTGTGATCCCCTCCTCGGCGGCCGACCGCTCGGCAGCAGCCAGCAGCGACCGGCCGAGCCCCTGGCCGCGGGCCGACGGACGGACCATCAGCTTGGCGATCTCCGCCCGGTGACGGGCGTTCGGCAGCGGAGCCCGGACCAGGCCGATGGTCCCCGCCACCCGTTCCGCGTCCCGGGCGATCCAGACCCGGAGGTCTCCGGCGTCGACGGCTCCGGCCCTCTCCCGCCACCAGGCGGCCGCCGCGCCGCGGTCCAGGGGCGCGAGGAAACCCACCGACGATCCGCCGCCCACGGTCTCCACCAGGAGGGCGGCCAACTCATCGGCGTAGGTGACCAGTCCGGGTCCGGAAACCGGAACGATCTCGGTCATGAGGCAGGTCCTCTCAGGGATCTCGCGGCTTTCGCGGCCTTCAGGAATGGCACGGATGTCACGGCAGGACGATCATCAGCGCGTAGCGGACCCGATCCGGCCCGGGGCAGTGGAAACGCGAGGGGCCGCGCAGCAGGAAGCGCAGGCAGTCGCCGCTGCGCACGGTGTGCACGGTGTCGTCGACGGTGATCTCGACCGTCCCCTCCAGCACCCAGACATGCTGCTCCACGCCGGACACGGGTGCGCTCTCGTACGCGACGGCGGCTCCCGCGTCGAGGGTGCCCTCGACGACCTCCGCGCGCAGGCCGGTGTGGGGCGGCGAGACCGAGCGGCGTACGAAGCCCGACGCCTCGTCCCGCCACACCGGCTGCCGCGCGGCGGGGACCAGTTGCGGTGGCTCCGCCTCGACCTCCATCAGCAGCCGGGACATCGTCCGGCCGTAGACCGTGCACAACGTGCCGAGCAGGGCGGCGGTCGGGCTCAGCTCGCCCCGCTCCAGTCGGGACAGCGTGGAGCGGCTCACCCCGCTGCGCCGGGACAGTTCGTCCAGCGACCAGCCGCGTCCGGTCCGCAGTTCGCCCAGCCGCACGGCGAGCCGGGCGTCGACGGAGCCGGGCTCCGCCTCTTCGATGTCTCTCACAACAGGGATGATATCTCTGATCAGAGAAATTGCCTGGAGTGACGGCCGGGACACGGTTGCTGTGCTGACAGGACGTGCTCGTGCCACGCTGGTTCGGGAGGCCCGGCGGGCCCACTCGGGTCCACCGGGGTTGCTCTGCTACCCGAGGAGGCCGACATGGCCAGTGCCACCAGCGGGCCGAGTGCGGCGCCCGGCGCCGGCCCGCGTTCGCATCATCCCTTCCGGTACGGCTGGACCGTCTTCGCCGCGTTTCTGATGATCTTCGGCGGGGCGATGGCGATCTTCGAAGGGATCGCGGCCATCGCCAGGAGCAACATCTTCGTCGCCACGCACAACTACGTGTTCCGGTTCAGCCTCACGGGCTGGGGCTGGATCCATCTCGCCCTGGGCATCGTCATCGTCCTCGCCGGCTGTGCGCTGCTCACCGGCGCGACCTGGGCGCGTGTCGTCGGCATCGTCCTGGCGGGCCTGGGCGCACTCGCCAACTTCCTGTGGCTGCCCTTCTACCCACTCTGGTCCCTCGTGCTCATCGCCATCAACGTCTTCATCCTCTGGGCGCTGTGCGCGGCGCCGCAGCAGGAGGAAGGTGCCTGATGAACGGCAGCGAACGGCGGCGGGCAGCGGGAGGGGTCCCTGCGGGCAGTCGGGCCGGCAGCCGCTCGGCCGGGGCAGTGACCCGCCCTCAGTCCAACGGCGCAACGGGGGCAGCGTCCCCCCGGGGCCGCCGCCGAGATGCGTTCCGCTCCACCCGCTGCTGCAATGGCGGAGGCCGTGGCCTCCGGCGGAACCGGGGCAGTCGAGATGTCTGAGGAGCTGACGTGAGCGGCGAGAGCGACGAGACGGGACCGATCGACTACCTGGTGGTCGAATTCCCGGCGGGGAGCCGGGTGACGGGTGAAGGAATGCCCCTGCTGGTCGGCCTGGTCGACCGGGGCATCATCCGGATCCTGGATCTGACGTTCGTCAGGAAGAACCGGGACGGTTCGGTCGAGGGCGTGGAACTCTCCGAGCTGACCGGCGACGGCGGTGGTGAACTCACCGTGTTCGAAGGGGTGTCCTCGGGCCTGATCGGCCGTGACGACATCGACGAGGCGAGCGCGGTCCTCGAACCCGGCAGCGCTGCCGCAATCCTCATCTACGAGAACGTGTGGGCGGCACCGTTCGCGGCCGCCCTGCGCCGTTCCGGCGGACGCCTCGTCGCCAACGGGCGGATCCCGGTCCAGGAGGTCCTGGCCTCGCTCGACGCGGCCGAGTCCAGGGTCTGAACCGTTCGGGTCCGAACCGGGCACGGAACCGCCGGGCCGGGCGTCCCGGAGGAGTTCCGCCGGGCCTGCCGGCCCCCGGCCCCGCAGAGCCAGTCAAAGGAGATGCACCATGCCAGGCCTTCTTCGCGGCGTCGCCCGTACAGCGGTGATCGCCGGAACCGCCACCTCGGTCTCCAACCGGGTCTCCCGGCGGCAGGCGGGCCGCTGGGCCCGGCAGGACGCAGCGCAGGCCCAGGACCGGTCCACCCCGCCACCTCCCGCTCCCACCTCCCTCGCGCCGGAGGAAGAGATGAGCAACAAGATCGCTCAGCTCAAGGAGCTCGGTGACCTCAAGGCCCGAGGAGCGCTGAGCGACAGCGAATTCGAGGCGCAGAAGGCCAGAATCCTCGCCTCCTGAGCGGTCGAAAGGCGCGCTCGGGGCCCCGCCCGGGGCCATGTGCCGGCCGCGCCCGGTTCACCGGCGCTTGTCGTCCCAGGGAGTGCCCATCCAACTGTCGGAGGTGCGGATCAGCGCCGACAGCGCGGCAGCGAGCCGCCAGTCGGCCCACGCGGCGTGGACATGGATCTCGTCGTCGTCCGACCGGAACTCCAGCGGGACCTCCTGGCCGGCCCGCCAGACGATGCGCCGGGGCCCGCGCGCCGCGTCGCCCCCGCCACTCAGGAGGCTGCCGACGCCGATGGCCACCTGGACGGGCAGCAGCAGCCACCACACGTACCACGGGAATCGCCGCCGGGTCCGTCGGCGAACTCGACGACATGGCCGACGGGCGCGACCGCTCCCGGGGCGGTGTCCGGTTCAGCCTTTTTGCCCCTCGCCGGCCGGGGGACCGGCTTCAATGCCGGCACGCTGCTCACCGCGAACTCCTCCGTCGTGCGCCACTCGGAGGTCGCAGAGCAGACGGGCGCCCTGAGAAGATCGGTTCGTGGACTCCGCCGAACCCCTCCCCGAGCCCCGGCCCGGACCCTTCCCCGGGGCCGGCGCCGAGCCCCTCCCCGAGGACGGTCCGGCCGACCCGTCCGCCCGCCGGCCGGTGGTGCGCTGCCGCATGTGCGGTCGCCCGCTCACTGGTACGGAGTCACGCCGTACCGGCCTCGGACCCGCCTGCGACGCCAAACTGCACCCCGCACCCCCGGAGATCCGCACCCGCCGTCACGAGGTCGAACAGGACCCGCTCCCCGGCATTTGAGCCGGCACCCGGCTACGCGCCCAGGCTGCGGAACAGCCCCTCCTGCACCACGGACACCAGCAGATTGCCCCCGCGGTCGTAGATCCGGCCGCGCGCCAGCCCCCGTCCGCCGGTGGCGATCGGCGACTCCTGGTCGTAGAGGAACCACTCGTCCGCCCGGAAGGGACGGTGAAACCACATCGCGTGATCCAGCGACGCCATGTCGAATCCACGCGGCCCCCACAGCGGCTCCACCGGAATGCGGACCGCGTCGAGCAGCGTCATGTCGCTGGCGTACGTCAGCGCGCAGGTGTGCACCAGCGGGTCGTCGCCCAGCGGGCCGACCGCGCGCATCCAGACCGCGCTGCGCGGGTCCGCGCCCTTGACCTCCTCCCGCGTCCAGCGCAGCCGGTCCACGTACCGGATGTCGAACGGCTGCCGGCGCGCCATCCGCTCCAACGCCTCCGGAAGAGCCCCGAGGTGCTCACGCACCTCCTCGGCGACGGTGGGCAGCTCCTCGGGGTCGGGGACCTCGCGGGCCGGCGGCAACTGGTGCTCGAACCCCGACTCCTCCGGCCGGTGGAACGACGCCGTCAGATTGAAGATCGTCCGGCCCTGCTGGACCGCCGTGACCCGGCGGGTGGTGAACGACCGGCCGTCCCGGACGCGCTCCACCTCGTAGACGATCGGCACCCCCGGACGCCCCGGACGCAGGAAGTAGGCGTGCAGCGAATGGACCGGCCGGTCCCCGTCGGTGGTACGGCCGGCCGCGACCAGCGCCTGCCCGGCCACCTGCCCGCCGAAGACCCGCTGGAGGGACTCCTGGGGGCTGCGCCCACGGAAGATGTTGACCTCGATCCGCTCCAGATCGAGCAGATCGACCAGGCGCTCGGCGGGGTTCGTCATGCCGTTCGCCTCCACTCTCGCAGCGACGCCGTCCCCACGGCGTACGCCCTCACAGCTGCCCCACCGAGGTGACCCGGACGACGGCCTTGCCCTCCTCGTCGGAGGCGGCCAGGTCGATCTCCGCGCTGACGCCCCAGTCGTGGTCGCCGTTCGGGTCGGCGAAGGTCTGCCGCACCCGCCACAGACCGTGCGCGGCGTCCTCGTCGATCTTCAGCAGCTTCGGCCCGCGGGCGTCCGGACCGGTGCCCAGGTCGTCGTACTCGTCCCAGTAGGCGTCCATCGCCTCGCCCCACGCGTCCTCGTCCCAGCCCGCGTCGCCGTCCAGCCCGCCGAGCTCGCCCACCTTGTCCAGCGCGGCCAGCTCCACCCGGCGGAACATCGCGTTGCGCACCAGCACCCGGAAGGCGCGGGCGTTGGCCGTGACCGGCTTGACCTCGTCGGCCCGCTCCTGCGCCTCCTCGGCGGTCTCCACCTCCGGGTTGGCCAGCTGCTCCCACTCGTCCAGGAGGCTGGAGTCGACCTGGCGGACCATCTCGCCGAGCCAGGCGATCAGGTCCTCCAGGTCGTCGGACTTGATGTCGTCCGGGATGGTGTGCTCAAGCGCCTTGTACGCGCTCGCCAGATACCGCAGCACGATGCCCTCGGTACGGGCCAGTTCGTAGTGGGAGGTGAACTCCGTGAACGTCATGGCGCGTTCGTACATGTCACGGATCACCGACTTCGGCGAGACCGGATGGTCGCCGACCCACGGGTGGCTCCTGCGGTACACGTCGTACGCGTGCCACAGCAGCTCGCTCAGCGGCTTCGGGTACGTGACGTCCTGGAGCAGCTCCATCCGCTCCTCGTACTCGACACCGTCCGCCTTCATCTGCCCGACCGCTTCGCCGCGCGCCTTGTTCTGCTGGGCGGCGAGGATCTGCCGGGGGTCGTCGAGCGTCGACTCGACGACGGAGACCATGTCCAGCGCGTACGACGGGGAGTCGGGGTCCAGCAGGTCGAACGCGGCCAACGCGAAGGTGGACAGCGGCTGGTTGAGCGCGAAGTCCTGCTGGAGATCGACGGTGAGCCGGACGATACGGCCCTCCGCGTCCGGCTGGTCGAGGCGCTCCACGACGCCGCCGTCCAGCAGCGAGCGGTAGATCGCGACGGCCCGGCGGATGTGACGCAGCTGCGCCCTGCGCGGCTCGTGGTTGTCCTCCAGCAGCCGCCGCATCGCCTCGAAGGCGTTGCCGGGACGCGCGATCACGGACAGCAGCATCGTGTGCGTGACCCGGAAGCGGGAGGTCAGCGGCTCCGGATCGGACTGGATCAGCTTGTCGAAGGTTGTCTCCGACCAGGCGACGAAGCCCTCGGGGGCCTTCTTGCGGACCACCTTGCGCTTCTTCTTCGGGTCGTCGCCCGCCTTCTTGACGGCCTTCTCGTTCTCGATGACGTGCTCGGGCGCCTGCGCCACGACGAAGCCCGCCGTGTCGAACCCGGCCCGGCCCGCGCGGCCCGCGATCTGATGGAACTCACGGGCGCGCAGCGTACGCACGCGCGTGCCGTCGTACTTGGTGAGCGCCGTGAACAGCACGGTGCGGATGGGTACGTTGACGCCGACGCCGAGAGTGTCCGTACCGCAGATGACCTTCAGCAGACCGGCCTGGGCGAGCTTCTCCACCAGGCGCCGGTACTTCGGCAGCATGCCCGCGTGGTGCACCCCGATGCCGTGCCGCACGTAGCGGGAGAGGTTCTGGCCGAACTTGGTGGTGAAGCGGAAGTTGCCGATCAGATCGGCGATCTTCTCCTTCTCCTCCTTGGTGCACATGTTGATGCTCATCAGCGACTGCGCCCGCTCGACGGCCGCGGCCTGGGTGAAGTGCACGATGTACACCGGCGACTGCCTGGTCTCCAGGAGCTCGGTGAGGGTCTCGGTGATCGGGGTCAGCCGGTACTCGTAGCTGAGCGGCACCGGCCGGGTCGCGGAGCGCACCACGGAAGTGGGGCGGCCGGTGCGGCGGGTCAGGTCCTCCTCGAACATCCTGACGTCGCCGAGTGTGGCCGACATCAGGACGAACTGGGCCTGCGGCAGTTCCAGGAGCGGGATCTGCCAGGCCCAGCCGCGGTCCGGCTCGGCGTAGAAATGGAACTCGTCCATCACGACCTGGCCGATGTCGGCGTACTTCCCGTCGCGCAGCGCGATCGAGGCCAGCACCTCGGCCGTGCAGCAGATCACCGGGGCGTCGGCGTTGACGGAGGCATCGCCGGTGAGCATGCCGACGTTCTCCGTACCGAACAGCTTGCACAGGTCGAAGAACTTCTCCGAGACCAGTGCCTTGATCGGCGCGGTGTAGAAGGTGACCTTGTCCTGGGCCAGCGCGGTGAAGTGCGCAGCCGCCGCGACCAGGCTCTTCCCGGAGCCGGTCGGGGTGGAGAGGATCACATTCGCGCCGGAGACCACCTCGATCAGCGCCTCTTCCTGAGCGGGGTAGAGGGTGATGCCCTGCGTCTCGGTCCATGACGAGAAAGCCTCGAAGAGGGCGTCGGGGTCGTCGGTCGGGGGCAGCTGATCGATAAGGGTCACGCCCCCATCTTGCCTGCCTTCCGCCCGGATGAGGGAACCGGACGACCGTATGAAGATCACGGACGATACGCTTCCCACTCAACTCGGCCGTGCCTGGGCGGCAATGGCAGCAGGACGATTTTGGGGGCGGGAAGAATCATGATGGGACCGGCACACTCTCTGTCAGGGGCAGCGGCCTGGCTGGGGGTGGGCGCGGCGGCGGCCGCCGCCGGCCACGCGATGCCGTGGCCCGTCCTGGTCGTCGGCGCCCTGATCACCGCCGGAGCCGCGCTCGCCCCGGACCTCGACCACAAGTCCGCGACCATCTCGCGCGCCTTCGGGCCGGTCTCCCGGGGGCTCTGCGAGATCGTCGACAAGCTCTCGCACGCCGTCTACAAGGCGACCAGGATGCGCGGCGACTCGCACCGCAACGGCGGCCACCGGACCCTGACGCACACCTGGCTCTGGGCGGTCCTGATCGGCGGCGGGGCCTCCGCCGCGGCGATCACCGGCGGCCGGTGGGCGGTCCTGGCGATCCTCTTCGTCCACCTGGTGCTCGCCGTCGAAGGACTGCTGTGGCGGGCCGCACGGATGTCCAGCGACGTCCTGGTGTGGCTGCTCGGCGCGACCAGCGCCTGGATACTGGCCGACGTCCTGGACAAGCCGGGGAACGGCTCGGACTGGCTGTTCAGCGCCCCCGGCCAGGAGTACCTGTGGCTCGGCCTGCCGATCGTGCTCGGCGCCCTCGTGCACGACATCGGTGACGCGCTGACCGTCTCCGGCTGCCCGATCCTGTGGCCCATCCCGCTGGGCCGCAAGCGCTGGTATCCGATAGGGCCGCCGAAGGGCATGCGGTTCCGGGCCGGCAGCTGGGTGGAGCTGAAGGTGCTGATGCCGGTCTTCATGGTGCTCGGGGGACTGGGCGGGGCGGCGGCGCTGAACTTCATCTGACCGCCGCATCCGGCGGCCGGTGCGCTCAGGCGGACTCGCGCGGTACCAGGCGGTGGGCCAGGACGATCTCCCTGGCCGCCCCCGATCCGTCCCCGTCGAGCCGGCCGACCAGCAACTGTGCGGCCGAACGCCCGATCTCCCGGGCCGGGTTGAGCACGGTGGTGAGCGCGGGGGAGACCAGTGAGGCGGCCTCGATGTCGTCGTACCCGGTGATCGCCACGTCGTGCGGCACCCGCAGTCCGGCGGCCCGTGCCGTGTCCAGTGCGCCGATCGCGATCAGGTCGTTGGCGCACACCACGGCGTCCGGGCGCTCCGCCGCGCCCAGCACGGCCGCGGCCCCGGCCCGCCCGCCCTCGCGGGTGAAGCCGGTCCAGACGACCAGCTCGTCCGGGACCGGCAGCCCCGCCGACTCCAGGGCCTTGCGGTAGCCCGCGAACCGCTCCTCGCCCGGCTCCACCCCCGGTGTACCGCCGATGAACGCGATCCGCCGGTAGCCGCGGCCCACCAGATGGCTGACCAGGTCGTGCATTCCCTCGGTCTCGGCGGCCCTGACCACATCGCCGAGCGCCGGCTCCAGCCGCCCGCCGAGCCGCACCAGCTTCGATCCGGACGCCACGACGCGCTCCAGATCGAGCCGGGTGACGCCGTACCGGCCGATCACGATGCCGTCGATGTGGCGCGCCACCAGCTGCCGGATCACCGAGGGCAGGTGCGGGCCGTCCATGGGGGCCTCGCAGACCACCGTCAGGTACTCATGGGCCAGGGCGACCTCCTGCATGCCCGCGGCGATCGAGGTGTTGAACGGGTTGGTGATGTCCGGGACGACCAGGCCCAGGGTGCGGGTGCGCTGGGTGCGCAGGCCGCGCGCCGACGGGTCGGCCTGGTAGCCGAGGCGCTGTATGACGTCCTCGACCCGGGCGCGGGTGGCGGCCGAGACGGGCCGGCGACCGCTCAGGACATGGGAGACCGTGGTGACGCTGACGCCCGCCTCGGACGCGACATCCGTGATCTTGACCCGGCTCCCGCCCTGCACCATCGGCCTCCCGTTGCCGTCCAGGAAGTTGTCCTGGTGTTCGAGGTCACTCTATCCAATGTGCAAAACGTTTTGTATGGTGCTTGCGATCGCGCCGCACCTGGGCCGAACCGGTGGTGCAAAACGATTTGGAGACTTTGATGTCCATCGCAGACAGGAGAGCCGTATGAGGAGCTCTCGAAGCCGCAGAACCGTGCTCGGTGCCGCGCTGTTCTGCCGTCCGGTTCCTCGGCCCGGAGACTCCCGGGACGTTCCGGGCGGTCGTCCGCGGCTTCGGGCGGGCCGATCCCGGCCTGCGGACCGCCTCCACCCCCGTCCCGCCGGACCGGCTCGGAGACGTCCTCCGGCTGCGGCTCTCCGCGAAGGACGACGCGATCGACGTGTACGCCGTCGACCAGCCCCGGGTGCCGGCGCTCACCGCGCGCGGCATCCTCACCGACCTCACCGACCGACGAAGCCCCTCCCAACGACCCGAGGAACACCGTGACTCACCCCCTCGCCGACATCCTCCTGGACACCGACATCGGCAGCGACGTCGACGACGCGCTCGCCCTCGGCGTGCTGCTCGGCTCGCCCGAGGCCCGGATCACCGGCATCACCACCGTCTACGGCGACACCCTGCTCCGGGCCCGGCTCGCGCACCGGCTCGGCGCCCTCGCCGGACACGACCTCACCGTCGTCCCCGGAGCCACCGACACCCTCTCCGGCAAGGAGGTCTGGTGGGCCGGGCACGAGGGCAAGGCCTTCACCGACCTGGCGACCGAGCCGGTGCACGACACCGTCGCAGCCGACCGCTTCCTCGTCGACTCCGTCCTTGCCCGGCCCGGCGCGACCGATGTCATCGCGATCGCCCCGCTCGCCAACATCGCCCGCGCGATCCGCCTCGACGACCGTTTCGCCGCGGGCATACGCACCCTGTACATGATGGGCGGCAGCTTCGGGCCCGGGGCCACGGCCGAGCACAACATCGTCAGCGACATCACGGCCGCCCGTGCCGTCTTCGGCGCCGGCATCCGCACCGTCGTCACCGGCCTGGACATCACCACGCGACTGCGGATCGAACAGCCCGGCATCGAAGCGATCCGCGAAGCCGGTGAGTACGGTGCCGCGCTCGCCCGCGAGATCGACGCCTGGACCGGCTTCACCGGCGAACCGTGGAGCGTCCCGCACGACCCGATCACCGCGCTCTCCCTGCTGCGCCCGGACCTCTACACCACCGAACGCGGCACGGTCGAGGTCACCGACGAAGGGCTGACCGTCTTCACGGCCGACCCGGACGGCCATGTGGACCTCGTCGTGGACGCGGACATGGAAGCCGTCGCGGAGGAGATCGTCGCGCGGATCGTCCGGGCCTCGCGCCACGGCTGAGGAGCCGCCGGGCGCGGCGGAACCGGCACCGGCGCGGTCATGGCCGGTCGACGGTGCGCCGGCCGGCAGGCCCGGTCGGCGCACCGGGGACGGTGCGGTGCGCCGGTGCCGGTTCGGCCGGTGGGGCGCCGTACGGCACAGCGGACATGACCGCTTCTCAGCCGTGCCAGGACCGCCACAGCGCCGCATAGGCGCCGCCGGCCGCCACCAGCTCGTCATGGCTGCCCAGCTCACTGATCCGGCCGTTCTCGACGACCGCGATCACATCCGCGTCGTGGGCGGTGTGCAGCCGGTGGGCGATCGCCACGACCGTACGGCCGTCCAGCACCCTGGCCAGCGACCGCTCCAGGTGCCGGGCGGCCCGCGGATCCAGCAGCGACGTCGCCTCGTCCAGCACCAACGTGTGCGGATCGGCCAGGACCAGCCGGGCCAGTGCGATCTGCTGGGCCTGCGCCGGTGTCAGCGCCAGACCGCCGGAGCCGACCTCGGAGTCCAGCCCCTCCTCCAGCGCCCTCGCCCAGCCGTCCGCGTCGACCGCCGCGAGCGACGCCCACAGCTCCACGTCCTCGGCACCGGACCGGGCCAGCAGGAGGTTGTCCCGCAGCGACCCCACGAACACATGGTGCTCCTGGTTGACCAGCGCCACATGCATACGTACGTGCTCCGCCTTCATCTGCGACAACTCCGCACCACCGAGCGTCACTTCACCCGTGCGCGGCGCGTAGATCCCGGCCAGCAGCCGGCCCAGCGTGGACTTGCCGGCCCCGGACGGGCCGACCAGCGCCAGGCGCGTACCCGGTGCCACGTCCAACGACACCCGGTGCAGAACGTCCACTCCGGCGCGGTAGCCGAAGCGCACCTCGTCGGCCCGTACGTCCCGGCCGTCCGGCACCACCTCCGCGTCGCCCGCGTCCGGTTCGATGTCCCGTACGCCGACCAGCCGGGCCAGCGACACCTGAGCGACCTGCAACTCGTCGTACCAGCGCAGGATCAGGTTGATCGGATCGACCATCATCTGCGACAGCAGCGCCCCCGTCGTCAACTGCCCCACGGTCAGCCAGCCCTCGATGACGAACCAGCCGCCGAGCATCAGCACCGCACCGAGAATCGTCACGTAGGTGGTGTTGATGACGGGGAAGAGCACGGAGCGGAGGAAGAGTGTGTACCGTTCCCACGCGGTCCATTGCCGGATGCGCGTGTCCGACAACGCCACCCGGCGCGCACCCAGTCGATGCGCCTCCACGGTCCGCCCGGCGTCCACGGTCTCCGCGAGCATCGCCGCGACCGCGGCGTATCCGGCGGCCTCCGAACGGTACGCGGACGGAGCCCGTTTGAAGTACCAGCGGCAGCCGATGATCAGGATGGGCAGGGCGATCAGCACCGAGAGCGCCAGCGGCGGGGCCGTCGCGGTGAGAGCGGCCAGCAACAGCACCGCCCACACCACGCCGATCGCCAGTTGCGGCACGGCCTCGCGCATCGCGTTGGCCAGCCGGTCGACGTCCGTGGTGATCCTGGAGAGCAGATCACCCGTCCCGGCCCGCTCCAGCACGCCCGGCGGCAGCCCCACCGACCGTACGAGGAAGTCCTCGCGCAGATCGGCCAGCATCTCCTCGCCGAGCATCGCGCTGCGCAGACGCATCATCCGGGTGAACACGGTCTGCACGATCAGAGCGAGCGCGAACACCCCGGCGGTGCGCTCCAGATGGAGGTCGGAGACGCCGTCGGAGAGGTCCTCGACCAGCCCGCCCAGCAGATACGGGCCGACGATCGAGGCGATCACCGCGACGGCGTTGAACGAGACCAGCACGGCGAACGGCCTGCGGTGGCGCCCCAGCAGCTCCCGCACATAGCTGCGTACGGTGGTGGGGGTGCCGACCGGCAGGGTGGTCGCCGACTCCGGTGCGGCCGGGTCGTAGGCCGGTTCTGCGACGCCGATCATGCCCGTTCCTCGATTTCCTCGATCGTCCTGACGGCGCCCTGAGCGGCCGGGACAGTGATCTCGTCGTCCGTCTCGCGCGTCACGACCGCCCGGTAGCGGGGGTCCGATTGCAGCAGTTCACGGTGTGCGCCGACGGCGACGACCGTGCCCCGGTGCACCAGCACCACCCGGTCGGCCAGGTCGAGCAGCAGCGGCGACGAAGCGAACGCCACGGTGGTGCGGCCCTGGCGCAGCGCCTTGACTCCGGCGGCGACCCGGGCCTCCGTGTGCGAGTCGACGGCGGAGGTCGGTTCGTCGAGAATCAGCGCCTCCGGGTCGGTCACCAGGGAGCGGGCCAGGGCGAGCCGCTGGCGCTGGCCACCCGAGAGCGAACGCCCGCGTTCGGTGATGCGTGTCGTCATCGGGTCGCCGTCCGTGGCGACGGACGCCTGCGCCAGCGAGTCCAGCACATCGCCGCACTGAGCGGCGGACAGCGCGTCCTCGGCGGACACCCGTCCCGACGACGGAACGTCGAGCAGTTCCCGCAGCGTGCCGGAGAGCAGGACCGGGTCCTTGTCCTGGACCAGCACCGCCGTCCGGGCGGAGTCCAGCGGGAGTTCGTCCAGCGGTACGCCACCGAGCAGGACGGACGGGAGCTCCGGTTCCGCGTCGACGGCGCCCGTGGAGTCGCGCCCGTTGTTCTCCGCCCCGCCCGTCGAGTCCTTCGACGCGTTCTCGTCCGTACCCGCGTTCGCGTTCGCGTCCGCTTCCTCGTGGGCGTGTCCGCCCAGCCGTTCGGCCAGCCGTCCCGCCTCGTCCGGATCGCCGCAGACCACCGCGGTGAACAGGCCCGCCGGGGCCAGCAGCCCGGTGACCGGGTCGTACAGATCGCCGGTCGGTGTGGCGTCGACGGTCGAGGGCTGGGCCGTGCGGTGCAGTGAGAGCACCCGGACCGCGCGCTTGGCGGAGGGCCGGGAGAAGGAGTACGCCATGGCGATCTCTTCGAAGTGGCGCAGCGGGAACAGCAGCAGCGTCGCCGCGCTGTACACCGTGACCAGCTGACCGACCCCGATCCGGCCGTCCCGTGCCAGCGTCGCCCCGTACACGACCAGTGAGATGAGCAGCACGCCCGGCAGGAGCACCTGGATCGCCGAGATCAGCGACCACATCCGCGCACTGTGCACCGCGGCCTTGCGGACCTCCTGGGAGGCGCGCCGGTAGCGGTCGAGGAACAGTTCCTCGCCGCCGATCCCGCGCAGTACCCGCAGCCCGGCCACGGTGTCCGAAGCCAGCTCGGTGGCCTTGCCCGCCTTCTCGCGCTGGAGGTCGGCCCGCCGGGTGGCCCGGGGGAGCAGTGGCAGCACCGCCAGGGCCAGCAACGGCATGGCGAGTGTCACCAGGATGCCGAGCGACGGCAGATAGAGGATGAGCCCCACGCAGATCAGCACCAGGGCGGCAGCGGCCGCGGCGAAGCGGGAGAGTGCCTCGACGAACCAGCCGATCTTCTCGACGTCGCCGGTGGAGACCGCGACGACCTCACCCGCGGCGACCCGGCGGGTCAGCGCCGAGCCGAGCTCCGCGGTCTTGCGGGCCAGCAGCTGCTGAACGCGCGCGGCGGCGGTGATCCAGTTGGTGACGGCGGTCCGGTGCAGCATGGTGTCGCCCAGCGCGATCAGCACACCCAGGACCGCGATCAGCCCGCCCGACCAGGCGAGCCGGCTGCCGGAACGGTCGACGACGGCCTGCACGGCGAGGCCGACGGTGGGTGGCAGCCCGGCCAGGGAGCACTGGTGCAACAGGCCCCAGGACATGGACTTGAGCTGGCCGCGGAGTTGATTGCGGCCGAGCCAGATCAGGAAGCGTGGGCCCGACCGGACATCGGGATCGCCAGGATCCGGGTACGGAAGATCGCGAATCTGCATGACGTCCCATGGTTCGGTGTGCCGGTTTGTTCGGTGAATGCCTCAAACCGTGCAAGGTTCACCCCGGAAGGCCCGCCGGAGCAATCGATTTTCTCCTCGAACGATTTCTCCTCGAACGGCCCGCATCGCGCCAAGGGCGCGATGCGGGCGGGAGGGGGAAGCGCTGCGGGGCCCGGCCCCGGCCCGGCTCGACCGAGCCTGTCCGGGGCCGGGCCCAGGGCTCCGCAGCGTCGGCCGGGTCAGGCCTTCCCCGGCCCCTCCGGATCCTCTGAGTCCATGCCGGAGCGGGCCTTCTTCCACTCGCCGCGCGTGAAGTCCGGGATCTGCTGCGGCGCGCCCTTCGCCTTGATGGACAGATGGCTGAGCGGCACGGGCGACGTCCAGGTCGCCGCGTCGTACACGTCGAAGTCGGGGACGAGGCCGAGCCGCATGCACTGCATCAGCCGGAACACCAGCATGTAGTCCATGCCGCCGTGACCGCCGGGCGGGTTGGCATGTTCCTTCCACAACCAGTGGTCCCACTGCGTGTACTTCGAGAAATCACCCCAGTTGTCGTCGGTGTGATCGGGCTCGATGTAGATGCGGGCCGGATAGTCCTCGAAGACCCCCTTCGTACCGCCGAGGCTGTTGACGCGCGAGTACGGATGCGGCGTAGACACATCGTGCTCCAGCCGGATCACCCGTCCCTTGGCGGTCTGGACGAGACTGATCGTCCGATCGCTCTCGACGTAGGTTTCCTTCCAGCTCGGATCACCGGCCGGCCTGTGCTTCTCGCGGTATTCGGCGAGCCCGAGCGACGGGGAACCCACACTGGTGATGCTCACCGCACGGTCGCCGCGGTTGATGTCCATGTAGTTGGCGACCGGGCCGAAGCCGTGGTTGGGGTAGAGATCGCCACGCAGCCTGGTGTGCCACAGCCTGCGCCAAGGCCCTTCGTAGTACCCCGGATCGAACATCAGGCCACGCAGATCGTGGTTGTACGCGCCCGCGCCGTGCAGGAGATCACCGAACAGCCCGGCATGCGCCATGCGCAGCACCCGCAACTCGTTCTGTCCGTAGCAGCAGTTCTCCAGCTGCATGCAGTGGCGTCTGGTGCGCTCGGAGAGATCGACCAACTCCCAGAGCTGGTCGAGCCGGAGCGCGAGGGGACACTCCACGCCGACGTGCTTGCCGTTCAGCAGGGCGGTCTTCGCCATCTCGAAGTGGAAGTCCCAGGGCGTTGCCACATAGACGAAGTCGATGTCCCCGCGCTTGCAGAGATTCTCGTAGTCGTCCTCGCCGTTGGTGTAGACGGCGGGCGACGGTTGGCCCGCGGCGGTCACCTTCGCGGCTGCCTGCTCCGCCTTGGTCCTGACCGGGTCGCAGACGGCGACGACCTGTACGCCGCTGACGGCGAGGAAGAGATCGATCATGCTGCCACCGCGGTTGCCGAGGCCGACCATGCCGACCCGCACGGTGGAACGCCGGTCGAACGGCACCCCCACCATGGTGCGTCCCTGACGCTTCGGGGCGGCCGCCTGATCCATCTGTTCCGTGGCGGTGGCCTGCGGATCCGGGGCGGGGGCGGCGGCCGCGGTGCCGCTGCCGAGCCCGCCGAGCGCGAGTCCGGCACCGGCTACCGAGGCGGTCGTCCACAGGACCGAGCGGCGGCTCACCGATCCTTCGTCGCCGTCCCGCGTACCGTCGTTCTGCTGTGCTGCGTCGTTCATCGATCCTCCAGAAGGGGGGTCTGACGTGCGCGGCTGGTGAATGAAGCTCGTCAAGGACCTTGGTAGCCGGTGCTGTTGTTGCGCAAGGGGAGTGATTGGACTCCTGCTTCGAAACCATGGACTTTTGTGGCCACGCAAAAGCCGGGCGGGCTCGGATTCCGAGCCCGCCCGGCGGTCGAGTGCAGCGGCCGACGGTCCGGGGCAGGACGATCGGCGCCGTCGGGCGGCCGAGGACGGACCAGCCCCCTGACGGCCCCGGAGATCAGCGCACGACGGCCCCCGGCCGCGTCGCCCGCTCCAGCTCCATCAGCACCGAGTAGTACGAGCGCCCCGTGGCCCGGTCCATTCCGATCTCGCACATCCGGTTGGCCGAGAGATGTGCGTCGTACTCCCGCGCGTTCACCTCGGCGGCCTCCTTCGCCGTCGCGGAGGCCGTCAGCTCCTTGTGCAGCATGCCGCGGTCACCCGCGAAGGCGCAGCACCCGGCGTCGTCGGGGATCACGACCTCGTCCGCGCAGGCCTCCGCGACCGCGCGCAGCTGCTCCACATCGTCCAGATGCTGCATGGAGCACGTCGGATGCAGGACCGCCGAACCGATCTTCCGGAGGACCGTCAGCTCGGGCAGCAGTTCGTCGGCCGCCCAGACCAGGGAGTCGACAACGGTCAGCTCCCGGTGCAACTCCCGGTTTTCGTCGGTGAGATACGGCACCACCTCATGGGCGATGCCCAGGGTGCACGACGAGGCGTCGACGACCAGCGGCAGCTTTCCGCCCGCCGTCCAGCCCCAGGCCGCCTCCACGATGCGGTTGGCCATCACGGTATTGCCCGCGTCGTAACCCTTGGAGTGCCAGATCGTCGCGCAGCAGGTGCCCGCGACGTCGTCCGGGATCCATACCGGCTTTCCGGCGCGGGCGGAGACGGCGACGACCGCCTGTGGCAGCGACGGGCCGCGGTGGCCCTCGGGCCCGCCGAAGATGCGGTTCACACACGCCGGGTAGTAGACGGCGCTCGCCCCGGCACGCGAGGTGCGAGGCAGCTTGCGGGCGGCGGCGCCGGGGATCTCGGGGAGCCATTCGGGCACCAGATCGGGGCGTATGGCCTTGCGGGCGAGCCCGGTGATGGTCTCCAGCGGCCCGTCGCCGATCCGGTCGCCGATCCGGTCGGCCGCGGCGACCGCGAGCCGGGCCGCCGCCTCCACTGCTTTGAAGTTCTTCGCGGTGAGCGCTGCGATCCGTTCCTCGCGGGGCGAGTGCCGCTGGTGGCGGAAGTCCTTCATCATGGCGCCGGTGTCGATCCCGACCGGGCAGGCGAGCTTGCAGGTCGAGTCGCCCGCGCAGGTGTCGACGGCGTCGTAGCCGTAGGCGTCGAGCAACCGCGCCTCCACCGGGGAGCCGCCGGCCTGCCGCATCATCTCCCGGCGGAGCACGATCCGTTGGCGCGGCGAGGTGGTCAGGTCATGGCTGGGGCAGGTGGGTTCGCAGAAACCGCACTCGATGCAGGGGTCGGCGACGAGCTCGACCTTGGGAATGGTCTTCAGCCCGCGCAGATGGGCCTTCGGGTCGCGGTCGAGGACGACGCGGGGCGCCAGGACCCCGTCGGGATCGATGGTCTGCTTCGTGCGCCACATCAGCTCGGTCGCCTTCGGACCCCACTCCAGCTCCAGGAAGGGGGCGATATTGCGGCCGGTGGCGTGCTCCGCCTTCAAGGAGCCGTCGAAGCGGTCCACCGTCAGCCGGCAGAAGTCGTCCATGAAAGCGGCGTACCGGTCGACGTCGGACGGCTTCGCCGAGTCGAAGGCGAGCAGGAAGTGCAGATTGCCGTGCGCCGCGTGACCGGCGACGGCGGCGTCGAAGCCGTGCTCCGCCTGGAGCCCGAGCAGGGCCTCGCAGGCGTCGGCCAGTCGGGAGGGCGGCACCGCGAAGTCCTCGGTGATCAGCGTCGTGCCCGAGGGCCGGGAGCCGCCGACCGCGGTGACGAACGCCTTGCGCGCCTTCCAGTAGCCGGAGATGACCTTGGCGTCGCGGGTGAACTCATTGGTCACCGACGCCACGGGGGCGACAAGGCCGAGCCCCTCGACGACGGACGCCGCCACCCGCTCGTACGCCTCCTGGCCGGCCTCGTCCGGAGCCCGGAACTCCACCAGCAGCGCCGCGGTCTCCTTGGGCAGCTCGGCCCAGTCCGCGGGCACGCCCTGGACGCTCACCGACGCGCGCAGCGTATTGCCGTCCATCAATTCGACGGCGATCGCCCCCGCATCGTTGAAGCGGGGCACGGCGGCCGCCGCCGCGGTCAGGGAGGGGAAGAACAGCAGGGCGGTGGTGATGTGCCGGTCCAGCGGCAGGGTGTCGAAGACGACCTCGGAGATGAAGCCGAAGGTGCCCTCGGAGCCGACCATCAGGCCGCGCAGGATCTGCACGGGCGTCGAGCCGTCCAGGAAGGCGTCGAGCCGGTAGCCGTTGGTGTTCTTGATCTCGTACTTGGCGCGGATCCGGGCGGTGAGCCCGGCATCCGCCTCGATCTCCGCCTTCAGCGCCAGCAGCCCCTCGCACAGCCGCGGCTCGGCACGGGCCAGGTCCTCGTCCGCCGTGGGGGCACCGGTGTCGACGACCGTGCCGCTCGGCAGCACGAAGGTGAGGGAGGAGACGGTGCGGTAGGAATTGCGGGTCGTCCCCGCGGTCATTCCGGAGGCGTTGTTGGCGACGACTCCGCCGATGGTGCACGCGATGGCGCTGGCCGGGTCGGGCCCCAGCAGCCGGCCGTGCCGGGCGAGGGCGGCGTTGGCCCGCAGGACCGTCGTCCCCGGCCGGATGCGGGCCCGCGCGCCCCCGTCCAGGACCTCGATGCCCGCCCAGTGGTGGCGTACGTCGACGAGGATGTCCTCGCCCTGCGCCTGGCCGTTCAGGCTGGTGCCGGCCGCCCGGAAGACGACCTCGCGGCCTTTGTCGTGCGCGTACGAGAGGATCGCCGAGATGTCGGCGATGTCCTCCGGGACCACGACGACCTGGGGGACGAACCGGTAAGGACTGGCGTCGGAGGCGTACTTCACGAGGTCGGAGACTTTCCACAGCACCTTCTCCCGGCCCAGCAGGTCGATCAGCTCGCGGCGCAGCGGTTCGGGCGTCCCCGGAGCCTGCCGGTCGGGGACCCGGTCCAGGGACGGGGTGCGCACCGCACCAGGGCGGAGTGCTTCCGGCTTCGGCTCCAGCAGTGGCATGTCGAGCTCTCCTCGGCGGTTCTGTACTTGTCTGCGCTTGGTGCTAGGTGCTTGGTGCTTGGTGCTTGGTTCTTGTTCGGTACGGAGACGGCGCGCACGCGGCACCCACCGGGTGAACGTGTGTGCCTACAGGTTTAGCAGTGACGCTCGGGCATTCCATTGACCAGGGCGGACAACAGTCCGCCGAGCACCTCGCGCTGATCGGCGGTCAACGGAGCCAGGATCTCCTCTGCGGCGGCCCGGCGCGCGTCGCGCAGCGAGCGGAGGGTGGCGAGACCCTCCTCGGTGATCTCGATGCGGACCACCCGGCGGCTGTCCGGATCGGGCGCGCGGCGCACCCGGCCGCTCGCCTCCAGACCGTCGACCAGGCTGGTCACGGCGCGCGGGACGACGTCCAGCCGCTGAGCGAGGTCGGCCATCCGGGGCGGTCCGTCGTAATGCGCGACGGTGCGGAGCAGCCGGAACTGCGCGGGGGTGATACCGATCGGTTCCAGCTGGCGGCTCTGAATCCGCTGGAGCCTGCGGGTCACCCGCAGCAACTGCTCGGCGAGCACGCCGTCGGCGTCGGAGGAGTCCATGGCGGAACAATATCAGGACCTTGTGCATTGTGAGTATAGGTAACAATGAGCTATGCTCTCAAAATTCGAGTCCCCGGACCGGATTCGAGACCGAGTCGCCGCACGCCCGACGAAGGAGCCCATGAAACCCGACGAAATCACCTGGACACCCCCGCCCCGGGACGGGAGCAGCCCGCCCGCCGAGCTGCGCCGCGTCCTGCGCCTCTTCCATCCCTACCGAGGCCGGCTCGCCCTGGTCGGACTGCTGGTCGGCGCCTCGTCGCTGGTGTCGGTCGCCTCCCCGTTCCTGCTGCGCGAAATCCTGGACACGGCCATCCCGCAGGGGCGTACGGGGCTGCTCTCGCTGCTCGCCCTCGGCATGATCCTCACCGCCGTGATGAACAGCGTCTTCGGCGTCCTGCAGACCCTCATCTCCACCACGGTCGGCCAGCGCGTCATGCACGATCTGCGCACCGCCGTCTACGCCCAGTTGCAGCGGATGCCGCTCGCGTTCTTCACCAGGACCCGCACCGGCGAGGTGCAGTCCCGCATCGCCAACGACATCGGCGGCATGCAGGCGACCGTCACCTCCACCGCGACGTCGCTGGTCTCCAATCTCACCGCCGTCATCGCCACGGTCGTCGCCATGCTGGCGCTCGACTGGAGGCTCACCCTCGTCTCGCTCCTCCTGCTGCCGGTCTTCGTCTGGATCAGCCGCCGGGTCGGCCGTGAGCGGAAGAAGATCACCACCCGGCGCCAGAAGCAGATGGCGGCCATGGCGGCCACGGTCACCGAGTCGCTCTCCGTCAGCGGCATCCTGCTCGGCCGGACGATGGGCCGGGCGGACTCCCTCACCAAGGGCTTCGCGGAGGAGTCCGAGAGACTGGTCGACCTCGAAGTGCGCTCCAGCATGGCCGGGCGGTGGCGGATGTCGACGATCGGCATCGTCATGGCCGCCATGCCCGCCGTCATCTACTGGGCGGCGGGCCTCGCCCTGCAGTCCGGCGGCCCCGCCGTCTCCATCGGCACGCTCGTCGCCTTCGTCTCCCTCCAGCAGGGCCTCTTCCGGCCCGCCGTGAGCCTGCTCTCCACCGGCGTGCAGATGCAGACGTCCCTCGCACTCTTCCAGCGGATCTTCGAGTATCTCGACCTCGAAGTGGACATCACCGAGCCCGAGAATCCCGTCCGGCTGGAGAAGATCCGCGGTGAGATCCGCTTCGAGGGCGTCGACTTCAGCTACGACGAGAAGAGCGGCCCGACCCTCAGCGGCATCGATGTGACCGTGCCGGCCGGCGGCAGCCTGGCGGTCGTCGGCCCCACCGGGTCCGGCAAGTCCACACTCAGCTATCTGGTGCCCAGGCTCTACGACGTCACCGGCGGCCGGGTCACGCTCGACGGTGTCGACGTACGCGATCTGGACTTCGACACCCTGGCGCGGGCCGTGGGCGTGGTCTCCCAGGAGACCTACCTCTTCCACGCCTCGGTCGCCGACAACCTGCGCTTCGCCAAGCCGGACGCGACCGACGCCGAAATCGAGGCGGCTTCCCGTGCGGCGCAGATCCACGATCACATCGCCTCACTCCCCGACGGGTACGACACCATGGTCGGCGAGCGCGGCTACCGCTTCTCGGGAGGCGAGAAACAGCGCCTCGCCATCGCGCGTACGATCCTGCGCGATCCGCCCGTCCTGGTGCTCGACGAGGCGACGAGTGCCCTCGACACCCGTACGGAATTCGCCGTCCAGGAAGCGATCGACGCGCTCTCCGCGGGGCGCACCACGATCACCATCGCGCACCGGCTCTCCACCGTCCGCGACGCCGACCAGATCGTCGTTCTGGACGGTGGCCGAACCGCAGAGCGCGGCAGCCACGACGAACTCCTCCGACAGGACGGCCGCTACGCCGCCCTGGTCCGGCGCGACACCCAACTCGCGCCGGTGACAGGCTGATCGGCGGGGCCGGGTGTTGTCCGCCGAGGTTCCACAGACGACGACGCCGCCGCTCCCGTGGGACGGGGAGCGACGGCGCCGGGGGAAGCAAGGGTCAGATGAGCCAACCCACGAAGTGGACGATGCCGGCGAGCAGGTTGGTGATGAGGTTCATCCGGTGTTTCTCCTTGTACATGGTGCATCTTCGGGACAGCGCAGTCGCGGTCTGCAGCCCGTCGCTTGCGCCCTGTAATCATCATCTGTCGCGGGGGAGCTGAGCAACGAATAGCGCAACGATCACGCGTTCTAGCGAACATCCGATCCCTTGTTCGTGTGTTCTGTCCGTGAGGCGTGGGCCTGTCGTCCAGGTGGGGGTTCCGGACGGCGGGATAGCGTGCGCGCATGGTGAACCAGCCTCCGGACACCCCGCCCCGCCCCACTCTCCGCCCGCCCCGGCGCGGCCGTCTGGTGCTGGTCATCGGCATCGTTTTCGTTCTCGCCGTCGCAGCCGCCGTCCTCGTACCACTGCTGATGCGGGGGCCCGAGGTCGAACGGGTCCGCCCGCTCGTGATCCCCGAGGGCCGGCGGGCCTCCCAGGTGTACGCCGCAGTCGACAAGAGCCTGGCCGTCGCATCCGGCACCACCGAGAAGGCAGTCGGCACGGCGGAGCTGCCGCTCCCGGCCGAGGCGAAGGGCAATCCCGAGGGCTACCTCTTCCCGGCGACGTACCCCATCACCTCCGACACCACCCCGCAGAGCCTGCTCAGGTACATGGTCGACACGGCGGTCGAGCGATTCGGGGCGGACCACATCACCGCGGGTGCACGGCGCAATGGCGTCTCGGTGTATCAGACGGTGACGATCGCGAGCATCGTGCAGGCCGAGGCGGACACCGAGCGCGACATGGGCAGAGTCGCCAGAGTCATCTACAACCGGCTCGACCGGGGCATGCCGCTCCAGATGGACTCCACGCTCAACTACGCCCTGAACCGCAGCACCCTGCACACCACCACCGGCGACACGAAGATCGACAGTCCCTACAACAGCTACGAACGCAAGGGTCTGCCACCCACCCCCATCGGGAACCCGGGGGAGCAGGCGATGGTGGCGGCAATCACCCCCACGCCCGGATCGTGGCTCTACTTCGTCACGGTGGCGCCGGGAGACACCCGCTTCACCAGTAGCTATACGGAACAGCAGAGAAACGTGGAGGAGTTCAACCGCAACCGTCGCAGCGCGTCGGGCGGCTGAGCGCCCGCACCGTCACACCGCGGCGGACACGAGATCCCCGTCCGTCGCCGTCCGTGTACCCGTACCCATACCCGTACGTCTACGTGCACCTGTACCCGTATCAGTAACCGTCTCGGTCGCTGTCTCCGTTCTCGCCTCTGCCTCTGCCTCAGCCTCCGCCCCCGCCGCCGCCTCCGCTTCGGATTCGGCCTCCGCTTCGGAACCGGTCTCGTGCAGCAGATGGGTGATCGCGCGCACCGCGGCCCGCCCGGCCCGGTTGGCGCCGATCGTGCTGGCGGACGGCCCGTACCCGACGAGATGGATGCGCGCGTCCCGCACCGCCTGAGTGCCCTCGACCCGGATGCCACCGCCCGGCTCGCGGAGTTTCAGTGGCGAGAGGTGATCGATGGCCGCCCGGAACCCGGTCGCCCAGAGGATGACGTCCGCCTCGACGGTACGGCCGTCGCCCCAGGCGACTCCGACCGGCGTGATCCGGTCGAACATCGGCAGCCGGTCGAGCACCCCCTCCGCGCGGGCACGCCGGACCGCGTCGGTGAGCGGAAGCCCGGTCACGCTCACGACGCTCTGCGGCGGCAGTCCATGCCGTACTCGTTCCTCCACCCTCGCCACGGCTGCCCGCCCCTGGTCCGCGTCGAACGGCCCCTCCCGGAAGACCGGCGGCCGACGCGTCACCCAGTACGTCTCGGCCGCCACCTCGGCGATCTCCATCAGATGCTGCGTGCCGGAGGCGCCGCCGCCGACCACCACCACGCGCTTCCCGGTGAACTCCGCAGGCCCCGGGTAGTCCGCGGTGTGCAACTGCCGCCCGCGGAAGCTCTCCTGGCCCGGGTAGCGCGGCCAGAACGGCTTGTCCCACGTACCGGTCGCGTTGATCAGGGCACGGGTGGCATACGTGCCCTCGGACGTTTCGACGAGCAGCCGTCCGCCATCGCCCTCACGCACGGCCTTCACGTCGACCGGCCGGTGAACCCGCAGGTCGAAGGTGCGCTCGTACGTGTCGAAGTACGTACCGATCACCTCGGAGGAGGGGCGGTTGTCGTCGGCTCCGGCGAGTTCCATGCCCGGCAGCGCGTGCATGCCGTGCACCTTGCCGTACGTCAGCGAGGGCCATCGGAACTGCCAGGCGCCGCCAGGGTGCGGAGCATGGTCGAGCACGACGAAGTCGCGGTCCGGCTCCAGACCGGCGCGTCGCAGGTGGTAGGCGCCGGACAGCCCTGCCTGTCCGGCGCCTACCACGACGACATCGACTGTGCCCGTAGCGACCGCCCCGAAGTTGTTCACGCTTCTACTAACTTCTCCGAGGGTGAGGATCTTCCCGCGATCCGCTGCGATCAGCCGCGATGCTGGCGTACAGACGTACAGACGTACAGACGTACAGACGTACAGGCGTACAGGCGTACGGACCCGCGGGGCTCGGCGTGTGCGCGCAGGTCCACGGGCTTTGCGGATCAGCGCGCCGGCGCGCCGGTCCACTGTCCCGCTTGCCGCCCTGTCTGAGGCTCAGCGGCCGCCCGCGACGAGCAGCGGAGCCCCGCCCGGCGCGGACGCCGGCCGGCCGTTCGCGCTGGGCATCCCGAGGAGCGGAGACGCCGGTACGGTCGGCAGCAGACCACGTGCCGCCAGCTCGGGAGTCATGCCCTCGCCGAACCAGTACGCCTCCTCCAGATGCGGATATCCGGACAACACGAAGTGCTCCACACCCAGCTCGTGATACTCCCCGATCCGATCCGCGACCTCCGCATGACTCCCGACCAGCGCGGTGCCCGCACAACCGCCCCGTACCAGGCCCACACCCGCCCACAGATTCGGCGTGATCTCCAGCTTGTCGCGGGAGCCGCCGGGCAGCGCCGGCATCCGCTGCTGCCCGACCGACTCGCTCCGCCCCAGCACCTGCTGCGCGGCGGCCACCGTCTCGGCATCGAGATCGCCCAGCAGGCGCTCGGCCGTCGCCCATGCCTGCCGCGAGGAGTCGCGGGAAATCGTGTGCAGCCGGATGCCGAAGCGGACCGTACGGCCCTGCTCCTCCGCCAGCCCGCGAATCCGGTCGATCTTCTCCTTCACGGCCGTCGGCGGCTCGCCCCAGGTCAGGTGGGTAGGGCTTCCCATCGGTCTCTCTTTCAACGGGCTTGCTATCACCGGAGGTTGTCGGCCAACGGGCGGATACTCAGGCGACGAGGGCGACGAGGGCGACGAGGGCGGGCAGGGCGGCGAGATGGCGCGACGGCCCGACCGCCGACCGCGCCGGGTGGCACGCGACGAGGTGGTCACACGGCTTTCGCGGGTGCGGCAGTGCTCTCGACACCCAACTCGGTCAGCAGCCGGGAGCGCAGCGCGGCGGATTCGGGGCCGCTGACGGCGCGCGGCCGGTCCACGGCGACGGGTGTCTCGTACGCGATCGTTCCGTCCCGCATCACCAGCGCACGGTCGGCCAGCAGCAACGCCTCGACCACATTGTGCGTGATCAGCAGCACCGCGCAGCCGCGCCGCTGCCAGAGCTCGGCCACCAGGTGCCGAGCCCTGATCCGGGTCAACGCGTCGAGCGCGCCGAACGGTTCGTCGAGCAGCAGCAGATCGGGCTCACGCACCAGTGCTCGGGCCAGCGAGGCGCGTTGTGCCCCGCCCCCGGAGAGCGTCGTGGGCCATGCCCCCGACCGGGCTCCGAGCCCGACCTCCTCCAACGCACGCTCGGCGACTGCCCGTTCGGGCTTTCCGGGTAGCCCCAGCAATATATTGCGCCAGACCCGCTTCCAGGGCATCAGCCGGGGCGCCTGAAAGGCGACAGCCCGCCGCTTCGGTACGAGCACGGTGCCCTCGATCTCGCGGTCCAGCCCGGCCAGCACCCGCAGCAGGGCCGACTTCCCGCAGCCGCTCCGGCCGAGCAGCACGGTGAACTCCCCGGCGTCCAGGGGGAGATCCAGCCCGTCGACGACGGCCCTGCCGTCGAAGGAACGGGTCAGTCCCTCGACCCGCACGGCGGGCTCCGACCGGCCGGTCGGAGCGGAGGAGCTCACTGTCCCGTGAAGGTCGGTCGCCATTGCAGCAGCAGCCTTTCGAGTACGCGGACGATGGCATCGGCGGCGAGGCCGAGGAAGGCACAGACGACGAGGCAGACGATGATGACGTCGGTACGGAAGAACTCCCGGGCCTGATTCATCAGGAAGCCGATTCCGGCATCGGCATTGACGGACTCGCCGAAGACCAGCGCCAGCCACTTGTGGCGAGGGAGTAGCGCAGCCCCGTCATCGCTCCGGGCAGCGCGCCCGGCGGCACCACATGCCGAATCAGGCCCCATCGCCGGAGCCCCAGCGAATGGCCTGCTTCTACGAGTTGGGAATCGACTCCGCGTACGCCCGCATCGACGACAGCAGTGTCCCGTCCGCGATCAGATCCGATCCGGCGCGGGCGATGGTGCCGGGCGATGCGAGCACCTCGGGGTGCAGGACGCCGGTGACGCTGAGCACCCGCCACAGCAGGAGGAGCAGCAGCGGCCCGGCCGTACGCCGTATCCAACAGGGCGCCGCCCGCAGGCGCACACCCCGGGCGGAAGCCGGAACCACCGGCTCAAGGTCGAGCGGTCGGCGAGCGGACGAAGCGGAAGGTGTACCGGACCTCGGTGATGTATCCGGTGGGGCGAGAGCATGGTCGATGGTCATGAGGGCTCCACGAGCAGTCCACGGACAAGGGGTAAGGGAGACCGCCACGGCCGCACGCGTGTGCGAACCGCTGTCGGTGCTGCGGTACAGGGGCTACGACACGCGGTCGACGGGGCGGGGCACGCCGGGGCGCAGGTGATCAGGCACGTACGGCGGCGTGGGCGGGTGACCGGAGTGCTCCGTCACCGGTGGGACATGTGCTGAAAGGACGTCAGCAGCCGGTGCGACACGCGGCCGAAGCCACCCGCAGCAGGTCGATGTGACCGCGCGAAGTAAGCAGAGCTGAACGGAACATGGCGCTGAACGTAGCGATCCATGACTGAGACGGTCAATGGTGCCTCGGCACGTGGACGCGCAATCTCACAGCGCGGGCGAGAGAATCAAGGCATGCCCCATGCCTTCACCACCAGCGTCCTGCACATCACCACCGGAGCGTCGGAGACCGTCACCGACCTGACGCACGACTGCGAGGAGTTCCTCGACCGGGCGGCCGCCGCCAGGGACGGCCTGCTCAACATCTTCGTACCGCATGCGACCGCCGGCATCGCCATCCTGGAAACCGGGTCAGGCAGCGACGACGACCTCCTGGCCGCCCTCCACGTCCTGCTCCCCGCCGACGAACGCTGGCAACACCGCCACGGCAGTCCCGGCCACGGCCGTGACCACGTGATCCCGGCCCTGGTCGCACCGCACGCAACACTGCCGGTGATCGGGGGCCGACTGGAACTGGGGACGTGGCAGTCGGTGTGCCTGGTCGACACGAACAGGGACAACACTGACCGTAACGTCCGGTTGAGCTTCTTCGGCTAGCGAGTCGCTTCGGTGGCACTGTAGAAGGGAAGCCCGGCCGCGCCAACTGAGTGGTGCGCACGGTTGCCCGTCGGTCCGCAGGTTACTGAGCTTCGCTCCACCTCGTGCGCAGGGGAAACTCCCTTCCGTGTCGTCCGCCTGTTCCCGATGACGCACCACGTGGAGTGCGCGGCGGCCCCGGAGCGGTCCGCGAGGATCAACGACAGCAGCCGCAGGACCGGTGCACAGCCTCCGAGAGCGAGCCCGGCGCCACCGATGCACAAGCGTGCCGTGGTCAGCGTTTTCGTAGACCGACTCATTTCTGCAGTCAGAGTCTCCCTTGAGCAACGCGCAGACGAAACACGGCCCGAGAAGCGCCCTGGTCTCATATGCCTCAAGATCGAACGGAGTGCGGTCCACTGACGACATGGAACTCCTTGAGGTCGGGAAGTTCTTCCTGACAGTCAGCTGATGAGCCAGCCTTGCTGTGGCCACTTCCCTGTAGTGGACACCGCCTGCACTCCGCCGCAGGTGGGCGATATCCGCCCGGATTGCGTCCGGCGGGCAGGTGCCTACGCGGTCACTCCGGGGCGCGCATCGATCGGTCCTTGACCTGCCTCCGGGGCCCGGGGTGCACCTTGAAGCACGGGCATTGCCGTAGCGTGATCGCCTGCCGCATGGAATGTCCATGTGTCCGGTCGGCCCGTGCGAGGGATTCCGGTGGCGAGCGATGGGACCGTGATGAGCGAACTGACGAAGCCCAGAATCGTGGTTCCGGAGGGTGTCGCGCCCACCGAGTTGACGATCCGGGACCTCGTGGTTGGGGATGGACCCGAGGCGCAGCCGGGCAGGGTCGTCCAGGTTCACTATGTAGGGGTCACGTTTGCGTCCGGAAGGGAGTTCGACTCCTCCTGGGAGCGGGACCGGCCGTTCAAGTTCGCGGTGGGCGGTGGCAAGGTCATCAAGGGCTGGGACCGGGGGGTAAGGGGAATGAAGGTCGGCGGCCGGCGCGAGATCATTGTTCCCCCGCGTCTCGGTTACGGCAGGCAGTCACCCTCTCCGTTGATCCCGGCGGGCTCGACGCTGATCTTCGTCGTGGACCTGCTCACGGTGGTGGGCGGGCCCGCCGGAGCGAGGCCCGGCTTGACCGGCTCGGCCTGAACCTGGCGCTCCTGAGGGGCTGGGGGCCCTGTCGCTCCCACGTAAGGACAGATGCACTCATCGACAGACACCTCCTCAACCCATGGCGCGTGAGGTGACGGCCTGCCAAGGGTGTGCCCGGTCCCGGATTCCGGCACATGGAGACCAGCAGGCGGACTAGCGTTGGCCTGGTCGAGGTGCTCGGGCATACGCTCGGCCTGGATGGGGGATCCCGAGACAATACTGCCAGCAGATGCGTCCGCTCCCGGCGATCAGCCGGCCGACAGCGGCACATGGGGGGTCACCGTCGAAGACCTGGCATCTGGCCACAACCTCCCCGACAAACCGGCTCTCCGCGACGGTCGGATATACCCCAGCGCCATGCGCGGGCTTCGGGCCGAGTTGAAGGAGATCCAGAACAGAGAACCCCCGGGCACCTCTACCTCGGCTCGCGATCCAGATCGAGAATTGCTCTGGCCGCACTTCCACAGTCGGCGCGAACACGCCATCCGTGCACACATCATGGATGACATCGGCGCCCACGCGTTCGTCGAAGACGCCCAGCGAGGCTTTCCACGTGAATCAGGAGACCTGACGGTGGACCTGGCCGAGGTGTGGCTGGAGGACACACTCCTTCCGCGCCCCAGCGCGCCTTTGGGAGGCATCGGCTTTCAGGGCGACACTGCGTGTTCTCACGGCCTGGTACGAGCGATCTCCCGGCGAGTTCACGGTGGACTGGGAATGGGGCGAGCTGATCGACAACGCGTCCGCTGGAGCCCTTCGGAACAACACCGCTCGGCGCTACAACGCCATGAAGGCGGAATCGGCCGCCGACCGACTCTACAACGAGTTCAGATCCTTGCGTATCGCTGCCCGGAGGAAATTCCGAAGCCTCGAAGGCAGGTGACGCTGAACGCAGCGCTCCTGGCTTCGGGGGTAGATGTCGCGGAAGGGACCGGGCGGCCCTGTGACCTGGGACGCTGAACGGATTCGCGCCGCTGACCTGCGCAGATGGCCTTTCGGCTGTTTCGCGCTCGTGCTCGTTGACGCGGCCGGAAGTCCCAGAACTTCCCAGAGGGCACCCGGCCCGACGCTCTTGCGGCTCCAGTCAGGGTGAGGCAGCGCGGTGAGGGGGATCAGCCGCTGCGCGGGAAGCTGAGGAAAGTGGCTGACTGCGGCTGGCTGCACAAACGCCCCGACGGGAAGTTGGCCGGCGATACGGGCGATGCCGACGCCCTTGTCGTACAGGGCGAGGGCCTTGGGGAGCACGCGCTGTTTCCGGTTCGGCCTCAGTCATGGCTGCGGCAATCGGCGACATCGACCCATAGCTGGGCACAGGCGAGCAATGTGGGTCAACTCGTGCCAGGGCAGGTCGGTGTGGGCCGACGGTTCGGCTCGACGCGAGTGTGCGCTGGTGATCCCTGGTCAGCGGCGGCCGGTGGCCAGGATGACGAGGAACTGGCCGCCGCCCGCCTCGATGTCGGCGGTCACCGGCAGTCCCGGTACCAGTCGGGAGAACCGGTCCACCAGCCAATCCGCCGCCTCCTGGGCGTCCCGCCTGGTCGGACAACGGCCCACCATCTCGCGGCCCCCCTTGCGCTCCAGCCTCCCGGCAACGGTGATCAGCGGCGCGGGTTCGACCACGTACAGGCGGTCCGGCCAGGCGATGACCACCTTGACCGCGCCCTTGCGGGTGTTGCATCCGCGGTGCGCGAGCCGCTCGGCGACCTTGGCCTTCCGGTCGGCAGTCCGGCTGTCGACGCTGGGCCCCCGTGGGTCGTTCACCGACTCGTCGGGGTCGACTGCTTCGTCACACACCCAGCACCGCCAGCCGTCGCGCTCGGCCACATCATCAAGGAGACTCATCCGAACAAATTAGCCTGCCCGGCCGCCACCCCGCGCACCAGGGCTCCGGCAAAGTCTTAACACCGGCCAACAATGCTGCAACGCTTGGTAACCAGCGTCACCGGCGCTTTGACCTGTGTGAATGCCGATACGTTGATGGCCCACCGGGGCGGTGGGCCCGAGGGCCTCAAGGGAACCTCACGGCACCACAGTCCGAGGCCGGGCCCGCGACCGGCACCGTCCCGAAGAAGGGTACTTCGGGCCTGCCACAGCTCCGGTCCGGCTCGGCCGCCCCTCAACAGCGCACCTCCGCACGTCCCTACACGACCGTTGAGTAGGAGAAGGCGGCGCTGGACCTCGTGCGTACGGCTCTGGCGCTGGACGAGACCGAGCTGCGCGACCTGAGGGCCCAGCACGGCCCGGGCGCGGACGCGGTGGACGAGCTGGCCCGGTTCTACGAACTCAAGACGTACAGCGATGCCAAGCCGGACACGATCCAACTCACTCCCGCGGAGTTCCAGCGGGCGATCGAGAGCGACGCCTTCTTCCTCGTGGTCGTCTCCGGCCTGGAGGCGGGAACGGCGCCGGTCACCGTACAGATCATCCTGGAGCCGCTGAAGCACCTGCCCTACCGGCCGAGCGGCAACGTGCTGGTCTCCGGCATCCGGGGCGCGCAGAGCCTTGTCTGCCCGTTCGAGAGCACGGAGTAGCCCCCGGCCATGACTGCCATGACAGCCTTCACAGTGACGACAACGACACGAGACCGGGATTCGGAGCTGCCCCCTACGGTAGGGACTGAAGTGCCGCAGGGGTGGCGGCAGTGGAAGGGGGCGTACAAGCATGCGCAGGGTCCCGCCGGAGATGTTCCGGTTCACCACGGGGGAGAAGTCCGATCTGAACGGGGCCGTCCTCGAGGCCTTCGGCGTGGCAGGCGAACACCTGGAGACCACGCTCGCGCTCGACGGCGTACGCGAGCGGCTGCGTGCGGTGGGCTGGATCGCGGACCTCGAGGACGAGGAACTGCATGACACGCTGAAACGGCTGGTGGGGTGGGAACTCCTCGATGTGGTCCACAACCACGCCGAGAACTACCGCACGGCCGAGGAGTATGAGCGGCGCAACCTGCACTACTCGCTGACCCGCCGGGGCGAGGCCGCGCTGGCAGGGCTGCGACACGCCCTGGAGGTGCTGGCCTCGACGGGGGCGCTGCAGACCGCAGTGCTCGAGGCGATCGCCGATCGGCTCGACGAGCTGACCGTGCTGTCCGGTGAACCCGCCGCGGCCGACCGCCGGATCTTCAGCACCGTTCGGGAGCTGGAGGGCCATCTGGAGGCCCTGGTGGAGAACACCAAGGCCTTCAACGGTCAGCTGCAGCGGCTCCTGCGCGCCGAGGGCGTGGACCTGGACGTGTTCCGTGAGGTCAAGGCCGCCACTGTCGCGTACCTCCAAGAGTTCCTGGTCAATCTCGACCGGCGCGGCGAGACGGTCGCTGCAGCCGTGGCCCGCGTGGAGGAGCAGGGCATCGCGGTGCTGCGCCAGCGGGCCCTGCGGGGGGCAGAGCTACCACCGGTGCCGGGGGAGGACCCGGGGGCCGGCTGGCTGGAGAGCCGGCGGGCGCGCTGGTCGGGCCTGCGGGCCTGGTTCCTGCCGGACGACGGGACGCGCCCCCGGATCGAGCAGCTGCACGACATCGCCCGGCGCGCCATCGTCTCCCTCCTGCAGGTACTGGAGCGGATCAACGAGTCCCGGCGCCGCTCCTCCAGCGCGGTACAGGACTTCCGGGAGCTGGCGCGCTGGTTCGCGGCGGCTCCCGAGGAGGACGACCTGCACCGGCTGTGGTCGACGGCCTTCGGTCTTGGATCGGCGCGCCACGCCCACCTCGCCCACTCCGACCCGGAGCTGATCTCCTCGTCCCGTTCCTGGTCCGAGGCGCCGCCGGTGGAGGTGTCGGCGCTGCTGCGGACCAGTGGACGGACGGAGCGCTTCACGCGCACCGGCAAGGTGAGGGACGTGGCGGCCGTGAGGGCCGAGCGTGCCGAGCGGGCTCGTGCGGAGCGGGTGGAACTCGCGCGCGCCTGGCAGGCGCTGGAGACGGACGGACCTGTGCGGCTCTCCTCCTTCGGCGCCCTGGACCCGGCGGTCTTCGACCACCTGCTGGACCTGTTGGGCCGGGCCCTGGCCGCCCCGTCGGACGCGGGCGGTCTGCGCCGGGCCACGACCGGGGACGGCAGGGTGGAGGTCGTGCTGTCGCCGCCCCCCGACGCGCGTACTGCCGTATTGCACACCGCGAAGGGGACTCTGGCGGGCCCGGACTACGTCGTCCACATCATGACCGCGGGCGGAGCGACCGCTTTTCCGGCGGTCCGCGCCGCCATGGGACAGGAGACGGCCGGATGAGCACGCTCGCCAACCAACTGGCTTCCGCGGAACGGGAGGAGGTCGCCCGTGCCATCCGCCTCCTCCTGGCCCGTCCACTGCTCACCGAGGCCGCCGACCCGACCGGTTTCGAACTGGTACGTCGTCGTCGTGACCCGCTGGCCCGTTGGTTCGACTACACATGCGGATGGAGCCTGGTCGTGGAGCCCCGTCGCGGGTATGCCCGCCTCACCAAGATCCGCGCGAATCCCGACGGCTCCCGCCCGGCGCGCAGAGCACGGTCCGGTCGGGCCCCCTTCGACCGTCGGCGCTACGTCCTGCTCTGCGTCACAGCGGCCGAGCTGCTCTCGATGCCGATGACGACCATCGGCATGCTCGCCGACCGCGTCGTCCAGGCAACGGCGGCCGACCGAGCACTCCCGGCATTCGACCCGGTGCACCGGCCGGAGCGGATGGCTTTCGTCGACGTCCTGAAGCTGCTGGAGTCGTACGACGTGCTGCGCGCCGTGGACGGGTCGACCGAGGCGTACGCCGACTCCGCGGAGGCGAAGGTGCTCTACCGGGTGGACAACACGCTGCTGATGCGGCTGCCGACCGCGCCCGTCGGCGCCTCCCGGCTCGCAGTGCCCCCGGACCAGGTGCCCGCACGGTTCGAGGACCTCCTCACCGGCCTGGTGCGGGAGCGCCGCTACGGCGGCACGGCCGTCGACGGGACGGCCGACGAGTCGCCCGGCGAGAGCGCCACCACGGACGCCCAACGCAACCTGAAACTGCGCCACTCGGTGCTCCGCCGCCTCTTCGACGACCCCGTGCTGTACCGGGCCGACCTTGCCGAGGACGAGCTCGCGTACGTCACCTCCCTGACCGGCCGCCAGATCCTGCGCCGCTCGGTCGAACAAGCCGGCTTCCTCTTGGAAGAACGGGCCGAGGGCTTCCTCCTCGTCGATCCGGACGGTATCGCCACCGACGTCCGCTTCCCCGACGACACTTCCACCGCCCGTGTTGCCGCATTGCTTCTCCTCGAACCACTCTGCGCAACTCCCGCAGGGTTGCTGTCCGAGCAACTGGCCGAGGCCGGGGCCGATCAGCTGCGTCGCTACCCGGGCTGGGCCAAGGCGTACCAGTCCGAGGATGGTCCGGCACGGCTGGCCGATGACGCCGTACGCGTCCTGCTCGACGTCGGCCTGGCCGACAGAGCTTGGGGCCGCGTCGTCGCACGACCGGCCGCATACCGCTACCGCCTGACGGAGACCACGAGCCCGGGCCCGAAGAGCGACCCGGAAGGCACTACCGCTTCCAGCGGCGTCGCCGCGGAAGGAGACACGCAGTGAACGTGACAGAGCTTCCCCTCCAGCGGCGACCCGAGGAGGGCACCGAGCTGCCGCCCGCTCGAGAGCCGGACGCCGCCCGCAGCCGCTGGCAGCCCCACCGCGCGGGCATCCTCAACGTCTGGCGCTACTACGACGAGAGCTTCACCTTCCACCAGGGGCGTCTGCTGCTGCGTGGTCAGAACGGCTCCGGCAAGTCCAAAGCCCTGGAACTGCTGCTTCCCTTCCTCTTCGACGCCAGCCTCCGTCCCAACCGCCTGTCCACGTTCGGCGGTTCCGAACGAACCATGCACTGGAACATGCTGGGTGCGGGAGCCTCCGGCAAGACGCGCGTGGGGTACGTGTGGATGGAGTTCCGCCGCGTCGGTGACGACGGCGCCGAACAGTGGTTCGGCTGCGGTGCTCGCCTGCATGCGAGCGTGCACACCAGTACGGCACACGCTGAGTACTTCACCACCGGCTCCCGGATCGCCCACCCCGACGGCGTACCACTCGTCAACGAGGCGGGGCAGCCCCTGACCAAGGCCGCTCTCGCCGAAGCTCTTCGCGACCAGGGCGAGGTGTACCCCTCAGCCACCGACTACCGCACCGCTGTCCGGCGCGCGCTCTTCGCAGGCATGGCGGAGCAGCGGTACGAATCGCTGCTCTCCGCGCTGCTCCAGCTGCGCCAGCCCAAGCTGTCCGAACGACTCGACCCTTCCCTGCTGTCCACCCTGCTGTCCCGCGCCCTGCCCCCGCTCGGTGAGGGAGAGATCACCGAGCTCGCCGAGGGCTTCGAGCGTCTGGACCGGCAACGCGACCACCTCGACCGGCTCGACGCCGAAGTAGCAGCGGCCGAGACCGTCGCATCCCGGCAGCGCGCCTACGCCCGCCGGGTACTGCGCGCCGGTGCGGCCGGACTGATCTCCGCGACGACCGACATGGACGACCTCACCCGCGCCGCCCGCCAGAGCGATGAGGAACTCGACGAGGCGCTCGCGGAACGCGAGTCGACCCAGATCCTGCGCGACGAACAGGAGCTGCGGGCACACGTCCTGGACGAGACCGTCGAGGGACTGCGTGAGAGCGACGCGTACCAGAAGGGGGAGGAGCTCGACCGACTCCGCCGCGACACCGCAGACCTGGTCGCAGCCGCCAAGGAGCGGCATATGACCGCTCGGTCCGCCAGGACCGGAGCGGAGGAGGACCGGAAGCTCGCCGACGAGACAGCGGGGCACGCCCGCACCTTCGACGAGCACGCGCGTGAAGCCGCGGACGAAGCACACCGGTCGGCCCGGGCCTCGGGCATGGAATCCGTCCACCACGAAGTGGAGGCGATTCTCGACGTGAACCCGGCGGCGCCTCTCAGCGACGGCCTGGGGAACGGGACAGGCGGCCGACGACCCGAGAATTTCGGTGCCATCGCTCGTACGCCGGGAGAGGACGCAGCCCGCCGGGCCCGCCTACTGCTCCGGGGCGCGGTCACCGCCCGACGCGAGCAGGTCACCCACATCACCGAGGCGATCGAGGAGCACGACCGCGCGGTGCGCGACCGGGGCACTGCTGAGGGCCTGCTGGACGAGGCACGCACCAGGCTCGGGGAGGCGATCGTTCACAGGGACGAGACCGCGGGAGCCTGGGACGACGCCGTCGCCGGGCAGGCGGAACGGCTGCTGGCCTGGGCTGCGGACTGCACGGAGCTGAGCATCGCCGATCCCGGCGAACTGGCGGCCAAGGCGGCGGTCGAAGCAGATGTGCGCGCGTTGGTCGATGCCGCCGCGCGACCGCTGGACCAGGAGATCACCACGGCGCGAGTCGGTGTACGAGCCGCACACCGAGGTCTGGGGGAGGAGCGGGACAGGCTTGACGAGGAGGTGCGTCGGCTCAGCGGCGAGAGCGACCTTCCGCCGCCGGCTCCGCTCACTCGCACCACCGTCCGCACAACGGCGGCGGGAGCACCATTGTGGCGGCTGGTGGCCTTCCACGAAGGCGTTCCGGTCGCCGTCCAGGCAGCGGTAGAAGCCGCACTGGAGGCCTCGGGTCTCCTTGATGCGTGGGTCAGCCCTTCGGAAGGGATCACACTGCCGGGTCACGACACCCGTGTCGAGGCCGCCCTGGCCGCAGCCGCCCCGGGGCCCAGCCTGCTCGACGTGCTGCGGCCAGAGGCGAACATCCCCGTACCGGCCGACACCGTGACCCGAATCCTTGTCGGCGTTGCTTACGGCACCACCCTTCCCAGCGGCCACCAGGCTGCCGTTTCCGCCGGAGGAGCCTGGCGCCTGGGGCCGGCCACCGGGACCTGGAGCAAGCCGGAACCCGCCTTCATCGGTGCTCTCGCCCGGCAGCGGACCCGGCAACGCAGGATCGCCGAACTGACCGGGCGTATCGAGGAGACGGACGCCGCCCTCGCTGCCCTCGACGACCAGCTGCACGAGCTCGACGCCCGAGCCGCCCGGCTGGATGCTGACCAGGCCGCCCGGCCCGACAGCCGAGAACTCGACGCGCGCCGACGGGACTGGGACCGGGCCGAGGAGGTGGTGGCCGCCAGGGACGAGGTCGTACGCGACGCGACCATGCACCTCGCCCGGCGCGAGACAGAGGTGGCGGACGCGCTGCGCATGCTGAGCCGCCGGGCGGCAGAACACGGACTGCCCACTGACCGCGACCGGTTGCGGAGCCTCTCGGGCGACATCGAGAGGTTCCGCGACCTCGCCGACAGCTGGGTCGATGCCCGTCTTACAGCGGCTACCGCCGCCGAGCGGGCTCGGCAGACGGCCGCGCAGGCAGACCGGTCCCGCCGCATCGCGGACGAGAGTGCCGGGGACGCGGCCGTCGCCGAGGCGAAGGCTGTCGGGATGACGGCGCGCCTGCAAGCGGTGGAGGCGACCGTCGGAGAGGACTACCGACAGATCGTCGCTCGCGTCGCGGAGGCGCGCGCCGAACGGGACTGCTGCCGGGACGACGCCCGGCGGGCGAACCGTCTCCTCGTGGACCTGGAAGGGCACATCGGAGAACTGAAAGCCACGAGTAGCCAGGACGCCGAGCGACGGGAGAAGGCCGTCGCGGCCCGGGACGGCGCGGCGCACCGGTTCCGGCACCTGTGCCTCGTCGGCCTGGCCGAGGACGCCGGAATCGCACCGGAACTCGACTTCGGGGACGGCACCAAGGCCACTCTGGAAGCCGCCCGCGCCACCGCGGCCCAGTGGCCCGGGCTCCCGCACGCGCTACGGAACCTCGGCGACGCCGCGACCCGCCTCTCCGAAGCCGTCCACGAGGCCCGTGGACACCTTGGTGTCCGTGCCGACCTGGCTCTGGAGCCCGACGATGACGTCCAGCTCTTCACCGCCACCCTGGATGGCGTACGCGTCGGAGCGACCGGCCTGCTCACCACGCTCACCCAGGAACGCGACCGCAGCCGTGGCGACATCAGCACCGCAGAGCGGCGTCTCTTCGACCAGATCCTTACCGGTGACATCCGTCGTCACCTCGCCGCCCGAATCCGCCGGGCCGGCGAACTCGTCGCGCACATGAACGGGCACTTGGAGCGGGTCCGTACCGCCTCCAACGTCGCGGTCCAGCTCGTCTGGGACGTCCGCCCAGACCTCCCCGACAGCACCCGCACCGCCCGCCAGCTGCTCCTGAAGGACCCCGGCCGGGTCACCGAGTCCGACCGGGAGGCCCTGCACGCCTTCTTCCGCGGCCGCATCGAGGAGGCCAAGAACAGCGACACGGCCGCGAGCTGGGAGGAGCACCTCGGTGAGGTGCTCGACTACACCGCCTGGCACAGCTTCACCGTCCGTCTCGACCGGGCGGACGGAAACGGCTGGCAGCCGCTGACCAAGCGCCTGCACGGTGCTCTCTCGGGAGGGGAGAAGGCCATCGCCCTGCACCTGCCGCTGTTCGCCGCCGTCGCCGCCCACTACGAGGACGTGCCCCTGGGGCCCCGTCTGATCCTGCTCGACGAGGTCTTCGTCGGCGTCGACACCGTCAACCGAGGACAAGTCTTCGCCCTGCTCGCCGCACTCGACCTGGACCTCATGATCACCTCCGACCACGAGTGGGGCACCTACCGCGAGCTGCCCGGTATCGCCGTCCACCAACTCCTCACCGATGGCAACGACGAAGCCGTCACCAGCGCGCGCTTCGTCTGGAACGGCACCGGCATGGAGGCGGAATGACGGCCGCGGATGCCACGACCGCCACAGAACCGGCACCAGGCGAAGCCACCCTGCGCCGCCCCGAACTCCGCCCCCTCTGGCAGACGGTCCACGACCGTCTCTCCTCTGGCCGCCCCGTCGCGCGTGTACGCCTCGGGCCGCTGGACGAGCCCCAGCGGGAGGCCCTCGCCGATCTCCTCGGCCTCGACCGCCTGCCAGACCCCCGCCCCTCCGTTGCTCTGGCCCGCTTGGAGGAAGCCGTCACCGAACTCTCCGGCCGTACCGTCCCAGAGGTTGTCACCGCACTCGTCGGACCGCTCGGCGACAGAGCCGGCGAGCGGCGCCGCCAGGACGACGAACGCTCAGGGCTGTGGGCCTGGCTGGCCGGTCATGACACGCTACGGGCGCAGCCGGTGTTCGCCGATTGGGCCGCTTCCTGTCGGGCCGCTGGCCTGGTCGGCGGCTCGGCGGAACGTACCCGTACGCTGCTCACCGATGCGCTCAGGGTGCTCGCCGAACTCCCCGGTCAGGCCGAACCCTTGCCCGTCTTCGCCGCCCGGGTTCTGAACGGCCACGCGCACGCTCTCGACGACGGCACACCTCTCTCAACGCTCGTCCTGCGCGCCCTGGCGACCCTGTACGACGCTGCTCCACCGCAGTCCGCAGCGGAACGGCGCGCCCTGTGGACCCAAGCGGGCGTCGCAGATGACGAGCTGTCCGCCACCGTCGTCGTCGGCGGACTGCGCCTCGTCGGCGACGGCCTGCTTGCCCGTGTGGCCCGCCTGTGCACCGAGGCAGGTCAGGCAGCCAGCCTGCCCCTCGCCCACGTTCGGAACCCGGGTGAGCTCACCTTGCCCGCCGCCCTTGCCCCACACGTCGTCCACGTGGTGGAGAACCCCAGCATCTTGGCCCTCGCCCTTCGCCGCTTCGGCCCCGACTGTCCGCCGCTCGTCTGCACGTCCGGCTGGCCCAACAGCGCCGCGATCCAGCTCCTGCGCCTACTCGTCGACCGGGGTGCCGCTCTTCGTTACCACGGTGACTTCGATGGCGAGGGCATCCGCATCGCTGCATACGTCTTGGACAAGGCGGGGGCGCATCCCTGGCGTATGACGGCAGGGGACTACCGAGCCGCGGTCGCCTGCAACGCGCGCGGCCCTCACCCCGGGCGCATTACCGAAGCGCCGTGGGATCCCGAGCTGGCTGAAGTAATGGCGGAGCACGGCATCGCCATGGTCGAGGAGCTGGTGGCCGATGTGCTGTTGGAAGACCTCGCTGCTACGGCGCGGCCGTATACCTGCGCTGACCTGCAACTATGTTCGCTCCCGCTCTGCGCGACATCTTTCGATGACGCATCACGTGGAAGGGGCGATCGAGTACCTTGACGGTTGTCTTAACGGAGGTTGGTCGACACGAACAGGGACAACACTGACCGTAACGTCCGGTTGAGCTTCTTCGGTTAGTAAGCCGCTTCGGTGGCAGTGCAGAGGGGAAGTCCGGCCGTACCAACTGAGTGGTGCGCACGGTCGCCCGTCGGTCCGCAGGTTACTGAGGTTCGCTCCACCTCGGGCACAGAGGAAACTTCTTTCCGCGTCGTCCACCTGTTCCCGATGACGCATCACGTGGAGTGCGTGGCCATCCTTGAACCGGCCGCGAAGGGCTCCTGACCTGCGAGTTTATGGGTGCGCATTATGTGCGGCGCGGGCGTTACGGGCGGTATCTTGACGCTCATTTGACGCTCGTCCTGATGGGGAGTCAGTTGGCATTTCCTGCGGTGACGGTGGGCCGGAGTCCTCCTGCGGGAGGTGAGGGCACGAACGACCCGCAGCTCCTATCCGGACACTGTCCAGTGCCCGCTCAGGAGCAGTTGCTTGCCCAGAGGTGCTTCGGTGCCGTGCCGGCGCATCTTCATCTCGCCGTAGTGGAAGTCCGCCGAGCCTGGTTCGTTTTGACATCTTCCAACGCCTAGGGAAGTTCCGTTCCTGCAGCACGCGCGGGCTTCGGGGCCGATCGGCAAGAGCACGTCGAGGAGGTCCCATAGCTGAACCATGGGACGCTGGCTGCTGCCTCTGGCAGAGTGATCGGCACTACTAGTGCCGCATCAGGCAACGTTCGCCCTGTTCACGACCTCGTGGAGGCGTTCGTCTGCGGCGTGCTTGTTCCTCCAGATGATGTAGCGGCGGATCATGCTTCCCTGCTCCTTGTGACTGGCATGGTCGGTGCCGTCCAGAGCGAAGTAGCGCAGTGCAGTGAACCGCGCCTCGATGCGGTTCAGCCAGGAGCTGTTGGTCGGGGTGAAGGCGAATTCGACGTTGTTGACTGCGGCCCACTCGCCGACTCGGGTGTCCTTCTTCGTGGTCAGGTGCGGGGAGAAGTTGTCGAGCACGATCGCGATGCGGATCTCGGGCGGGTAGAGGCTGCGCAGGTAGCGGCAGAACTCCAGGAACCTCGTCCGGTTCTTCCTTGGTTTGATGTGGCCGTAGAGCTTGTCCTTGGACAGGTCGTAGGCGGCGAACAGGTGCCGGACCCCATGCGGGCGGGTGTAGGTCGCCCGTCGGCGAGGCCTCGGCTTCCTGCCGGGGTCCTTGTGCCGTCCGCTGCGATCGGCCCACTGCCGCCCAGGATGGGGCTGGAGGTCGAGCGGGCCGAACTCGTCCAGGCATAAGACGACTTCGGGCTCGCCTTCCTCGGGTATGACCTCGCCGTCGGCGATCGCGTAGAGGTGCTCGACGCGGGCCTTCTTGGCGGCATAGTCCGGGTCGCGGGAGGTCTTCCAGGTCTTTACGCGTTGAAAGGACACGCCCTCCTCGCGGAGCAGGACCCGAAGGCCCTCATGGCTGATGTCGTCGACCACCCCCTCGGCAACCAGGAAGTCGGCCAGCTTGGCCAGGCTCCAGGTCGAAAACGGCAGGCCGTGCTCGGCCGGCCTGGACTTGGCGATCTTCTTGATCTCGCGGCGTTCTGGGAGGGTGAAGGTCTTGGGTCGGCCGCCCTTGTACTTCGGGTAGAGCGAGCCGAAGCCATCGGCGTTGCAATTGTGGATCACGTCCCGGACCCGGTCCGCGCTGGTGAACGTCACTTCGGCGATCTTCGCCACAGGCATGCCCTGCGCGGACAGCAGCACCATCTGGGCCCGCCGCCAGGTCACCACCGACCCGCTACCTCTGCGGATGATCCGCAGCAGGCGCTTCCCCTCGTCGTCATCGATCTCGCGGACGCGTACTCGCTCAGCCACCAGCACAGCTTCCCTGCCGCGCGCTGCTGGCGAGTCTCATTCCGTCGGCGTGCCGATCCGTAGCCGGTTGCCGTCAGGGTCGCGCAGCTCAATCTCACGCGCCCACGGAGCGTCTTTCGCCTGCACACCGAAATCGGAAGCGATGGCCTCGACATCACGAATGCGGAGGTAGACCAACGTGTCGGGGCGGGCATCGCCCTTGTGCTCCGACAAGAACAACCGCACCCCGCCCCGGGCGACCTCGACGAACGCGGGAAACCCCGGTTCGAAGCGGTGTTCCCACTGCTTGGCGAAGCCCAGCCGCTCGTACCAGGTGACCGCCGCCGCAGCGTCCTCGACTCGAAGAATGGGAATGACTTCCTCGTCCATGGAGCCATGGTCGCAGACCGCCCAGGGCGAACGTTGCCTGATGCGGCACTAGGCACGGCAGCCAGTACGGCAGCAGAGCCCCGATACGGCACCAGGGCCCGGACTGCGCGTCGCGGTCCGGGCCCTACCCCGTGCGGTGCCGCCCGGCGGCGGCGGTGCGTCACCTCTGTGCGGTGTCGTCGCTCGCCTGTCCGGCGCTCTCAGCTGTGCGTACCTTCTCGCGCATTTTGCGCACCAGTTCCGCCTTCTGGTCGGCGGCACCCTGGCGGTCGAGGTTGCGGTGCGGACCGTTGTTCTGCCGTTCGGCGCGGGAAAGTCTCTTGCGCTGGCCGCCGCCCTGGCCCACGGGGTTGTTGATGTTCTTGCTGTCGGTCACGGGTTCTCCCGGTGGTGATGTGAAGTGATCTGCGGATTCATCGGTGGGGGACGGGCGGCGACGTCGAAGGACGTCAGCGGGGCCCGTCACGCTCTCACTCGTAAATCGGCGTCTGGAAGAACATGACAATTACGTTACCCGGTTCCGTCGGCCCCGCGTGCCAAGCTCTTTGCTGCCCCGGCGTTGGCCGGGACTTCGCCGAGCGCCCGGGGTGACGCTTGTGGCGGTGCGGACACGGACTCATCCCGAGGGGTGGCTTGGGATATCAGTTCGGAGATGTGCTGGGCGAGGGTGTTGGTGTTCATTGGGCATGCCTCGACGATCATGGGCCACCACTGGCTCTCGCGCGTGGCGTAGGGGTTGCCTGCCTTGGAGATCAGGGACCGCGCGCGGGTGATGACGATGCCATGGCGTGCCCTGGAGACCATGACGAGGACGACCCGGAGCTCTTCTGCCAGTTGCTCGGCGGTGTCGGCCCGACCATCTGGGATGTGCCAGTCCTCGAAGCCGGGCACGAACACCCAGTCGAACTGCTGGCCTTTTCCTGTGTGGGCGTTGAGTAAGTGGACGCCTGGCTCGATTGCCGAGCCCTCCTCCACGATGCGGAGTTGGGCTGCCGCCGCGGCGAGAGAACCCGCCTGGATGGCCAGGCTCTCGAACTCTGATAGGGCGTTTGTCGCCTGTTCCATCGTGTCGACATCGCTCGGGTCGATGCCTCCGATCACCGCGCTTCGCAGCCTCTCCATATCGGCTTGGCGCGGCAGCTGGGCAACCGTGGCCACCAGCCGCTGAACCATGATGTTGTCCTCGATCGCGAGGTCCCAGCGCTGGCACCGGAGGTGGACCGCGTCCGAGAACGCCGCATCCACGTACTTGCGGCGCCATCCAGACCGGGTGATGACGCCGATGGTCGCCTTGGGAAAGGCAGACAGGATTTCGGTTGCCCGGTCCACAATCCACCCTGCCTCCTCGGCCCCGCTGTTGAAGCCCGCGGTGGCTGCGGCCCCGCCCTGGGGCCAGGCATCAGGCCGGACTGGCCGGAGAGCCGCGACATCGTCGAGCCGGGCTGCGACATAGTTCACGACTTCGAGCACGGCAGGGGAGGACCGATAGGAGAGAGTGAGACGGCGTGGCTCGCCGCAGATACCCCTCAACTCCCGTTCCACCTCAGCGGGCCTCGCGCTGGCCCAGCTGAAGATCCCCTGAAGGGGGTCGCCGACGAAGGTCCGGCTAGCCGAGCTGCTCCCGAGGGCGATCTCCAGCTGCTGCGGTGACATGTCTTGGAACTCGTCGACGAGAACCGCACCGTAGTGCAGCTGGTACAGGCGGGCGATCTCCTCAACCCTGAGCAGCCGTTGGGCGTGCCGGAGCAGATCCTCGTAGTGGAAGATCCCTTCCGCGAGACGCTTGGCCTCGATCTGCTGGGCGAAAGTGTTACCGCTGGCGGCGAGGGCTTCGCGCACCTCATGGTCATCGTATGGGCCCTGCTTTGCGGCGGCCAGGGCCGCTTCGATGGCCTTCCTGCGGTTGATGGCAGGGCCGATGTCTAGGCCGTCGGTGAACAAGGAGATTTCGTTGGCGAGGGTTGAGCGACCAGGCATTGGAGTGTTCGGATCAAGCCCGAGAGTCCGGCCGTGGGCGCGGATGATGTCAGCAGCATGCCCGTGGAAGTTGGTAACTCGGACGTGGCGCGAAAAGCGCTGCGCTCCCAAAGTGCGCAGAAGGCGCTCTCGCAGGTTCTGCTTCGCGCGATTGGAGAACGTCAGCGCGAGGATGCGCTGGTGGGGCTGTAGCCCACCGAGCAGGTGAACCGCGCGTCGGGCGAGCAGTTCCGTCTTGCCGCAGCCCGGCGGTGCGATGAGGACCCGGGCGCGCCCCAACCGGCTCGTACCGCTGCGGGCGGCACATCGATGGCGCAACCCGGCACCCGCGTCACGGAGCCTGCCGTCCCCTCGGTGCCCCCGTCCGTCCGGCCGGCTGAACTGCCCCCGCCACCGGTGGACTTCACGGGGCGTGCGGCCGAAGTCGAGGCGCTGTGCGATTGGATGACCGCCCCTGGTCTGTCCGAGGGAGCCCCGCCGGCGTGCGTGATCCAAGGCATGCCGGGGATTGGCAAGACGGCGCTGGCGCTGTACGTGGCACACCGGCTGCGCGGACAGTATCCGGACGGTCAGATCCACATCGATCTGACGCAGGGCGGGGCCGCGGCCAAACCCGCGCAGGTGCTGCGCGACCTGCTCCAGACGCTGAGGGTTGGCAACGCTGTCATGCCGGACAGCCAGGTCTGGCCCGGTTCTACCGCAGCCGGGTGGCGGACCGCAGGCTCCTCCTCGTCGTCGACAACGCGACCGCCGAGGAGCAGGTCCGGCCGCTGCTTCCGGGCACCTCCGGCTGCGGTGTGCTGATCACCGGTCGCGGCCGGCTGGCCGCGGTGGAAGGCATTCGCTCCCTCGATCTGGACGAGTTGTCGGACGGCGAGTCGCGTCAGCTGCTGGGCCGGATCGTCGGCGAGGCCAGGATGGCCGCGGAGCCGGGGGCCGTGTCCATGATTCTCGAGCAGTGCGCCGGTCATCCGCTCGCCCTCCGGATCAGGCGCGCCCGGCTAGCGGCCCGGCTGGCACCCCACTGCCGGCACATTCCAGGAGTGCCAGACCGGGGCCCAGTTGCCGGTTGCTGCCTGACCTCCCAGCGGCCGAGCCGGAGGTGTGCTCCGGCTCGGCCGCTGGGAGGTCAGGCCGGTGGGGTCCACCCCCGTGGGGTTAAGGCCCTGGGCGCCCACCAGGAGGCGCCCCCC